>NC_011027.1:1602832-2289249 GCF_000020505.1 Chlorobaculum parvum NCIB 8327
CCCGAGCATCACAACCAAAATAAACACGGCACTCATGATCCCCAATAAACGCAAGGCGCTAAACGGACTACGGGCACGGTGAAGCAGGTTTTCAAGCCGAACAAATACTCTGTAATGCGAACGTAACCATATTTCGAGGTCACTGTCATTCTGGTTGATTTGCGCAATGCTGGGACTTTGCCCGCCCCATTGAACAGCGCTTTTGATCGACTTCAAACGCTTTCTTTTGGCTTTGTTGCTAGGATCAAAAAAATTGACCCATACCCCATAGGCAAACAGCACGATCAGGATAACCGCCGCAAAAGCAAAAAAAGAGATCAAAAACGTCGTCATGTTGCGCTAAAAAGTTAGAGGTTAACTTCAGCTGGGGTGAACATACCATCACTGAGCACAATGCCATAAGTATGGATTTTTTCTGCAACTTTTGGACGCACCCCTGTGGCACTGAAGAGTCCCTCGACTAATCCATCCGGAGTAGTACCGGTACGCTTGAAGTTATAGATTTCCTGAGTAGTAATGACATCGCCTTCCATGCCGATAAGCTCCTGGATACTCGTGACCTTTCGGGTGCCATCAGAGAGTCGTGAAATCTGAATGATAAATTGAACCGACGAAGCAATAAGCTGGCGCAGGGCCTTGCTGGGCAGATTGATTCCCCCCAGTCCAACAAGGTTTTCGAGACGGGCCATCGCATCTCGCGGAGTATTGGCGTGAATAGTGGTAAGCGAACCATCGTGACCGGTGTTCATGGCTTGTAGCATATCGATCACTTCAGAGCTACGAACCTCACCAAGCACAATGCGATCAGGGCGCATACGCAAAGAGTTTTTTACTAGCGCACGCATGGTGATTTCGCCTTTACCTTCGATATTGGGCGGCCGTGTTTCCAAGCGAACAACGTGATCCTGCTGCAGCTGGAGTTCGGCAGTATCTTCGATGGTAACAATTCGTTCGCTTTGGGGAATATAGCCAGATAAAATATTGAGCAACGTAGTTTTACCCGAACCAGTACCACCTGATATAATGATGTTACACTTGACTTTAACCAGAGCTGATAACAATTCAGCCATGGCGGGTGTAAGAGTATTCTTTTCAAGAAGATCTGGCATTTGCAGAGGAACAACTGCAAAACGACGAATAGTGAGTGATGGGCCATCAAGAGCCAGCGGAGGAATGATAGCATTGACACGCGACCCATCTGGCAAGCGAGCATCTGCAAGGGGAACAGACTCATCGATTCGCCGGCCCACACGAGAAACGATCTTGTCGATGATCTTCATGAGGTGGGCGTCATCGCTGAAGCGAATATCAGTGAGCTCAATGCGCCCCCGTCTTTCGATATAGACGTTCTGGTGCCCGTTGACCATGATTTCAGAAATAGTAGGATCTGCCAACAAGGGCTCCAAAGGCCCCAAACCCATGATTTCGTTTTTCAGGTCAGCCACAACTCTGGCACGCTCTTGATGATTAAGAGGCATGGCCTCCTCATCAATGAGCGCAGTAAGCAATACTCCCAGCTCATTACGAAGCTGCTCAGGGGTAAGAGCCTCTATGGAGTCAAGATCTATACGGCTGAGTAACTTTTGATGCAACTTGGTTTTGGTTGCATAAAAGTCATCCACTCTTGTGGCATTATTTTTTTTAGCCGCTACTGGTTGAGTTGGAGCCTCAACAATATCAGTTTTTTCAGGGAAAGTGGACGACTCAGATTCAGGAGCACCTGAACCACGTTTTGTAGAGAGGTTCCAGCGAGCTATTTGATCTTTAAGCGTTCCCATAGCGAGCGTTTTGGTTGACTGTTACCTGTAAGGTCAGCGGCCCAATCGAAAATAGATTGAGAAAGTTTTGATTTGGGAGCCTCTTTCACGAAGGGCTGACCGATCAGGAGGGCAGCCTCCACCGCGTCAGTATCAGAGGGCAGGCTTTTATTAATTGGTCTGCCAATGACTTTTTCGATTTCGGCGCCGGAGATGCGCGCATTGTTGTCAAATCGGTTAAGAATATTCTCAATGCGAGCAATAGGTTTTTCAAACTCTTTACAAAGCTTGAGGACTTGTCCTGCCCCTCGCAGCGACGGTAACGAAGGGGTCGATACAATGCATAATTCGTCAAGGTACTCTGCAACCCAAATGCCTATGCGGTCAAGAGATATACCAAAATCAACCAGAATGTAGTCGTAAAAATTTGAAGCAATGTGAATAAGCTCACTCACGCGCTCAGGTTCGATAGTAATAATTTTCTCGAACGTGGTTGGCATGGGAATGAGATCAAGCGTGGGGCTGACATGCTGCACCATGCTGTCGAGTAGCGACTGGTCAAGCCTTTCAGATTGACTCGAGATGTCTGCCAAATCATCAGGATGGGTCTCTCCAGTGAGATACATGTCAAGATCACCAAAAGGTAAAGAGACATCAACTGCAAGTACGCGGGTATTGGGCACCTGAGAAAGTGCATAAGCCAAATTGGCAACAATGCAAGAGCTGCCATCACCCCCTTTTGAAGAAACAAATCCAAAAACATGATTCTGGATAATATGCGAGCCCTTGGAACGAATGAGGGCGCGTCCGATAACCTGTTGCAGGGTTTTTGGTGTGCTGTCATCAATAACTTCACGTACACCCGCACGCATAAGTGAGCGCAACTGTTCAGGCTGTGCTTGCGGATGCAGAGTTACAATAGCAGCATTCGATAGAGTCAGGCAAAGCTTCTCCAGCTCTCGCAGGTAATTGGCGTCGTTGCAGTCAAAACCGACCACCAAAACGAGATCGGGGTTTTTGCTCTTGATTTTTCGCACCATCTCCCCTGGCTCGCCAACCAAACGCACAACCTGGTGTTGATTCAATTCAATTTGTGTATCATCAACTTCCCAGGGCTGGGAAGAGTAAACAGCAATATTCATGTGCGTTTATTGTACTAAATAGGGAGGAGTGAATGCGCCGTACGGAACACCGCTGCCATTGCCCGGAATGAGACCTGGAATCGTAGTCGCATCAATAAAATGGCCAGTAATATAGCTGTGGGTTCCTTGAGAATGAGAGGAATCAATAACAAAGCCGGCAAAAGCGACAATTGGTTGCCAGCTTCCAGGATCAACATTTTCAATAACAGGTATAACAATCGGTTCGCCGATAGGAAACTCATATTGTTTATTCTTGTACAGTATAGACATGTCGCCGTCTGCGACCCAAATTTCCTGTCCAAGTTTCATCGGTATCGTTGTCCTGATGGGAGTATCATCCTTTTTGTCCCAAAAAATACCACCAATTGTTGTGACGTCACTTGATCCCCCACCGATCTCTTCTGTCAAAGAAGTCCATGTACCCATACCACCTTTCGGATAATATGTTTCAAGATTGACCATGAAAGGATCCTCCGTTTTAGGAGTTTGCGTCTCGCTGTCCCAAAAATTGTTGAAGACATCCTTGCCGAGGGTAAAAGGAAACATGCCCACGCCGCCTGCAGGTGGGTATATAGCGGCAATGGCACTGGCCGGAATATTACTTTCGTTGATACCAAGAAAAGGAGCGAAAAACAACTTTAAAGGCCCATTATTTTGGGTGCTGGTGAGAGCAACCGTAGCACGCACAGCGGGAACATCTCCGGTAACGGGAACACCTGATGTGCCATGGTGGCGAAAACCATCCGATGAGTTCCAGTATCCGGCTTCAATCGTCGCTTGCTGAATCTGCTCGCCATTGACAATATTGTGTTGTGCAAGCACCAGTCCCTTTTGCTCTGCCGCGTCCCAATCGTAGGTTGAGAGCGACGAGTTAACAAGCGATCCCGCACCACCCAAAGCAGCAGCATCGGCTGCGCTTTGAAGCTGGACTTTGGTCAGGTTCATGCGGCCCAGGTCAAGAGCCAATGCGGCAAAGCCCAACAATACCACTAAAAAAATGGCAAACATAATGGTAACAGCACCACGCTGACCATTCGGCAGTTTATTTTGGCGTAAAAGTATCATAGTGATGGATATAAGGTGTCATGGTGATGCATATGATTGCAAAGCCTCAATCCTCATGCTTGATGTAGCCGAAATATCCTGGCCCCCTGTCAAAAAGAAAATGCCAGTATAATTGAGATGCGCAGTTACAGTAAGAATATCACCTGTAATGCTCGGGTTGTCCACGGTAGGGGTCTTACTCCCAAAAGAGATAAGCTTATTAGCTAAAACAGCCAAGGTGGCATTGCGTGCTTTGGTTTGTACGCTCGTCACATCAAGATCACCATCGCTGTCATAATTGCCTGCATCGTATACGGCTCCAGCACGAGCGCCCTCTCGTGTAGCCATAGTAAGCACGGTTTTGTCATAAATGCCCAGAGAAAAAGTAACCATTCCAAAAAGGAGAACCAGAAAGACGGGCAGAACGAACGCAAATTCAATTAACGCATTCCCCTTTTGCGATTGGACGCCAGCATTCACTGGCGTCCTGAATTTGGCAACATCTGCGTGAATGGCTTTCATTGTCCACTCCTTGAACCTTGCAGCTTTCCGTCAAAGAAAAGCTCTTTTTGAGTAGGCGGAATAAACCTGTCAGTCGGAAGCTCTGGTGGAGTATCGCTGGCTTCAACCAGAGTAGGACGAACAACAACCAGAAGTTCGGTATTTTCAGATTCGATCTTGGTGTGCCGGAATAGAGCGCCAAGAAGAGGAATGTCTCCCAGCAAAGGCACGGCTTTTAAGGTTTCTGTGATTTTGTCTTTCAAAAGACCACCAATAACAAGGTTTTGCCCTTCATTCATCTGAACGGTGGTAGATGCATAGCTGGTTTTAAAGGCCAGCAATGTGCCAGTTCCATCAGCCGCAGACGTTGGCGGCTCAGAAACCTCCGGTGCAACCTTGAGCGAAATACGACC
This sequence comes from Chlorobaculum parvum NCIB 8327, assembly GCF_000020505.1. Lineage (NCBI taxonomy): Bacteria > Pseudomonadati > Chlorobiota > Chlorobiia > Chlorobiales > Chlorobiaceae > Chlorobaculum > Chlorobaculum parvum. The sequence continues at coordinate 1,607,690 of NC_011027.1, forward strand.
AGCATCCAAAACGGTGGGCGTAAATCGCAAACCAACACCATACGTACGTTCTTGGTAGTCAACTGCCCCGTTAGCGGTTATAGTAGGAACATAGATTTTACCGCCGACAAGAAAATAGCCCTCCTGACCACTCATAGCTACAATAGTAGGCTCGGCCAAAATTTTAATCCAACCATTATCACACTCGTTTTCCGCTTTGATCCGCTGTGAATGAGAAGTGTTGTCCTTTAGCAGAAGATTGATAGTCTCATTGCTGACAAATCCAGTCATAAGCCCCCCCGAAACATTACCTATACGGCCCGCCCATTCGAAGCCTAAGGCCTGCATGAAAGTTTTGGAAACTTCTGCAATGTGTACTTCAAGGCGAACTTGCTGTGCGTCACGAACTTTGAGAAGATTGACCACACCAGACATTCCAGATCCCTCAGCACCAGTTGGCCCACCAGCAACAAGGCTAGCACTTTTAACAATACCGGATAAGCTTGCAGTTCCCGCATAGCTATCGGCGGGCTTGGTATTGGTTAGGGTCTTTTCAGGGTTATCCGCCGGCACATCTCCCCCTAAATACCCTTTTACCAAACGATAGGCGGTTTCAGCAGCCAGGGAATTCGACACCGTGCCTGCCAGTACCAATGCAGGCCCTGAAGAATAGATATGAATGTCAGTCTCATTCGGCAAAACGGTTCTGATCAGATCCTTTATAGGTTCTACATTCCTGCTAACCTGCAGCGGCGTAGACGCAGAATTACCGTTTTGATCCCAGACAATAAGATTAGTGGCCCCCGTTTTTTTGCCCAACAAATAAAGCTCTGTAGGGTTAAGAATGATATAGTCGGCAATCTCAGGATTCCCCACAGCAACGCGCTTGATGGGGCTACCCATCCGGTATACCCTGGATTCACCTTCAGACACACGATAGGTTGATGGAGCGGCGATCACAGCCATGGGAAAGGCTCCAACAAGCACCGCAAGAGCAGCCGTCTTGCAGGCGAAACGCTTTAAACATGTTAATTTCATTTGCATGTCGGCTATGGGCTATGGGGTGGCAACAGACTCGCGGCTCGTGCCACGAATTTCTTCAGGTCCACGGTTTTGACGTGGAGACACAACCTGCACATCAGGCGAAGAGGTGATGTCACCAGTGGCCTGCGGGTGCACAATATCGGGAAGGCGCACGCCTTCAGAGTTTACTTCAGCGGTATCAAGTTCATTACGCAAAACCAAAGAAAGATTTCCAATGTTGCGAGCGAGATCAAGCTTTTCGGCTTCTCGCGGAGAAAGCTCAACGGTTACAGCATTAACCAATTTTGGTTTATCAGGGTCTCCAGTAGTCACCTGATCAACCGCCAACACCTTAACACGCGACAACACCGTTCGCGAAAAAGACCTGCGATTATCATCTTTACCATTTACCAGAATATCCACGTAGCTACCAGGCAAAGCAAACCCGGCAACAGCAATAACCTCATTTACCTTGACCGTAATGGCGCGTTTTCCCTCAGGAAGCGTTGAGGCCAAGCCCCCTTTTGCTCCCTTGAGAGCCAACTTATCTGGCAAAACAGGCTCACCAGCAATCATAGAGACACGCGCAACCCGACCGACAACATCAGCAGTCCGAGCAAACGCATTCAATGGAACAGCCGAGCTTGGCCACTGAACAGCTTTAATCTGGTCAGGCGCAATAACCTTACCAGCGTCAATCGGCATAGCGACAATAACAACCTTAGCCTCTGAACCATCAGTCTGAACAGTACTCATGCGAGCAGCTATGTAAGCGGCCATCGCACCCAGAACGAGTGCGATGGCAATGATAACTGGTTTTTTCACAGCTATGACTTTAAATTTGCAAAGCTTTAACCATAAAAAGCTCTCGCTTATTTAGTTAAGAGCAGTACCAACCCTATTGAAAACGGAATTGAGATTGGTACCAACAGTGGTAATCGTCGCAATAGCAATGACAGCAATCAAAGCAGCAATCAAGGCGTACTCAATCATAGTAACACCTTTTTGCGACTTCACACCGAAATACTTGCTGAGCAAAGCTTCAACAAACAATTTGATGGCATAGAAATTAGTTGACATGATTTTGTCTCCCGATGATGTTAGTTAAAAGGATACAACAAAAGTTAATTAAAACAGACCAATACCTCAATGAAAAAGTTTAACCTAATGACAGCCTATTTTTCAATAATTCTCAAGTCACGGTAAACCAATTAAAATCATTACATCACGCACGTTTAATCATTTAGCACTCTATAACTCTTAACAAATTTAACAAGTATACAGGGAACATCAAAACGCACTTAATGAGAAGAACGCACGGAATTCATAAAAAAAATATACACGTCTCATCAGGAATAAATATAATACATATACAATCAATTTCAAAGAGCTATTTTTTACGAGCAAAACTTTTGCGGGCACTGACAATCGGGCTGATGATCTACCCAAAACCGGAGTTGACCCGCTCGTCCACTTGCCTTGCGCCATTCCATGCAACGCCGTCTGTTTAGAATTAAAGCGCCATTACTTCTTTTGAAATAAATACTCAAGGTATCCATGACTGAAAGGAAAATGCACCCTTTAAACAAAACAGAGAGATCACCCGACTGAACAAGAATAAACGAAAGGGGACAAACGCATCTCTCTCCCTTTTCCGCCTTTATAGATATTAAGTGATCTTGCCAGCGGAAAAAACTGCTTTAAGTTCCCCATAAATTCTTGACTGGAAAAAATCCGGAAGGAAATTACGATTGGGAGCAAACCTGACAAAATCAAGCTCATCAAAATAAGACCGCCTCTCCACAAAAACCTCCTCGATACACATGCCATCAAAAAACAACTCCCACAATACTCTCTCCAACTGAACTCCGCTTTCAGGCAAAGAATAAACCTGTCCCCCTCCCCTTTTTCCAGAAAAGCCGTTAAAGAAAAGACTCTCTCAGCCTCCGCGACACGATCAACCACGATAGGGCATGATAGGAGACGTTTTGTATAAGTACTTATAAAACAGGCAACTACAATACAGCCATGCGGAGTAGGCTAAAACCAGGTGAACGTTAATCTCCCAAGGCCTTGAGAGCCTTTACTGGCTTATAACATCTAACGAGCAAACGCATTGATAATTACACAATGGAACCGTATGCGTGCGTTTCCTTGAACAGCAGCGCGATTGATCAGAATTTATGAGTGACAAACATGGCCACAGGGCTGTTCAGCTTCTTTTTTCAGCAAACATAGCCCATTCCACAAAGCACTCTCAATTGCGAGTCAAAGCACCGGGTGGTGAGCCACTTGCCTGTCATGAACAAGCGCTCTGCTCTTCGCCTAATGCCCCTCACTAACTGTATTCTATGACTTATACAAATAGAAAAATGATGTAAAGCTACAGAATTCTCTTGCAAGCTTTTGCGCTTATTACTATATTTCAACAGTACAAAAAATCATTTGATACACATTTCGAATAAATAAACGGCCGTACTTACGAAACACAGCACATATACAAAATCTACTGAGAATAGGAAATTGATATCGAAACACGACCAATAAGGAGAAAATCATGGGATACTTATTAAATATGGGAGAGTTGATCACGTCGCTCATCAATACAGTAACAGACTTGTCCCCAACAACGCAGGCCATTGGAGTTTCAGTTATGGGGGTTATCGGCGTATGGCTGACAGTAAAAAATCTCGAAAGAAAATCTGGAGCGTATTGATTCTCTGGAGAACGGCGTATTCCGTTTAAACTTCTGAGAAAAAGCTTTTTTCTTTAGAAGCCATAAATACTCAAAGAAAAGCCCTGCATGTTCGTATTGTAACATGCAGGCTTTTCTTTGTAACTCTTAAGCTCTTACTAAACAGGAACATTGAAAGAGAAGGGGTAATCGCTGTTCAGTCTGAAATCACCGACCTTCCCTCCATATCGAACAGCACGAAGCTCAGCGGCGTATCGGAGAGCCATTGGCGGCAAGCGCGATGACAGGCGCTGGCGATGGCCAGATAAAGCGGTTCGTCGCTGGTGAAGGAGATGAGATCGGTCACGTTTCGGACGAGATGAAGATCAGCGAGCTGGTTGGCGAGCTCATCGCTGTAGCCGAGGTCTACGGCAAGAGTGGCGAGCCATCGGGGATCGAGCGGGACGACGCGGCTGGAGAGGTCGGCCTGGCCCTGGGCGAGCTTGGTGGCCTTGGCGAGCATGACGCCGACGATGACGCGCTTGAAGCCACCGTGCTGGCCCGCGAGTTCGAGCGAGCGACCGATGAAGTTACCGTAGTGGATGCTGGCCAGCTCCGGCAGGTCGGGGTAGAGCGCGCGGAGGTGACGCTCGCTGCGAAGGCCGGAGGTGAGGGCGAGGGTCGTGCAGCCGTTGGCGGCGGCGACGGCGATGGACTGGCGGATGCTGGCGAGCCACGCCTCAATCGAGTAGGGCACGACCTCCCCGCTGGTGCCGAGAATCGAAATGCCGCCGGTGATGCCGAGCCGGGCATTCATGGTTTTGCGGGCGACCGCTTCGCCTCCCGGCGCTGAAATCGTGACGTCAACGGCGTAGCGCAACCCACGCTGCCGCAGCTCAGCGGCGACGCACTCGCGGATCATCCGGCGCGGCACGGGGTTGATCGCCGGTTCGCCGGGCGGAATCTCCAGCCCTGGCAGCGTCACCCTGCCAACCCCCTCACCTTGCAGAAATCGCACCTCGCCCGGCTCGCCGTCCGGCACAAGCGAGACTTCGCTGACGATCAACAACCCGTGCGTCACGTCGGGATCGTCGCCCGCAAACTTTCGCACACCGCACCGCACCCTCCCATTTCCCGCCCGGTACGAGATGATTCCGAAGCTGGCGACTTTGCCGGACGGCAGCGTGAGCGTAACCGAGTCGGGGGCAGCGCCGTCAAGCAGCGCGATCATAGCGGCTTTTGTGGCGGCGGCGGCGCAGGCTCCGGTGGTGTAGCCCGTCCGGAGCGGCTTGAGGGCAGCGTGCTCCGTCAGGCATTTTTGAAGCTCATCGACGGAGAAGACGACGGTATCGAACGCCGGAGCGGGCGGACGGCGGATGACGATAACAGGAATCCCGCACCGCTCGGCGACCCGAAGTTTCGATGAGAAAAAGCCTGATTCGCCGCTTTCCTTGGTGAGCAGGCAATCGACACTATGCTCCCGAACGAGCGCTTCGAGCGCCTCATCCGAACCGTCGGGGTTCATCGGCAGCAGCTTCGCTTCGGGAAAACCTTCGCGCTGCACCAGCTCCATCGAAGCCGGTGACGGCAGAATGCGCAATAGCATCTCGTGCCGCTCCCACCACGGACGCAACGGGTCGACAGACTGCACGCCGGTCAGAGCGAGCAGTTTAGCGGGATCGAGCCGCTTCAGCAGGCCGAGGGCTTCCGGAAAATCGGCGACGGAATGCAGTCCGTCAAAATCAGGAAAAGTCACTGACGCTCTGTCGAAGCGGATCAGGCGGACGGCGAGACGCTCACAAACCTCGAACACCGAGCGGTGAAGTCGGGCGGCGAAGGGATGGGCGGCGTCGATGACAAGCCGCACGTCGCGCGATGAGACGAGCTCGGACAGCGACGCCTCGTCGAGCGAGCCGTGGCGGAACTCGCCGTGCGTGGTCGTGAACGTCTCGACGCGGGTTTTGGTCGAGTAGATGAAGGGCATCGCAAGCCGGTCGAGCAACGCCGCTGCCTTCCGTCCCTCGGTGGTACCGCCGAAGAGCAGAATCACGCCGCCCACCTCATGCGCCATGACCTTCGCGGAAGCCGTGCGTGAACGACGGATCGTAGAGCTTCGAGCGCCCGCCGCGCGCGCCGATCACCTCGCCGACCACGAGCAGCACCGTGCGGGTTTTGCCGCTCTGCCGGACGAGCGCCGACAGCCCGTCGAGCCGCCCGCGCCACACCTGCTGGTCGTCCCAGGTGAGCCGGTAGCAGACCGCCACGGGAGTGTCGGGCGGGTAGTGTTCGAGCAATTCGAACTGCACCTCGTCGCTCCACTCGGCGCTGAGGTAGATGCACATGGTTGCACGCGCGCGCGCCAGCTCCGAGAGCCGCTCCTTGTCCGGCACCGGCGTCCGGCCACTGCCGCGAGTCAGGATGATAGTCTGCACCTTCTCCGGCACGGTGAACTGCGACTGCAACACCGCTGCTGCCGCCTGGAACGACGACACGCCCGGCACGATTTCGTACTCCATGCCCCCGGCGTCGAAAAAGGCCATCTGCTCCATAATCGCCCCGTAGATCGAGGGATCGCCGGTGTGCAGCCGCACGACGAACTTGCCCTGACGGTAGAATTGCTCCATCAACGCAAACTGCTCTTCGAGCGAGAGCGAAGCCGAACTCCGCACCAGCGCGCCCGGCCTGGCGTAGTGGGTCAGCTTCTCCGGCACGAGGCTGCCCGCATAGAGGATCAGGTCGGCCTGTTCGAGGTAGCGCCTGCCCTTGACCGTCACCAGCTCCGGATCGCCCGGCCCCGCCCCGACAATGGCGATGCGCCCGCGCCGCTCGGCTCCGCGCAAAAGGCTGACGGCGAAGGTGTAGTGACGCGGCTGACCTTCGGGAATGCCAGCCAGCGCGACCTTCTGCTTCTCCACCAGCCACCAGTTCTCGCCGGAGAGCAGCGCCGCCGAAGCCTCGGAGACGCTGTGCACGCCGGTTTTGCGGAAGACGACATCCGACGGATTCGGCACCAGCCCGACGCTTTCGAGCTGCTCTGGAGCGAAGCCCGTCAGCGTCGTGCCACACGCTTCGGCAAAGGCGATGAACGCCTGCTCATCCATCTTGAAATCGACCGACCCCACGCTGCGGATCGAGCGCGGCGAAAGCCGGACAGCGGCAAGCTCCGCCATGATTGAGCGGACGAAGCGTTCTGAATCGATGCCCCTTTCCGACCCGACCCCAACGCAGAGTACCTTCGGGCGATAGAAAATCGTCTGCACCGGTACTTCGATGAGACGCGGCGTGACGGCGATCAGAAGACGGCAGGCGCTGAAATCGACATCCTCGAAGCGATACGCAATCGTCACGAACGGCGGCGCGGTGCGTTCGAGCTGGTCGGTGAGTGAGTCGCGAACGTCAAGCAGCAGCGTCGTCGGCTCGTGATTCACGAACACCGCCATCACCGTGGTCATCGACTCTCCCGCGACCGGCGAAGCAAACTCCACGCTCCACCCCTCTTCGCGCCCCAGAATATCGAGCGGCCACAACCCCTGCACATCGCTCGACGTGCTCAGCACCGCCTGCGCCCCGAGCAGACGCGCGAGCCGCCCCGCCAGCGCGTTCGCCCCGCCCGTATGGCCCGACAGCACGCTCTGCACGAACCGCCCCGATTCGTCGCAGTTGATGACCGCCGGATCGGTGTGCTTGCTCTGCAACACCGGCGCAATCGAACGCACACAGATGCCGAGCGAGCCTATAAAGATAAAGGCGTCGAAGCTGCCGAACGATTGCCGGACAAAGGCGGGCACGCTCTCGATGGTTTCGACACCTTCGAAGGCGCGGGACGAGAACAGCCCGCACCCGGCAAACCCATCGGCCACGAGCAGGCTTTTCAGGGAGTGGCCGAGAGCAATTCCGGTTTCGGTGATGGCGATAATGGCGATTCGTTCGTGCATGGGTTTTGTGAAACAACTGGTTGAAAATTTTCCCGCAACGCTTTGATCAGACAGATCAGTCCTATCCGTCTGATCTTACGGATCGGGTCGAGCGCTCACCCCGGCTTCACAGCTTTCATCACGCTCACGGGATTGTGCTCGCCAACGGTTAGCTTGAGCGGCTCGGCGAGTTCCATGCCGTGGCGGACGGCGCTGGCGGCGAAAGCTTCGGCGCTAGACTCGCGTACTGCGTTCATGACCACCCGGCCTCCGGGGGGGAGGTGACGCTCTACCACATCGAACACCTCGTCGAGCCGGTCGCCGTGGCCGCCGATGAAAACCGCATCGACACCGTCGCTGCCGCAGAGCGCAGGGTGCTCCTGCTCAAGAAAGTCGCCCATCACCTTCGCAATACCGAGCGCTCCGAAGCGACGGGCGTTGCTCTCCAGCAGGGCGTCGCACTCCGGGCGCTTCTCGAAAGCGGTCACCGCAAGACCCGGAAACCGGAGCCGCGCTTCGATGGCCACCGATCCCGTGCAGAAGCCCACGTCCCAGAAGGTTCGCGCCCGGCCAAGCTCCAGCGCGGCGAGGGCGGCCATGCGGAAGGGCATTTTGGTAATCATGTTGGGCCGTCCCGGCAGGCCGTCGAACAGGTTTTCGGGAATGCCGAACCAGCGTTTCGGCGGTTCGGTGGCTTCGAGCAAGAGGCAGTTGAGTCGGCCAAATTCCATCCCGGCGGCCTCGTCGAGCGTGCAGCGCGTTACCCGCTCATCGCTGCCGCCGAGCGATTCGCCGACTACCATGCGGTAGCCCGAATAGCCGAAATCGAGCATTCGCCGCGCCACCTCAGGCGGAGTTTTACGGGTGTCGGTCAGGACGCCGATGAGCCGCTCGCCCGCGATCAGAGCGCAGTCCAGCTCCTCCCAGCTCCGCCCGGTGAGCGAGGCGTGGCGCATCGACTGGTAAGGTATCATGCAGCGCTGCGCGAGCATCTGGAGCGAGTGGAACTCTGGAAAACTTTGGATCGACGCGCCGGGAAAGCGCTTCCGCAAGGTCGCACCGAAGCCGTAAAAAAAGGGGTCGCCAGAGGCGAACACCACCACCGGCTCGTCCGCCCCGGCAAGTTGCGACAGCACCTCGTCAATCGGCGGAGCGATGGTGATCCAGCGAGAGCTGGACGGCAGCAACGCGCTGACGATTTCGCGATGGCGGGTTCCGCCCGCGAAGATGCGAGCCGCACCAATCGCCTCGATAGCGGCGGGATCGAGACGCGGCTCCGCGCTGTCGCTGAGGCCGATGAGCGTGAACTGCTCAGACATAGCACCCCGGATTCATCGCCTCCGCCTCGTCGAGGCTGAAGGCGGCGTTGACGATGGTGGCCGCGATGGCGCTGCCCCCCTTGCGCCCCTCGATGACGGCAATCGGCGTCGCGCCCGCCGCCGCCTTGAGCCGGTGCTTCGACTCGACCACGTTCACAAAGCCGACCGGCGCGCCGATCACCCCCATCGGCGCGAAGCCCCCGCGATGCAACAGCGAGGCCAGCTCCAGCAGCGCCGTCGGCGCGTTGCCGATCACGAAAAGGGCGTCGGGATGCTCCTCGGCGGCAAGCCGCATCCCTGCCTGGCTGCGCGTGATACCCGCGCTTCTGGCCAGCCCGGCCACGCGCTCGTCGTGCAGGTAGCAGCGCACCGTCACGCCGTGGCGCTCCAGCGCCGCCTTGCGCAGACCGGACTGCACCATCGTGACGTCGGTGATGATCGTCGCGCCACCGGCGGTCAGCGCCTCGTGCCACCGCCGGATCGCGCCGGGCGAGGCGTGGAACAGATCCTGCATCTCGAAATCGGCGGTGGTGTGAATCGTGTGCATGACCGCCCAGCGCTCGTCTGTCGGGCGAGCATCCGGCTTCATCAGTCCGGCGATGGTGCGGAAACTGCCGCTCATGATCGACTGGCCGACTGGTGTCAAAGCCGGCTCTTTCTGGCGGAAGTAGCCCCTCGGCGTAATCATCTGTTCATCTGAAAAGAAGGTGGTCGAATTGCCCACCAGCATCACGGTGAACATGTCGAGCGAGTCGGGATCGAATTCGCCGAGCGTCGTCAGCACGACCGACTCGTCGCTACGCGAGACGTTGCGGATGATCCCCACCGGCGTCGAGGGTGAACGGTGGCGCAGGAACAGCTCCCTGAAGCGATGAATCTGCCAGTAGCGGTCGCTGCTGCGGGGGTTATAGACCGCCGTCACGAAATCCGCTGAGGCCGCCGCCTCGATCCGCTTTTCGATCACCTCCCACGGTGTCATCAGGTCGGAGAGCGAAATGGCGCAGAAGTCGTGGCTCACCGGAGCGCCGAGCCGCGCAGCGGCGGCTTGGAACGCGCTGATGCCTGGCAGCACCTCGACCGCGACCTCGGGCCAGCGACCGCTCGCGTACAGTTCGAGGATGAGCGGCGCCATGCCGTAGATGCCCGCGTCCCCCGAACTGACCACGACGACCCTCCGCCCTTCGGAGGCCAGCACGAACGCCTGTTCAGCCCGCTGCACCTCACCGGTCATGCCGGTCGCCACGGTCTGGACGGAGTCCGGAATCAGGTGCTCGATGCTTTTGAGATAGCCGGTGTAGCCGACCACCGCGTCCGCTGAGTGGATCGCATCGAGCACCTCCGGGGTCATCATCGAATCGCTGCCGGGGCCGAGGCCCGCGACGGTAATTTTGCCTTTCATGACATAAATGGCGAAAAGGTTGACTGCCGGCAATGCGGTGAGCAGACCAGCAGCGAAAAGTAAGGGATGGCGCGGTCGCGCAAGTCGTCAATCTCCATCGAGATGAACTCGCCCGCCATGCCCACCTTTTCGGCGTAGAGAAAGGGCTTGCTATACCGTTCGAGGAAACCGACCAGTTCATCTCTGACCGTCGAAAGCTTCATCACCACCACGGTGCTGCGGCTTGCGAGGGCGCGGTCGAGCTCACCGATCTCATCGATCTGCGCCAGCACCAGCACGCTGTCGTTTTGCAACGCAAGCGGCATTCCGGCAGCCGACCCGGCAGCGATAAAGGCCGGAATGCCCGGCGTCATCGAGCACTCCAGACCGTCCCGCCGCGCCCGCTCGATGATCGCCGACGCAGTGCTGTAAAAGCCCCCGTCGCCCACGCTCACCACCGCCACGCGGCGACCCGCTCGCACCTCCTCCGCCATCGCGGCGTAGTTTGCGGCATAACTCGCCTCAGCGGCTTTTCGCGAGCGCGACATCGGCACAAGCATCCCGCGAAGCTTCGACGGATCAAGATTGTACGCTTCGAGAATATCGAGCGCCACGCTCGTCACCGCGCCCGAAGCGCTGACCGTGCCGGGATAGTAGATGAGGTCAGCCTCGCGAAGTTGGGCCAGCGCCTTGACGGTGATGAGACCGGGATCACCCGGCCCAAGCGAAACGCTGATGAGAGAGCCTTGTTTGTTCATTGGGTTGCAAACGGTTGTTCAAAGCGCTAATCGATTTTGTCGGATGCTGAAAACAGCTCGATGCCATGATCCTCGGCGGTTTCGAGAATCCGGCGGGCGAAGATCGAGGCAAAGCGGTCGTCTGAACCGAGTCCCTCCATGCGGGTCTCGACCCGGCATCCCGCCGCCTCGAACGCGCCTTTCCACGAACCGGGATCGTCATCGGCAATGTCGTTGTGCGCGTGGTCGCCTGCCGTTATCATGAAGGGCCGCAGCAGCACCGTCGTGCGCCCTTTGCCCGTCACTTCAGCGACGATCTCTTCCACGCCGGGCTGCCCCTCCACCATGCCGATGTGAATCTCCGCGCCCGGATAGCGGCTGCGCATCACGTCACAGGTTTCGTGGAACACGCCCGACGAGAAGAAGTCGTTGCCGTGCGCCACATAAACCAGCGCCGCGTCAAGCTGGCGGGCGCGTTCCACGTCATCCTCGAACAACGCGGCCACCTCCTCGATGTCCTCGGTGTAGTCGTGCTCCACGCCGCAGGTGCCGAGCGCCGGGCGCGACAGCACAACCTTTTCGAAGGGCGACCAGACCCGCTTGATGGTGCGGATCGACTGAAGCGCCGACACGTACGATTTCAGATCCTCGAACTGCTCGCCGTGGTACATGTGCGTCGGCTGCACGATGATCGTCCGGTAGTTGCCGTCCTGTAAATTGCCGATCGCTCCGAGGAAACCCTGCACGTTCAGGAACTCGTCGGCCACCCCCTCGTCGAGCCACTTTCGGGGATCGCAACGCCGCGCCGACCAGATGTTGCGCACCATGTTCGAGGTGAAGCAGTGACGAACCTCGATGCCGGGAATCCGTGCCTGTATCTGCCGCCGGATATTCTCCAGCGACGGCAGTGCCGAGGGATAGGTCGTGCCGAAATGGGCAAGCAGAATCGCCTTCTTGTTGATCTGCTTCCGTTTTTTACGATGCTTGGTCATGTTGGTTGAAACTGTGATTTTGATCAGATGGATCGGTCTGATCTCGATTGTGCGCCCCTTCCGGCACAGCATACTCACCGATGATGAAGACCACCGGCAGGGGAAGCTCGCTCTCCCGGAGCTGCTGGGTGATGGTACCGAGCGTGCCGCTGACCAGCGCCTGATCGTTTCGCGACACTCGCGACACCGCGCACGCCGGGAGGTCTGGAGAAAGGCCTGATTCGATGAAGCGCTCGACGATCCTGTCGAGCTGCTCGAAGCCCATGTACATCACCAGCGGCGTACCCGCCTTCATCAGCTCGATCACCGCCGAGAAATGTGACAGCGAGTAGTCCGCCGTCTGGCCAGTGCAGAAGAGCGCCGAGGTGTTCCGGTAGCGCTCGGTCAAGGGTATCCTGCAAAGCTCAGCGGCGGCGATGCCAGCCGTGATGCCCGGCACCACCTCGCAAGGAGCACCGACAGCGGCCAGCGCGCGCACCTCCTCGATGCCACGCCCGAACATGAAGGGGTCACCGGCTTTGAGCCGAACGACGCATCGACCCGCGCGGGCGTGCCGGGCCAGCAACTCGTTGATCCGCAACTGGCGATCGGTCTGATCGACCTTGTCACCGATGCGCTTGCCGACGGCGATCCTCTCCGCGCCAAGCGGCAGCAGCGCGAGAACCTCCGGGCTGACAAGCGCGTCGTGTAGCACCACGTCAGCCGATTGCAGCAGCTTGTGCGCCCGAACGGTCAACAACTCCGGATCGCCCGGCCCGGCCCCGACCAGAAACACCTTACCCTTGCACTGATTTGTTTTCATCCGATTTCACATTCAGCTGTTTCAAAATCTTTCGCGCCTGCCCAATCGTCATCGCATTGCCGGGCAGCGTGAAACCATCTTTCGAGACGAGAATCTCAATCAAATGCGCGATGCGTGGCAGCCGCAACCCGGCCTGCCGGATGAGGTCGCGATGTTCGAACATCGAGGTAACTTCACCCTCGAAGAGCACCCTTCCCCGCTCCATCACGCAGGCCCGGTCGCAGAAGAGCGGCACCATTTCAATGTCGTGCGTAGCGACGACCACCGTCATGCCTGAGGTGCTTTGCAGATCACGAATGAACCGCATGATTGCGTCCGCGCCCTGCGGATCGAGTCCGGCGGTCGGCTCGTCGAGCAAGAGTACTGACGGCTCCATCGCCAGCACCCCGGCCAGCGCCACCCGCTTTTTCTGCCCGAAGCTGAGGTGGTGCACCGGCTTGCGCGCCAGCTCCGCGACGCCGACCAGCTCCATCGCCGCGTCGATCCGCCGCCGCGCCTCCGGCTCCGGCAGGCCGAGATTGCAGAGTCCGAAGGAGATGTCCTCGTAAACGCTCGACGCGAACAGTTGCGCGTCGGGGTTCTGGAAGACGATGCCGACCTCCTGCCGCAGCGCTTTCAGCCCCTTCGCCGAGTAGTCGAGCGGCTCATCGCCGAAGAGCACCCGGCCCAAACTCGGCTTCAGAATGCCGTTGAAGCCGAGCAAAAGCGACGACTTACCCGCACCGTTGCCGCCGAGCAACGCTGTAACCTCACCCGTCCGAATCGAAAGATCGACGCCATCGAGCGCCACCGTGCCGTCCGGCCAGACACACCGGAGCGCCTCGGTTCGGAGAATATCCGGTGACGCCATCAGAAAAACCTCCCGAAATGCGTGGCGACGGCGAGGCCAAGCAGCACCAGCTCAAGTAACACGAGACCGGCGAACGATGGCTGCCGCTCTCCGCTCGACGGAGCCAGTACGCGGATCGAGCCGTCATAGCCCCGGCACTCCATCGCCACATACACCTCCTCGGCGCGACGGGCCGAAAAGAAGAACAGGTTCGAGGCGAGCAACGCAAGGGAGCGGAACGAAACCGCCGTGCCCGCGTAGCCGAGCCGCGAGCGCTGCGCGGTCGCCATCTCCGAGGCGGTCTCGAAGAGCAGAAACACAAAACGATAGATGAGCAACGTCATCTCGATGAAAAGCCCCGGAACGCCCAGCGCCGACATCGAGCGTCCGAGGTCGGCCACCGGCGTCGTGAAGGCGATGAAGTAGAGGCACGAAACCGACGCCATCGCTTTGAACGCCAGATGAATCGCCATCGCAAGGCCGGCTGAGGTCACGCCGATGAAAGCACTGCCAACCGGAATCGAGAAAAGAAATGACTCTTGATGCACGGAAATATCGAACGCGACAGCTGCCGTTCCGGTCATGAGAAAGGCTGCCGGAAGCAGCAGCCAGCGGAGATAGTCACCAGGCCGGACACCTCCCTTCATGACGACCGAGGCGCTCATCAGGCCAAACACCAGCAGCGAAAACGGCACGGAGTCCACCCAAAGCACCATTGCGATGGGTGGAAGCGCATAGAGCAGCTTGTAGCCCGGCGCGACATCGCGCAGCCGGGAGCTTGCGGCATAGTGGTCGAGCGTTCTCAAACCTGTGCCTCTCCGGACGGTTCGCGCGAAGCCCGGAGAAACCCGAGGCCATAGCCCAGCACACCAGCCCCCAGCGCCGCCTGCAACGCAAACAGCAGGCTCTCGACCTCCCCACCCGGCGGCTCCCAGAACGGCGCAAACCACGGCTCGTAGCTGGGTTGCAACTCCGTAATCGCCTCCTCGGCCTGGCCGTCAGCGCCGCCGAACTCGGCATGTTTGAGGGTCATCAGCGGCACGACAGCGAGCGCTATCACCAGTGCCGCAAGCAGCAGATTTTTCAGGATCGACTTTTTCATCATTTCACCTCCCCGGAAAGCGTTGCAGAACTGAACATAGTCTCGCCGGCATACGAGCGGATGGTGTTATAGACCATCACCGTCAGAATGCCCTCGCTCACGGCAAGCGGCACCTGCGTCACGGCGAAAATGCCGAGGAACTTGAACATGGCTGCGGCAAACCCGCCGGTCGTCGACGGAAAAGCGGCGGCAAGCTGGAGCGAGGTGACGACGTAGGTCACCAGATCGCCCAGTGCCGCGCCGAGAAAAACCGCCATCGAGCGCGGAGCCTTCATCCCGTCGGCGAGCTTGTAGATGCCGTACGACACAAACGGCCCGGCGATGCCCATCGAAAAGAGGTTCGCACCAAGCGTCGTCAACCCGCCGTGTGCGAGCAGCAACGCCTGGAAGAGCAGCACGATCGCGCCGAGCACGCTCATTACCGACGGCCCGAACATGATCGCTCCGAGCCCCACGCCAGTCGGGTGCGAACAGCTTCCCGTAACTGACGGAATCTTGAGCGACGAGAGCACGAACGCGAACGCCCCGACCATAGCCAGCAGCAACTTCATGCGCGGATTGTCGGCAACGATTTTGCGCATCGAACGGAAGCCGAGCACAAAAAAAGGCAACGACACTGCCGTCCAGAACAGGCTCCACGAAGGGGGCAAAAACCCCTCCATGATGTGCATCGCCCAAGCCTCGCCACCGCCAAAAAGTATCATGCCCGCAACCATCGAGGGCACAGCGACAAAACGAAATTTCAGATTGTTCATCATCTCCTCCTTTAATTGAATCGTGCGGCCACGCCCAGCAGCACAGCCGTATCAGGTTCGGCATCGTTCAAACCACTCTTGATGCCAAGATCGAAATCGAAATCCTCGGTGACGCTGTAAATCAGCCCTCCAACCAGAAATGCAGGATGTGTGCGTGAACCCTTTTCTTCGGCCGTTTCGAGACCGATATCGGCAACCGCCCTGAGCTTTTCCGAAAGCGCATATTCGCCCGCAAGGGATGCGTTCCAGATGTGCTTGTTGCACGCCGCCGCATCCTCGTCGAGTTCGTAAGCGTTGCGATGGTAGCCAGCGTTGGCGTGCAGCGTCAGCGCCCCGAACTCTTTTGTGGCGATCAGCACCGCACCGCCAGTCACCCGACCAGCGCCGAGCCCCTTGTCGGCGTCACCGGTCGGCAGAGAGATACCGGGCTTCAGGGCAAGGCTGAATCCGTTCTTTTCGTTTTCACAGAACCGCCACTTGAGCTCAAGCGTCATATCGCCGATGCCACTTTCATCAGCAGTAACCAGTTGATTTTCCTTCACCTGATACCACAGGTACGGCAATCCGGCAACGATGTCGATGTCCTCCGACAGACCGTAGGAGACCGCCACCGCTGCTTCGTTTTCCCGCTCTTTGATTCTGATGCCTTCGTCACTCTCACTGTTGGAGGAAAATCCAGTCGTGCACTCGATCTGCCAGCCGCCGGTGCCCTGGGTTCCGGTATCGTCGGTAACAAGAGGATGGGCCGCATACGCCGGGGCAGCGCAGCACAGCAGCGTTACCGCCATAAGATTTTTTTTCATGGTCGCGTGTTTTGTTCTATCAGTTAAAAAGCCAGAAAGGAACGGAATTCAGCGGATGAGCGGCAGCGGCAAAGCCATCATAACCCGCACAACGTTGACAGCGAGAAACTGGAAATGCATTGAAATGTTGAGCGTTCCGTTGAGCCTCATGAATCGACAACAACAGAAAATGCTCGTGAAGGTGGGAATGGCCCATCAAACGAGGGTCGGCAGTAAAAATCACCGGATGCCATGGCAGGCCGAACGACCAGCGAAGCGGATCGTAACAGGCAGCAGGGATGAATCGAGAGAGAAGAGATCGGAACAGCCGGTTGCGCATCGCCGTTAACGATGCACGAAACCAGCCTGTTCCAGAGAATGGAACGAGGGTGTGTTTCATGGTGTATGTTGCTTTATTCCCGAAGCGTTAAAAAAATGAGGCAGGTCTTCTGACTTTCCCGGGTTTCACCAGCCTTCCCATCCCAAAACTGGGACAGTGGCATTGTTGGCGAACCTTTTCACCAGCCTTGCAGCCGGTGCGGGATTACAGCAGCGGGTACTGTTCCGGACTTTCACCGGATTCCCTTTTAAGCCCGTCATCTCGCGATGACAGACACCACATGTTCGGATGAAGTATAAGAAAAAGAAGGGTTTGAGCAAATGGTGCTGGAAGTTTTTTCCTCCGATGAAACGCGCGGCAGCCAGTGCAGCCGATTCGAAGTGCAGTGCTGGGTCGATGATCACAAGCGCTGGGCTGCTCCTTTCTGTTTGGCTGTCTTAAGGATTTCCGGAAGGCGTGCAGCCTGGGCTGAAACCACGCCCGGCTCCTGATCCTGCCGGAGATCATGCCAGCACTTGGCGCTTGCCTTGAAATCGATGTCGAGCACCGCGTATTGGTGGCTAACGTAACGCGGCAACAGTTAGGAAGCAGGACCGGAACTTCCGGATTGTTTCGGGGAGTTCATGTAAGAAAGCCATTCAATCGCATCCTTAATCTTATTTGAAAGCGTAATGGACAAGCCTCGAGCCTCTCTGCCGGAAAACATCGTGATTTTCGACGGTGTCTGCAATCTGTGTGAGTTTTCGGTGAATTTCATCTTTGAGCGTGACGGCGCCGGGCTGTTTTATTTCACACCAGCCCAGTCTCCTCTCGGAGCATCTCTCCTAACACGTTTCGGAATCAACACTTCCCGGCTTGACACCGTAGTGCTTGTCAGCAGTGACCGCGCTTTCACCCGAAGTGCTGCCGCCATTGAAATCGCCTCCCGACTCGACATGCCGTGGAATCTGCTCGCCGCATTCCAGGCTATTCCTAAGCCCTTGCGCGATATGCTCTATGATCTGATAGCGCAGAACCGGTACCAGCTTTTCGGGAAAAAAGAGGAGTGCATGCTGCCG
This sequence comes from Chlorobaculum parvum NCIB 8327, assembly GCF_000020505.1. Lineage (NCBI taxonomy): Bacteria > Pseudomonadati > Chlorobiota > Chlorobiia > Chlorobiales > Chlorobiaceae > Chlorobaculum > Chlorobaculum parvum. The sequence continues at coordinate 1,625,374 of NC_011027.1, forward strand.
TCCGAAGAGCTGCGCAAGCGTTTTCTTGAACAGATACCAAGGGCTTCCTGATGACCTGTAACCTCTAAGCGCATTGAGAAGTTACTATGCTTATCGACGGACACTCAGCATGATTCCGTCCTCTTCACTGCAAAAAAGTAATCACCATGTCAGACAACGCAACCGATCGATTTTTCAGGTATCTGAACTGGCTTTTCAATCCGTTCCACGGGTTGAAGACCACGGAAGTCTATGATCTGATCGGCACTTCATCTCTGACCGAGCACGCCCTCTATCTGAATCTCGGCTATTGGCGTGAGGCAGATACCATCGATGAAGCCAGTGAAGCGCTTGCGCTGCTGGTGGCGAAAAAAGGTGGCATGGGGCCAGGCGATACCGTCCTGGATTGCGGGTACGGTTTTGGCGATCAGGACATCCTCTGGGCAAGAAAACTGAAGCCCGAAAAAATCATCGGGCTGAACATTACGAAATCCCAGGTTGAACGCGCCCGGCGGAACGTTGCCGATGCGGGACTCGAAAAATCAGTCGATTTAAAAGAAGGCTCGGCAACGGAGATGCCGATTGAAAATGAATCCGTCGATCTGGTTGTTTCCGTGGAAAGCGCTTTCCACTACAGAACCCGAGAGGATTTTTTCAGGGAAGCATTTCGCGTTTTGCGGCCGGGCGGCAGGCTTGTGACAGCGGACATTGTGCCGACAGAAAACTCCGACAACCCCTTCAGGCGAATAGAGCAATGGTTTTCATGGAACCTTGTGGCAGGAAAATTCAATATTCCACAAGACAACTACTACCTGATCCCATCCTACCAGAACAAGCTCTCCAAAGCCGGATTTGTCCATATTGATATCAAATCAATCCGTGATGATGTCTATGAACCTCTTCATGAGTATCTGGCAAAAAACCGGACATTTGTCGGCAAGATGCATCCCCTTGCAAAGATTATGGCACAATTAACCCTGAATCGTTCAGCCGACAGTGTGTACGCCGGTCTGGACTACATCCTGTCTTATGCTGAAAAGCCGTAGCTTGAAGCAAGCGCCCATTGAGGTATCCAAAACTGAATACGGATTCAGATTGCAAGCTCCGGTTTTCGAGAGGTAGTAGAAAATGGTTGCAAAGCGAATCCCTGATCTCGGTCGATGCTTCGAACAGAAAACCCGTTGTATTCGAGCCGCCGAAACACCTCGACCAGACGGTTCTGGTTGTCCTTGTCTGCCGGATCGGCGACCATGTCGAGCAACTCATACTTCCGCTCGCCCCGATCAAAAATTTCGATAAAAAAGAGTGTCACCATTTTCTTGCCTTGGGGGCAGAACCCGATGTTTAAGCGTGAATCTCATTGCAACCTCCTTGTCAAGTGATCAGAGAAGGAAAATCCTCGTCGCATATGCGTCGCAGATTTAATATAAAAAACGCTCAAAAACGACGAAAATCACGTAAAACCGAGTATTTTGGAAGGAATAAAAAAGCCCTGCAAGTCTTTATCTTGCAGGGCTTTGTGGGGGTGGGCGATAGAAGATTCGAACTTCTGACCTCTACCGTGTCAAGGTAGCGCTCTAACCAACTGAGCTAACCGCCCTTATGAGAAGGCCTTAATATAGAACTTTCAGAATTGAATACAAACTGTTTTTCAGATTCTTTTCAAGCCTCTCTTCAAGCAGTCAAACGCTCTTTTCCGTCCTTTTTCTCATACACCGGCCCGCTTATTTTATCGATGGTTTCGGAAGTAATGATGCACTTCTGAACATCTTTGAGGGTGGGCAACTCGAACATGATGTCGATCATGACGTTTTCGAGCACGGAGCGCAAGGCGCGAGCACCTGTACCGCGTTCTATAGCGATTTCAACCACCTTGTCGAGCGCTTCGTCGGTGAATTCAAGTTCAACGCCGTCCATTTCGAAGAGGCGTTTGTACTGCTTGACAAGCGCATTCTTCGGCTCGACAAGAATATTACGCAGAGCTGATGCGTCGAGCGGATCAAGTGCGGACATCACCGGCAGGCGACCGATAAATTCGGGAATGAGGCCGTATTCGTGCAGGTCGTCCTGGGTAACGAGTTTGAGAATCTCGGGATCGTAGCCGGTCTGCTTGTCCTTGACTTTGGAGCCGAAGCCCATCGAGGATTTGGAGACGCGGCGAGCAATGATCTTGTCGAGCCCCTCGAACGCTCCTCCGCAGATGAAGAGGATGTTCTTGGTGTTGATGTTGATCAACTGCTGCTCGGGGTGTTTGCGACCGCCTTTCGGGGGCACACCAACCACCGAGCCTTCGAGAATTTTGAGCAGCGCCTGCTGAACACCTTCGCCTGAAACGTCACGGGTGATGGAGACGTTGGCCGATTTGCGGGCAATCTTGTCGATTTCATCAACGTAGATAATGCCGCGTTCGGCGCGTTCGAGGTTGAAGTCGGAGGCGTGCAGAAGACGGGCGAGAATGGTCTCGACGTCGTCGCCTACGTAGCCTGCTTCAGTAAGCGAAGTTGCATCGGCGATGGTGAACGGGACTTCCAGCAGGTTGGCCAGCGTCTGGGCGAGCAGGGTCTTACCGGTACCGGTAGGGCCAATCAGCAGAATGTTGCTCTTTTCGATTTCAACCTCGTCTTCTGCTGTCCATTCGTGAGCGTCGATACGCTTATAGTGATTATAGACCGCCACGGAGAGCGACTTCTTGGCGCGTTCCTGACCAATGACGTACTGGTCGAGCGACTCCTTGATGTTTACAGGGCTCTTCAGGCGTGGCTGGAAAGCCGGCTCACTCGTTTTCTCCGGATGGCGAATGGCGCTGATCTCTTTACGCAGAATCTCGACCGAGCTGAGAATGCAGCGATCACAGATAAAAGCATTGGGCCCGGCCACCATGCTATTGACCTCATGGCTGGTTCTGCCGCAGAAAGAGCAAACCACAGGAGGCTCGCCTCCAAAGTTTTTTCTTCCGCTGGTATGGTCTTTGCGTGGCTCTTTGTCTTTGGTCATTTGATACCGGTTGATACGTCAACCACAGGAGGCTAAGTCCCGTGGTTGAACGGATTGGGCTGAAGCCCTGATTTCTTGTAAAACGTTGCCCGTCAGATCGGAGCTAAAAAAAATCATGAATGATCAAGGAGGGGGCTCGACAGCCTCACGCTCACAGTCCCATGCGGGCAAGGCTGTCGAGGACATGCTGGATCAACATGCTGAGGCGAGGATGATCTTCCTCGAAGTGGCCGACGGCATCGCTCATGCGGTCAGTCATGCTCTCCTCCTCCTCACACGCTTTCGTGCCATCCTTGACGAGCTTGGAGATGTCTTCCCTAAGCGAGGAAAGCACCTCTTCGGTCTTTTCATCGACCGTGCCGACCTGACCGAGCTCCTGATGAAGGGTTTCGAGCAGTTCCCTCAGTTTCTGTTGTTCCATATCGGTTATTCTGTTCGTTCAGCCTCTTTTGTTTTCTTGCAACACTTCTGCCTGTTGATTCGTTCACGGCAGGCTGGTGCTGCCCATCAGGAAGCGATCGCACTCCCTTGCGGCTGCACGGCCTTCATTGATGGCCCAAACGACGAGGCTCTGGCCACGGCGGGCATCGCCGGCAGCGAAGACGTTGTCAACGCTGGTGCGGTAGCTGCTGGTGTCTGCCTTGATGTTGCTGCGTCCATCCGTCTCGATAGCAAGCGATTCAAGAAGCTGCGATTCGGGGCCAAGAAAACCCATTGCAAGCAGTACGAGGTCAGCAGGAATGATCTCTTCGCTGCCGGCTACCGGAACGGGAATGGTGCGTCCTTCCTGACTGATCCATTCAACCTTCGAGACCTCGACAGCACTCAGCTTGCCGTTCTCGCCGATGAACTTCTTGGTCATCATGAGATATTTACGGGGATCTTCACCCTGCACGGCGTGGGCCTCTTCCTGACCGTAATCGACCTTGAAGACCTTCGGCCATTCGGGCCACGGGTTGTCATCCTGGCGGAAGTCGGCAGGTTTGGGCATGATTTCAAGCTGCATGACGCTCTTGCACCCCTGGCGCAGCGAGGTGGCCACACAGTCAGTGCCGGTATCGCCGCCACCGATCACGACCACATGCTTGCCCTTGGCGGACAGCTCAGGCTCGGTGCCGTCGAGCACCGCTTTGGTACCTGCGCGGAGGAACTCCATCGCGAAGTGAATGCCATCAAGCTCGCGCCCTTCGGCGTTAAGGTCACGCGGATTGGTCGCACCGGTGCAGAGCACCACGGCATCGTATTCCGAGAGCAGCTTGTCAGCCGGGTAGTTGACGCCGACTTCAGTACCGGTCACGAACGCGACGCCCTCCTCTTTCATGAGGTCGACGCGACGCTGCACAACCTGCTGCTTGTCGAGCTTCATGTTCGGGATGCCGTACATCAGCAAGCCACCGATGCGGTCGTCACGCTCGAACACGGTGACCGAGTGGCCAGCCTTGTTGAGCTGGTCAGCGCAAGCCAAACCTGCCGGGCCGGAACCCACAACAGCGACTTTCTTGCCGGTGCGAACGGCGATCTCTTTCGGTTCAACCCACCCTTCAGCGAAAGCGTGTTCGATGATGGAGCACTCGATATTCTTGATGGTCACCGGTGGCTGGATGATGCCGAGCACGCAGGAGCCTTCGCACGGCGCGGGACAGACCCTTCCGGTGAACTCCGGGAAGTTGTTGGTCTTCATGAGCCGCTCATACGCTTCGCGCCAGAAGCCGCGATAAACATGATCGTTCCACTCGGGAATAAGGTTGTGAATCGGACAACCTGAGGTCATGCCGCTGAGCATGATGCCCGAGTGGCAGAACGGCGTGCCGCAATCCATGCAGCGAGCACCCTGGTCGGCAAGCTGTTCAACCGACATCTCCTCATGGAACTCGTTCCAGTCCTTTATTCTCTCCAGAGGCTCCCTGTCAGCGGGAAGGGCTCTCCGGTACTCCATAAATCCTTTCAGTTTACCCATAAATCGTAATGCGTTGTTCGGGTTACCCCTGATAGTTTAGTTCCCCGACACACGGGAAGGATCATGCACATTTTTCTGAAAAGCTGCCATGACGGCTTCGTCGCCGGTCAGGCCCTGCGCTTCGACCTCTTTCATTGCATCGATGGCGCGCTGGTAGTCGTTGGGCAGCACCTTGACGAAACGCAGTGATGCGTTCGGCCACTCTGCGAGCAGGCTCTTGCCAAGTTCACTGCCGGTTTCGGCCACATGCCGCTCGACTTTCGACCTGAGCCACGCAAGCTCTTCCGACTCTTCGACCGGCGAGAGGCTCACCATCTGCTGGTTGCAGCGTCCGGCAAAAGCGCCGTCAACATCATAGACATAGGCCACACCGCCGGACATGCCCGCCGCGAAGTTGCGGCCGGTCTTGCCGAGAATGATCACCTTGCCGCCGGTCATGTACTCGCAGCCGTGGTCGCCGACCGATTCGACAACCGCTTCCATGCCGCTGTTGCGCACGCAGAAACGCTCGCCCGCCATGCCGCGAATGTAGGCCTCACCGGAGGTCGCGCCGTAGAAGGCCACGTTGCCGACGATAATATTTTCCTCGGGCACAAAAGTCGATGCCTTCGGCGGATAGACCACCATCCGGCCACCCGACAGGCCCTTGCCGATGTAGTCGTTCGCATCGCCAACCAGCTCGATGGTCATGCCTTTCGGAATGAACGCGCCGAGACTCTGGCCAGCCGAACCCATGAACTTCAGGTGGATGGTGTCATCCGGAAGTCCTTTGCTACCCCAAGCTTTAGTGACCTCGTTACCGACGATGGTGCCGACGACGCGGTTGATGTTCTTGATCGGCAGCGTGGTCGAAACCTTCTCACCGCGCTTGATGGCCGGTTCACAGATCGCCAGGAGGGTCTTGATGTCGAGGCTCTCCTCGATGCCGTGCTCCTGCTTGATGGTGCAGTACGGCGTATCGTTGTCGCCCGTATCGACCTGGTGCAGCATCTTGGACAGATCCACACCGTTGGCTTTCCAGTGCTTGATGGTGCGTGAGGTGGCAAGCAGGTCAGCGCGACCGACAAGCTCGTTCAGCGTACGGATACCAAGCTGTGCCATGTACTCGCGCACGCCCTGGGCAATGAAGCGCATGAAGTTCTCAACATCCTCTGGCTTGCCCTTGAAATTCTTGCGAAGCTCGGGGTTCTGCGTGGCGATGCCTACCGGGCAGGAGTCATCCTGGCAGCAGCGCATCATGATGCAGCCCATCACCACCAACGTCGTGGTAGCGAAACCGAACTCCTCGGCACCGAGCATGGCTGCGATGACAATGTCACGCGCAGTCTTGAGCTGACCGTCAACCTCGACGACAATTCTGCTGCGCAGGTTGTTGAGCATGAGGGTCTGGTGCGTTTCAGCAAGGCCGAGTTCCCACGGCATACCAGCGTGCATGATGCTGGAGATCGGTGAAGCACCGGTACCGCCATCGTGGCCGCTGATAAGCACCACGTCGGCATGAGCTTTGGCAACGCCTGCAGCGATAGTGCCGACACCAACCGTCGAAACCAGCTTGACGTTGATACGAGCTGCGCGGTTTGCGTTCTTGAGATCGAAAATGAGCTGAGCCAAATCTTCGATCGAGTAAATATCGTGATGCGGCGGCGGCGAAATCAGCCCCACGCCGGGGGTAGAGTGGCGGGTCTTGGCAACCCACGGATAGACCTTGGTGCCGGGCAACTGGCCGCCCTCTCCGGGCTTGGCGCCCTGCGCCATCTTGATCTGGATCTCCTGCGCATTGGTCAGGTACTCGCTGGTCACACCGAAGCGGCCAGATGCAACCTGCTTGATGGCCGACATACGGCTGTCGCCGTTGGCGTCCGGCGTGAAACGATCCGGATCCTCACCACCCTCGCCGGTATTGCTCTTGCCGCCGAGGCGGTTCATCGCAATGGCCAGCGCCTCGTGCGATTCCTTGCTGATGGAACCGTACGACATGGCTCCCGTTTTGAAGCGCTTGACGATCTCCTCAACCGGCTCGACCTCATCGATTGAAATCGGTTTGCCGGGGAAACGGATATCCATCAGACCACGAATCGTGCAGTAGTGCTCACTCTGCTCGTCGATGAGCTTTTCATACTTCTTGAACAGCTCGTAATCGCCCGTGCGGCAGGAGTGCTGCAGGTAGTGAATCGTCTCAGGATTGAACAGGTGGTACTCGCCGTCGTGACGCCACTTGCGGTCGCCGCCAGCCTCCAGGCCGCGATTGACCTTGTTACCGCCAGGCGGGAAAGCTGCTTCATGGCGTTTGCGCACCTCTTCGGCCAGCGTGTCGAGCCCGATACCTTCGATGCGGGAAGGGGTCTTGGTGAAGTAGGCATCGACCACTTCGGCGTTCAGGCCGACCGCTTCGAAGATCTGCGCACCGCGATAGCTCTGCACGGTCGAGATGCCCATCTTGGCCATCGTCTTGACTACGCCCTTGACAATCGCCTTTACGTAGTTCTTGATCGCCTTCTTCTCATCGATCGTGATGCGTCCTTCGGCCACCTGCTGGCTGATGGTTTCGAACGCCAGGTAGGGGTTGATCGCCCCTGCGCCATAGCCGATCAGCATCGAGAAGTGGTGCACCGTACGCGGCTCGCCCGACTCGACAATGAGACCGACTTTCGTCCTGAGACCAGCGCTGATCAGGAACTGGTGGAATCCGGCAAGCGCCATCAGCGCAGGAATCGGAGCGCGCGAATGCTCAAGTTCGCCCTTGTCGGAAAGAATAATAATGTTGACGCCGTCATGATTGATCGCCTTTTCGGCCTGACGGTACAAGTCCTGCATGGTCTCCTGGATCCCCCGACCACCCTCTGCGACGTTGTAGAAAATCGGCAGGGTGATCGCTTTGAAACCGGGCTTGTCAATGCCACGAATTTTTTCGAGATCCTCGTTGGTGAGAATCGGATGCGGCACCCTCAGGCGACGGCAGTTGATCTCCTCGGCTTCGAGCAGGTTGCCCTCGGTGCCGAGCATGACCGTCGTGGAGGTCACGATCTCCTCGCGGATCGAGTCGATCGGAGGATTGGTCACCTGTGCGAAGAGCTGTTTGAAATAATCGTACAGCAACCTCGGGCGATTGGAAAGCACGGCCAGCGGCGTATCATTGCCCATCGAACCAATGCGCTCGATGGCATTCTGGGCCATCGGCCTGACCTGGAGGGTGATGTCCTCATTGGTGTAGCCGAACGCCTTCTGACGGGCGGTGATGCTGTAGTTGTCCTGATCCGGATTCTTCATCAGCTCCCGCTCCGGCAGCGCATCGAGTTCGATGACGTTGCGGTCGATCCACTCCTTGTAGGGCTTCTCGGAAGCGATGCTCTGCTTGATCTCCTCGTCGGAAATGATGCGTCCCTCTTTGGTATCGACCAGGAACATTCGGCCCGGCTGGAGGCGATCCTTCTTGATAATCTTTTCAGGTTCGATGTCGAGCACGCCGACCTCGGAGGCCATCACCACCAGGTCGTCACTGGTGATGTAGTAGCGCGACGGGCGCAGACCGTTACGGTCGAGCACGGCACCAATCTGGACGCCATCGGTGAAGACCACCGATGCAGGGCCATCCCACGGCTCCATGAGGCAGCTGTGATATTCGTAAAATGCGCGCTTGTCCGGATCCATCGATTCGTTGCCCGACCACGGTTCCGGAATGACCATCATGGCTGCCTGGGCCATCGAACGGCCACACATGACCAGCAGCTCGAAGGCGTTGTCGAGCGTAGCCGAGTCGCTGCCCTCTTCGAGCAGAATCGGCTTGATCTCTTCGAGTGCACCCTTGAAGATGGAGGACTGCATGTTCTTTTCGCGAGCCTTCATCCAGTTCACGTTGCCGCGGAGTGTGTTGATTTCACCATTGTGGCTCAGGAAACGATACGGATGGGCGCGATCCCAGCTCGGGAAGGTGTTGGTGCTGAAGCGGGAGTGCACCATCGCGATGGCGCTCTCCATGTCCGGATCTTTCAGCTCGGGATAGAACTCCTCGACCTGCTCCGGATTGAGCATGCCTTTATAAACAATCGTGCGAGACGAAAAGCTCGATGCGTAGAAATAACCGCTGCCGAGCAGGCCGGAGGTAAAACGGACACGCTTGAAAATACGGCGACGGATGACGTAGAGTTTACGCTCGAACTCGAGCTCCGTCATGTTATCGTTGCCACGGCCCACGAAAATCTGCTTCACGACCGGCTCTTGTGAACGAGCCATCTGGCCGAGCGTAGAGTTGTCGGTCGGCACCTTGCGGAGGCCGAGATATTTCTGGCCTTCGGCCTGCACCATCTGGCGACAGATATCCTCGATAGCACGACGCTGCGTGAGGTCCGGCGGAAGAAAGACCATACCAACGCCGTACTCGCCCGGAGCGGGAAGTTCGATATTCCTCTCGGCGCAGACTTTGCGCATGAACTTGTCGGGAATCTGCAGCATAATGCCGGCGCCGTCACCGGTATTCTTTTCATAGCCGGTAGCGCCACGATGCTTCATGTTCACCAGAACCTGCAAGCCCTGCCGGATAATCTGATGAGACTTGGCACCCTTGATGTTGGCGACAAATCCTACACCACAGGCGTCATGCTCGAACTGTGGATCGTACAGTCCCCCTTCATGCTTTGCTTTCATATTTTCAGGCACATCAATTCAGAAAAATTCAAAAAAACGGGACGTTCCTCGCTCAGAGGCCAGAATATAAGGTATTGGATAAAAAAATCCTGACCATTTAAGACTGCTCTGAAGTCCTCTTCAATGCAGTCGGAAAAACAGCGAAACCGGAGCGTTCACCTTACCGGCCTCAGGCCTTGCCCTGCTTTGCCACGGCTTCCTGGGCTTTCTTCAGCTCCTCCTGGTCGCCCAAGTAATAACTCCGGATTGGCTTCAGATCGTCGTCAAGCTCGTACACGAGCGGAATGCCAGTCGGAATGTTCAGGCCGACGATATCCTCATCGGAAATATTGTCGAGATATTTGACCAGCGCACGGAGCGAGTTGCCGTGGGCCGTAATGATGACACGCTTGCCGTCCATGATCTGCGGCGCGATGGTTTCGTGCCAGTAAGGCAGGAAGCGCGCGACAGTGTCTTTCAGGCACTCGGTAGCCGGAAGCTCCTCGGGAGTGAGCGCAGCATAACGGCGATCCTTGCTCGGATGACGTTCGTCGTCAGCATCGAGGGCCGGGGGCGGAGTGTCGTAGCTGCGGCGCCAGATCAGCACCTGCTCGTCGCCGTGGCGCTGAGCGGTCTCAGTCTTGTTGAGCCCCTGAAGCGCACCGTAGTGACGTTCGTTTAACCTCCAGGACTTGGTGACGGGAATCCACATCAGATCCATCTGGTCGAGCACCGTCCAGAGCGTCCTGATGGCGCGTTTGAGTACCGAAGCGTAGGCCATATCGAACACGAATCCCTCGTCCTTCAGGAGCTGACCGGCGGCTTTGGCCTCTTCCCTTCCTTTTTCCGAAAGATCAATATCAACCCAGCCGGTAAAACGGTTCTCCCTGTTCCACTGGCTTTCGCCGTGCCTCAGCAGGACAAGTTTTTTCATGTAACGCTCCTAACTCTATTAGTGTATTTTGAAAAAAGGAAAGAGTGCGCCCTTTACGGGCTTGTCAATTTAATATTCTGAAACCCCATTCTCAAACATTCTCTCAGTAGCTCCCACAGTTGCTGCTAACCTCTTTTTCCCGTCATGCGTGTGCAGTTTTTTTCTCCTCTGTTAGGTGGCGTGTATGGCATTATCGATCAAAATGTTCTATCTTATATGATTTTTGACGCTTGATGAGCAAACCTGACTCCATGGCACCGGCAAAGGCTGCCCATCGAATGACGGAACCAATCAGCGGTGCCCTCCGGGCAGTACCTCAGTAATCAGCACGTATCGTATCTGAACACCATGAACGTCAACAATTTCAGATTTACGCTCGGCGGAAAAGAGTTTGTCCCTATCGTGATCGGCGGCATGGGAGTCAACATCTCGACTTCGGAGCTTGCACTCTCGGCAGAACGGCTGGGCGGTATCGGCCATATTTCCGATGCCGAGGTCATGCAGGTTTGTGATCAGATTTTCGGAACCACCTACACCAGCGACAAACGCCAGAGGTACGCCTCGAACTTCAATAATCCGGACAAATCGAGCGTGCAGTTCGATCTGGAGCAGCTCGCCGAAGCGCAGAAGCGCTTCGTTGACTACACCATGAGCCGGAAAACGGGCAATGGGGCGATCTTCATGAACTGCATGGAGAAGCTCACGATGAACAACTCCGCTGCGACGCTCAAGGTGCGCCTGGAGGCTGCCCTGAACGCAGGCATCGACGGCATCACGCTCGCCGCCGGCCTGAACCTCAGAACCCTCGATCTTATCAGCGATCACGAACGGTTCCGTGACGTCAAGCTCGGAATCATCATCTCTTCGGTGCGGGCACTCTCGATTTTCCTGAAACGAGCCATCCGGCTTGAGCGGCTGCCGGACTATATTGTGGTCGAAGGGCCTCTTGCGGGTGGCCATCTCGGCTTCAGCCTGGACGACTGGCAGTCACAGAGTCTGCAAACCATCGTTGCTGAAACGATCGCCTTCCTGAAAAAAGAGAATCTCGATATTCCGGTCATTCCGGCAGGCGGCATCTTCACCGGTACCGACGCGGTGGAGTACCTGCAGATGGGCGCTTCGGCTGTTCAGGTGGCCACACGGTTCACCATCGCGCAGGAATCGGGACTTCCGGACAAGGTCAAACAGCACTATATCAATGCCCAGCCGGAAGATGTCGAGGTCAACACCGCTTCCACGACCGGCTACCCGATGCGCATGCTCAAGCAGTCACCCACGCTTCAGTACGGCATAAAGCCCAACTGCGAGGGACTCGGCTACCTGCTCGACAACTCGGGTAAATGCCCCTACATCGACGACTACTACCAGGCGCTCGAATCTAGAGACCCTGCCGAGGGCCGTTTCGTCGTCAAAAACCACACATGCCTCTGCACCGGTATGGCGCGCTATGACTGCTGGACCTGCGGGCAAACGGTCTCGCGCCTGAAAGAGACCACCAACCGCCTGCCCGATGGCACCTGGCAACTGCCCACAGCCGAGGAGATTTTCAACGATTACCTCCTGAGCGAAAACCACTCCATCAGCAAACCGGCTATCGAAAAGGAGCAGTGAAAGCAGGAAGTATTTTTGCCTCGGAAGATCGGATAGCTTACTTTGTATGAAAGATGTAACAGGGTGAACAATTTGCCCGTTACGAAATAGCATTTCGGTCAGAAACCACCTTCCTGCCGACATGAAGCGCCATCTGATTTCCTGGTTGAGGCTTTCGGCCTCATTCATCTTCCTGCTTCTGGCAGCCATAGCTGTCAACCAGCTTTACAGCCTGTCGATGCTGCTCGAAAAGCTTCTCCCCTTTTCGGGCTACGCTTTCCTTGCGCTCTGGGCTATTTTTTTCATCATCACAGCCGTCACCGGCTACCGACTCTGGAAAGCGCCGAAGATTCCGCCGCTGGCAGACAGGGAGGGCGGCAAGCATTTTGACGACTATATCGCCTACCTCTCCAGGGCACTCAGGGTGCATACCACAATGCCGGAAGACAGCAGAAAAAGTGGCGATCTGCGTTGGGTTAAAACCAACCTCAAATTGCATGAGGTCGATGCGCTGAACCACACCAAGACCGTCGCCACCAAGAATTTCTTCATCGGCGCCTTTGCCCAGAACACCTCGTACGGCACCACAACATCGCTGATGAACAACATCAAGCTGATCTGGCATATTTATTCCAGCTACTACCACCATCAATCGGCCAGAGAGTTCGTGCAGCTACTCAAATCGGTTTACGAATGCCTGCCGCTGTCGGACTTCAACAAGGATGAACTTCCGGCCCACATCAAGCCGATCATCCAGTGCTCGTTCAGCAACACGCTCTCTTCGCTCTTACCGGGAGGAAACCTGCTGACCCCGTTTTTCCTCAACCTGTTTCTGGCGGGCGCAACCAACACCTATCTGACCTGCCTGGCCGGTATCATCACCTCGAAGCACTGCCAGATGCTGTCGCTTGAAGACAAGCAGGAAATCATTCAGCAGAGCATGTTCGAGGCATCCTTCATGGTCAAGGAGATTGTCAAGGAGTGCAACCCGATTCTGTCGGTTACGATCAGCAATGCCGTCAAGAAGGCCGGGATCGAAAGCCTTGACACCGTCACAGCCCCATCAACAGGCAGCAGCGTGGCCCAGGACATCGTCTCCCACCTGGCCAGCTCGTTGAAACATATTATCAGAGAAACCGGGAATGAGTAAATACTAGCGGTCGCGATCAATATCAATGAAAGAGAGCACACAAAAGCACAGAGCTCTTGAATGAAACTGAATTAACGCCCCGTATTCCCCTCCTCTTCGCACACGCTCGTTTATCGCCCTCTTAACCCCCGGAAAAAATCCTGCAACAGGCTTTCGGCTTTGTGTTCCATGATACCGCCGTACACCTCGGGCTGGTGGTTAAGGGCGCTGCAGCCGGTGACGTTGAGCACGGTGCCGGATGCGCCCATCTTCGGGTCCCAGGCACCGAACACCACGCGACTGATTTTGGAAAGCACGATCGCACCGGCGCACATCGGGCAGGGCTCCAGCGTGACGGCAAGCGTACACCCTTCGAGGTATTTATTATCGAGCGTGGCCATCGCCGAGGTCAACGCGATCATCTCGGCATGAGCGGTGGCATCCGAAAGAGTCTCCACCTGATTGTAGCCACGGCCGATGACCAAACCGTTCGGGTCGAGCACCACCGCACCGACCGGCACCTCTTTGCTTTCATAAGCCTTGATGGCTTCCCGAAAAGCCAGTTCCATGCAGCGATTCAGATCAGACATAGGCAAGCGAAGAAATCTGCGCCACAAGCCGCAGCGGTTTCAGTAAAAGCAGAAATTTTGTTATCATAAAGTTTAAACTTTTTCCGCATTGAAGCCCGGTTTTCAACCGGCGCGTATTCTTCGATAACCATAGAACCTCTGCGATGAATATTCATGAGTATCAGGGCAAAGGCATCCTGAAACAGTTCGGTGTGGCCGTTCCCAAGGGCATAGTAGCATTTTCGGCTGAAGAAGCAAAACAGGCTGCGGCCGAGCTTTTCGAAGAGCAGTCAAGCCCCGTAGTGGTCGTCAAAGCGCAGATCCACGCAGGTGGGCGCGGCAAGGCCGGCGGCGTCAAGCTGGCCAAATCCCCCGAAGAGGTGTATGAAATTGCCCAGAAAATGCTCGGCACCACACTGGTAACCCACCAGACCGGCCCCGAAGGCAAGGAGGTCAGGAGACTGCTGATTGAAGAGGGCATGAACATCGACAAAGAGTTCTACCTCGGCATCACCCTCGATCGCGCTACGTCGTGCAACGTGCTGATGGTCTCGACCGAAGGTGGCATGGAGATCGAAAAGGTGGCCGAAGAGACCCCCGAAAAGCTCCTCAAAATTCAGGTCAATCCGAAGTACGGCCTGCAGGGCTTCCAGGCTCGTGAAGCGGCGCTCTTCCTCGGCATGCAGGGTGAGCAGTTCCGCAATGGCGTCAAGTTCATCGATGCGCTGTACAAAGCATACACTACCATCGACGCCTCGCTGGCAGAAATCAACCCGCTCGTGGTTACCAAAGAGGGACGCGTGCTGGCTCTCGACGCCAAGATCAACTTCGATGACAATGCCATGTACCGTCATCCGGATTTCCACGAACTGCGTGACATCACCGAAGAAGATCCGCTTGAGTACGAAGCATCGAAGTCGAACCTCAACTACGTGCGCCTCGACGGCAACGTCGGCTGCATGGTCAACGGTGCCGGCCTTGCCATGGGCACTATGGACCTCATCCAGCTTGCCGGCGGCAAACCGGCCAACTTCCTCGACGTAGGCGGTGGCGCCAGCCCCAAAACGGTTGAAGAGGGCTTCAAGATTATCCTCGGCGACAAAAACGTCAAGGCCATCCTTGTCAATGTCTTCGGTGGCATCGTGCGCTGCGACCGCGTTGCCGGAGGCGTCATCGAAGCTGCCAAGAATATTGGCCTGACAGTACCGGTCATCGTGCGCCTCGAAGGCACCAATGCCAAAGAGGCACAGAAAATGCTCGATGAATCTGGCCTCAGCCTCATCGCCGCCAACGGCCTGAGGGATGCCGCTGAAAAGGTGCAGAAAGCACTCGCCTCGGCCTGAGCCCTGTCCATACAAAGCATTAAAGCAGAAAAGCCCGCTTCCACTACCGATGTGAAAGCGGGCTTTTGCTTTGCCTCGAAACCTGAAAATTCATCCCCCAAAACGATATAAAAAAACAGGGCGAAAGGATCAACCAACCTTTCGCCCTGTCATTTCAGCAATCGTCCGTCCTTCTCCGCATCTCATCAATCATCTGCCATAACCACAATCACACATCGGCACACAACCTAACAGCATAGCGAAGAAGATCCGGAATATTGCTGTCACTCACAACACAAAGAACAACACATCAACCCCATACTAACAATAACATCACAATCACATAATCATCATATCATTCAATCGTACCTTTCAATCAATAGGACGACGCCCCCCACGATTCCTTGCGCGCTTTTTTATTTTTTTCAAAAAAATATTTCTGGTCTGCAAAAACGGGATTTTACCAGCAGCCATAGAACTCACTCATAGCGTAGCGCCTCGACCGGCTTGAGTCCGGCGGCTTTTTTGGCTGGCCACAATCCGAAAAACAGACCGATCAGCACCGAAAATCCGGTCGCCAGTACGACAGAAAAAATCGAGGTCTGCACCGCCCACCCGGCAAAGGTCGAAAGCATCACCGACACGCCCACGCCGACCGCGATGCCGATGAGGCCGCCGGTGAGCGTCATGCCGACCGACTCGATCAGGAACTGGAGCATGATGTCCCCCCGCCGCGCGCCGATGGCCTTGCGCAGGCCGATCTCGCGGGTGCGTTCCGTCACCGAAACCAGCATGATGTTCATGATGCCGATGCCACCCACCACCAGCGAGATGGCCGCAATCGAGCCGAGCAGCATGCTCATCGTCTCGGTCGTGGCGCTGAGCATCTGCTGGAACTCGGTCATGTCGCGGATGTAGAATGAATCCTCGTCATTCGGCTGAAGTTTGTGTCGCTTGCGAACAAGGGCGTCGATCGCCTCTTTGGCCGCGTCGAGCCTGTCAGCGCTGGTCACTTCGACATAGATGCTGTTCAGATAGTCCCGGCCAAGCAGCCGGTGCATGGCGGTAGTTACAGGAACGAGCACAGCATCGTCCTGGTCCCGATGACCGGCAAATCCTTTGGGGGGAAGAATACCGATCACCCTGAAGTTGATGCGGTTGATCTTGATGGTTTGGCCCACGGGGTCGTCATTGCCGAACAGCTCGGAAGCGACCGTGGTGCCGATAATGGCAACCTTCCTGCGCGACCGGATTTCATCACTGGTAAACCATCGGCCGATGGTGGGTATCGTGGAACGCATCTTGCCGTATTCAATTCCCACGCCCTCGACCGTACTGCTCCAGTTTCGGTTCAGATAGACCATCTGCGCCGTCCCGGTCACATAGCCCGAAGCATACCTGACCAGTGGCGAAAACTCTGCAATGGCCTCGACATCCTGCCTGGTAAAGCGGGTAAAGGTGCCGGAGCCCTGGGCGGAACCGCGAATCTTGGCTGACCCGCCCCTGACGGAGAGCAGATTCGAGCCCATCGATTTAAGTCGTTCCTCCATCGAAGCGCGAGCCCCCGATCCCAAGGCCATCATGGCGATCACCGACGCCACGCCAACCAGAATGCCAAGCACCGAAAGCAGCGTCCTGATCTTGTTTGCCGCAATCGAACGAAACGCCTGCTTCACAAATCCGAGCATCCGCGACGGCTTGAACAGCGGCTGGTGATCGAGTTTCATCGGTTCGCCGGAAACTTCGCTTCGTCGGCCCGCATCCTCTTTTTTTCGATCATCGATAATCTTTCCGTCCTGCATGGTGATGACGCGATCGGCATAGGCGGCAATGTCATGCTCATGGGTCACCATGATGATGGTTTTGCCCTGCTGATGCAGCTCGGTGAGAATCCGCATGATCTCGTGCGAGTTCTTCGTATCGAGATTGCCGGTCGGCTCGTCGGCAAAGATGAGCATCGGATCGCGAATCAGCGCCCTGGCAATGGCCACCCGCTGCTGCTCGCCGCCGGACATCTGGTTCGGGCGATGATCCGCCCGGTGCCCCAGGCCGACCATTTCGAGCCGGGCAAGGGCATCGCTTCGGAAATCCCTTCGTTCGTCACTGTAGATGCAGGGCAGCATCACGTTGTCGATCGTGCTCATCCGGCCAAGCAGGTGGAACTGCTGGAACACGAACCCCGCCACATTGTTGCGGAGTGTGGCCAGTTCATCACCGTTCAGCTTGCCGACATCCTTGCCCATCAGGCGGTACTGGCCGCTGTCGGGCACATCGAGCATGCCGAGGATGTGCATCAGCGTGGACTTGCCTGATCCGGACGCTCCCATGATCGCCACGAACTCGCCCTGCGCGATGGTGAGACTTACCCCCTGCAGCGCATGAACCGAGCTTTCGCCGATCGTGTAGCTTTTGGTGATGTCAACGACCTCGATCATTCGCCCTTCTTCTGATTGTCACGCTTGCGTTGCGGCATAAATGGATTACTGCCACCATTATCTTTCGGCAGCTCAAACGACTTGTTTTCAACCAGCACGACATCCGAAGCCGAAAGTCCGCTGACAATCTCCACACTGCTGTCGTCCTGCAGGCCGACCTGTACCGGCACCGTTTTCAGCGAGTCCTTACCCGCGACTTTCTTCAGCACGAACGACTGACCATTCTGCATTTTGACAGCAGCATGCGGAAGCGTGAGCACCCGGTCTTCCTCCTTGACGATGATATCGACATTGGCGCTCATGCCGGATCTGAACACATCGGGCACCCTGGCAGGCAGGATATCGACATAGTAGATATTCACGTTGTTCACCAGCGTGGACTCGTAATAGATATGATCGACGACGCCCTCGACGCTGATTTCGGGATAGGCATCAAGGCTGATCTCGGTTCTCTGCCCGACCTGTACGTTGCCGATGTCGGTCTCGTCAACGTCAGCCTGCACAATCAGCCGGTCTGAAAGCACCAGCACGGCATCGCTGGTGGTGATGGTCTGGCCCGGATTGAGATCGCTCACGATCACCTGCCCGTCGATGGGCGAAATGAGAGCCGTCTGATTGTAAACTTTGTTCCAGTAATCGATCTCGCTCTGCCCTTTCTGCGTGGCTGCATCGAGCAGCGCAGCCCGTTCGGTGGAGCTGATGAGCGCAAGCACCTGCCCCTTCTTGACGAAATCGCCCTCCTTGACGAGAATCTGGTCGATGCGCCCGCTGACCGGCGACTTGATCTCAAGCCGGTTCTGCGGCTTGACCGTTGCCGTGGTCGATACCATCTGACGGATATCACCGATTGCAGGCCGGTACTCCCGGTACGACACCTTCGCCTTGCTGTCGAAAGCGGTCGTGAAATAAAAAAATCCTGCGATGGCCGCTATGGCAAGCACGCCACCCCAGATCATGAGCTGTTTACCTCGTTTCAAGAGTCCCTCCTTTTGCCTGCACCCAGGCTGCTTCGGCGGTCAGCAGATTTGAGCGGGCGTTGAGAAATGATTTTTTCGCACTGACGAAATTGTCTTCGATGATAGTCCAGTCGTTGAAGGAGACCAAGCCGGCAGAGTACTGCGCATCGGCGATTCTTGCCCGCTCGGCAGCGGCATCGAGAAATTTTTTCTGGACATCCACCTTTTCGGAAGCGTCGCGGAAGTTCTTCCACGCCTCTTCCAGACTCCGCATGAGTGAAAAGTAGAGGCTCTCTTCATCGGCGCTAAGCTGGTTGACCACAGCTCTCGCTTTGGCCACTCCGGCTCGTCCTGCACCACCGGCATAAATGGGCACCGACACGTCGATCCCGGCCTGCCAGTCAGTGCGGTCAGGCGGAAGCTGCCTGAACGAGCTGTTGCCAAAACCAGTGGAAACAGAGACTGAAGGCATGAACGCGCTCTTCGAGGCCTGAAGGTTGTATCCGGCAGCATCTTTCTGCGCGGTGAGTTCGAGGTAGGCCGGATTGTTCCGCGCGATGCTGTCGAAATCGGGCGGTGTGCGGGTCTGTTCGCTTGCCGTGAACTGCCCGGTCACGCGGATCGGCGTGAAGCTGCGGCGACCAAGCTGGGTGCTGAGCACCATCTGGGCAAGATCGAGCGCACGCCTTGCCTGGGCCACCTCGAACTCCGACTCCGCCAGATCAGCCTGTGCCTTGCTGAGCGAGCCGATGTTCTCCGTTCCTGACTTGTAAAGCAGCGAAATCAAACGGAGGTTCTGCTTTCGTTTCGTCATGATCTCCTCGGCGAGGGAGACCTGTTGCTGCGCGGTGAGCAACTGCACGAACGCTGCCCGAAGGGCGTAGCGAGTATCGACCGAAACCGCCTCTTCGCTGTACCTCGACGCCTTGAGTTTTTCGGTGGCGGACTTCACCTCGCTTGAGGTTTTGGCGCCATCGTAGAGCAACTGGCTGGCGTTGACCCCGTACGACCACGCCCCGCTTGCCACAGCGTCAGTTGAGGCGGAGCGCGTTCCGCCAGCGCTGGCACTGACGGCCGGCAACGTGCCACCCTTGACGATCTTGCGCTGCGCCTCGGCCTGCCGGACGGACTCTGCCGCCGAACGCAGATCGGGATGATGCGAGGCGGCTTCATCGAGGCACTGCGACCAGCTCAGCGTTTCAAGCGCCGATGCGGCTGCCCCCGGCAGGCAGGCAAAACAGAGTACCGCGACAAAAATGCGAGTTGCGCGAAATCGTCTCATGAGGCGGATCAATAATCTGTGATTTGAAAAACACTCACCGGTTGGACGACATGGTATTTCATTTCAAGCGCCATGCAAGGCGATTCCGGACGGAAACGGACGGTAGCATGGAGCTTTAACGAAATATCGTATCTTCACCACAAACCTGAAACCGCGACTCCATGCTCGAAGCACGAAATCTCTCTCTTTCGGCAGGCACCAAAGTGCTCCTGCGCGACACCTCATTCCGGATCGGCGACAAGGATCGCGCCTCGCTGGTCGGCCTGAACGGCACCGGCAAGTCAACGCTCCTGCGCCTGTTGAGCGGCCAGCTCAAGGAGGACGGGCCCATCAGCGAAGGGCAGATCATGAAGTCTTCGACGACCACCATCGGCTATCTGCCGCAGGAGATTTCGTTCGAAGGCGACCTCGACAAAACCGCGCTCCAGTACGCTCTCGAAGCTAACAAAACGCTGCATGAACTTTCTGAAAAGATTTCGCGCATGGAGCACGAGCTCGCGCTGCCCGATCAGGATCACGCAAGCGAGGAGTACCACAAGCTGATCGAGCGTTTCAGCGACGCCTCGCACGACTTCGAGCGGCTCGGCGGCTACCGGATGCAGTCCGACGCTGAGAAAATTCTTTCCGGCCTCGGCTTCAGCGGGGCGGATTTCTATAAAAAGGTCAAGGAGTTCTCCGGCGGCTGGCAGATGCGCCTGCTCATCGCCCGGCTGCTGCTGCAAAACCCGACGCTCCTCCTGCTAGACGAGCCGACCAACCACCTCGACATCGACTCGCTGCGTTGGCTTGAACAGTACCTGCTCAACTACGAGCACAGCTACCTGATCGTCTCGCACGACCGCTTCTTCCTCGACAAGCTCACCACCAAGACACTCGAAATCGCCTTCAACGAAATCACCGAGTACAAGGGCAACTACAGCTTTTATGAGAAAGAAAAGGCCGAGCGATACACACTCATGATGTCGCGCTACGAGAACGATCTGAAAAAGATGGCTGACCTGAAGTCCTTCGTCGATCGCTTCCGCTACAAGGCCACCAAGGCGCGTCAGGCGCAAAGCCGGTTGCGCCAGATGCAGAAGCTCGAAGAGGAGCTGCAGGCCCCGGAGGAGGATCTGTCGCAGATTTCTTTCTCGTTCCCAAAGGCGAGACCGTCAGGCCGCGAAGTGCTCCGGCTGGAGGGCGTTTCCAAGTCATTCACCCTGCCGGACGGCACGACCAAAGAGGTGCTGAAAGATATTGACCTCGAAATCATGCGCGGCGACCGCATCGCCATCGTCGGTTCGAACGGCGCGGGCAAGACCACCTTTTGTCGGATTTTGGCTGACGAGATCGAGTTCAAAGGCACGCGCCAGCTTGGCCACCACGTCAGCATGAACTACTTCGCCCAGCACCAGACCGACAACCTCTCGCCGGAAAAGAGCATTTTGGACGAGATGATGGACGCTGCACCGACAGCCGAAGCACAGCGCCGTGTGCGCGACATCCTCGGCTGCTTCCTCTTCAGCGGCGACGCGGTGGAGAAGAAAACCGCCGTGCTCTCCGGCGGCGAAAAATCGAGGGTTGCGCTGGCAAAAATCCTGCTTCAGGCCTCCAACCTGCTCATCATGGACGAGCCGACCAACCACCTCGACATGCGCTCCAAGGAGATGCTCATCGACTCGCTCGAAAACTACGACGGCACGCTCCTCATCGTCTCGCACGACCGCTACTTCCTCGACAGCCTGGTAAACAAGGTGTTCGAGATCAAAAACGGTGGAGTGCAGGTCTATCTCGGCACCTACGCCGAATACCTCGAAAAAGCTGAAAAAGCGTGGGAAGAGGAGAAAAAGCAGCAGTCGGAAGCTGAAGCGAAAAAAGCTGCTGAACAAAAAGCCGCGGCAAGCAAACCGGCAGCAAAAAAAACCTGCCGCGCCCAAAGCCAACAGCAAAAAGATCGCGGCAATCGAAAAGGAGATTCAACGGCTTGAAGAGTCCAAACAGCAGCACGAAGAGATGATGGCCCAGCCCTCATTCTACGAGCAACCCACCGACGAAACCCGCAAGGCTACCGAGGAGTACGACGAAATCTGCCGGGAACTGGATGCGCTCTATCAGTGCTGGGAAGAGGAGGCTGGGTAATTGGTAATTGAAGAGAGCGATTCGCTAACGGCGGCTCACTTCCCAGCCAGCACTCGCAACCCTGCAACTCCGGCGATAATCAGAAAAATACAGAACAGCCGCGCAAGATCGCGTGGCTCGTTGAAGAGCAGCATACCAGCTACGGCCACACCTGCCGCGCCGATGCCCGTCCAGACCGCGTAGGCCGTTCCGACCGGGACGGTTTTCATCGCCATGGAGAGCAGCCAGAAGCTGACAAGCATCGCTGCAATGGTCAGCACAGAAGGCACGGGGCGCGAGAATCCTTCGGAGTATTTCAACCCCACCGCCCAGGCACACTCGAACAGGCCGGCTATGAACAGCATTACCCACGCCACGATTCAGTTTCTCCAGTTTCTAACATTGTTTATTGGACAGATCAGACGAAGGAAGCAACCGGACTGGCGCAAGGCCTGCCCCTACATAATTATCCATTCTCAACTACACCTTCATCCAACGCTTCTCGCGGTCGGAATCCATGCCAGCCTGCATGATTTTCTGGATGGCGAGGCCGTCGCGGAAGCTGGCGGCGTCTTCGATGGAGCGCTCGCCGTTTTTAAGCGCTTTGACGATACGGTGCGCAAGGAAGGCAAAGCCGACAGCGAAGATACCGTGCACGGCGAGTGAGGACTGTTTGATCTTCTCCTGAAGAACCAGCTCGTCCCACGGGAGGATCGGCTCGACCTGCTTCCAGCGCGGCGCGTCGATCAGGCTGCGTCCGCCCTTGACCTCGCTGTTGACGATCTCCCAAAGCCGTCCAGCCCCATCGAGCCGGATGGTTTTGAGGCTGCCGACCACTTCGAGCGAGAACCAGGTGTAGGAGCCCACTGTGCTCACATGCATGAGCGACGAAGCGCCAAGCGCCACCGACGAGGGGCCGAACTTCATGAACATGGCAAAGCTGTCATCCGAAGTAACCGGCAGGGTATTGCCCGGCTTTGAAGCGTCGGGACGCTGCGGGATCGAAGTCGAGAGGTTGCAGCACACTTCGGAAATTTTGCCGACAAGGAACCGGTTCAGATCGATCAGGTGCGAACCGATCGCCCGGAGCGCTCCGCCCCCTTTCGAGGCGTCGCTCCACCACGACCACGGCAAGTCGATTCGGTTGCGCGAGGCGAGATTCACCACCGCACGAACCTCGTAAAGCTTACCGATTTCGCCGCTGTCGATCATCTGCTTCATGGTTCTGACCGAAGGGTGAAAGCGAAGCTGGTGATCGATCAAGGCCAGCCCCGGCGATTTTTCGGCAAGCTCCGTCATGCGCTCGGCCTCCTCGACGGTCAGCGCGAACGGCTTCTCACAGAGCACACCGATGCCCTTGTCAAGCACGCCCGCAACCATCGGCTCGTGCAGAAACGTCGGCGTGGTGACGCAAACCAGGTCGAGCAAACACTCATCGAGCATCTCACGCCAGTCGGCATAGCCCTTCGAAATACCGAATCGATCGAGAAACTTCTGGCGGCGCCGTTCTGTCGGGCTCGCCACGGCGACGAGCTCTACATCGTCCATCAGCGAAAAAGCCGGTGCCTGCGCCACCTGCGCCCAGCCGCTGCCGATAAATCCTGTCTTGATCCGTTTGGTCATCGTTGGTTGATCTTCTTTGTCTTCATGTTTTCATCGTGCTGCGCATACGGTCAGCGCCAAAAAAAAGGGTGACCAACTGATCACCCTTTAAAAAACTAACCGGTACTATTTCAGCTTGTCTGCTGAAGCTTGGCCTGGCGGGCCCGTTCGATGTACTCCTTCTGGATGTCTCGCGACACGTTGTAGGCCTTGGAAAGGCTGTCGGAGCGCCAGAGATGCGCGTCAAAGGCCATACAGACATTGCGAAGGAACGGCACACCGATTTCGGTGACCTTCACGCTCTTCTCGCCGAGTTCGACGATTCCGTCGTTCTCCATGTCTTCGAGGCGGAAACGGGCAATGTCGAGCTCATCGGTGTAAAGTTTCGGATCTTCCCAGGAGGTCTCAAGCCGGCACATCAGGTTCAGGATGTGGCGGCGCAGTACCAGATCCTCGTCCGAGAGCAGGTGACCGCGCATGATCGGGAAGCGGCCCTTGTTGACCTCTTCGACGTAGCGGGCGTCGGTGCGCTCGTTCTGCGCGAAGGCGTACCAGGTATCGCTGATCGACGAAGCGCCGAGCGCTATCATCATCTGAGTGGTGTTCTCGGTGTAACCCATGAAGTTCCTGTGCAGGGTACTGTTCTTCATCGCCTCGTAAAGCGCATCGCCCTCGATGGCAAAGTGGTCCATGCCGATTTCGTGGTAGCCGATCGATTCGAGCATTGCGCGGCCCTTGTCATACAGCTCCTGCTTGACGTCGCCCACCGGGAGATCCTCCTCCTTGAAACGGCGCTGCCCTTCGTAGAGGTGCGGGTTGTGACCGTAACCGTAGAATGCGAGGCGGTCGGGACGCAGCTCCATCACTTTCTGGATGGTGTCGGTGACCGTGGCGAGCGTCTGCTTGGGCAGGCCGTAGACGAGGTCGAAGTTGATCGAGTTGAAGCCGATCTCGCGGGCCATGTCGATCTTTTCCTTGACCAGCTCGAAGGACTGCGGACGGTTGATCTCCTCCTGCACGGTGGCGTCGAAGTCCTGGATGCCGAAGCTCATGCGGCGGAAACCAACGCTGTAGAGCGCTTCGAGGTGCTCGCGGGTGGTCGAACGGGGATTGGTCTCGAAACTAAAAATATAGTCGTCCATCTTGTTGACATCCTTGAACAGGGTCTCGACCAGACGGATGATATTTTCGGGGCTGAGGAAGGTCGGCGTACCACCGCCGATGTGCAGCTCCTTGACGTTGAGCTTGCCGGGGAAGACGTCGAGGTACATCTGCCACTCTTTGATGAGCGCATCGACGTAAGGCTTCTCGAACGAGTGGTCGGTGGTGCGATGAGCGTTGCAGCCGCAGAAGTAGCAATAGTTTTCGCAGAACGGGATGTGGATATACATACTGATACCCGAGGTCTCGTTGCTTTCGTTGAAGCCTTTGACCATAGCCTCTTTCCACTGTTCCTGAGTCACTCCATCCTCACTCCAGGACGGAATGGTGGGATAACTGGTGTAACGCGGACCGGGATTGCTGTACTTCAAGGCCAGCTTTGCGACGACATCTGTTGTCATTGTATTCTTCCTTGGCAAGTGTTATTTTTTGGATGCACTGGTGAAAATACAAAAACTCCGCAAATTTATAGCCCTCAAACTGCAACGGCCTTAATCATTAGTAAGGCCGCATAATTTCTTTTTTCCATGACACCATCATCCACAGACGCACAGGCGCCAATGGTCGGCATCCTGATGGGATCCGATTCCGATTTCGACATCATGAAAGAGGCGGCCAGCGTCCTCGACGAGTTCGGCATTCCGTTTGAAATGTCGGTCATCTCGGCACACCGCACGCCGGGCGACCTCGAGGCCTACGCGTCTTCGGCGCAGGAGCGCGGCCTGAAGGCGATCATCGCCGGTGCGGGTGGCGCGGCGCACCTGCCGGGCGTCACGGCGGCTATGACTCCCCTGCCGGTCATCGGCGTACCGATCTTCAACAAGAAACTCAGCGGCCAGGACTCGCTCTACGCCATCGTGCAGATGCCCGCCGGCATTCCGATAGCCACAGTCGGTATCGACAACGCCCGCAACGCGGCGCTGCTCGCCGTGCAGATGCTCGCACTGTGCGACGAAGCGCTGATGCAGAAGCTCAAGGAGTTCCGCCAAAAGCTTGCCGACGCCTCGCGCCAGAAAACCGCCAAAGTCAGGGAAAAGCTCCGTGCGAACGGCTGAGTTCTGGATCGACCGGCTCCGGCTCGAACGCCACCCCGAAGGGGGCTGGTACCGCGAAACCTACCGCAGCGAGGGCGAGTACGACTTCAGCGGAGCCGCGACCTTCGGCTCCGCGCGAAGCTACGCGACCTCGATCTACTACCTGCTGGAGCAAGGCGACCACTCGCGGCTGCACCGCATCCACTCCGACGAGCAGTGGTACTTCCACGCCGGCTCACCACTCGACGTGCATTGCTTCCCTGAAACCGGTAAACCGTCGCGGTTTACGCTTGGCGACAACCCGGACGCCGGAGAGGTGCTGCACTCCTGGGTTCCTGCTGGGGACTATTTCGGCGCATCCCTTGCCGAGTCGGACGATCCAGACGCATACGCCCTCGTGAGCTGTGTGGTCGCACCCGGCTTCGACTTCCGCGACTTCTCCTTCGCCGATCGGGAAGCGCTGACCGCGAAGTTTCCCGACCATGCCCGAATCATCGAAAAGCTGAGCTGAAGCGAGCTGTTTTCAGCAACGCTTCGGCAACGGCAATAGTAATTTCCGTCGCTTTTTTATTACTTTTCAGAGTTTGCGCACGATGAGGGCATTGTTGCCGTAACCAGCCTGCTCCCCGTTATTATCATCAACGTCAATGCCCGCGCCAAATCCATGTGAATAGGAGATTTCCGGAGAAGATGAAAAAAAAGGTCGTGATCGTCGGCGGAGGTTTTACAGGACTCAACGCCGCAAGAATGCTCAGTAACAGCAAAGATGTCGAAGTCACCCTGATCGACAGGAAAAACTACCATCTCTTTCAGCCGTTACTGTACCAGGTCGCCATGGCCGCGCTCGGCGAAGGCGATATTGCCACGCCGCTCAGGAACATGCTGGCTGGCCACGACAACATTACCGTCTTCAAGGGCATGGTCACCAACGTCGATCTCGAACAGCGGAAGGTGATTACCGATTTCGGTGATCTTGAGTACGACTACCTCGTCCTTGCCTGCGGAGCGCAGCACCACTACTTCGGCAAAAACGACTGGGAAGAGCACGCACCGGGCCTGAAAAATCTTGCCCAGGCCTCTGAAATTCGCCGCAGGGTGATGGAGGCTTACGAAGCTGCCGAACGCACCAAAGATCCGAAAGAGCGCAAAAAGCAACTCACTTTCGTGATCGTTGGCGGCGGACCAACGGGCGTAGAGCTTGCCGGTTCGATCGGGGAAATGAGTCGTTACACCTTGTCGAAATTCTACAGGAACATCGACCCGAAGCTCACCCGCATCTTCATCGTCGAAGCTGCCGAGCGTATTCTCGGCACCTTTTCGCACGAACTGTCGAGCAAGGCCACCCGCGAACTTGAAAAGCTCGGCGTGCAGGTCTGGACATCGAGCATGGTCAGCGACGTGGATGCCGATGGCGTACAGATCGGACGAGAACGCATCGAAGCTGCCACGGTGCTCTGGGCGGCAGGCGTCAAAGCTTCCGAAATCGGCCCCAACATGGGCGTCGAAACCGACCGGAGCGGACGGATCAAAATCGAAAACGACCTGAGCCTGCCCGGTCATCCCGAAGTGTTCGTCGGCGGCGATCAGGCCTGTTTCACGCTCGAAGACGGCTCAACCCTGCCGGGCATGGCTCCGGTGGCAATGCAGCAGGGCAATGCCATCGGGCGAATGATTCGCGATGACCTGAAAGGCAAGCCTCGCAAGCCGTTCAAGTACCGCGACAAGGGGCAGATGGCAACCATCGGGCGCAACAAGGCGATCGTGGAGATCGGCAACCTGAAGTTCGACGGCGCCCTGGCGTGGTTCACCTGGCTCCTGGTGCACATTTACTACCTGTCAACCTTCCGTCACCGCGTCTTCGTGCTGATGCAGTGGGCCTGGTCCTACTTCACGTTCGGCTACGGCGCGCGGCTGATCGTCAACAAGGATTGGCGCTTCTACCGGGAAAAGAAAGCGTGCAAAGACGATGCCCCCTCATCCTGAACTGGAATCGCCCGAAAAAAAACGCCTGTCGCTGGTCATTCCAACACTTGATGCCCTGCTCTCGCTGACGTTTCTGGTGCTCGCAGCGTATATTGCTTGGTATGCTTCGACCATGACTGGCAAGGATGGCCGCGACCTGCTCTGGTATTCGGCGCTTCTGGGAGCATACGGCGTCTGGCGCGCGATCCGGAGCGTGATTCGTCATCGCCAAAACCAGCAGAACGAGAACAACTGAAGCACCGTTTTACAGATTTGTCATCTTTCAAGAATTAATGATAACCATGCACACTCCTGCAATAAATCTCGAAACCGAACAGCAGCTTTTCTTCCACAACTATGCAAGGCTGCCTCTCGATATCGCTTACGCCAAAGGCTCATTTCTCTACACGAGTGGAGGCGACCGTTACCTCGACATGATCGCGGGCATCGGCGTCAACGCTATCGGCTACGGCGACCAGCGCCTTGAACACGCCATCACGGAACAGGCCGCCAAATACATTCACGTCTCGAACCTCTTCATGCAGAAGCCGCAGTTCGACCTGGCCGCGACGTTGCTGGAGATTTCCGGGATGTCGAAGGTCTTCTTCTGCAACAGCGGGACCGAAGCGATCGAGGCAGCCATCAAGCTGGCGAGAAGATTC
Organism: Chlorobaculum parvum NCIB 8327; assembly: GCF_000020505.1. NCBI lineage: Bacteria > Pseudomonadati > Chlorobiota > Chlorobiia > Chlorobiales > Chlorobiaceae > Chlorobaculum > Chlorobaculum parvum. The sequence continues at coordinate 1,653,659 of NC_011027.1, forward strand.
GCCGCCCGCAATGGCGACACATCGAAAACGCAGGTGCTCTCACTAACCAACTGCTTCCACGGCAGAACCTACGGCGCGCTCTCGCTGACCGCCAAACCGAAATATGTCGGCGGCTTCGAACCGCTCGTGCCCGAAACCGGCATGATCGATTTCAACAACATTGAGGATCTGGAACGCAAGGTCTCCAGCCGCACGGCTGCGGTGTTTGTCGAGTTCGTGCAGGGCGAGGGCGGCATCCACAAGGTAAGCGAAGCCTTCATCGCGCGGCTGAAAGAGCTGGCAGCGGAGCACGACTTCCTCATCGTTGCTGATGAAATCCAGGCCGGTTGCGGACGTACGGGCAGCTTCTTCAGCTACATGCCGTTTGACATCCAGCCCGATCTGGTCTGCGTAGCCAAACCGCTCGGCGGCGGCCTGCCGCTCGGCGCGATCATCGGCACTGAAAAAGTTGCGGAGGTCTTCACGCCCGGCAGCCACGGCACCACTTTCGGCGGCAACCCGGTCGCCTGCGCGGCAGGCTTGGCCATGATCGAGGCAATCAAAGCAGACAAGCTCATGGAAAACGCCATCGAAACCGGCGCGATGATGAGAGCCGCGTTTGAAAAGATGGCTGAAAAGCATGCGCAGATTCTCGAAATCCGCCAGTACGGCCTGATGATCGGCATCACGGTCAACCGCGAGGCCAAATATTATGTCGATGAGGCGCTGAAAAGAAACGTGCTGGTGAATGCTACCAGCCAGAACGTCATCCGCCTGCTTCCGCCGCTGTCGATCAGCAAGGAGGAGGCGCAACTCTGTCTCGATACGCTCGATGCCATCTTCAGCGAAGAAAAACAGGCGCAAGGCTAAAGCCGAAACGGCAAAGCCGCCAGCGGCTGCGAAGCCGACACCTGCCGTCATGCCGCTCGGTGCAGTGAACTACCTGTTCATCGCACTGGGCGCGGCAGTGCTCGCCCTGAGCTACGCCGTCATGTATATCGAGAAGGAGGTTGACGGTTTCTTCGCCCTCGGCATCGCTCCCTTCACACTGGTGGGCGCGTATCTGTGGATTCTGTTCGCGATTTTCTGGCGGGGGAAGAAAAAGCAGAACGTATAAGACAAGAGGAGATAATGCAAAAGGGCGACCGGTCGCCCTTACCATTTCCATTGCCAGTTACCGCCTATGACTCCCGTAGCGTAAACCTCACCGGGATGGTCATCCAGACTCTCACCTTGCGGCCGTTCTGGATTCCCGGCGTGTACTTGGTCTCCATCGCGATGCGGATCGCCTCCTGATCGAACATCGTGCCGTCCGACGGAATACGTTTGACGACATTGGCCTTCATGGCGCGTCCATCCTCGCTGATAAGCACGCGCACAAAGACACGGCCTTCGATTCCGGCAATTCTGGCCATCTCCGGGTATCTCAGGCTGGGAATACTGACCACGGTCGGCGGCGTCTGACAGTTGACGAACTCCACAACGGTATCGCCACCAGTTCCACCACCGGCATTCTGATCGGCAGGGCCTTGCTGAATAGCCTGCTTGATCTCTTTCTGCGTGGCAAAGGTCTGCTCCGGAGGTGCTTCGGCAACCTTTTTGATTTTACCGACCTTCGGCGCAGCTTCGACCGGTGCAGCAACCCGTTTGACCGACGGTGGTTCGGGCGGGGCGATCGGCGGCGGTGGAGGAAGCTGCGTCACATTGGTGACGATTTCATAGCACTGAACCGTCTCCGGCTCAGACGATCCAAACATGCCGGTAAAGCCCAGCAGGCGGCTCCAGTTGGCACTGACAATCCAGAAAAGCATCAGCGCAAGCACCGAAACCACAACCCCATGAGTCAGAAAAAGGTGTGCCTCGCGACGTAGCGTCAGATTCCCGTAATTGATATGGCGCAGCCTGTCGGTATCGAGAAACTGCTCGCGGAAGGTCCACCGCTGCGCCTTCCTGGCCGCATCCTCATGCATTTATTTCAATTTCGACGACACGATCCGTACTCCTGTCTTGCTTGTTGCAGGTCACGCACCCTTGGCGACGGAGGGCTCCGACGCTGCATGGTGAGACGCTACCTTGTTGATTTCAGCCTGATCCTGATCGGTAAAATCATCGAGGCTGAAGCGGTCGATCTTCATCAGGTTGAACTCGTCGATAATATCGACCAGCGACTTGTATTTGGCCTTGTCGCTGATGCGAACGACGATTACCAGCTTGCTGTTTCGCGCGAACTCCTGCCGCAGCGCCTGCCGCAGCTCACGACTGAGCGAAAAGTGCGCGTCGCCCTTGTCATACAACGGAACCTGACGAGGTGATGCCTCACCGAGAGACCAGTAGGCAAAACCGTCGCCGGGCACCCGGAGCGTCATCACGTTCAGCTCGGCCACCGCCACCTCGCCCTTCTCCGGCGGAATGTTGATCTCCATCGTATTCGACTTGGCGAAGGTAGTGGTCAACATGAAAAAAGTGAGCAGCAGGAATGCGACATCGACCATCGGCGTCATGTCGAGCCGGAAACCAAGCCTTTTGCGCTGGCGTTTGCCCCGCTTCGAGCCGCGCCGTTCGGGTGAATCGACCATGCCCATATCAGCGAACCTCCTTTTCGAGCACGGTCACCAGGTTGAAGTTGAGCAGGTTCATCTTCTTGAACACCTTGATGACATAGTTGACCGACTCGTAATCGGCGTTGTTGTCCGCCTTGATGACCGGCCTCATCCGCTGGTCGGCAAAGCGCGACATCATGATGTAACGGGCAAGCTCCTCCTTCTCGATTTTGAAACTGTCGGTAAGCTTGAACCTGTTGAGCGAATCGGCCACAGCTGCCGGAGACATACCACCGTTCAGGAGCTTCTGCCGGATGACCGAATCGAACAGCCGCTCTCTTGTCGGCTGCGACGAAACCCCCATGTAGAATGAGTTGTCGCCGGCAACGGTCACAGTGAGCACCTCCGACTCGGGCAGCTTCATGTTGGAGTGGGATGAGGGCAGATCGATCTGCACCACTTCCGGCGGCCGGAACTTGGTGGTCAGCATGAAGAAGGTGAGCAGCAGAAACGCCACGTCCACCATCGGCGTCATGTCGATCCGGAACCCGACCCTTTTTCGTTTGATCCTGGACATGACTTACTTCACGCTTGGGATTTGCCCGTGCCGAGGGTCTGGATGATGTAGAAGGCAGCCTCGTCGATCTGGTAGCTGAACTTGTCAACCCGGTTGGTAAACACATTGTAGGCCACGATGCCCATAATACCGCCGAGAATGCCGAGCGCCGTGTTGAAGAGCGCCTCGGAGATGCCGAGCGAAAGCTGCACGGCGTCGGGCGCGCCGCTGGTGGCCATCGCTGCGAAGGCGCGGATCATGCCGAGTGTGGTGCCGAGCAGGCCGACCATGGTCGAAATCGAGGCGATGGTCGAGATGGCCACGAGGTTCTTTTCGAGCAGCGGCATCTCCATGACGGTCGCCTCCTCGACAGCTTTCTCCATCTCGCTGATGCGCTTTTCACGGTCGGTCACATTGTGCACCGCCAGCATCTTGTAGCGGTCGAGCACCGCCCGCATCACAGCCGCAAGCGAACTCTGATGATCGTCGCAGCGGGAAATGGCCTGATCAACCGCGCCCGCATCGATATCCTGCTTGAGGCTCTGCACAAACTCGGTGATGTTGCCCTTGCCCGAAGCCTTGTTCAGCGCCACGATACGCTCGACCACGTAGGCAATCACCATCAGGATAAGCGCCATGAGCACCGACACAATCGGCCCACCCTTCCAGAGCGCGTGGAACATCGAATCCGGTGGCGTCGTGCCCATCCAGACATAGAATCCGAGAGAAACCGAGTAGGTCACCACAATCAGAATCGCCGTAAAAAAACCCTGCTTCATAGCGTACAAATTGAAAGGTTGGAGTTATCGGAATTCATGGGAAATTCCCCCCTTTGTTCAAAAACAGTACCAGGCAACTCATCGGCAGGCAGGTCAGCCCCCGCGGATCAAGCCATCTTCAATACAAACGAGTTACCACTGTGATAATGTAGTAACAAAGCACTTTCCCGACAACGACTAAAGTGAAGAAGAAGGTGGGAATATGGCGTTCAGGCAAAAAAAAATTCAGAAAACGTCCTGTTTAAAACCGGGAAGAACGGATTGTGATTTATGTATTTTAGGACTATCATAACACCGCAAACCAAGTCACCCGGAAGAAAAGTCGCCCATGATCCCCCAACGCATGATTGATGAAGTCCGACAGAGTTCGGACATTGTTGACATAGTGTCGGATTATGTCAGGCTCAATCCGTCAGGCCGCCACTTCAAGGCCCTCTCCCCCTTCACGCAGGAGAAAACCCCCTCCTTCATCGTTTCGCCCGACAAGCAGATCTACAAATGCTTTTCGAGCGGCAAGGGAGGCAACGTCTTCACCTTCATCATGGAGATGGAGAAGGTGACTTTCCCCGAAGCGGTCGAGATGCTGGCCAAGCGCGCCGGAGTGGACACCAGCAAATACCAGCTGCAGAAAGCGCAACAGGAAGACAAACAGGAAAGCAACCAGCATGAAACGCTCCGCTGGGCAGCCCGGTTGTTTCACCAAACTCTGGAGAGCGATGCAGGCAGGGCGGCGTATGCCTATCTCGTCGGCAAGCGTGGACTGGAAGCGAGCACGATCCGCAAATTCGGCCTCGGCTTTGCACCCGAAGCGTGGGAGTTCCTGCTCGACGCTGCCCGGCGTGACAACATTCCGGTCGAGCAGCTCACCGCCCTCGGCCTCGTGACGCGCCACCGGGAGCGCAACAGTCTATACGACACCTTCCGCAACCGGATCATCTTTCCGATTCTGACTGTCGGCGGACAGGTGGCCGGCTTCGGCGGCCGGACGCTCTCGAACGATCCGCAGACACCGAAGTACATCAACTCGCCGGAGAGCGCCATTTTCGAAAAGTCGAAACTGCTCTACGGAATGCACGCCGCCAAAAACGACATCCGCAAGCAGGAGACGGCAATTCTCGTGGAAGGCTACATGGACGTGATCGCCATGCACCAGGCCGGAGTCACCAACACGGTGGCCTCCTCGGGCACGGCACTCACCCGCTACCAGGCAAAAATTCTCAAGCGCTACACCTCGCGCGTTCTTTTTCTGTACGACGGCGACAACGCGGGCAAAAAGTCGATGCTTGCCGGCATCGACATCCTGCTCTCCGAGGGGCTTACCCCGTGGGTAGTCCTCCTGCCCGGTGGCGACGACCCCGACAGCTTCATCAGAAACTATGGCAAGGAGGCGTTTCTCGAAGAGCTCGAAAGTGAGAAAAGCTCATTCCAGGATTTCCAGCTCCGCTGTTATCGCGACGCCGGGCTCATGGAAAACCCTGATACCGCCTCCAAAGCGATCTCGGCCATGACCAAAAGCATCGCCTTGATCGCCGACCCCGTCCAAAAGGAGTTATACCTCGAAGAGCTGTCGAAAAAGCTTGACCTCAGCCGCCAGACGCTCCGCAAGGTGATGGCCTCCAGCAACGATGATCGTGCGCCTCGCTACGAATCACGGGGGCCAAGCCAGCAGAAAAGCTCGCCCGAAGTGAAGGCCGATAATCGCCCGATCTCTGTGGCCGAGCGCACCTTTCTCGAAGCGCTGCTCGAAAGCACCTTCTACGGCAACGAAGTGCTCGATTTCGCCGCTTCGCACGAATCGATGTTCACGCTTGAACACCCTGCTGCACGAGCAATCTTTACGCATCTGGTCGAACGCTTCCGCGAGATGGACGACAAAGAAGGCCACATCGACATCACCTCGGAAATCAGCTCCCTCGGCCTGGAAGAAGCACGCAACATCGCGCTCGACATCCTCTTCCGACTTCCGGTCAGCGAAACCAACCTCCCCTCCCCGCAGGAAGCCGCCCAGCACGCCCGCCGCTGCCTTTCTCACTTCCTCGTCGCAGTCAAAACCATCGTACTCGAACCGCTGCAACGCCAGAAGCAGGACATTCTCAACCGCCTCAACAGCACATCTGAAAAGCCGGAAGAGAAAAAGCTTTTCGCGCAACTCCACGACATCAACAACCAGCTCCGCGAAATGGAGCAGGAGGTTGACGAGTCGATCAGAGGGATTCTGGGAGAATAAAACTTTATCTATTCGATTCGAGAGCTTCTAATAAATATTTCTTATCCAACATCTATTAACGAAAGCAACAGAGCAATATGAGGCATTCCATAAAGCCAGCAATCGGGTACTCAATCATCTAACAGGAATACCAGAAACCCTTACTTTCGACTCTGCTTCCAAAACACCAATATTTGTTAATTCCCGACAAAAAGCCTCATACATACTATCAGGGCATTCCGAAGGACCAATGATTAAGCTGTCAAACATTTTACAAAAATCAATAGCAGAAAGCATAGGATGAATAGCAGAATCCAGAGGCATCTTGCATATTTTCTGTGAAAAACCCGCTATTTCATCCTCACCTGACTCAATTAATTGAGAAGAAAATTCTGGCAAACCGCATTCTGGCAAATAAATACAACGCCACTCACGCTCTTCTTGAAATCCCTTATGTTTAATACAGAAAACATTAACCAGAATCATTGAAACTATTGCATTTACAACAAGATCTGGACTTAGCCTCTTGAGAAAGAACTCATTATTTTTAACATTTTTGATTACCTCATCAAGCTCATAATAATACTGATCTTTTTCAGCATACAAAACAGGATTAAAGGATATACCCAAAGCTTGTGAAACGACTGATAGGGCTGGAATTCGAAGAACTATAGCAACATGATTTGACTGACCACCAAAAACTCTCCACATAGATAATCGACCTAATTCATTCTCACTTTCATCATGCTCTGAAACTGATAAAAAATAAAGATTATCCTTAGCTCCACGAGAATAATCATTATAAACCTTTATAGATCTATCAAAAACTCCAGGCAAGAACTCCTCAATAATATTTCCAAATTTAACCCAATGTTTATTCTTTTTTGATACAAAATCATCCATAAAATTGAAGCCATTCTGCACTTCCCGATAGTCTGACATATGAACAGCGTTACACATGTTAGCGCGCTTGTTTCTAATAATAGAGAAAGCAGACTCTGCCGATGTGTAATGAACAAATAAGACATCATTACTAATCAAGCCTGAGCTCGAGAAATAATACTGCATCTTCTTATAAAAAAAACTCGGCAAAAAAATCTCTTCCAATCTTAACAGATCATCATTAAAACTCCCCGCAAGCCCGTTACCCGTGTCAGACATAATTTTTTACCCTGTTTTCAGTTAGGACCAGAACGAAAATATATAGTAAAAAACAAAAATAAAAAAAGCCGGTCACCTTCACAGTAACCGGCCTTTTTGGTAATGCTCTGGCGCCCCCAGCTTACACCTGCAAGCCGTAGCCGTTCAGCGGGAACTGCAGGCACAGTTCGCGGACTTCGGCCCTGACCTGTTTGCAGACATCGGCGACGTTGTCGTCGTTGGCTGCCGAGATGACGCGATCGATGAACTCAACGATCTTTTCAGCTTCGGCGACCTTCATGCCGCGGGTGGTCATGGCCGGGGTACCGACGCGGATACCACTGGTAACGAATGGTGATTTGTCGTCGAAGGGCACCATGTTCTTGTTGACCGTGATGCCTGCGTCGTGCAGCAGGTTTTCGGCCACTTTGCCGTTGACGTTCTTGTTACGCAGGTCAAGCAGCATGAGGTGGTTCTTCGTACCGCCGCTGACGATGTGGTAGTCGGCAGCGAGGAACTTGGCAGCCATCGCGGCGGCGTTGTCCTTGATCTGCTGCGCATAGGCTTTGAACTCGGGCTGGAGCGCTTCGCCGAAGGCAACCGCCTTGCCGGCGATGATGTGCATGAGCGGACCGCCCTGAATGCCAGGCATCACCTCGGCGTCGATCACCTCGGACATCATCTTCACACGCGGGCCATTCTTGGTGTTAACCGTAATGCCCATCGGATTCTCGAAATCCTTGCCCATCATAATCATGCCGCCGCGCGGGCCGCGCAGGGTTTTGTGGGTGGTGGTGGTCACGAAGTGGCAGTGCGGAACCGGGTTGGCCGAAAGTCCAGCGGCAACGAGGCCTGCCGGATGCGCGATGTCGGCCATAAGGAACGCACCAACCTTGTCGGCGATTTCGCGGAACGCCTTGAAGTCGAAGCCCTGAGAATAGGCGCTCGCGCCGGTGATGATGAGCTTCGGTTTGACCTTTAATGCCATCTCTTCGACCGCGTTCATGTCGATAATGCCGGTTTCCTTGTCGACACCGTAGGAGTGGGCGTCGAAGAACTGGCCGGAGAAGTTCACCTTGCTGCCATGGGTAAGGTGGCCGCCGTGGGAGAGGTCGAGCCCCATGATGGAGTCGCCCGGCTTGAGCACAGCGAAGAGCACCGCCATGTTGGCGCTGGAGCCGGAGTGCGGCTGCACGTTGACGTACTCACAGCCGAAAAGCTTCTTGGCGCGGTCGCGGGCGAGGTTCTCAGCGACATCGACAAATTCGCAGCCACCATAGTAGCGCTTGCCGGGGTAGCCCTCGGCATATTTATTGGTCATGACCGAACCGCAGGCTTCCATGACCGCCGTGCTGGTGAAGTTTTCCGAAGCGATCAGCTCCAGGGTTTCAGTCTGGCGTCTGGTTTCATTGGCAATCGCCTCGAAGACCTCGGGGTCGAGCCGCTTGAGAAGTTCGTAGTCCATCGTCTGTCCTTCTCCCGTGGGAGTTTTATTGTTTTTTATGCTGTTTCAGTTGCTCTTCGGCAAGACGCTCGAAGATAATGCGTTCGTTGCCGGAAACGGTTTCGATCATGTGACCGAGCTTGTCGCGCTTGGTCTGCAGGTAGTGGCGGTTCACCTCGTTCGGCTCGATTTCGAGCGGTACGCGTTCGACGATTTCGAGGCCATAGCCTTCCAGACCGACAATCTTTTTCGGGTTGTTGGTCATCAACCGCATCTTCCGAACGCCGAGGTCCTGAAGAATCTGCGCACCGATGCCGTAGTCGCGAAGGTCGGGTTTGAAACCGAGCTTCTCGTTGGCCTCGACCGTGTCGAACCCTTCATCCTGAAGATTGTACGCTTTGAGCTTGTTGATGAGCCCGATGCCGCGTCCTTCCTGCATCAGATAGACCAGGACGCCTCGTCCCTCTTTTTCGATCATGCGCAGGGCGGTTTCAAGCTGGTGGCCACAATCGCAGCGAAGCGAACCGAAGGTGTCGCCGGTGGCACACTGCGAGTGCACCCGAACCAGCACCGGCTCGCCATTGCCGACATCGCCCTTGACAAAGGCCATGTGGTTCTGGTTATCGACCATGGTTTCGTAGGCTATCAGGCCGAACTCGCCGTGCGCGGTGGGAAGTTTCGACTCGACGGCGCGGTGCACCAGCTTGCTCTGCTGCATCCGGTAAGCCACCAGATCCTTGATGGTAACGAGCTTCACGCCGAGCTTCTCCTTGAGCTTGAGCAGTTCGGGCACACGCGCCATGCTGCCGTCGTCGTGCAAAATCTCGCAAAGCAGTCCAGCCGGCTGGCATCCGGCAAGGCGGCAGAGATCGACCGCCGCTTCAGTATGGCCTACCCTGCGGAGTACACCACCATCCATCGCGCGAAGCGGGAAGATGTGCCCCGGACGCGAGAAGTCATCAGCCGTGCAGGACGGATCGGCAAGCATCTTGAGCGTCATGTATCGGTCGTAGGCCGAAATACCGGTGGTCACCCCTTCGGCGATCGCGTCGATTGAAACGGTGAAGTTGGTTTCGTGCTGGGAGGTATTGCGCTGCACCATCGGTTCGAGCTGTAACTCGCGGGCGCGCTCCATGGGAATGGCCACGCAGAGCAGGCCGCGCGCCTCTTTGGTGATGAAGTTCACCATCTCGGGGGTCACATGCTCGGCAGCGGCGATAAAATCGCCTTCATCCTCCCGATCTTCGTCATCGACGACGATGATCAGCTTGCCGTTTTTAATGTCTTCGATGGCTGATTCTATGGAATCGAACTGATTGTTGCTCATCACACTCCTGATCAATACTGTGGTTACCTGGCTCGGATTGCCGGTCGGAAATTACATGAAAAGAATATAATAGTAAAATAACGGGCACCCCTAAAATTCCTGAACCGTCTTCAGCGACAGGCAAAGCCACTCCAGCCGACGATGAACAGGCGGGCTTTGAGTTCGAGAGGCTTTTTATTATACTCTGGCCGTTGTAATGTACAGCCCTGAATCGTTATCTTGATTTACAGACCTCTTTTCAAGATTTTCCAACACGTCCGCGCATGACCACACCACGCCCTGAACTCTCCGAACAGGCGCAGGCCCTCAGCCAGAAGTTGCCCGCCTCGGCTATGAAAAAAGCCAAGGAGCACGGCTTTTCCGATTTCCAGATCGCAACCATATTCCAGACCGATGAAGCGGCCGTACGTGAGCTGCGAAGCCATTACGGCGTGGTCTCGGTCTTCAAGACCGTCGACACCTGCGCGGCGGAGTTCGACGCCAGCACACCGTACCACTACTCGACCTACGACGAGGAAAACGAGTCGGTGCGTTCCGACAACAAGAAAGTGATCATCCTCGGCGGCGGCCCGAACCGCATCGGCCAGGGCATCGAGTTCGACTACTGCTGCGTGCAGGCGGTGTTCGCCCTGCGTGAAGCCGGGTACGAAACCATCATGGTCAACTGCAACCCCGAGACGGTCTCGACCGACTACGATATTGCCGACAAGCTCTACTTCGAACCGCTGACTTTTGAAGACACCATCCGCATCATCGAGCACGAGCAGCCGCTCGGCGTCATCGTCAGCTTCGGCGGCCAGACCCCGCTCAAGCTTTCGACCAAGCTCGATGCTGCCGGCGTGAACATTCTCGGTACTTCGTCCGACGGCATCGACCTGGCCGAAGACCGCAAGCGGTTCGGTGCGCTGCTCGAAAAGCTTGAGATTCCGCATCCTGAATACGGTACGGCAACCAGCTTCGCCGAAGCTCAGGAAATCACCAAACGCATCGGCTATCCGGTGCTGGTTCGCCCCAGCTACGTGCTCGGCGGTCGCGCCATGCGCATCATCTACAATGACGACTCGCTCAAGGAGTACGTCGATCAGGCACTTTTCATCAGCGAGAAGTATCCGCTTCTGATCGACCACTTCCTCGAAACGGCCGTGGAGTTCGACATCGACGCTCTGGCCGACGAGACCGACTGCGTCATCAGCGGCATCATGCAGCACGTCGAGGCCGCCGGTATCCACAGCGGCGACTCCACCTCGATTCTGCCCTACTACAACATGGATCCGGCGGCAATCGCCACCATGAAGGAGTACACCCGCAAGCTCGCCAAGAGCATCGGCGTGATTGGCCTGATGAACGTGCAGTACGCCGTGCAGAACGGCAGCGTTTACGTGATCGAGGTCAACCCGCGCGCCAGCCGCACGGTGCCGTTCGTCGGCAAGGCGACCGCGATTCCGGTGGTCAAGATCGCCACGCGCGTCATGCTCGGTGAAAAGCTCTGCGACCTGCGCAAGGAGTTCAACCTGAAAGATTGTGATGAGTTGGGACTGAAGCACATGGCCATCAAAGAGCCGGTCTTCCCGTTCTCGAAATTCGTCAAGTCTGGCGTCTATCTCGGCCCGGAGATGCGCTCTACCGGTGAAGCCATGAGCCTTGCCGAAGTGTTCCCGGAAGCGTTCGCCAAAGCCTACCAGGCGGCAAGCATGCACCTGCCACCGTCCGGCACGGTCTTCATCAGCGTCAACGATCAGGACAAGTCGGAGAAGATCATCAACATCGCCAGGGAGCTGTACCGGATGGACTTCGACCTGGTAGCCACAACCGGCACGTACAATTTCCTGACTGAACACGGCATCGAGTGCAAAAAAATCTTCAAGGTGGGGGAAGAAGGACGCCCGAATATTTTCGACATCATCAAGCTCGGCAAGGTCGATTTCGTCATCAACACCCCGAGGGGCGAGCAGGCGCTGCATGACGAAGAGGCCATCGGCGCGGCATCGGTGCAGAGCGGCGTGCCGTTCGTTACCACCATCGAGGCTGCCGAAGCGTCGGCCATGGCGATCGCCTACATGCGCCGCCACGAGTTTGGCGTCAAGAGCCTGCAGGAGTACGCGACCTATCGCGATCAATAATTTCCGCCACGAAGCGCCGGGTATCGAAAGTGACGCCCGGCGACTCACTCTCCCTCGGCCCGGCCACGTTCAGCACCTCGATTCCGTTTTCCCCGATCCACTCAACTACAGCTTGCACATCTGATGCTTTGCCCAGATCGACAATCATGCAGGGTCGTTCGAACTTACGGGCGCACTCAACCGTCAGCTTCGTACCGCCACTCAGCGCTCCCGTAACAAGCACCAGCGTACCATCAGAGTCCCTGACATTCCACTCGGTTCGCGCCTCGTAGCGCGGCGATGGCGTTTCACGGAGCCGATACCGCTGCGGGATCTCGTCATCCTCGGCTCGGCGACCGCGCGGGCACCAACCGCCGTGCTCCAGCCCGGCCGCAATCGCCGCATCGAGCGCCCCGCGGTCAACGCCGGTCTGTCCGCCGGAAACAATACGAGTAAGCATGCGCATCGAAAATTATCTTGAGCATCCGCAATATCCCTGCCGTTGTTTATCTTGCGATCTCAATCCGTTCACCAACCATTGCATTCCATGTCCGAATCACCGACCATTGCCGCCCTTCTGGACGAATCGATACAGCTCGAACTGAACCTGGCCAGTCTCTACACTCTCTTCAACGATCATTTCGAGGAAGATGAAGAGTTCTGGTGGCAGCTTTCGATGGAGGAGCGCAGCCACGCCGCCCTGCTTCAGCAGGAAAAAAAGCAGCCCCAGCCGTTGCAGTTCTTCCCCGAAAATCTCCTCTCGAAAGACCTCGAAGCGCTGAAACAGAACAACGCACGGATCACCGGAGAGGCCAACCGCTTCAAGCAGAATCCGTACTCGCGAGACGAAGCCCTGAACCTTGCCCTGGAGATTGAAATGTCGGCTGGCGAGGCGCACTTCCAGGAATTCATGGAGAGCGAAACCGGATCGCTGACGGCCGATATTTTCAAGCAGCTCGCCAGCGAAGACCAGAACCACGCCAAGCGAATCCGGGAATACATGAAAGAACAGGGTATCGAAGCCGTAAAACTCGCCTGAACAACAGAATGCTGAAACGATCAGCCCCCCTTCATGGTTGGTTGTGCGACAGATAATCCTGAACATCACACAACCAACCATTCCCCAACTCAAGGAGACACCTATGCTCAGCAAAAAACTTCAGCAGGCGTTCAACGAACAGATCAACCATGAGATGGCTTCGGCCTATCTTTACCTGTCGATGGCGGCTTACGCCCATTCGATGAATCTTCCCGGATTCGCTCACTGGCTCGAACTTCAGTACAAAGAAGAGCAGGGTCATGCCATGAAGCTCTACAAGTTCGTCAACGAGCGCGGCGGCAAAGTTGAATTGCTTGCCATCCCCCAGCCGACCTCGGAGTTCAAATCGCCGGCCCACCTGTTCGAAGAGGTACTGAGCCACGAACGAAAAATCACGGCATTGATCAACAAGCTGTACGAAGCTGCCGTCGAAGCGAAGGATTACGCAGCCCAGGTGCTCCTGCACTGGTTCATCGAAGAGCAGGTTGAGGAAGAGGCGGCTGCGAGCGAAATTCTCGGCACCATCAAGATGGCGGGGGAAAAGGGACACGCTCTGGTCATGATGGACCGTCAGCTCGCCCGGCGCGGCATGAACTGACTTGATCCCGGAAATTCTGTTTCAAGATCGACCGAACCCTGGCTTTTGTCAGGGTTCTTTTTTTTAGCAGAATTCCGGAAATCTGCATTCCGGAGCTTTACCACACGACATTGACGAACCGGTGCGACCACTCGCCGTCCGCGCCGATCACCAGTTCTCCGTACCGTTTCGGGAAGTAGCGGAAACTGCCGCCGTTGATGAAGGTCACTCCCCCGACGCTGTAAACCTGGAAACGGTGAAAATGGCCATGCAGCACCAGATTTGAACCAAGCATTTTCATCATCCGCAGATAGTCGTCACGGTTTCTGAACTGCATCGTCCAGTCAAACGCCTGATCGATCATGGCGCCGGTGCCATAGACCTTGTAGGCGTGATGACAGAGCCCGATGACAAAACTGCCATCGAGCGCTTGCGCGACCTGCGGATCAGACAGCGCCTGAAGCGTTTGCGGCCAGACGCTACCCCGCGCACCGAGCGGGTTATCGGTCGGCGACCACGGGTCGACAGTATTGACCGCCACAAAAGAGATCGACATCTCCCCGAAACGCATCACCTTGACAAAAGGCAGGCCTGCTCCGGCCTCGCCGTCACCGCTGATGAGCGGCCGGAAGATGGCGTCGAACGCACGAATCCGTCCTTCGGCCCTCTTCTTCCGGGAGCCGTCAATCGGATTGAGCGCGTTGTAAATGCGCATCTCCTCTTCGAGATTGATCAGGTCATGATTGCCTGGAATAAGCGTTGTTTTGTTCCAGTCGAACAGGCCGTTTCGCTCAAGCGCCTCCCTCAAAATTTCCCAATCGGCAGGAGAGGCCGTGTCGATCAAATCACCGGTCATCACGAGGTGATCGTACCCCCGATGAACGAACTCCTCGAACATGCGCTCGAGCCTTGCAAGCTGATGGCGATCGCTCTTTCCCGCAATATGCAGGTCGGATAAATGAGCTATGGTTACTTTCTTACCAAAGGACACTGGTGCACTGTTGATTTACAGATTGAAAGGCTTAAATTTAGCTTTTCAAATTCAGTCAGTCAATCGATGAAACTGGCTTGGTTGCGGGGTAGCATTCCGCTCCCCGTTGTTCACCCTTGCGCTCCCGCCTCGGGGAGGCATCCGGCAAGATACTCCATTTTCTTAATCTGCACCACCTGAGGCGAGCAGCAAAACCCTTAAATCCAATATGTCAAAAAATATCTCCGCCGTTAAAAAGCTCTCAAGGAACCTGTGGTGGTCATGGGATACCGAAGCCAAAGAGCTGTTCAAAAATCTCTCGCCACTGCTGTGGGAGAAGGTCAATCACAACCCGGTGGAGCTGCTGCGGCACATCTCGGCAGAAGAGCTCGAAGCCCGCTGCTCGTGCGAGCTGGGCATCACCATCGACCAGGTCAGCAGGCGCTTTGAAGATTACCTTGCGGACAAGAACACCTGGGCGGCTAACCACGCGCCCCAACTGCTTTCCAGACCGGTGGCCTATTTCAGCGCCGAGTTCGGCATCCACGAAAGTGTCCGGATTTACTCTGGCGGCCTCGGCATTCTCTCCGGCGATCACATCAAATCGGCCAGCGATCTCGGCCTCAACTTCATCGGCGTCACCCTTTTTTACAAAGAGGGCTATTTCCGCCAGTACCTGAACCAGGATGGCTGGCAGAACGAAGATTACCCGCTGCAATACCCTGAAAGCCTGCCGGTCGAGAAGGTGACCGATGAAGACGGCAAGGATCTGATCATCGAGCTGACCATCGCGCAGAGCACCGTGTATGCGCAAGCCTGGAGCCTGAAGGTCGGACGCGCCACGCTCTACCTGCTCGACACAAACATTCCGGCCAACGAAGCGCACTACCGTGAAATCTGCTCGCGGGTCTATGGCGGCGACCAGAACATGCGCATCAATCAGGAGATTCTGCTCGGCATCGGCGGCGTCAAGCTGCTCAAGGCACTGAAGCTCGATCCTGCGGTCTATCACATGAACGAGGGGCACTCGGCCTTCCTGACGCTTGAACTGCTTGCCGAACAGCTCGGCAAGGGGCTCTCCTACCAGGAGGCGAAAGCCAAAGTCAAGGAGCAGTGCGTCTTCACCACGCACACTCCTGTGCCTGCCGGCCACGACCGCTTTTCGAGAGACATGATGAGCTACACCTTCTCGAAATACCTGGGTCAAATCGGCATCGATTTCGAAGACATGATGAAGCTCGGGGCAGAAAATCCGGCGGACACCTCGGGACTGTTCACCATGACCGTGCTCGCCCTGCAACTCTCCCGCTGCGCCAATGGCGTCTCGAAGCTGCACGGCGAGGTTTCACGTGAGATGTGGAAGCACCTCTACGGCACCGACGACCCCAACCAGGTGCCGATCGGCCACATCACCAACGGTGTGCACACCAGAAGCTGGAGCAGCGGTTTCACCGACCGGTTCTGGAAAAACCATGCCGAAAGCATTGAAGAGCTGTTCTCGTCGAGAGAGTCTGCGGAAACTGTTCTGGCTCGTGTTTCCGACAGCGAACTGTGGTGCATGCGCTACCGTCTGAAGCGCAATCTTATGGACTACATTTCGCGCTACCTGTCCAACCAGCTCTATCACCAGCACCAGTACACGCCGTACAAACCGGCGGACTCATCGAGATCGGCCAAAAGCATTCTGTCGCCCGACGTGCTGACCATCGGTTTCGCCCGGCGTTTCGCGACCTACAAGCGCGCTCCGCTCATCTTCCAGGATCTGGAGAGGCTGAACGCCATCGTCAACAATGCGAACATGCCGGTGCAGATCATCTTTGCCGGCAAAGCCCATCCGCACGACGATGCAGGCAAGGAGTACATCCGCCAGATCGTCGAACACTCGCGCCGCCCGCAGTTCCTCGGTAAAGTGATTTTCCTTGAGAACTACAATATCGGCGTGGCCAAGCGCCTCATTTCAGGCGTCGATGTCTGGCTGAACAACCCGGTCAGGCCGATGGAAGCCAGCGGCACCTCCGGCCAGAAAACCGTGCTGCACGGCGGCCTGAACCTGAGCATCATGGACGGCTGGTGGTGTGAGGCCTACAACGGCACCAACGGCTGGTCGATCGGCAGCGGAGAGGAGAACGACAATTACGACGAGCAGTATCGCATCGATGCCGCCCACCTGTACGAAGTGCTCGAACACCAGGTCATTCCAACCTTCTACGAGCGCAACGAGCACAACATTCCGGTCAGGTGGCTGAAAAACGTGCGCAACGCCATTGCCTCCATCGCTCCGGTCTATAACACCGACCGCATGGTCAAGGAGTACACCATGCGCTACTACCTCAATGACCAGCGTCCCTGAGCCATTAACAGAGTACCATGACCTCATCAGCTTCAACAGTTACCAACTCCCCTGCCGCCATCAATCTCGGCAGGGGTCTCGACCTCCGCTCGCCGGTCATGCTCGCCTCGGGCACCGTGTCTTACGGCGAAGAGCTTTCAAAACTCTGCGACCTGTCGAAAATCGGCGGACTGGTCACCAAAGCCATTTCGCCTGAGCCCCGCACGGGCAACCAGCCGCAGCGCATTGCTGAAACCTCGTGCGGCATAATCAACGCTATCGGACTGGCCAACGTCGGCCTCGACAAGTTTGTGTCGGACAAGGTTCCGTTTTTGCAGACAATCGGCACGCAGGTGATCGTCAACATCGCAGGCAAGTCGATTGATGACTACTGTCAGGTGGTCGAACGGCTCGACCAGGTTGAAGGCATCGCCGCCTACGAGCTGAACCTGTCCTGCCCGAACGTGAAAGGTGAGTGCATGATCATGGGCGTCAGCCCGGACGCGACCCGCGAGATCGTCTCGACGTTGCGCAAGCTGACCGACCGTCACCTGATGGTCAAGCTCACGCCGAATGTCACCTCGATCAGCGCCATCGCACTGGCTGCTGAAGAGAGCGGAGCGGACTCGGTATCGCTCATCAACACCGTGGTCGGCATGGCGATCGATTACCGCACCCGCAAGCCGCTTCTGAAGAATGTGACCGGCGGGCTGTCCGGCCCGGCTATCAAGCCGATTGCGCTGGCCAAGGTCTGGGAGGTATCGAATGCCGTCAAAATTCCGATCGTAGGCATGGGCGGTATCGCCTCGTTCGCCGATGCGATGGAGTTCCTGCTGGCAGGAGCCAGCGCCATCCAGATCGGCACGATGAATTTCGTCTATCCCGACATTGGCGAAAAAATTGCTATCGAGATCGACAACTTCTTCTCGCAACCGGATGCGCCGTCGTTCCAGGAATATGTCGGCAGTCTGATCGTTTAAGCTACCTGCTGCGCCGATAGCCGGAGAATTTTTTCCGACGGCCGGCAGGAGACCTGAACACCGGTCGGGAATATTGGCGTTCCGTACGGCTACGATCAAGCAAAGAAGGCTTGACGAGATAGGCGATAATTCGCGCCTCGCTTTCACGAATATCCACATCGGACGGACCGGCATCGGAAAGAAGCTTCACGATCAAGGGCGCGCATTCAAACGCGATAAGCAAGAGCGTGATGAATGAAACCGCATTGGCCGATGAACGGCTGACGTCATCAGTCGAATGGGTCAGAGCGCCAAGTGCCCAGTTGCGGTCTGCAAACCCCGCTTTTGAAGCCTTCTGATCGAGCAGCTCATCGGTGAACATGAGGTTGCTGTTTATGCCCTCCACCCCTTTCTGACGGTTCACGAACTCTTCGAGCGAAGCCAGTTCCCTGCCGAGATACTCCAGGCGGGCCTGCTTTGCCAGCACGACAGCCTCCTTGTTTTTCGCGTAACTGCCATAGCCCACAACTCCGGAGGTCGTGGAGGTCTTGTCGCCGAACACCTCGGCCTTCAGCTCGTCGCGCAAACGTCCCGTCTCCTTGTCGAGCTGGTCATATTCATTCCGGTACCTTGAGATCATGGAAAGCTCAAGCGCATATTTGGTCTTGAACGACTCCTGCAACCTCGCAATCTGCGCCTGCTGGTCGGCCAGATAACGCTCTTTGAGCTTCTCGCGGATCTCCTTGTCGAATATTTTGAGTTCAAGCGGACGGGCAATAACGATGGCGATGAGAACGGCAAGGACGATCCGGGGCGAAGCCTGAAAAAGCTGCGTCCAACCTTTTGAAGTTTTTTTGATGCTGGATACGATGTAACGGTCGAGATTGAAAATGGCCAGCCCCCAGATCACTCCAAACAGTATCGACGCGAGCCAGGCAAACGGGCTTCCCGCAAAGACGAAGTACAGGGCATACCCTCCCGAAAGAGCGGCGAACAGGGCTGTAAAAAAGATCGTCGCGCCGATACCGAGATATTTGGCGTGTTCGGTAGGGTATTTCTCGATGATCTCGATCGGAGTACCGGAACATATCCAGAAAAAACGCTGCAAACGCCCGTCATTCATGATATTGTCTCCGTCATATCATTACTCTGTCTTTTTCACATAATGCAATTTAAATCCCGGCGACAAACATTCATATAAACTTTGCCGAGCCGGCTCGTATGGTTCTGTATTTGAGTGTTTTGTCCTATCTTCAGCTACAGATTGTTTCACTCATTTGAATCAACACCATACCATGCGCATAGGAATCGGAATAGACGTTCACCAGTTTTCAGAAGACC
Source organism: Chlorobaculum parvum NCIB 8327 (assembly GCF_000020505.1). Lineage (NCBI taxonomy): Bacteria > Pseudomonadati > Chlorobiota > Chlorobiia > Chlorobiales > Chlorobiaceae > Chlorobaculum > Chlorobaculum parvum. The sequence goes on from NC_011027.1 coordinate 1,672,944, forward strand.
GGAAACTCATTGTCGGCGGGGTTGAAGTGCCCTCCCCGGTCGGTCTTCTCGGCCACAGCGATGCCGATGTGCTGTTGCACGCCATCAGCGACGCCCTGCTCGGCGCGGCGGCTCTCGGCGACATCGGCAAGCACTTCCCAGACACCAGCCCCGACTACAAGGACGCCGACAGCATGGAGCTACTGAAGCATGTCGGCAAGCTGCTTGAACAAGAGGGGTACAAGCCGGTCAACATCGATACCATGCTGCTGCTCGAAAAGCCGAAAATCGCCCCCTACATCGAACAGATGCGCCGCAATATCGCCAGCTGCCTCGACATGGACATGAACGACGTTTCGGTCAAGGCGACCACCAACGAAAAACTCGGCTACGTAGGCCGTCAGGAAGGCGCCTGCGCCCACGCAGTTTGTTTGATTGAAAAGAAATAACTGAAGAGCACCTGTTTTTCAGCGACGTGAGCGGCTTGATGGCAAGTCGGACGGAGCGCAGCAAACGAGCCGCGCAACAGCGGAAAACTGCGCTCACCCCACTTCGCCACGGAGCACCTGCACAGGCATGTAGCTCGTGGCTCTTCTGGCCGGACCTACCGAGGAGATCACGGCAATCACAATGCCGAAGGCAATCACGATGAGGTGCGCTTCCGGCGACTCGACCACCATCAGCCGGTCGCTGCTGACTACGCCCGCCTGGCTCGGCTCGAAGCGAATCCTCGCGATCAGGGTGCAGATCAGGTGCCCCACCGGGCTGCCGAGCAACACACCCAGCGTCCCCATCATCAACCCTTCGAGCATAAAGATGCGCGTAATGCTGCCGCGCTGCACGCCCATCGAGCGCAGAATCGCGATGTCCTTGACCTTCTGCAGCACCACGGTCGTCATGACCGACGACACACCGAGCCCCGCCACCACGAACACAAAGCTGACCAGCACCAGCGTGATGATGCCGTTTCGATTGTAGAAATCGATCACATTCCGATTGGCTTGGCTCCAGCTTTCGGTTTCGTACCCGGTCATCTTCTGGATCCTCGCCGCAAGCTCATCGGCCTTGTCAATATCGGCAATCCTCAATCCGATGCCGGTAACCGTATTGGACGAGAGCGCCTCCATACGCTGCGCCAGCGCAAGGTTAACGTACGCCTCGCTCTTGTCCTTGTTGTTGAAGCCACTCTTGAACCGCCCCACAACCATCACCGGATACTCGTTGCCATCCTTGTCCACCAGCATGATGGTGTCGCGGTACTTGACCTTCAGCTTCTCGGCCAGCAGCTCGCCGAGGATGATGCCGTTCGAGGTCCAGGCAAGTTCGGAGAGGGCTTCGGGTTCGAGCAGGTTTTTTTTCAGGTTCGCAATGCCCGATTCAAGCTGCGGCACCACTCCCTTGGCAAAGCAGGGTGTGTAGCGGTTTTTGTTGCGCGCCAGCAGCTTGCTGGTCACGTAAGGGGAAATGTCCTCGATCTCGGTGATCGGTTTGATGGTCTGCACAACCTGATTGTAGTTCTTGATCACCACCTTCTTGTCGGTAGTCACATTTTTGCGCACGAAAGCGATCTGCCCCGGAATGAAGCCGAACAGGTTGTCCGGCACCTCCGGCACAACCCGATCGGCGCCGATGGTGATGTGCGGAGCAATATCGATCAGCTTGATGAACACGCTCTGCGACGAACCCCGAGCAACCGCGATAGTGGTAATCATCATCGCCGAGCCGACCGCCACGCCGAGCGCCGTCAGAAGCGTCTGGCGCTTCCGCTCTCGAAGGTGCACCCAGGCAAATCGAAGCAGGTCGAGAAAGGTCATAATCCAGCCGTTTCAGAATGGTTAGCCGCACCGTATTTCATCATGTTGCAATGAAATATCATTTGAATGCTCTATCTTGAAAACATACAATACGCCGTGCTTTCACTGGTGTATTTAATGAAATTAAGCCATCAAAACCTAACCCGAGCAACCAAGGAGGAGAGAGCATCGTGAAAAAAATCGGTATCCTGACCAGCGGAGGCGACTGCGGCGGACTGAACGCCGTCATTAAGGGCGCCGCGCTCATGGCCATGAACAAAGGCCTTGAACTCTATGTGATCCCCAACGGCTACGCCGGGCTGTACAACCTGCTGAATCAGGACCGCCTGGTGAAGTTCGATGCTGCGCGTCTGGACCAGTTCCAGGCAAGTTTCGCCGGTTCGGAAGCAGGCCATTCGAGGGTCAAGATCAAGGCGATCAGCAACCCCGACAAGTACAACCGCATCAAGAACGGTATGAAGAAGTTCGATCTCGACGCCCTCATCATCAGCGGCGGCGACGACTCGGGCAGCGTCATGATCGATCTGAACCAGAACGGCATCCAGTGCATCCACTGCCCGAAGACGATGGACCTCGACTTGCAGACCTACTCGGTCGGCGGCGACTCCACCATCAACCGTATCGCCCAGTTCGTCGAGGATCTCAAAACCACCGGCCGCACGCACAACCGCGTGCTCGTCACCGAGGTGTTCGGCCGCTATGCCGGTCACACGGCATTCCGCAGCGGCGTGGCTGCCGAGGCAGACTGCATCCTGATTCCGGAAATTCCAGTGGACTGGGATGTGGTGTACGAACACGTCGTCGAACGCTTCACCCGCCGCATCCGCCAAAGCGACGTGCACAGCGGCACCTACACCATCGTGGTTGCCGAAGGCATGAAGAACGCCGATGGCACCGACATCGTCGATGAGTCGGCGGGCGTCGATGCGTTTGGCCACAAGAAGCTTGCTGGCGCGGGCAAGTACGTCTGCCAGGAGATCAAAAAGCGCTTCAAGTCCGACCCCCGGATGCCGCTCTTCATGAAGGAGACCGGCATGTTCGTCGAGGGGATTTATGAAATTCCGGAGGTTCGCGAAGTGCATCCGGGCCACCTGGTGCGCGCCGGACACTCTTCGGCCTACGACATCAACTTCGGCTTCGAGGCTGGCGCGGCGGCGGTGCTGCTGCTGCTCGAAGGCAAAACCGGCGTCACCATCTCCAAGGTCAAGGGGCGCAAGATCGAGTACATCGAATCATCCAAGGCAATCGAACAGCGCTACGTCGATCTGGACCAAGTCGCCATGTACGAAGCGATCGGCACCTGCTTCGGTAGGCCCCCTGCCGAGTACGACCCGATTCCCCGCGAAGTGGACGGCGTCTACGAGCGGATTTACTGAGCAAACGCGGGCTGAGTTGACGTTGTGCATAAATCATACGTCAACTCAGCCCATACGTTCACTTCGGCTGATGCGCCGCCCTTTTCTTCCCGCACTCAAAATCCCCCATCGCCCGTTTTCAAAAACCTTAAAACAGACTATCTTAGGAAAAATTCTGCACAGTTTTTTTCACTCAATGACCTCTGTTCATGTACAACAAGCTTAAAATATGGATGAACGGCGAACTGGTTGACTGGAATGATGCCAAAATCCATGTCATGTCCCACGTCGCCCATTACGGTTCTTCAACCTTCGAAGGCATCAGATGTTACGATACAGCCAAAGGCTCGGCAATCCTCTTCCTTGACGAACATGTCCGTCGTCTCTGGGAGTCATCGAAAATCTACCGCATAGAAATCCCCTATTCGGAAACCGAGATCAAGGACGCCATCATCGCAACGATCAAGGCAAACGGGCACAAAGCCTGCTACATCCGCCCGCTGGTGTACCGCGGACAGGGTGCGCTTGGCGTCAATCCACACAGAGCCTCCATCGAAGTTGCCATCGCAACCTGGGAGTGGGGCTCCTACCTGGGTGAAGACGTGCTTGAAACCGGTGTGGACGTCAAAGTCTCTTCATGGCACCGACTCGCTCCGAATACCCTGCCTTCGTGGGCAAAAGCTGGCGGCAACTACATGAACTCCCAGCTCATCAAAATGGAGGCCATTTCGGATGGCTACGCCGAAGGGCTGGCGCTCGACCAGAACGGTTACGTTGCCGAGGGCAGTGGCGAAAACATCTTTGTGGTCAGGCATAATGTCCTCTACACTCCGTTTGCAGCGCAGTCCATCCTGCCGGGCTTCACCCGTCACGCAGTTATGGAGATCGCCAAAAAGCTGGGCTACGAAGTTCGGGAAACCCTCATTCCGAGAGAATCGCTCTATATCGCGGATGAAATTTTCCTGACCGGCACGGCCGCTGAAATCACCCCGGTCAGAAGCGTGGACAAGTACCCGGTCGGCCAGGAAAAACGCGGCCCGGTCACCGAAGCGTTGCAGCACGAGTACCTCAAAATCGTCCACTCCGGAGAGGATCCGTTCAACTGGCTGACCTTTATTTGACCGGAAAGGCATGAGCTGGAATTCTATCGTTGGACATGAAAATCAGATCCGGGTGCTGAAAACAGCGCTCGGATCGAACCGTCTGGCTCATGCCTACCTCTTTGCCGGGCCTGAAGGATCGGGAAAGGAAACCGTGGCGTTCGAACTGGCGAAGATTCTGAATTGCCGCAACACAAACCTCCTGCCTGATGAAGGCTCGTGCGGCGAGTGCGAAAGCTGCCGCCAGGCCGACAAGCTCATGCACCCCAACATCGAGTACCTCTTCCCCGTCGAAGCAGCGCTACTCGAAACCATCGATCCGTCAAAAAAGGAGAACAAAAAGGTTGCCGAAGCCAGGGAACGCTACGAAGCGTTGCTCGACGAAAAGCGGAAAAACCCGTTCTTTACGCCCACGATGGAACGCTCGATGGGCATTCTGACCGAGCAGGTGGTGATGTTGCAACAGAAAGCCTCGCTCGCCCCGCGCGACGGCGGCAAAAAGGTGTTCATCATCTCGCAGGCCGACCGGCTCCACCCGACAGCAGCCAACAAGCTGCTCAAGCTGCTCGAAGAGCCACCGGCACACGTAGTGTTCGTTCTGGTGAGTTCGCGCCCCGAATCGGTGCTGCCCACCATCCGCTCGCGCTGCCAGCTTCTCACCTTCGCCCGCCCGCGCCCGGCGGAGATCGAAGCCTGGATCGCCCGCCGCGCCCCGCAGCTCGACGAAACCGAACGCCGCTTCATCGTCAGCCTCTCGCGCGGGAACCTCTCCAGCGCGCTCGAACTGATCGAAGCCGAAACCGGCGAAGGAGCAGCCCCGGCGGTGGTCGGCATCCGCAACAAAGCCATCGACTACCTCCGCAATATCCTCGTGCCCGCCAAATTCCACGAAGCCATCGGCACGTGCGAAGAGCTTGCCAAAAGCTCCACGCGCACCGAACAGCTCATCTTCCTCGACGCGCTCCTGCTCTTCTTCCAGGACGTCACCCGCCGCAGCATCGACCACAACTTCCCGGAACTCAACAATCCCGACATCGCGGAAAACACCGACCGCTTCGTCAAAGCCTTCCCCAACCGCGACCTCTACCGCGCCTCGACCATCATCGAAGAGGCAATGCGCGCCATCAACCGCAACGCCAGCGTGATTCTCGTAATGGCCGCCATGACCGCCGATTTAAGGGAGATTTTGCTGGGGAAGTGAGGGGGAAAATAATCTATATGACTCACATGTATTCTTAAGTATCTCGCCGAACAGTTATCGTTCAAGCAAGAACTTAAGCATACACTTAAATTTCACAGGAAATTCTTTTTTCAGCTGCATTAACCTGCCCCACATCACAAACATTGACGTTCTCCCTACCACACTCAGTCAGCATACCTGAAACCCTTTTTTATAATATCCCGCCGATAACGTATTATGCGGTACGCGTATCCATTCTCTGGAACGGATACAGTTCTTGCACTTAACCAACATCCATGGAAATCCTTTTTCTCTTTTTCCTTCTCATTCTCCTCAATGGCCTGTTCGCCATGTCGGAGATGGCTCTTATTACAGCAAAACGCTCCCGCCTTGCCAAGCTGGTCGAAAACGGCGACAAGGCGGCGGAGGTTGCCATGCGGCTCGGGCAGGAGCCAACGCGCTTTCTCTCCACCATACAAATCGGCCTCACCATCATCGGCGTGCTGAACGGTATCATCGGTGAATCGTCGTTTACGCCGCCATTGACCGCCCTGCTCGAATCGTACGGCATGAGCCCCGAAACAAGCCCTATCGTTTCAACCACGCTGGTCGTTTTCGTCATTACCTACATCACCATTGTCATCGGCGAGCTGGTGCCCAAGCGGCTCGGCCAGTCCAATCCGGAAAACGTCGCCCGTATCGTCGCACGCCCAATGCATCTCTTGGCTTCCGCGACCCGGCCATTTGTGAAGCTGCTTTCGGTTTCGACCGACGCCCTGCTACGCCTGATGGGCAAGCAGGTGAATGACCACCCCAGCGTCACCGAGGAGGAAATTCACGCCCTGCTCGAAGAGGGCTCCGTGGCCGGCATCATCGAGCAGCAGGAGCACGAGATGGTGCGCAACGTGTTCCGCCTCGACGACCGGCAGCTCGGTTCGCTGATGGTGCCGCGCGCGGACATCATCTATCTCGACACGGCGCTCACCGTCGAGGAAAACATGCAGCGCGTCGGCGAGTCAGAGCATTCGCGCTTCCCGGTATGCCATAACGGTTTGCAGTCGCTGCTCGGCGTGGTCAATGCCAAACAGCTGCTCGCCCAGACCATCAAGGGCGGCGTCATCGACCTGGCAACTCACCTGCAACCGTGCGTCTATGTGCCCGAAACGCTGACCGGCATGGAGCTGCTCGACCACTTCAGAACGTCAGGCACGCAGATGGTGTTCGTCGTCGATGAGTACGGTGAAATCCAGGGCCTCGTAACCTTGCAGGACCTGCTCGAAGCGGTCACGGGTGAGTTCGTGCCGCACAACCTCGAAGACTCGTGGGCCGTGCAGCGCGAAGACGGCTCGTGGCTACTCGACGGTCTCATTCCGGTTCCGGAACTGAAAGACAAGCTCGATCTGAAGTATGTGCCCGAAGAGGAGAAGGGGGTCTACCACACTCTGAGCGGCATGGTGATGTGGCTGCTCGGACGCATGCCGCAGACCGGCGACATCACCTTCTGGGAGAACTGGCGGCTCGAAGTGGTTGACATGGACAGCAAACGCATCGACAAGGTGCTCGCCACCAAAATCGACGAACAGCCAGCCGAAGCGCCCAAGCCCGCCAACTGATCACCGAAAAGCGTCATATTGCCACATCCGAAGGTTATCAGTAGATTTGTTTCTACGGATAACCTTTGTTGACCTTTCCACGCCCACACGATTTCAGAAAGGATGGCGAGCATGAAAACCCCAAGAAACATCACGGTAGAGCGGGCTTTCGGCCCCCCGGTGGAAGAGCAGCCGATCGAGCTGGTCGAGCGCAAAGGCACCGGCCACCCCGACACAATCTGCGATTCGATCATGGAAGCGGTCTGCGTCGATCTTTGCGGCTACTACCAGCAGCACTTCGGCCACATCTGCCACCACAACATCGACAAGGGCCTGCTCGTTGCAGGGCGCAGCATTCCGAAGGCAGGCGGCGGCCTGATTCTTGAACCGATGAAGCTGATCTTCGGCGACCGGGCAACCTACAGCTGTAACGGCGAGCTGGTGCCGGTCGGCGATATTGCCGAAATGGCTGCCAGGCGGTGGCTAAAAACAAACCTGCGGTTCGTCGATCCGGACGAGCACCTGATTATCCAGAACGAAATCAAGCCCGGATCGCCCGAACTTATCGACGCCTTCAAGCGAAAGGTAATCGGGGCGAACGACACTTCGGTCGGCGTGGGTTACGCACCGCTGAGCGACACCGAACTCCTTGTACTCGCCGTCGAGCAGCATCTCAACTCCCCCGCCCTGAAAAAGCGCTTCCCGGAAGTTGGCGAAGACATCAAGATCATGGGCTACCGGCTCCACGAACATCTGACGCTGACAGTGGCCATCGCTTTTGTGGATCGATTCATCTCCGATCCAGCACACTACTTCGAGCGAAAAGCCGCCCTGCACCAGGAGCTTCAAAACTTCATCGAAAACCGCAAACACCAGCTCGACTCGGTCACCATCGAAATCAACACCCTCGACGACCCTGCACGCGGCGAGGGGGGCATGTACCTCTCCGTACTCGGCACCTCGGCTGAAGGCGGCGACTGCGGTCAGGTCGGGCGCGGCAATCGGGTCAACGGTCTGATAGCCTTCAACCGCCCGCAGACTCTCGAAGCAGCGGCTGGCAAAAATCCAGTCAACCACGTCGGCAAAATCTACAACGTCCTGAGCCACCAGATCGCCGGAACAATCCACCGCGAGCTGCGAGGTGTGCAGGCGGTGGTGGTTTCGCTGTGCAGCCAGATCGGCAAACCGGTGGATCGCCCGATGGTCGCCTCAGCGCAGATCACGCCCGAGCAGAACACCGATTTCGAAGAGCTGAAACAGCAGGCCGCCGCCATCATCGATCGCGAACTCGACAACATCGAGACGTTCTGCCAGAACCTGGCCGCTGGAAAATTCCCGGTCTGCTGACAATCATCCAGGCAAAGCATAAAAACCTGAGCCACAACTGCCCACAACAAAAAAAAACATATAAAACATATTATACATACAACAAACACAGCCATTTAACGGACAGAATCATCCTGGATCTGAAACAACGACGCCCTAAACGAAAAGAGAAAAAACGTGCCTTACCGACGCTCAGAAAAATTCAACATTGTTCATCGTAAGCGTGCTTGGAAAAAGACCGGAAAACACATATTATACATATAATAACCACCAAAAAGATAGTATAAATAAGCCATTCTATTTAAATTACTTAAACATTATCCGCCAGTAACCGATGCCGAGAAAGAAGACTTTTACGGGAGATCTTTTTGCTGCTGATGACGAGCTCTTCGATGATACCGAAGAGAGCAGTGAGCTTAAGCCGGAAGAGCCTGATCTACCTGTTCCACCAGAACAGACAAACCTGGCAGAAGAGACAGATTACAGAGACACAGAGAAAACAGAACAGACAAAAAGCACAGATAATACACATAATACAGACAAGAAAAATCAAACTCAGGAAACACACTCTTCAGCCCCGCTGATCAATCCCCCTTCTGCTGGAAAACAGAAAGAGACCAAGAGTAAACGGCTGAATCTGCTGATCCGCCCAAGCCTCCTGAAAGAGTTTGCCAAGATCGCATACATGCAGCAAACCAGTGTCAACGACCTGATCAACCAGTTGATCGCTGAACATGTCGGGAAAAAATCGGAAACCATCACAGAGTATGATCGCCTCTTCAAGGACAGGAATGCCCAGTAACGACGCTCCGGTTCTCGTCGCGAAGAACCCTTTTCGGCAGCTTTCCTCCTCTCTTTCGCGAAGCAATTTCCCATAATCACACCTGGGTGCCATATCCGTTTTTATGACCTCCAACGAACACCTAAACCCGACCGGCATGAGCTCTCCATCAGCACAAACGCTCGCATTCGATGTTTACGGAACGTTGATCGATACACACGGACTGGTATCGATGCTTGAAACGTTTGCCGGTGAAAACGCTGCCGCACTGTCCCAACTCTGGCGGCAGAAGCAGCTTGAATACTCCTTCCGGCGAGCACTCATGAAACGCTACCGCTCTTTTGCCGAATGCACCGCAGAGGCGCTGGAATTTGCCTGCAACACCTTTCAGTTCACGCCATCAGAACAGCAGCGCCAGGCGCTTCTTGACGGCTATCGCAGACTGCCGGCCTTTCCGGATGTCACTGCTGGGCTTGAACGCGCGCAGGCTGCAGGATTCAGGCTCTACGCTTTTTCGAACGGACTGGCATCCGACGTCGAATCGGTGCTCGATCATGCCGGAGTCAGGAAATATTTTCTCGACATCGTCAGCGTCGACGAAGTCCGCTCTTTCAAACCCGATCCTGAGGTCTACCGGCATTTCATGCAACGCGCCGGAAGCAGCGCCGAAAAAAGCTGGCTGATCTCCTCGAATCCCTTCGATGTGACAGGTGCACGATCGATCGGCATGCAGGCAATCTGGGTACAGCGCTCAACCGATGCCGTATTCGATCCTTGGGAGTTCCGTCCGACAGCAATCGTGAGTAGCCTGCAGGAAATAGCTGCTGCGACAAAACAGGCCTGAGCAATCGCTCTTTGCGGCTGAAATGAAAGTAACCTACATTGTAGCTATAGCTTTAGCGCACTCCTGACCCCCTGGCAATACGAAAACCCTTTCATCGATGGCACGCACTCCCGAACAACTGGCAAAGCTCCTGCAGCGCGAAATTCTCATCGATCTGGAGTGGTTGCCGAATGGCGTGATCGGAGCAAAAGGCAGTGTGTTCATCGAAGCTGATCCGTCGATTGTATGGCTGATGCTCAGCGATTACAATCGTCTGCACGAAACAATGCCCAAAGTCGTTGCCAGCAAGCTGGTGGAGGAAAACAACCACACCAAAGTCATCGACCAGTCGGGAAAGTCAGGAATTTTCATTTTCGAAAGGATGGTGCATTTCACTCTCAAGGTCGAGGAGATCTATCCGGAGCACCTCTACTTTTCGCAGATCAGCGGAGATTTTGAGGTCTATGAAGGAGAGTGGCAGCTTGAAGCGGTTGACGGAAACAACGGGCCGGGCACGATGCTAACCTACCAGGCGGAGGTCAAGCCCAGCTTTTTCGCGCCCCAGTTCGTGGTAAGCTTCGTACAGAGCCAGGATCTGCCGACCATTCTGAAGGAGGTTCGGCGCTACTGCGAGTCTCAGGCCAAAAGCTGAACTTACGACCTGATAATCCAGTACAGCTCGCCGCCCTGACGCACCTTTTCGAAGCGTCCCGATGAGAAAAGCTCCGCCATCGCCTGTTCCACCTTTGCGCTTTCCCCTTCGAACAGCTTTTCGAGAGCCGCTTGCAGCTCACGCTCCTGCAACGGATGCCGGGCGGCAATACCTGAGACGGTTTCAAGCAGGTCAGCGGCCGAGCCGAGCGTCATTTCGCCTTTGGCAGGATGATTCACCGGTGCAGCGGATGAAAGCATGAACACCGCGCGGCGGATCCGGTCTTCGTCGGGCATCGGTGCATAGCCTTCCGGCGTCGGACGGGTGGGCAGCACCAGATGGATCATGTCCGGCTTGATCTCCGAAAGCACCGCGACCAGATCCCGAAGCGCCGCCTCCGAATCGTTCACACCTTTGACAAGCATCACCTCGACCCAGAGCTTTCCGGAATACTCCTGCCGAAAGCGCCGCAACCCCTCGATGTGCTGCTCGAAGGTGAAACCGGGCGCGGGCCGATCGATGCGCTCGAACAGCTCCGCCGAACCGGCGTTCAGCGACGGCAGCACGGTATCGGCTTCGAGCAGCTCCTGACGCACTTCCGGATCACTCAGCAGCGAGCCATTAGTGATGACCGCAACCGGAATCGAGGTCACTTTTTTGACCTCGGCAATGAGCCACCCCAGCCCTTTGTAGAGCGTGGTTTCGCCAGAGCCGACGAACGTGATCCAGTCGATAGGCTTGCCGCTGTTGACCGCATCAAGAATTTCGGCCAGAATCTCCTCTTTCGGAAAAAACTCCTGCCGCTCGGTCACAAACTCCTTCGTACGGCCAAGCTGGCAATAGATGCAGTTCCAAGTGCAGCTCTTGGAAGGAAGCAGATCAACGCCGAGCGACTGGCCAAGCCGTTTGGAAGAAACAGGCCCGAAAACGTAGTTCATGGCAAAGCTCCTTTGTGCGGTCAGCCCACCTCGGTGGCGGGGGTGAACTCAGAAAGTTTTTCAGCGCTCTCAGCTTCGAACGCCTCGCGCGACACGTGCGGCAGCACCAGGCTGGAGGCCGTGAAGGCGATAATCTCCAGCACGAAAATAGCCGCATAGGCCAGCATGTGGTTGCCTGAAAAATGGTAAACGAGGTCGCGGATCACGCCGGCACTTGAGTGGCCGATGAAGATCGCGAGGCTCTGCGCGGTGCCCCACAGGCCCATGTAGATGCCGCTTCGCCCGGCGGTCATGTTCATCATCATCGTGATATTTGAAACGCTGGCCGCACCGAGGCCAATGCCGGTCACCACAAGCGAAATGCGCAGGAAGTCGATATCGTGCATGAATCCGGCCGCGATAATCATGCCGAAGCCGACCGCACCGAACACGTTGCCGATGTACGCGCCGCGCCGGGTGCCGATCCGCGAAAGCAGAAAACCGGTGAGCAGCATGAAAATGAGCTGCGTGCCGCCCATGACCGGCTTGAAGAGCTTGGTCGTCTCCGAAACCTGCATCCCGAACACCTCCGCGCCGAACGGATCCATCACCACCTCGTTGGCAAACAGAGCGAAAATCGAAATGAAAATATAAAGAGCAAAGAGCATCGTGTTGGGCGACGAAGCGAGCAGGCGGATCGCTTGTGAAAAAGGAAGGCTGTGTTTCTCCTTGCCCTTCCCGATTTCGGCATTCCGGCGTTCGACGCCAAGCACGGCGATGAGGCCGACAATGAGCGAAATCGCACCGCCGATCTCGGCCACCTGCGTCAGCCGCTCGGGAGTGAACACTTTCAGATAAACGCCAATGCTGTAGTTAGAGATGATCGCCGTCAGCACCATGAGCGTCCAGCTCGCCCCGGCGATCTTGCCGATATCTTTTTCGTCAACCATATCGGCGATCAGGGCGTAGTATGCGGTCGTGGCGACCTGAAGGCCAAAACCGAAAATAAGGAAGATGGCGCTGAGCTTCCAGAGACCGACATCGGTCAGTGCGGAGCCGATGATGCTCAAGAGGTTCCCCGTCCCGTCGAGCTGTACTTCGTAGGCCGCCGTCGGGGCGAGGATGAACGAAACGATGCAGCTCACCAGGCCAATGAGCACGTACGGCGTGCGGCGATAACCGAAAATACTGTGCCGGTCGGAGAGGTTGCCCGCCCACACCTTGACGCCGAGGATAGCGAGCAGCTCTTTCAGGCTGATCAGACCAAGCGCGATGGTGGCAGGAAGAAACAACTCCTTAATCATGACCCGGTTCAGAATATCCTGCACGAAGCCGAGCATGATGCCGAACCCTATCTGAAACAGCGAGAGCCGGACAAGATTGAAAACCCGAAAAAATTTATTCATGAAGAGCCGGGAAAAAAGGATTGAAACTGCCTGGAAGCCTGCTCGTCAAACGAGGCCATAATTTACATAAAACCCCCGCTTTCTCAAGGATTCCTGCCCCCTTACCCTCTTTGGAAATCAAACCGATTTTGGTTATCGTGCCTTGAGTAAAAATCATCTTGGGGGTGCCTTGTCGCGGTCGCATAAACGGCAAAGCTGAGATCAAACCCCTACAACTTGATGCAGGTAATGCTGACGCAAGGAAAGATGAAGCAAGACCTCCCCAATTGCTCTGCTTCACCATCCCTCTACGGCTGACACGCCCTGTGTTCCTTTTTCAGACCCGTTCCATGAATCCAGAAAGCGCATCCTGCCCCGACAGGCATTTTTTCGGCCCCGCATCATCCCGCATGACCGTCAATGGCACCATCTACCCGATTGAAGTCGGCATGCGCAAGGTAGCCCTCAAGAGAACCTACGAGTGCAAGGGCGAGCCGTTCAACTCGATGCCGCTGTACGACACGAGCGGCCCGTTCGGCGATCCCAACGGTGAGCACGATGTGCGCAAGGGACTTGAACCGGTTCGCGACCGCTGGGGCTTCGATAACGGCTCGGCAGAGTCGACGAAGGGTGAACTGTCGATGAGCGAGCGCAAGCCACGCGTGGCGAAATCGGGTGAGGCGGTCACGCAGATGCACTTCGCCCGCAAAGGCGTCATCACCCCGGAGATGGAGTACGTGGCGATCCGCGAGAATCAGGCGCTGGAGGAGTGGATCGAAAAGTGCGGCGGCAAACCGGTCACGCCGGAGATGGTGCGCGATGAGGTGGCGAAGGGACGGGCGATCATTCCGGCCAACATCAACCACCCGGAGATCGAGCCGATGATTATCGGGCGCAACTTCCGGGTCAAGATCAACGCCAACATCGGCAACTCGGCGCTCGGCTCGTCGATTGATGAGGAGGTCGAAAAGGCGGTCTGGGCCTGCCGCTGGGGCGCGGACACGGTGATGGATCTGAGCACGGGCAAGAACATCCACCAGACGCGAGAATGGATTCTGCGCAACTCGCCGGTGCCGATCGGCACAGTGCCGCTCTACCAGGCGCTCGAAAAAGTGGGTGGCAAAGCCGAGGAGCTGAGCTGGGAGGTCTATCGCGACACCCTCGTCGAACAGGCCGAGCAGGGGGTAGACTACTTCACCATCCACTCGGGCATTCTCGCCGCCACGCTGCCCGACGCCGAAGCGCGGCAGACCGGCATCGTTTCGCGCGGCGGTTCAATCATGGCCCGCTGGTGTCGCGCCCACAACCAGGAGAACTTCCTCTTCACCCACTTCGACGACATCTGCGACATCCTCCGCAGCTACGATGTGGCGGTCTCGCTCGGAGACGCACTCCGCCCCGGCTCCATCGGCGACGCCAACGACGCCGCGCAGTTCGGCGAGCTGAAAACCCTCGGCGAGCTGACGCTCCGCGCCTGGGAGCGCGACGTGCAGGTGATGATCGAAGGCCCCGGCCACGTGCCGCTGCACATGATCCGCGAGAACATGGAGCTGCAGCTCAAGCACTGCCACGAAGCGCCGTTCTACACCCTCGGCCCGCTCGTGACCGACGTGGCTGCGGGATATGACCACATCAACTCGGCCATCGGCGGTACACTCATCGCCAGCCTCGGCTGCTCGATGCTCTGCTACGTCACGCCGAAAGAGCACCTCGGCCTGCCCGACCGCGACGACGTGCGCGAAGGCGTCATCGTCCACCGCGTTGCAGCCCACGCCGCCGACCTCGCCAAGGGAAGCCACACCGCCTGGCTGCGCGACGAGCTGATGAGCAAGGCCCGCTACGCCTTCGAGTGGGAAGACCAGTTCAGCCTGGCGCTCGATCCGCTCAAGACAAGGCAGATCCACGCCCAGAACATCGCCGCTACCGGTGATACCGCCGCCACTGCCAAATTCTGCACCATGTGCGGCCCCGACTTCTGCTCGATGAAAAGGTCGCAGGAAACGACTGCAGGGATGTAACTATTTACCCCCCCCCTTTCCCCCAAAAAAGCAAAGGCTGCCCGTGGCTAACAGGCAGCCTTTGAAAAGCTGAATTTCCGACCTTCTTCTTTACCCCGCAGCCTCGATAATGGCCATGAAGTCTTCGACCTTGAGGCTTGCACCGCCAATCAAACCGCCGTCGATATCCGGCATCGCGAACAGCTCTGCGGCATTCGACGGCTTGACGCTTCCGCCGTACTGGATGCGCAGATGGCGGGCAGCAGAATCACCATACAGTTTTTCGATGGTGCTGCGGATGGAGGCATGAACGTCCTGCGCCTGCTCTTTGGTAGCCGTCTTTCCGGTGCCAATAGCCCAGACCGGCTCGTAAGCGATCACCAGCGTGCTGATGTCCGACACGTCCGCCAGTCCCTCGACAACCTGAGCGGTGACGATCTTGTCGGTCACGCCAGCCTCGCGCTCGTCGAGCGTCTCGCCGACGCACAGGATGACGCGAAGCCCTTCGGCCAGCGCTTTCTTCACTTTGCGGTTGACGATCTCATTGGTTTCGCCGAACAACTGCCGGCGCTCCGAGTGGCCGAGAATGACGTAGCTGCACCCTGCGGCGGCAAGCATGCGGGTCGAAACCTCGCCGGTAAACGCCCCGTCATTTTCGTAATGGCAGTTCTGGGCTGCAAGCTGGACGCCACTCCACTCGATCGTCTTGCCGACTTCGTGCAACGCTGGAAAAGTGGGCGCAATGCCGACCTCACATTCGGGCTTGGTAGCGCCGACCTTTTCGGCGATGGCGGTCGCCAGCTCAATCGACTCGGCAATGGTGTTGTTCATCTTCCAGTTGCCAACAACTATGGTTCTGCGCATATCAGTAATCGGTTACGACTTCGCTGTAAATTTTATCGACATTGGAAATCTCGAAAGAGTGCTTCGCGAAACGGGCATCCCGAATCTCGATGCTGTTCTGATCGACAGCCGTGACATACCCGTGCCACACCCGCTGTTCGGTGGTAACAAGATTGATTTCCTGGTCGAGCAGATCACGGTTCCCGCTGATCTGCGAGCCGGTATAAATAACCTGTCTTTTTCCCATGAGAAAAGTAAAACGTTTTATTTAACAAAGATATCAAGTATCTCGTAATGCAGCTCACCTTTCGGCACGCTGATCGTGACCTTGTCGCCAACCGACTTGCCGATCAGGGCTCGCCCGACGGGAGAGCGCACCGAAATCTTGCCAAGGTCGGAATCGGCCTCTTCGGATGAAACAAGGGTGTATTCGATAATTTCGTCCTCGTCGTCCAGGTTGCGCAGCTTCACCGAGGTAAGAATATAAACCCGGTCGGTCTTGATCTGCTTCGGATCGAGAATGGTGGCTGATGCCAGTTTGTTTTCCAGGTCGCCGATTTTGGCTTCGAGCTGTGACTGCTCTTCACGGGCAGCGTCATACTCGGCATTTTCGCTCAGATCGCCATGTGACCGGGCTTCGGCAATTTTCTCAAGGACCTCTTTGCGAGTCTGCGTAGACAACAGATGCAGTTCCTCTTTGAGCCGATTGTAACCATCCCGAGTCAGATAAATGCGGTCACTCATGTCAATTCATAATTTTGGTTGGCAATGCTGAAGAGCGAATAATCACCGCACGTTACAGCAGCGATGGAACACTTGACAAACAAAAAAAGTAAAGTCAGCAGCCGGGCTGACTTTACTTCGTCTCAAGCAATTTAAGAATCTTTACCCTACAGGCAAAGCGCATTACAGATTAAACGCCAAATACATCCGGCTCGGACCGCGCTCGACAAGCAGGAAAAGCAAATCGCCCTTTTTCTTTTTATCGGCAATCGCCTTGAACTCTGCAACTGACCCGACCTCCTTCCGATCAACCGATCTGATGATGTCTCCCGGACGGAGCCCGGCCATAAATGCCTGGCTGGAGCGATCAACCGCGCTTACCACGATGCGATGCTCGGCGGAGTTCAGATTGAAGCGCTCCGCCATCGCCTTGTTCAGCGGAGCAACGGCAAAGCCGAGCAGCTCGTTTGCAGCCGGTGCTTGCTGCCCTTGCCGAGAAACAGGTTGAGTATCAGGTTGCTCTTGAAGCTTGACGTCGAGCGTTCGCTTCACGCCATCACGAATGATGATAATCGGCTCTGTGCTATCGGGCACCTTGCTGGCAACCAGATTGCGCAACTCAGCTGAACTGTTCACTTTTTGCCCTGCAAACTCAAGGATGACATCACCGGTCCTCAGTCCCGCTTTCTCGGCTGGACTGCCTTTTATGACCGTACCGACCAGTACCCCTTCAGGACGCTGCATATTCAGGCCTTTTGCAATCTTGTCATCGATATCCTGAATGCCGGCACCGAGGTAACCGCGCACCACCTTACCGTACTTGACCAGCGAGGTATAGATCCGGTAGGCCATGTTGGACGGCACGGCGAAGCCGATCCCTTCGAAGCCTCCGGTTCGGCTGGCGATGGCCGTGTTGATACCGACCAGTTCTCCTCCGATGTTTACCAGTGGGCCACCTGAGTTACCGGGATTGATGGCTGCGTCAGTCTGAATAAAATTTTCGTAATCGGTCACGCCAACATTCACCCGCCCTTTAGCACTAACGATACCCTGCGTCACCGTGCGGGCAAGGTTCTTGCCAAGCGGACTGCCGATGGCGATCACCCACTCACCGACACGCAACTTGTCGCTGTCGCCGATAGCGATGGCTTTGAGGCCCTTGGCGTCGATTTTCAGCACAGCCAGATCGGTGCGAGGATCCTTACCGATAATCCTTGCCGTGAATTTTCGGTTGTCGTCCGTCATAACCGAAATGGAATCGGCTTTGTCGATCACATGATTGTTGGTCAGAATGTACCCGTCACGACTGACGATAACGCCGGAACCAAGTCCGTGAATCACCTCTTTCCGAGCGTGGGACTGATCAGAAAAGGGAGTGTCGAACAGCTCACCGAACGACTTGCCGAAAAAGTCAAACGGTGTCATAATCCTCCGCTCGATGGCCTTTTCGGTATAAATGGTCACTACCGACGGCGTAGCCGATTCAGCAATGTCGACAAAGGCCTCATTGAAATCATTGAGCGTTCTGATGGGATGGTTTCGCAGACTTTCGGCGGCAACACTGGTGTTTGCATGGTTGGCAACCGTAAAGAGGCCGCCATCTTTGGCGTTAAACGAAAAATCGAGATTGGAAAATGCAAGCGCTCCGGCGATTGCGCCGACGGAAACAAGCGCTGCTGACTTGAACATCATTCGTTTCTTTTTCATAGTGCATCAAGTGTTGAGGTTAATCAGGAAGATGTCTCAATACTTTCGAGGGTAGTCAGACCAGCCCTCATCTTGTTCATGGTTTCTTCGTATTCGAACTCGGGCGTCGAATCGGCCACGATGCCGCCTGCCGCCTGGAAGTAGATTATGCCGTCGCTGATGACCATCGTGCGGATGGCAATCGCCGTGTTCAACTGGCCACGGAAATCGAGGTACCCAACCGCGCCACCGTATAAGCCGCGCTTCTCCTTTTCCAGTTCGTAGATGATCTCCATCGAGCGCACTTTGGGCGCACCGGTCAGCGTGCCGGCCGGGAAGCACGACCAGAAGGCGTCCATCGCGCTCAGGCCGTCCTGCAGCTCACCCCGGACATTGCTGACGATGTGCATGACATGCGAGTATTTCTCGATCACCATCATTTCGTTGGTCTCGACGGTACCGATTTTGGCGATGCGCCCGATGTCGTTGCGGCTCAGGTCGATAAGCATCAGGTGCTCGGCGCGCTCCTTCTCGTCGGAGAGCAGCTCCTTTGCGATGCGTTCATCATCCTCGAAGCTCTCGCCGCGACGCCGCGTACCGGCAATCGGTCGGGTATCGACGATCCTGCGACCGGCATGGTCGCGCTCCACCTTGACCAGCAGCTCGGGAGAAGAGCCGACCACGTGGAAATCGTCAAAATCGAAGAAATAGAGGTACGGCGACGGGTTGATCGTCCGGAGCACGCGATAGACGTCGAACGGGCGGGTGTGCAGTTTGCGCTTCAGGCGCTGCGAAATCTGTACCTGGAAAATGTCGCCGCTCAGGATATACTCCTTGGCCTTCAGCACCTTCTCGTAATACTCCTCGCGTGTGGTGTTCGAGACGACCGGCTCCGGCAGTTCGGGCTTGAGCGTCACCAGATCGGGATCGAGCGGCTTCTGCATCAGCGCAGCAAGCTCGTCGATCTTGCGCTCGGCGCGTGCGCGATCAGCTTCATCCAGATAATTAGCCACCAGGTAGAGCTTGCGCATCACGTTATCGAAAATGACCAGCGTATCGCAAAACAGCAGACAGAGGTCGGGCATTCCGGCGGGATCGGGCAATTCCGGCGAGGGAATCCGCTCGATCAGGTGCATGGTATCATACCCGAAGTAACCGAAAACCCCGGAGGTGCTCATCTGCTGCGACCCGCTCTTGCTGCGCGGCTGCTCTTCGGAAGAGAACATCGCCATGCAACGATCGACGATGGTACGCAAATCGCTTTCTTCCTGCACAATTGACGAAAGCGCATCAAAACGCGTGTCGAGCACGTCAAGCGTGGCCTCTCCATCGACTCTACCCTTGAGCACAGCCACGGGGTCGATGGCGACATAGGAGAAACGGGCCAGACGCTCCTCACCCTCGACCGATTCGAGCAGGCAGGAGTAGGGACGCTGAAGTTTGAGATAGACCGAAACCGGCGTCTCGGTATCGGCCTGGAAGGTTCTGACGAGAGGCTTCAGAATAAACGACGGCGCTCCGTACTGGCCAGCCGCATTGTCCGCAAAAGATCTGATCATGAATTATTGCTTGCTGCGATAAGGTAAAAAAATCATATCATTACTCTGGTTTTCCCATTGCTATAATAAGGCACCTGAGGACATGAAAAAAAAGCGCGGACCAGTCCAAAAATGGTTGACCGCATTCATACTTTCACCGGGAATGATCTTTACCCTGGCCTACGTTCTGGTTTGGCTGGGAACCAATCTCTGGCTCGACAACGCTTTCAAGCGGCATCTGAAACAGGTGTTCATTTCTGAAACCGGCCAGCGCTACCAGCTTGATGTACATTCACTCAGAACAGGCCCCTGCCTCAATTCGATCATCCTCAAAAAGCTGGAGCTCTCACCACTCGAAGCTCCTGAAAACCAGGGCACCAGACAGGCTAACCTGCAAATTGCTGAACTCAGGATCGACTGGCCGGAGCTGAGTTTTCTGCCGTTCAGGCCATCCGATGAACTGCACTCCATGCAGAAAGTCGCCAAAAAGATTCTCTCTCACGCCGCTCAGTGAACCACCAAACCGATTCGATCCCAGCGAATTGAAGTAATCTTTTCGACCGGATCGAACAGCAGCGGCAGATCGGGATCCCATGACCAGTACACCATCATAGCCTGCCCCACCAGATCGCTGTCTGACAGAAATCCCCAGTAACGACTGTCAAGACTGTTGTCGCGGTTATCGCCCATGGCGAAATAGTGGTCCTTCTCAATGGAATAATGATCGGCGGGCACACCATCAATGAATATCTGATCGCCCGACAGACTAACCGAATGACCTTCTTCCTCGATCATATCGCGATACAGAGGAATGGTGCGCATCGTCAGCTTGACAACGTCGCCCTTGCGCGGAATTCGTATCGGGCCGTAGTTATCCTTGTTGTAGTCGCTCATGGCCGGGAAAATCTGGTAGTCGGGCACGCCTGGCGGCATTTTTTCGCCGATGAACTGCGCATGGGGCGGTAGCGGCGAGAGCTTGCCGTTGACGTAAAGCTTCTGCTCCTTGATCTGAAGCGTATCGCCCGGCAACGCCACGCAGCGCTTGATGTAGTTCAGGCTGCGGTCACGGGGGAACTTGAAGACGATGATGTCCCCGCGCTTGACGTCATCAACTTTCGGCAAATGGATATCGGTAAACGGCACCTTGGCGCCATAAACGAACTTGTTGACAAACAGAAAATCACCGGCAAGCAGCGTTTTTTCCATCGAGCCGGTTGGAATCCGGTACGACTCGACGACGAACATTCTAAGAACCATCGCCACCAGCGCCGCGATGATCAGCGCCTCGAACCACTCTCTCGATTGGGATTTCTGACTGCTTCCTTTGGAGTTGGTACTGTTTTGTTTCACGTTCTGTCAATAATTTTCTGGCATTGCCGACATAAACCTTTCGGACACACGAAGGATGAGACGTCATCCAAAAACGGTTCCAGCGCAACCGGCATGATTTTTCCTTATGCGATGAACCTCATTCGTCGATGTTCAGGACGGCAAGGAAGGCCTCCTGCGGCACCTCGACGCGGCCGACCTGCTTCATGCGCTTCTTGCCCTCTTTCTGCTTCTCGATCAGCTTGCGCTTACGGCTGATGTCACCGCCGTAGCACTTGGCGAGCACGTTCTTGCGCATGGCTGAAATGGTCTCACGCGCGATGACCCGGCTGCCGATTGCCGCCTGGATAGCCACTTCGTACATCTGGCGCGGAATGATGCCCTTGAGCTTCGAGCAGAGCTTGCGGCCCCACTCGTAGGACTTCGAGCGGTGCACGATGGACGACAGCGCATCGACCGGCTCACCGTTGAGCAGCACGTCAAGCTTGACAAGATCGGAGCGGCGATAGCCGATGTACTCGTAGTCCATCGAAGCGTAGCCTTTAGAGATCGACTTGAGCTTGTCGTGGAAGTCAAACACAACCTCGCCCAGCGGGAACTCGAAGTGCATGCTCACCCTCGAAGTATCGAGATAGTCGGTGTTTTTGTACTCGCCACGGCGATCCATGCCGAGCTTCATGATGTTGCCGATGTACTCCGACATGGTGATGATCTGCATCGACACATACGGCTCCTCGATCCAATTGACCTTGGTCGATTCAGGCATCTGCGAGGGGTTGTCAACCTCGACCGTCTCGCCGCTGGTCATCACCACGCGGTACTCCACGTTCGGCACCGTGGTGATGATGTTGACGCCATACTCACGTTCAAGCCGTTCCTGGATGATCTCCATGTGCAACAGGCCGAGGAAGCCGCAGCGGAAGCCGAAACCGAGCGCCGCCGAAGTTTCGGGCGTGTAGACCAGCGAAGCGTCGTTCAGTGAAAGCTTTTCGAGCGATTCGCGCAGGTTTTCGAAATCGTTCGACTCGACCGGATAGAGACCGCTGAAGACCATCGGTTTCACATCCTTGTAACCGGCAAGCCGTTCCGAGGCGGGATTTTCCACCAGCGTGACTGTATCGCCGACCTTGGCATCTTTCACATCCTTGATCGAGCAGATCAGGTAGCCCACATTGCCCGCTTCGAGCACGTTTTTCGGCTGGCGCTTGAGGCTCATGGTGCCGATTTCGTCGGCGTAGAACTCCTTTCCGTTGGCGAAAAAGCGAACCTTGTCATCCTTTTTCAGCACACCATCGACAATCCTGATGTAAGCCACTGCGCCGCGATAGGCATCGAACACCGAGTCGAAGATCAGCGCACGAAGCGGCAGCTGTCGGTTGTCAGCCGGTGCGGGAATCCGCTGCACGATCGCCTCCATCAGCTCGCCGATGCCGATGCCAGCTTTGGCCGACACCTGGAGAATTTCATCACGATTGACACCGATCAGGTCGATGATCTGCCGGGCCACGCCTTCGACATCGGACGAAGGCAGGTCGATCTTGTTGATGACCGGAATAATCTCAAGCCCGGCCTCGATGGCCAGGTACAGGTTGGCGATGGTCTGCGCCTCGACGCCCTGGGTGGCATCGACGACCAAGAGCGCGCCTTCACAGGCGGCCAGCGAGCGCGAAACCTCGTAGCTGAAGTCGACGTGGCCAGGCGTGTCGATCAGGTTGAGCGTATACTCCTTGCCGTCGCTCGATTTGTAGATCATCTGCACAGCGTGGCTCTTGATGGTGATGCCACGTTCGCGCTCCAGATCCATGTCGTCCAGCACCTGGGCGGTGGACATCTGGTTGCGGGCGAGGGTTTGGGTTGCTTCGAGAAGCCGGTCGGCAAGGGTCGATTTACCGTGGTCGATATGGGCGATAATGCAGAAGTTTCTGATCATGCCGACTTCTGTTCCTGACGGAGGCATACGTGTCTGTCCTGAAAAGTGAAAGTAATTGCGAAACGGCCCGGCCGAATGACCGACCTGAGCCAAATTATCAAATCATTAAATATACGAAGAAAAACGTGACCATGCAGCGGATTGTGATGGGCGGGCTATTCGAAACGCAAGGGTTCGTCCCCGAACCGCAGCCCGCGAGCGAACGATTCCGCCTCCATCGCTTTCTTGCCCTCGGCCTGAACGGTAAGCAACTCAAGCCAGCCGTCCGAACCGGCAACAAGCAGGCGCCCGTCCTCGATGCGGAGCATACCCGGAGCTTCCGATGACTCAGCGCCATCGAACGGACGGGCCCGGTAGATTTTGAGGTTCTTGCCGCCAAAGGTGGTCCAGGCGGTTGGTCTCATGGCGAGGCCACGGATGAAGTCGTGCAGGCGTTGCACCGGTTGGTTCCAGTCGATGCGAGTGTTCCGGCGATGAAGCTTCGGTGCTTTGGTGGCGAGTCGGTCATCCTGCTTCTCGGGCGTGACAGAGCCGGAAGCGATCATGCGCAGCGTGCGTTCAAGCGTGCCCGCACCGATCTCCGAGAGCCTTTCGAGCAACTCGGAAGCGTTCTCTTCCGGGCCAATCGGCGTACTGTCCGAGGTAATAATGTTGCCAGTATCGACCGATTGTTGGAGGAAAAAGGTGGTCACGCCGGTTTCGGCATCACCGTTGATGATCGACCAGTTGACGGGAGCCGCACCGCGGTAAGCGGGCAGCAGCGAACCATGCAGATTGAAGGTGCCGAGCGGCGGCAGTTCGAAGACGGCAGGCGGAAGAATGCGGAACGCGGCCACCACGATCACATCGGGTTTCGACTCGGCGACCTTCTCTGCAAACTCCGGAGTCGTCACATCGTCAGCCTCGAACACCGGAAGGCCCAGTTCGAGCGCGGCCTGCTTGACCGGCGTCGGCTCGGGCGGTGAATTCTTGCTGCGGCGAGGCTTGTCGCATCCGGTCACAACGAGCACGGTTTCGAACTCGGGACTCATGGCGACGATACGACGTAACGAAGGCACGGCAAACTGTGGCGTGCCCATAAAAACCACTCTCAACGCCACTCCTCAGGCCTCCACAGCTATTTTTGGCGCATGGGGGGCAATCGGATAGCTCGTTTTCACGCGCCCCTGCTTGATGGCGTCGAGCGTTTTCTGAACCTTCCGGCGATCGCGCTTTTCCATACGGTCGACAAACAGCGTACCGTCGAGATGGTCGATCTCATGTTGAAGCACGCGAGCCATCATGTCGCTGAACTCTTCGGTATGCTCCTCGAACTTCTCGTCACGGTAATGCAGCGTAATTTTCGACGGACGGACGACGTCACCAGCCACACCGGGCACGCTGAGGCACCCCTCCTCCATCGCGTTGCGGCCCGCAACCGAGACGATGCGCGGATTGATGACCACCATCGGTTTGTAATCGGCATACTCCTTGATCGTGGAAATATCGACCACAAGCAGGCGCAGCGAATGGCCTACCTGCGGCGCGGCAAGCCCGATACCGGGTGCTTTGTACATCGAATCGAACATATCGGCAATCAGCTCCCTGATCGACGAATCCACCCCTTTCAAAGGCTTGGCTTTCGCCGTCAGAACCGGATCGCTATAGGTGTTAATCGGTAAAATCATTGCGTACTGCTCTTTAACTTTGGATAGCCCGTTAACTCTTGCAAAAGCAAAAGGGTAGAGCTTTTCCTGAAGATAACCCTGTTAACTCCAAAATAGTTGCCCACACACTCCAGCGGCACTCAACCGCTCAGCCGGCACATTGGAATAATAGTCGTCTAATGTACGGTTTTCAGCGCTCTTTTCCGTCCGGCTCTTCCCGCTCCGCCGCCTTCATGGTTCACAGGGAATTCGCAGAAAAACAATACATTGGAAAAATTGAAAACACGAAATACTGACAGCAAGAACATCGTGAAACAAACGGGCAGCGACACGATCGCGAAGGTCGAAGCGCTTTTCAAATCGTACATGAAGGAGGAGGGGCTCCGGTGCACCCAGGAGCGCCTGAGCGTGCTGCGGGAAATCTACCGCTCCAACACGCACCTCGACGCCGACGAGCTGTTTGTCCGGCTTCGCGAGCAAGGCGTGGGCATCTCGCGCGCCACGGTTTATCACACCCTCGATCTGCTGTTCCGGTACAACCTCGTCACCAAGATCGACCTCGGCCACAAGCACACGCACTACGAAAAATCGTGGGGTGTCGCCGACCACCTGCACATCATCTGCCTCAAGTGCGGCAAGGTTTCGGAGGCCACGAGCACGGAACTTGCCGGCATGATGGAAAAGCTCTGCACCGAGCACGGATACTCGCTCGGCAGCTTCAGCCTGCAGCTCTTCGGCGAGTGCATTGACAAGGAGGCCTGCGTCCGGAGGGTCGACGAGAAACACAACGAGAACGCCTGAACTCACGGACACCATGCCCTGGCTCTACCTCATCCTCGCCATCGTCGCCGAAGTCTCCGGCACCACCAGCATGAAGCTCTCGGAGGGCTTCACCAAACCGCTGCCATCAGCAATGATTTTCGTTTTTTACGCCCTGAGTCTTACTTTCCTCACGCTGACGCTCAGGACGATGCCCATCGGCTTCGCCTACGCTATCTGGTCGGCGCTCGGCACGGCACTCATCACGGCGATTGGCGTACTCTGGTTCGGCGAGGGAATGAACACGCTCAAGGTAGTCTCGCTGATTCTGGTGATCGTCGGCATTGCAGGTTTGCATTTCAGTCAGGAAATCATGAAGTAAGGCATGAGTCACCACCACCCGGTTTATAAACGAATCGTCGTCAAGGTCGGCACGAACGTCATCACAGGCCGCGACGGCAGGCTCGACCCGGCCATCCTCGACAGCCTGACAGCGCAAATCGCAGCGCTGGCAAAGGACGGCGTGGAGGTGATTCTTGTCTCGTCGGGCGCTGTAGGCGCCGGCCGGGGCATCGTGTCGCTCACCGGCGGGCTCACTCCGGTCGAGAAGCGGCAGGTGCTCGCCGCCACCGGGCAGATCCGGCTCATCAACGCCTACAACGACCGCTTCGAAAAGCACGGAATGCTCGGCGCGCAACTCCTCGTCACCAAGGGCGATTTCCGCGACCGCCAGCACTACCTCAACATGCGCACCTGCTTCGAGGCGCTGCTCGATCAGAAAATCGTGCCCATTGTCAACGAGAACGATGCGGTGGCGGTCACTGAGCTGATGTTCACCGATAACGACGAACTCTCCGGGCTGATCGCCTCGATGTTGCAGGTCGATGCGCACATCATCCTCTCCAACGTAGACGGACTGTTCGACATGCAGAGCGAAGATAATCCGGTGATCGAGGAGATCGACCCCGGTTCGAAGAACTTCAGCCAGTACATCCGCCCCGGCAAATCGGAGTTCGGACGCGGCGGCATGCTCACCAAGTGTAACATCGCTCACAAGCTCTCGCGGCTCGGCATCACCGTGCACATCGCCAACGGCACCGCTCCCGGCATTTTGCAGACCATCGTGCAGGGCGAACGCGTCGGCACGAAATTCCTTGCCCAGAAAGCCAAGCACAGCCGCAAACGCTGGGTCGCCCACAGCGAAGGGTTGGAAAAAGGAGCCGTCGTCATCAATCAGGGCGCCATCGACGCCCTCACCTCCCCCGAACGTGCCACCAGCCTTCTACCCATCGGCATCACCGGAGTCGAAGGCTCATTCCAGCGCGGCGACGTCATCCGCATCTGCTCGGAGAAGCGCGAAGTCATCGGCTACGGCATGGCCTCCTGCTCCGCCGAAAAAGCCAAATCCGCGATGGGGCAGAAAGGCCACAAACCGGTAATTCACTACGACCACTTGTATCTGGTGCCGTAGAGGATCTTCGATGGGATTTTATGTGATTAGATGGAAAGGCAAGGACTCGATTTTTTAACCATCGACACATTCGGGAAATAAACAATCTTTCGTAGGGGCAGTCCCTTGCGGCTGCCCTCTTCCCAACCCACGTGATTTCTCCCAACCCACGCCCATCTGAACCCGTTGCCCGCGCAGTATTTCCGTATTATCTTAAGACTGTTAAGGTTTTTGCTGTTTTAACCTCAATTCCCCACGTCAATGAAAACAGAAGTGAAAATCGCGATCATCGGTGGCATTGTAACTATCATCGTAGCACTCATAACTGGCGGGTTCGACTGGCTGAATTCTTCAAAATCGGAACCAGTTCCTGCAAAACCTCCAGTATCGGCGCAAACCGCGCCATCGACACCCCCAGCATCTCAGTCCGTTCAAGGAAACAGTGGCGATGTCACCATCATCAACGGTGATAACAACATCAAGGCTGGCGGCGACGTAACGATTCAGGGGGAAAAAGAATGATAAAACTGGTCAAAACTGGCATTCTTGTCAACGCGATAGCACTCACGCTCGCAATGCCATCCGTCCTGAATGCCGCCCCGACAAAAGCCATTATCAATGGAAGCGGCAATATCGTTACGGACGGAGATGTCAATGTGTATCATGGCGCAAGCAAACAGCAGCATGGGGAAGTCATGCGGGAGATTCGCAAACTCAAGCAGCTTGCGCTTCAGCAAAACACAAAAGCAGCAAAAAGCAATCCGGCCTTTTTACGGATTGTTCAGAACATCTACAAAAAGCCGTATGAAGCGCTGACCGAACGGGAGCACATCACACTTTGGGATAATGTTCAGAAAGCTCTCGAACGCGCTGAAAAAGCTGAACGGGATTTTGAGCTGGTCAAACAAGAAACAGCCAGCGCTCAGTTGAAATCACTATTTCCAAAAATCGAAGCCGCGCGGGACAACTTCGACTACGACCAGGTCAACCGCCTGCTGGCAGAGTTCCGCAACAAGCACGCGGAGTTGCGCCAGGACCTCGCCAGAGTGGACTACCTGCAAGGCCAGAACTACGAACTGCAAATCAACTACCCGGAAGCCGAACGCTACTACAAAAAAGCCGCCGCCACCGAGGACGAAAACCCGCTCTATCTCGATGCCCATGCAACCATACTCTGGAAAATGGGGCGATACGACGAAGCCGAGCCGCTCTTTCGACGCGCTCTCGCTATCGACAAAAAAGCCCTCGGCCCCAATCATCCGAACGTAGCAATTCGCCTGAACAATCTGGCGAATTTGCTGGCCGATCAGGGCAACTACCGCGACGCTGAACCGCTCTACCGACGCGCTCTCGCTATCAGGGAGAAATCACTCGGCCCCAATCACCCGGACGTTGCCAACACACTCAACAATCTGGCGGTTTTACTAGGCAATAAAAGCAGATACGATGAAGCCGAACCGCTTTACCGACGCGCTCTCGCTATCAGGGAGAAATCACTCGGCCCCAATCATCCTGGTGTTGCCACCACACTCAACAATCTGGCGGCTTTACTAGACAATAAAAGCAGATACGATGAAGCCGAACCGCTTTACCGACGCGCTCTCGCTATCAGGGAGAAATCACTCGGCCCCAATCACCCGGACGTTGCCAACACACTCAACAATCTGGCGGTTTTACTAGACAATAAAAGCAGATACGATGAAGCCGAACCGCTTTACCGACGCGCCATCGCTATCGACGAAAAAGCGCTCGGCCCCAATCACCCGGACGTTGCCAACACACTCAACAATCTGGCGGTTTTACTAGGCAATAAAAGCAGATACGATGAAGCCGAACCGCTTTACCGACGCGCCATCGCTATCGACGAAAAAGCGCTCGGCCCCAATCATCCTGGTGTTGCCACCACACTCAACAATCTGGCGGTTTTACTAGGCAATAAAAGCAGATACGATGAAGCCGAACCGCTTTACCGACGCGCTCTCGCTATCAGGGAGAAATCACTCGGCCCCAATCACCCGGACGTTGCCAACACACTCCACAATCTGGCGGCTTTACTAGACAATAAAAGCAGATACGATGAAGCCGAACCGCTTTACCGACGCGCTCTCGCTATCAGGGAGAAATCACTCGGCCCCAATCATCCTGGTGTTGCCACCACACTCAACAATCTGGCGGTTTTACTAGGCAATAAAAGCAGATACGATGAAGCCGAACCGCTTTACCGACGCGCTCTCGCTATCAGGGAGAAATCACTCGGCCCCAATCACCCGGACGTTGCCAACACACTCAACAATCTGGCGGTTTTACTAGGCAATAAAAGCAGATACGATGAAGCCGAACCGCTTTACCGACGCGCCATCGCTATCGACGAAAAAGCGCTCGGCCCCAATCATCCGAAAACAATACTGCACAGAAACAACCTCAACGCTTTGCTTGAACAGAAAAAAACCGCGAAGTAACCCTCGCGCTCATCCCCCCACGTGCAGCCTCACCCACGTAGCAAACCGATCCATCCACCCCTGCAGAAAATCGCGGCTGCCGGGGCCGATGCCGCCGTCGGCGTCGAAGAGGTCATCGCGATGCTGGATGAAGGCTTCTGGCTGCGCCATCGTCGGGACGTCGAGCACGGCGAGGATATTGCGCAAATGCTGCTGGGCCAGCGCCGTACCGCAAGCACTCGTTGACAGACCGATGATGCCTGCCGGCTTGCCCGCCCAGGCGTTGTGCCCCCAGGGACGCGAGCCGTGGTCGATGGCGTTTTTGAGCACGCCGGGAATCGAGCGGTTATACTCGGGCGTGGCGATCAAGAGGCCATCCGCCTCGCGAATCTCGCGGCGCAGGCGCTGCACGGCTTCAGGCGGGTGCTCTTCCTCATCCTGATTGTACAGAGGCAGGTCGTCGATCTTCAGGTGATGAAACGTAAAATCGGGTGGTGCGAACCGGATAAGTGCATCGGCAAGTTTGCGGTTCAGCGACTCGCTCCTGATGCTGCCGACAAGCACGGCAATACGATAGGTCGTCATAACGGAATGGATAAAGTTCATCGATCTTACCTGCCCGAACGCAAACCGGGCGCTCATGGTTTCCGGCCAAACCAACGGCTATTTTGAAGCCGCAGCGGGAATCGGTATACTATTTCAAGAGTACTTCAGGAGTTATCCAGGTATTGCCGATATCCATCCGGAAAACAGGCAAGATGAAAAAAGCCCTCCTCATCACCGGTTTCGTCCTCGCCCTTCTCACAGGGCTCGGCTTCTGGCTGTACCACAGCTTCACTATCCTCAAGACCAAGCCTCCCGTTCCCCTGACCACTGAGGTTGAGCTCGAACAGCCGTCATCGCTGTTCAACGTGCCAATCAGCATCGAACACGCGGTGCTGGCCAACTACCTGAACGGCAAGATTCGCGGCAACTTCCTGAACGCCGACCTGTGGCTGCAGAAAAAGCACAAAGAGCAGATCAGCCTCGCCCTGACCAGAGATGAGAACATCACCATCAGTTCGAACGGCCAGAGGCTGATCTGCACCTTTCCGGTCTCGGCGGAAGCGCGGCTCACCGACAGTCGCTTCGGCAAGTTTCTCGCCAAACTGCTGGTGGGGCCGGTGCGCGCCAAAGCGGTCGTCACCTTCTCGACGCCGATCGCACTCGACCGGCGCTGGCATCTCCGGACGCACTTCAAAATCGTGGAGGTCAAGTGGGAAAAGGAGCCGGTGGTAAAAATCGGGCCTTTCCGCAAGCACATCCGGGCAGACCTCGACACCCTGCTCAGCGACAACAAGCGCGGCCTGACCGCCTTGCTCGATACCGAAATCAACAAAGCGGCAAGCCTCTCGCCCACCGTCAGAGGCGTCTGGAGAGATTTGCAGAAGCCGATCGTGCTCACCCGCAAGCCGCTTCCCGTCTGGTTGCGTTTCCACTGCGAAGACATCAGCGGAAAAATCGCTCTGAACAGAAAAGCCATCGTCTGCAACACCCGGATCACGACAACCATGACAGTGCTGACCGACACGACAGCAATTCGACCACCAAACCGCCTGCCGCGCTTCCGCCAAACGCCCAAAGACAGCATCTCGACCATCTCCGATGTCAACTTCTACGCCGTGGCGCCGTTCACCAGCATCAACCAGCAGCTCAATGACTTCTTCATGAACCGGAGTTTCCACCGGTCGGATTATGACGTCATCGTACGGAGCGTCAACGCCTATGGCTCTTCGAGAGGGCTCTCGGTGGCCATCATGACCGACCACGACCTGAAAGGGCACGTCATCATGAGCGGGCAGCCACGCTATGACGTATCGACCCACACCATCGGCATCGACCATTTCGACTACTCTATCGACACCGGCAACCCGATCATCAGCACCGGGGAACTCGTCATGCACGACGCCATCCGCGACAGCATCGCCACAAGGCTGAACTTGCAGATCGGTTCGATCGTCGACCGCCTGCCGACAATCATCACCACTGCCGTCTCCAAAGCCAAAGCCGGCAGAACCATCGACCTGCGCATCGACAGCCTCGCCATTCGCAAATGCGATATCCGCGTCGGCAGGGATAACGTCTATCTTTTGGTCAACGCTACCGCGAAAAACACCATCCGCATCAAGCGGATCAAATCTGGCAAAGCCATAAGAATCCATAAAAAAGCAAGAAAAAAGCGTCGGGACTCTGCCAACAGGCAAAGCGGTAACTATCGAAGCAGTATGAGCCAACCCTGCAAATCACCCATCAGCCACGGGCAAGCCGCTTGTCAGTGCGTCCTCTCCCCTATTTTCCGTTGTTAATTTCCCGGAGAAAAACCTTACTTTTTTATTATAAGGCGCACCGGTAATAGCGCCGATAAGTACAAGACCGTACCTGCTATGCTCGGAGACGTTTTACTCATCAACGATCAGCACAAATCAGCAGCCAAAGCCATTCTCGAACGACTGCTGGCAGATATGAAGCAGCCAGAGAGTGGGCAGGCGGGCAGCAAGTTCGTCGTCGCCATTTCGGGCGAATCGGGAGCCGGGAAATCGGAGATCTCCCATTCGCTTGCCATTCTGCTCAAGGCGCTGAACATTCGCGTCAAAATTCTGCATACCGACAATTATTACCGCGTTCATCCGCTTGAACGGCGCGAACACCGGATCAGCAGCAATTATGAAGTCGTCGGCGTTGATGAGTATGATTGGGATACGCTCCATCAGAACATCGAGGATTTCCGAAACAACCGCAGGGTAACCGTGCCCTGCATCGACATCATAACCGACGATGTCGATCAACTGGTCACCGATTTCAGCAAGATTCAGGTGCTCGTGATCGACGGGCTGTATGCCATCAGAACAGAAGGCGTCGACCTGCGGGTGTTCATCGACCTGACCTATCACGAAACGAAGCTGAGCCAGTTGCTTCGCTGCAAGGAGCCGACCGATGGCTACCGCTGGAGTGTACTCGAACGGGAACACCATCACGTGCGCTCGCTGATGCCTCTGGCCGATCTGCATGTGGATAAAAACTATCAGGTGTTCGACCCGAAACCGCAGCAGGGAATCCATGTGAAAACGCCCTGAGGCGTCGCCCCCTCAGGCAGCTTCGTTCTCTGCCGGATAACACGGCATTCCGGCACGTTGAAAAGCAATCGGGCAGGAATGCCGTGTTTCAGGATACCCAACAAGGAGACTGTCATGAACGAAACCATCAGCACCATTCTCAGGCGGCGCAGCGTGCGCGCCTACCGTCCCGATCCGGTCGGTGAAGCTGAACTCGACCTCATGCTCGAAGCTGCCCGCCATGCGCCCACCGCCATGAACCAGCAACCCTGGCACTTCACGGTCATCCGCAACCGAGAACTCCTCGATGATCTTGAAGAGCACTGCATCACCGCATTCATCGAATCAAAGAACAGCGCCCTGAGAGAAGTCGCAAAAATGGCCGGTTTCAGCGTCTTCTACCGCGCCCCGATGCTCGTGATCATCTCAGGTGACCCCGATGCCCTTGCCCCGCAGAACGACTGCACGCTGGCGATGGAAAACATGATGATCGCCGCCACCTCGCTCGGCATCGGCAGTTGCTGGACCAACGCCGTCATGATGTATTACGCCACCGACAAAGGCAAAGC
Source organism: Chlorobaculum parvum NCIB 8327 (assembly GCF_000020505.1). Taxonomy (NCBI): domain Bacteria; kingdom Pseudomonadati; phylum Chlorobiota; class Chlorobiia; order Chlorobiales; family Chlorobiaceae; genus Chlorobaculum; species Chlorobaculum parvum. Next base: position 1,705,848 of record NC_011027.1, read on the forward strand.
TGCATTCGAAGAGCTCGGCGTCACCTTCCCCGAAGGCTACCAGCCCTACGCCGCAGCCGCATTCGGCTACCCGGCGGAACCGTACCCGGAAACTCCGCCCAAAAAAGCCAACTGCGTCACCATCCTGGACTGACAAAAACCGCCCGAGCAGGAAGCATCTGAAAAACCACCCGCTCCGCCTTGCAGGCTTCATGTGCCAGCTCTGCTTATGGCCGCAATGCTGAAAAAGCATCAGTGAGAGCCTTGCCCCATACCGCCTGAGATAGAAAATGCTTGGCTAAAGTAATAATACCATATATTGAGACTTGAATCCCCGTCTCTTCTCTGTACCAGAGTCCATAGGACACCATCGGCATCAGCAGTTCTTCAACAACAAACTAACCTGAGCGATGATCTTGGGAAACGTCCTGAACATAGAAACCTTCATCGATCTTGGTCTTGATCCCGGCTCGGCAAACACCCTGATGTGCATAAAGGATCAGGGAATCGTTGTCAATGAGCCGACGATTGTCGCTGTTGAAAGTGAATCCGGCGAGCTGCTTGCTTTTGGACACGATGCGCTCAACATGCACCAGAAAATGCATCCGGGCATCCAGACCATCATGCCGATAAGCAAAGGCATCATAGGTGATTACGAGAATGTGCAGAAACTCTTCAGGGAACTGCTGCACCATGTCAAACCCAGGATTCTCTTTGGCATTCACCGGCTTGTGATAAGCATACCTTACGGCATAACCGAAGTCGGAAAGCGCGCTTTCTTCGATATGGCCGAACATCTGGGGGCAAAAGAGGCCTATCTGGTTCTTGAGCCGATAGCCGCGGCAATAGGCGCCGGCATCAACCCGTTCGAGCCGGTCGCAAGCCTGATTGTCAACTTGGGAGCCGGCACCACGCAGATCACCGTCATCTCGCTTGGGGGCGTTGTCTCTGGAGAATCGCTTTCCATTTCAGGCAACCAGATCAATAATGCGATCATCGAGAGCCTGAGAGAGAAAAACAATCTGGCCATCAGTGAATATGCCGCCGAACATATCAAACTGAACATCACCACCACCGACAGGCCTGACCGGGAAAGCCGGTTGACCGTCAAAGGCTTCAACCTGCTGACCGGCTTTCCTGATACGCAGGAGGTGAGTACCGTGGAACTCCGGGAGATCATAACAACCTCCCTGCAGGAGGTCGTAACGGCAATCAAAAAGTGCATCGAAGTCCTTGCCGACAAGCCTGATGTCGCCGTTGACATCCTCGAACGCGGCATCTATCTGACGGGAGGCGGCGCGCTGTTGGCCGGCATCGACAAGAAAATCCAGTCCGAAACCGGGCTGAATGTCACCATCTGCGAAGAACCCCAGACCACGGTCAGCAAGGGCTTGTGCACGATTTTGAACAATTTCGAACTTTACCGCCCTGTTCTTATCGACAACAAAAAAAAGCATAAACCGTAACATCGCGGCACAAACCCGACGGTTTTCGGATACCCGGCGGACCCCTGACCCGAAATCATGCCGGCTACCGTTTGTTCTGCGCCAATGATTCTCTAACTTTTCAATGTTGATTCAAACCTCACCCCTAACCACCGATTAACAGGAACCATCATGAAAAAAACCATCCTTTCCGCCACGCTGGCGATCATGGTCCTGCTCTGGCACTCGCTGAGCTTCGCCGCTATCAACCAGTTTACCGGCCACTGGAAAAACACCGACTCGAACACCCGGGGCATCACCACTCTGGACATCACCGGTAACGCCAATGCCCTGAAGATGCACGCCTGGGGCAAGTGCCATCCGAACGATTGCGACTGGGGCGAAGTCAAGGCCTATGCTTACGCTCCAAGCGTTTCCTCGCCAATGGAGCAGAATGCACGAGCCGTCTCCGCCGTCTACAACACAGGTTTCAGCCAGACGCTCGTCATCGTCAAAGCGTTGGGAAACAACAAGATCCGCGCCGAAGTGTTCACCCGCTTCACCGACAACAGCAACCGCAGCAACTACACCGCGATCTACACCTTTAAACGTCAGCTTCAGGTCGCCCCGATCAAGCCGATGCCAATTCCGATGAAACCGATGATGCCGGTTGTCAAAGAAGACTGCATCTCGTTCAACCCGGCCACCACGACCCTCAGAAACATCGACGGGCGCTGGACGATTGTTGACGGCAACCACCTGATGTTCAACTTCGGCGACAAAAAGGCTGAGGCCATCAAAGCGCTGAGCATCATCAAGCACTACAAAATGAACCAGAGCTGCTTCGTTGGTCGCCCCGACCCCAGCTTCAGCTACCTGCTGGTTAACGGCCAGGCGCCTCAGGGCAGCATGCAGGGCGAAGACTGCGTGAGCTTCAACCCGAACACCATCGAGGTCAAGAAAATCAACGGCCGCTGGAAGATCGTTGACGGCAGCCACTGGGTTTTCGATTTCAACGATAAGGAAGGCGAAGCCAGAACCGCGTTTGCGATCATCAAAAAGTACGGCTTCAACCGCTCCTGCTACGTCGGCCGCCCCGACCCCAGCTTCATTTACCTGAGGAAGTAAGCACGACTTTTTCGTAAATGCACAAAACCCCCGGTTTCAGCTCATGGAACCGGGGGTTTTTCAGTTTTGTGGGGATTAATTGGGACAAGCTTGCTAACATTTCCCGTCACTGCGAGTTCCCTTTAGCCATTAAGCTACCGCACACTGACCTTGAACAAGTTCGCGGCTTTATCCGTCATTCCCGCGAAGGCGGGAATCCAGTACCTGAATGGAGTGCATGGATTCCCGCTTCCGCGGGAATGACCGGGCGTAGGAACCATAACGTATCTGTGATTTCGAGGAGCAAAGCGACGCGGCAATCCAGTTCATTTCTCCGTTCCCAGCATCTCCTCCAGAATGTCCGAGGCCGTGGCGACGGCATCGACGCACACGGTTTCAAAGAGCTTCAGCTCTCGCGCTTTTTGCAGGCTTTCCGGCTCGCCGATGCAGAGGCCGAGGATCGATTCGCAACGGCATGAACCCATGCGTTTCTCGAACTCTGCGATGAACTGCTCGCCAAGCTCGTAGGTTTTCCGCTTGTTCGCCAGTTCCTCGATACCGCCCATGCCGTAGCGCATCGACAGCGCCATCAGCGCCCCCGTCACCGCGCCGCACATCCCGCCGCCCGACCCGGCCACGCCGCCGCCGAACACCGTCGCCAGCCGCAAAGCGCTCGCTTCGTCCAGCACCTCGGTCTGCCGAAAAGCCGCAAACACCGCTTGGCTGCAATTGCAACGGTTGCTGAAAAGTTGGAGAGCTTTTTCTTTTCTGTGCATGGGATTTACGGGAATGGGATTTTGATGGATGATCGAAAAATGCTCACTCGCCGCTCATCGCTTTTTCGATTTCTGCAAGGATTTGCTAGGCTTCTTGAAAATTTTCAGATTGACGCAGAAGGGTGAAAATCTCAACGGCTCGTCGGGCAAATGTTAAGGCTTCTTCAAGATTTCATTTAATCGTTGACCGGCACGAAAGATTTTGGTTTCATCTTGATTTTTTCCATCAGAAAATCATAACGCCCCATTGCTTTGAAAGCTTCGATGGTTTCAAGGCAGATGCTGTGCCAAATGGTCATCAGCTTCTGCTGCTGCAACAATGGCATGGTGAACAGTCCGTTGATCTCCTGGTGAAGGGCGATGCAGCCACCTGCACAGAAATCCTTTGCCGGACACTGATCGCACCGGGTATAGCATCCAAGAATATGGGTTCTGTCATAACGGCGGAACGGCAGGGTTCTGACCGGATCGATGCCCTTGAAAACGTCACCGAGTTTGAATTTCTCTTTGTCTGCACCGGCATAGGTTACAAAGCGATGGCAGGGATAGATTGCTCCCTCTACATCAATACCAACAAAGGTCTTGCCCGCGCCACATGCCACATCGACCTGATGATCATCCACGATCTGCTCGATGCCGTTATCAAGGAAATGAAGGTGCAGGTACTCCCCTAACGAGGCTTTTTCAATTACATACTGAGCCGCCTTGCGGCACTGCACATCGAAGGTATGCCAGGAATCATGATCCTGAAAAAGTTCAAGTGCCACACAGGGGGAAATGAAGCTAAAGCCTAACTGGTCGAGAAAGATGATATTGTCAAAAACCGATTCCACACTTTCAGGGGTGATCGTCATCCGGGCAGCAGTCTTCGGAAAGCGTTGAAGTGTCTTTTCGGCATTAGCGCAAAGCGTATCGAACGGACTTGAACCGTTCTTCTTCAGGCGAAACCTGTCATTGGTCTTACGGTTTCCGTCAATACTGAAAAGCATACTGATATTATGCTGCTCCATAAAGTCGAGCATCTCGGCAGTCAGTAGTGTGCCATTGGTGGTCACAGAAAAGATCATCGACTTTCCATGCTTCTGTGACAGGGTGTCGGTATGTGCAACAACGCTTTTCAGCAAGTCGAATTCAAGCAACGGCTCCCCACCAAAAAAGGAGAGAATGAGCGGATTTTCAGGAAAGCCTTCAGTGTTTTCAAATAGCCACTCGACCGAACGTTCTGCGGTACGCTTCGACATGGCCGCTTGGCCACTTCTGCTGGCAAAACAGTAGCTGCATGCCAGATTGCAGTTATTGGTCAGAAACAGCACCGCATACGGCACATGCCATTTGCCAGCCATTTGGATCAAGGTTTATGTATTTCTGAATCATCGTGAGGGACAGATTGCGGCGACCTGCCCAGTCTATCCCTCGAAGCGGAACCGGCTCAGACGTCACCGCCAGGAATCTTGGCGCACTCCATGCACTGGCAGATTTTGCAGCTCAGTGAGCAGGCTGCGAATGTTTCGACCTCCTCCTTTTCCATAAGATCAAGCTGAGATTCCATTTCGGCCAGCTTTTCGAGGAAGGTCGTTTTCGGTTCGATTTGAGGTAGGGTTGCTGTCGGCATGTTTATCCCTCCAGTAGTTGTTTAGTGGAGATAAAAAAGAAAGCAACTTCATAGTTAAGCTATAAAATATCCACCTGTAATTCAAACGGCTCAGATGAAATTTCCAATTGCTGGTTAAATGATCAGACGAAGTAGTCCCAAACTCTGATGGCCCCATGGAAATAAACAGAACCCTTTCCGCTCAAAACATTAAGGCAATGCCATCGGAAATCCAGCAGGCTACGTGCCCGTCTCGTCGATGTCGAGCGTGCCCTGGGCGGCGATGGTTCCGGCAGTGGTGGGCGGACCTTTGAGAATCCACTCGAAAGCCACGCCGATCAACGCACCGGCAAGCGGCCCTGCGACGTAGACCCAGGCGAGCGCCGTGTCGCCGCACACCAGCGCAGGCGCGAGCGAGCGCACGGGATTCATCGAGGCTCCGCTGATCGGAGCGGCCCACATGCCTGCGAGCGCAATGTAGCCGCCGACCGCAATCGCGCCGTTGGTTCCGATGTTCCGTGCGCCAGACGAGGTGCCGAGAATGGTGTTCACCAGCGCGGCGGTCAGCACCATTTCCATCAAAACCGCCTTCACCGGCGTCACCTCATGGCCCGGCAGGGTCATGCCCGGCGCGACGGCGGCGTTGCCAAACATGAAGCCGAGAAAAAGCGCGGCCAGCCCGCCGCCAGCGATCTGCGCGATGATGTAGCCGGGCACGCGCACCCAAGGGAAGTTCCGGCGCATGGCGAACGCGATGGTCACTGCCGGGTTGAGGTGCGCACCACTCACCGTGCCCATGAAGTAGATGATCGCCATCACCATCAGGCCGGGCGCAACCGGCAGAAGCGCATCGCCGGCATGGTTGCCGGAACTGACCGCCGCAACCGGGCCGCCAGCCGCCACGAGCACCAGCAGAAAAGTGCCCCACACCTCGGCGAAAATCCGCTTCCACTCGTGCCTTGGATCGAGAAAGTTCGGCGCGATCTGCGTCATCAACATTCTGTCCCGCGCAGCCGTAAGCCCATTGTGATTGTTGGCCGTCATCATAGCATCTCCTGAAAACCGTCTGTTGACCGGAATAGGGCGAAAACCGGTAAAACCGTCACTTCATAAAGGTAAAAAAAGCAGCGCAAGTTACGGCCCGCCGCGCCCGAGACAATTGCAAGGGTTGGCAAAGAATGACTATCTTTCGGTCACTTCAAAATTCTGACAATCCCCTTTCAAGGAGCCCGCGTCCATGACCGAACACGAAGCCATCGTCCAGCACCTCCAGGCCGTCCAGAACGCCAGCCGCAAGATCGTCACGCTCGATGAAGATGCTATCAACGCTCTGCTCAACGATCTCGCCGACCGAATTCCCGACGCCGCTGAAACGATTCTCGAAGCCAACCGCAAGGACCTCGAACGGATGGATCCGGCCGACCCGCGCTACGACCGCCTGCTCCTAAACGAATCTCGCCTGAACTCGATCGCTTCCGACCTGCGCAACGTGGCCGCACTCCCTTCGCCGCTCGACCGCGTGCTCGAAGAGCGCACGCTGCCCAACGGGCTGGAGCTGCGCAAGGTCTCGGTGCCACTCGGCGTGATCGGCATCATCTACGAATCGCGCCCGAACGTGACGTTTGACGTCTTCGCGCTCTGCCTGAAATCGGGCAACGCCACCGTGCTGAAAGGCGGCAGTGACGCGGCCTTCTCAAACATCGCCATCGTCGAGCTGATCCAGACGGTCATCCGTGATCGCGGCCTCGATCCCGAGATGATCTACCTGCTGCCTGCTGAACGCGAGGCGGCACACATTCTGCTCAACGCAGTCGGCTATATCGACGTCATCATTCCGCGCGGCAGCCAGGCGCTGATCGACTTCGCCCGCAAGCACTCCACCGTACCGGTCATCGAAACCGGCGCGGGCATCGTGCACACCTACTTCGATGAGAGCGGCGACCTGGCGATGGGTCGCGACATCATCTTCAACGCCAAAACCCGCCGTCCGAGCGTCTGCAACGCGCTCGATACGCTGATTGTGCACAAAAGCCGCATCGACGACCTACCGGTGCTGGTCGAGCAGCTCGAAGAAAAGCTGGTGCAGATTTTTGCCGACGAACCAGCCTATTACAAGCTGCTGAACCGCTATCCGGACGAACTGCTTCAGATCGCCACGCCTGAGAATTTCGGCACGGAGTACCTGTCGCTGAAGATGTCGATCAAGACCGTTGAGACCTTCGAAGAAGCGCTCGACCACATCGCGCACCACAGCTCGAAGCACAGCGAAGCGATCGTCGCATCGGATCAGGCGACCATCGACGCCTTCATGAAGCGAGTGGACGCGGCGGCGGTGTACGCCAACACCTCGACCGCCTTCACCGACGGCGCGCAGTTCGGTCTCGGCGCGGAGATCGGCATCAGCACGCAGAAGCTGCACGCGCGTGGCCCGATGGCGCTCAAGGAGCTGTGCACCTACAAATGGCTGATCGAAGGCCAGGGACAGGTGAGGCCCGCCTGATGCTCGAAGCCCGCAAGCTCGTCAAATCCTACGCCCTGCCCGGCCAGCCGCCCCTGCGCATTCTCGACGGCATCGACCTCTCGGTCGCGCCGGGCGAAATGGTGACCGTCATCGGCGCATCCGGCAGCGGCAAGACCACGCTGCTCAACCTGCTCGGCACACTCGATACACCTGACGAAGGTGAGCTGACCTTCGCGGGGACGCCGATCTTTCAGGGAAGCAAATGCCTGCTCTCAAAAAAAGAGCTGGCCGCATTCCGCAACCGCTCCATCGGCTTTGTCTTTCAGTTCCACCACCTGCTGTCCGATTTTACGGCGCTTGAAAACGTCGCGATGGCGCAATTCATCGGCACCGGCAAGCTCAAGCCCGCCAAGGAGCGAGCCGCCGTGCTGCTCGAAAAGCTCGGCCTCAAGGCGCGGCTCGACCACCTCCCCTCGGAGTTATCGGGCGGCGAACAGCAGCGCGTCGCCATCGCCCGAGCCCTCATGAACGAGCCGAAACTCGTGCTCGCCGACGAACCCAGCGGCAACCTCGACAGCCGTAACAGCCGGATGCTCTACGAGCTGATGGCATCGCTCAGCAAGGAACACAAAACCTCGTTCGTCATCGTCACCCACAACGAAGAGTTCGCCGCCACTGCCGACCGCTGCCTCCACATGCAGGACGGCCGGTTGCAGGCCTGCGGAGAAAAGTGATGATAGATTCGGTAAAGAACGAACACGCAAGTTTACCCTGAAAACGACGAATCACCGAAAATTGATTTATCTGAACACTACATCGTTAACCACACCCACCGCACCTCCAGCCCAATGACCGACACCACCTCTCACGCAAAAATAGGCCCTATCGAACTGGCGGCGTCCGTCATGCCCCGCCATGCATGGACGTTCCTGTTCGCGTCGTTCTTTTCGATCGGCATGGTCACCTTTGTCTCCATCGGACAGGCCTATATTCTGAACGAGCATCTCGGCATTCCGGTCTCCGAGCAGGGCACTATCAGCGGTGATCTGGTCTTCTGGACGGAGATCGTGACGCTCTTGCTCTTCGGCCCGGCAGGAGCGATCATGGACCGCATCGGCAGGCGGCCGGTCTATGCCGTGGGATTCATCATTCTGGCCATCGCCTACCTCTACTACCCACTCGTGACCGACGTCTTCCAGCTCACCATCGCCCGCATGATCTACGCGGTCGGCGTGGTCGCCGTGACGAGCGGCTTGGCGACAGTGCTGGTCGATTACCCGAAGGAGCGGTCGCGCGGCAAGCTCATCGCGATTGTCGGATTCCTGAACGGACTCGGCATCGTCATCCTGAACCAGTTCTTCGGCGGCCTGCCCAAGACGCTCGTGGCCGACGGCATGAGCGGCACCGAGGCCGGATTCTGGGCGCACGCTGCGGTCGCGGGCACGGCGGCGGTGACGGCTATCGTGCTCTTTTTCGGCCTCAAGGGCGGTACGCCGGTGCGGCACGAGGAGCGGTTGCCGGTCAAAGAGCTGCTCACCAGCGGCTTCCGCCACGCCCGCAATCCACGGATTCTGCTCTCCTACGCAGCGGCCTTCGTGGCGCGCGGCGACCAGTCGATCATCGGCACCTTCGTGCCGCTCTGGGGCATGACCACTGGCCTGGCGATGGGCCTCGAACCCGCCGAAGCGGTCAAAAAAGGCACCTTCATTTTCATCATTTCGCAGGCCGCCGCGCTGCTCTGGGCGCCAGTCATCGGCATCTTCATCGACCGCTGGAACCGCGTCACGGCGCTCACCCTCTGCATGGGGCTGGCCGCCATCGGCTACCTCTCGCTGGCGATGATCGGCAACCCGCTCGAAACGTACTCGCTCATCTTTTTCGTGCTGCTCGGCATCGGCCAGATCAGCGCCTTCCTCGGCTCGCAATCGCTCATCGGCCAGGAAGCGCCAAAGGAGGCGCGAGGCTCGGTGATCGGAGCCTTCAACATCAGCGGAGCCATCGGCATCCTCTTCATCACCACCACCGGAGGCCGCCTCTTCGACGGCATGAGCCCCAAAGCCCCCTTCATCATCGTCGGCGCGGTGAACCTGATTGTGATGCTGGGAGGATTGTGGCTGCGGGCAAGAGAGGCGAAGAAGGGTGGAGAAATTGCGGCATGACAGAAAAGGATTGTCTTGTCATGCTGAACGAAGTGAAGCATCCCACCTGAAAAGTTATGATTGAGAGTTGATTGCATTTTGTTGCAGCTTTTACTATTGCCTCATATCCTTATTGGCTTTCATCGATACTTTGACAAAGTTTCCGAATTTTCGATTATTGGAAAATGAATCATTTGATTATTCGTTTTTATATTGTTCAAACTTGGATTAATGATATTAAAAAAATTTCTTTTTAGTTGTTTTTCGGAACTTTTTTTAATATCGCTGAGTTACATTTTTTCCTAAATTGGTTCGTGGTGAATTTTTTAGGAAAAGTAAATATTAAATAAAATATAATATGGTAAAATACGATTTCGAAGTAAAGGATGGGTATTCTCTATTTCCAGAGCATCTTGAAAATGATGATTTGGTTTTTTTTCACGGAAGTCCCATGAAAAATTTTAAGTCTATTTGTCAAAATGGATTCAAGTCTGGAAGCGAGCTTAGGATAAGTAGTTTGACATCTGTGACTTATACGATGAAAAGCATTGGTGCGTTTAATCACGTTTGTAGTATACGGCAAAGTGGAGAGGATATGGTTGTCTTTGCTGTATTCTTCAAGAAAGAAGACTTAGAAAGACATTTAGATGTTCAAAAGAGAGTGCCGATTGTGGTTCGAGAATATGCCGAGATAAAGGTATATGACTCTGATATTCAACCATCAAGGATTGGTTACAGTATTGTTCCTGCTCATTATAGGCATAAATAATTATGTAAAGGGTTACATAGTCAGACTCTTTTAGCTATGCTACAAGTTGAGACGAACTGATGAAGGACTGGTATTGTGTTTAGACATTCTCATCGAATAGTGTCAAACACAAAACCTATCCTTTTTTGTTTTGAATAGATTACCCCACCAAACTTCATCCTCAACCTCTCCTGAAACGTCTAAAGCTTCTCCGCAATCTCCGCCATGTAATCCCCCCCAATCTTTTCCAACAAAGCATTGGCGATGTCAGGAGCGCTCAACGGAGTAGTAGCTAAAGCCGTCGCGCGCTCCCGGCAACTTCTCACGCCCCGATAATCACCCCGCAAATCTGCTCGATCTCCTCTTCCTTCAAATATGGATGCATCGGCAAAGCAAACACTCTCGCACTGAAATCTTCCGAAACCGGGAAGTCGCCCGGTTTGTAGCCGAGGTTTTCGTAGGCTTTCTGCAAGTGCAGCGGAATCTGGTAGTAGATCGCCGAGGGGATGCCTGCGTCCTTCAGCGCGGCCATGAGCTTCGTGCGGTCGTCCGTTGAGTTGGCGAGCACGCAGTATTGCGCCCAGCAGGAGGTGTAGCCTTCGGGGACTTCGGGGACGACGACGCGATCCTTGAGGCGGGCGCTGTAAGCTGCGGCGACCTTGTTGCGCAGGTCGAGTTCGTCGTCGAAGATGGTGAGTTTTTCGTTGATGACCGCGGCCTGGATGGCGTCGAAGCGGCCGTTGAGGCCGATGCGCTCGTTGTTGTATTTGTCCGAACCGCCGCCGTGGACGCGGACGGAGATCAGCAGTTCCAGCAGCTCGTCGTCGTCGGTGAAGATCGCACCGCCGTCGCCGTAGCAGCCGAGAGGCTTGGCCGGGAAAAAGGAGGTCGCGCCGACAAGGCCGAAGCTACCCGCCCTCCTGCCGCCGACCGTGCCGCCGAAGCCCTGCGCGGCGTCTTCGAGAATCCAGAGTCCCTGCTCGGCGGCCACCTTTTCGAGGCGGTCGTATTCGGCGGGCAGGCCGAACAGATCGACCGGAATCAGCGCCTTCGGATTCAGCCCTTTTTTGCGAGCCTGTTCGACCGCCGGAGCGACGCCGTCGGGGTCGATGTTGAAGGTGCCGGGCAGTACATCGACGAACACCGGCGTCGCGCCCGCAAGGCTGATGACCTCGGCGGTAGCCACGAAGGTGAACGGCGTGGTGAGCACCGCGTCGCCGGGGCCGATCCCTTTGGCCATGAGCGGAATCAGCAGCGCGTCGGTGCCAGAGGCGCACGAAACGCAGTGCTTCGTGCCGACGTACTCGGCAAGCTTTTTCTCGGCTTCGAGCACTTCCGGCCCCATGACGAACTGGGCGCTGTCGATGATCCGCTCGATGCGCTTCATGAGGTTCTCGCGGATGCGATTTTTCTGGGTGATGAGGTCTATGAACTGCATGGCTTTATGGATTTTCGATGATGTTCCTGAAAATTTTTTGATTTGACATAATACGGATTCATCGCCTCAATCCCGAAAGTTCGGACAGAGTACGGTCTGTTTTGCGAGGCTGGGGTTTTTCTGTACTATTGGACTTAAGGGTATACATCACAAGCACCTGACCAACATTCCCAACCATGAGTTCCATCTATTTTATCGGCATCGGCGGCTCGGCAATGGCTTCGGTGGCCGTGGCGCTTTCGCACATGGGCCACGCCGTTACCGGTTCGGATACGCAGCTCTATCCTCCGATGAGCACCTATCTTGAAAATCATAACATCCGCTATTTCAACGACTTTTCTGCAGAGAACCTGAAAAGCGCATCGCCCGATCTGGTGGTGGTTGGCAATGCGATCAGCCGGGGCAATCCCGATCTTGAGTACGCGCTCGACACGCACATGGAGCTGATTTCGATGCCGGAGCTGGTGCGGCGCGAGCTGATTGGACGCCACACCTCGATTGTGGTGGCAGGCACGCACGGCAAGACAACGACCACTTCCCTCGCCGCATGGTTGCTCGAAGCGGGCGGCTTTCTGCCGGGCTTCCTCATCGGCGGCATTCCCGAGAATTTCGGCGACGGCTGCCGCCCTTCCGGCCTCTCCGAGCCGGGCTTTTTCGTGACCGAGGGCGACGAGTACGACTCGGCCTTTTTCGACAAGCGCAGCAAGTTCCTGCATTACCGCCCCGACATCGCGATCATCAACAACGTCGAGTTCGACCACGCGGACATCTTCGACTCGCTCGACGACATCAAGAAGAGCTTCTGCCTGCTGGTGAACCTCGTGCCGTCGAGCGGCCTCTTGATCGTCAACGGCGACGATCCGAATTCGATGGAGGTCGCCGCGAAAGCGTTCTGCCGCGTCGAGACCTTTGGCATGAACGGCACAGCGGACTGGACGGCAACCGACATCACTACCGACGCCGAAAGCACCGTCTTCACGGTCGTACACAATGGCGAAGCGATGGGCCGGGTAAGCGTGCCGCTTTTCGGCAACTACAACGTGATGAACGCGCTGGCAGCCACGGCGGCTGCAATCCGCGCGGGCGTGAGCTTTGAGTCGATCACCAAAGGGCTTGCAAAATTCAAACGCCCGAAGCGCCGCATGGAGCTGGTCGGTGAGTACGCAGGCGGCGTAACGCTCATCGAGGACTTCGCGCATCACCCGACGGCCGTACGGCTCACGCTCGGTGCGATTGCGGAACACTACCCCGGCAGGCGCATCGTGGCCTGTTTCGAGCCTCGCTCCAACACCACCACGCGCAACATCTTTCAGCACGAGCTGACGGAGTGCTTCGACGACGCTTCGGTCGTGGTTCTCGGCAGGGTGAACCGGCCTGATCGCTACGCCCCCGAAAAACGGCTCGATGCGGCGCAGCTTTGCCACGAGCTGGAAGCAAAAGGCAAGCGTGTCTTCGCGGCTGGCGACGACGACTATCCGAACGACATCGTCCAGTTCATCAAAGCAGAACAGCAGCCCGGCGACGTGGTTGTACTGCTGAGCAACGGCAGCTTCAACGGCCTGAAAACGCTGCTGGCGGAAAGTTTTGAAAAAAAATCATGAAGATTTCATTGGCGATAGGCTATTTTTCTATCTTGTGACTTTTCCTGGGCGGCGCATGCCCGGTTCATGCCGCTGCAACCATCCCGAACAGAGTCATTATCATATCCGTTAAACCCATAGAGAAAGACCCGTTATGGCGAAAGTTAAAGTTGGCATCAATGGTTTTGGCCGCATCGGCCGTCTGGTATTCAGACAGGCTGTGGACAATCCCGACGTCGAAATCGTCGGTATCAACGACCTCACCGATGTAAATACCCTTGCTCACCTCCTCAAATACGACAGCACCCACAAAAAATTCAATGGTGAAGTGAAGGTCGAGGGCGACAACCTGGTCGTCAACGGTAAAACCATCGCCATCTGCGCCCAGAGAGATCCTGCAGAGCTTCCATGGAAGTCGCTCGGCGCTGAGCTCGTAGTCGAGTCCACCGGCATTTTCACCAAGCGTGAAGCCGCGGCCAAGCACATCGCTGCCGGCGCCAAAAAGGTGATTATCTCGGCTCCCGCCAAGGACAAGGTCGACGCCACCATCGTCATGGGCGTCAATGACGATTGCATCACTGGCAACGAGGAGATCGTCTCCAACGCAAGCTGCACCACCAACTGCCTCGCCCCGATGGTGAAAGTGCTCCACGAGAACTTCGGCATCGTCAAGGGCTTCATGACCACCGTGCACGCCTACACCAACGACCAGAACATCCTCGACCTTCCGCACAAGGATCTGCGTCGTGCCCGCTCGGCAGCCAACTCGATCATTCCGACCTCGACCGGCGCCGCAAAAGCGATCGGTGAAGTGCTGCCCGAACTGGCAGGCAAGCTCGACGGTTTCGCCATGAGGGTTCCGGTTCCGGACGGTTCGGTTACCGACCTTTCGGTCATCGTTGAAAAAGAGGCCACCAAGGAAGCGATCAACGCTGCCATGAAAGCTGCCGCCGAAGGCCCGATGAAGGGCATCCTCGAGTACAACGTCGATCCGATCGTCTCCTGCGACATCGTCGGCAACGCTCACTCCTGCATCTTCGACTCGCCGCTCACCATGAGCTCCGGCAACCTGATCAAGGTGGTCGGCTGGTACGACAACGAGCTTGGCTATGCAACCCGCGTGGTTGACCTGCTCAGCATCTACTCGAAGTTCGTCTGATTTCTACACGAACAGATGACCATCAAAAGGGCGCCCGCAACGGCGCCCTTTTGCATTTGTGGGGAGATGGTGGCTGATCTAAAGAGGGCAGACACGCAGGTCTTCCCCTACGGAATCAAGGGGACACGAACTGTAGGGGCGAACCTGCGTGTTCGCCCTTCCCCCCCCTCCGGATTTTGCCGGGAAAGAGTAATGTCTTATTATTGGATTACACATCACTTTCTGGCTCAACCTAAATGCCAAAGCCGATGACCAGCACCACCAAAAAGCCCATGAAGGCGATCATCCTCTATGACAGCCAGTCCGTTGGCGGTTCAACCGACAGGCTGATCGACTCGATCGGCAAAAAGCTTGCCGAGTCCGGAGCCTATGTCGAAAAGGCTCGTTGCAAAACCAACGGTGATTTCAGCTTTGTCGAAGAGTTCGATCTGGTGGTTCTCGGAGCCCCGATCTACTACCTGCTCGTCGCCTCGAAACTCAGCGGCGCACTGGGCCAGAGCAGCCTGAGAACGGCGCTCAAAGGCAAAAAAGTGGCCCTCTTCGTCATCTGCGGCAGTCCGGAACCGATGGCGCAGTTCCTCTACCTGCCACAGCTCAAAATGAATCTCGATAACCCGGTGATCCTTGCCGAAAAAGTGTTCGCACCCGATCAGACCGGCGACCAGCAAGTTATTGCTGAATTCGTCAACAGCATCACGGAAGCCTACGGCAAGACACACTGACTCAATACAACTTTTTATGACGCGCGACAACGACCGCCAGATGAAAGCCATCATCCTTTATGACAGCCGCTCCAGCGGAGGCTCAACCGACCGACTGATCGACTCTATCGGCCAGCAGCTCGCCGAAAACGGTGCCTATGTCGAAAAAGCCCGCTGCAAGGCGAACGCCGATTACAGCTTTATACGTGAGTTCGATGTGGTAATCATGGGCGCGCCCGTCTATTACATGGTGGTCTCTTCGCAGTTGCTCGGCGCATTGTTGCAGAGCAACCTGAAGCGCTACCTCAGGCACAAAAATATCGCTCTGTTCCTGACCTGCGGAAGCCCCGAAGCGATGGCGCAGTCGGTCTATATGCCGCAGCTCAAGATTCACCTGATGCGCAATCGCATTCTGAGCGAAAAGATCATCGCCCCGCATCAGATCGACGATGAAGATGTGATTTACGATTTCGTGGAAGAGATCGAAGAGGGTTACCGCAAAAGCTTCAAGCCGCGCGGCGGCGACCTCCAGTGGAGCGATGAGGCGCTCGAACTGATCGAAAGCGCACCGCCGTTTTTCAGCGACAAAATCAAGGCCGCGCTCGTCGCTTACGCCGAAGAGAACGGCATCAGGTACATCACCCCCGAAGTGCTCGACGATGCCAGGGCCAGCCCAAAAGGCATGTGAGCCTTACCTGAAAAAGAGACACAAAAAAGCCGGCGATTTTACAACCGCCGGCTTTTTTATTGACAGACCAAAGAGGGCCAGAGATTATCCGAAGATGTCCTTGGCCTTTTCGAAAATGCTCTTCTCGTGATCCTGCTCGCCATGGTTCGGTGAGATGTGCGAAGATTTTTTCAGCTCTTTCAGCATCTCTTTATCCTTGCCGGAGACATCCTTCGGCACGAATACATTCACCCGGACGTACAGATCGCCCGAGCCGCCACCCTTGAGGTGACCGATACCCTTGCCACCGATGCGCAGCATGGTGTTCGGCTGGGTGCCCGCAGGAACGGTGAGCTTGACGTGGCCGTCAAGGGTCGGCACATCGACCTTGGTGCCAAGCACCAGATCGGGGAATCCGACAGCAAGGTCGTAGATAATGTCGTCGCCGTTGCGCTTGAACTGGTCGTGCGGCTTCTCCTCGATGATGACGATCAGGTCACCAGGTGCGCCACCTCTCGGTCCGGCGTTACCCTGCCCCTGAAGCGTGAGGTAGTTGCCGTCCTGCACGCCCGCAGGCACGTTGATTTTCACAGTCACTTCGCCCTGCTTGATGCCCTCGCCGTAGCAGGAGGTGCAACGATCCTTGACCACCTGGCCTTCACCGCCGCAGGTCGGGCAAGCCACGATGTTGACGAACTGGCCGAACATGGTCTTGGAGGCCTGACGAACTTCACCCGAACCGTGGCAGGTCTGACAGGTCTCGGTCTTGCCGCTCTTCGAGCCGGTGCCATTACACTCCGAACAGACCACCTGCTTCTTGATCTTGAGGGTTTTTTCAACTCCCTTGGCAATCTCTTCGAGCGTGAGCTTGAGGCGAATCTTCAGATCGGTGCCGTGAATCCCGGTCGAGCGGGCTCGCCGACCACCGCCACCTGAAAAACCACCGCCGAAAATGTCCTCAAAACCACTGAACGGCGAACCGCCGCCTCGTGCGCGCCCACCGCCGGTGAACATTTCGAAAATATCGTTGATGTCAGCATACCCGCCGCCACCGAAGCCACCGGGGCCCCCGCCCGATGCGGCTGACGAGCCGACGCCCGCGTGGCCGAACTGGTCGTAGCGGCGACGCTTGTCGTCGTTGCTCAGCACCTCGTACGCCTCGTTGGCCTCCTTGAACTTCTCCTCGGCCTCCTTGTTGTCGGGATTTTTATCCGGATGGTATTTCAGGGCCAGCTTTCGGTAGGCCTTCTTTATTTCGTCCTTGTCAGCCGAGCGGCTCACGCCAAGGATTTCATAGTAATCTCTTTTCATCGTGTATTCTCTCTTCTCTATCTGTAAATCTGATGGTTATTTGGCAACGATCACCTTCGCATGACGGATCACCCGGTCACCCAGCGTATAGCCGGTCTGGTACTCCTGAACGATAGTGTCGGGTTCGGTATCGGGCACATCGATCTGGGTGATCGCCTCGTGGAAATTCACGTCGAGCACTTTGCCGAGAGCCTCGATCTCCTTGACCCCTTTGCTTTCCAGCAGGGACTTGAAATTCTTGCGAATCAGCTCCACACCTTCGACAAAGGGCTTTGCCTCGGCCATCTCCTGCAGTTCTGCCGGGATGTGCTCCATGAGGCGCTTCAGGTCGTCAAGCAACGGCAGCAAGTCGCGCACCGTATTTTCAAGCATCCGCTTGCCCGACTGAGCAGCTTCGCGCTCTTTCTGCTTGCGGAAGTTCTCGAACTCGGCCGCGCGGCGCATCACCTCGTCGCGAAGCTTCTGAATCTCCGCGTCGCGAGCCGCAATTTCAGCCTCTATATCGGACTCGGTCGCCGCCGGAATGGCTACGGTCTCGTCGCCCACATTTTCTTCAGCAGCTTCGGTCTTGATCGTCTCCTGTATCTCTTCCTGTTCTTTGTGATGCTTTTTGGTCATGATTGCAAGAAAGTCGTTTAGAATTAGTTGTTTCCGGAAAGCGCCTCCGACAGGCAGCCCGCCATGTAGTTCACCACGCGCACGGCGTGTTCGTAATCCATCCGTTTCGGACCCATGATGCCCACCTTGCCGACCATTTTGCCCGCATAGTAGGGTGACGAAACGATAGTCAGATCGATAGCGTTGTCCGTCCGGTTCTCGGTGCCGATGCTAATGGCCACCTCGCGATCACGCCCTTGGTACGCACCCGAAGGCAAGGCGTTATCGACCAACCGGGCGATGCCGAACTTGTCCTCGATCATGGTAATAATATTGCGAACCTTCTGAGGCTGTTTGAACTCGGGCTGATCGACGATGTTCTCCGTACCCGAAACGTAGAGCCGATCCAGAATCGACGATTCGTCGAAGAGCGTATCGGCCGCGCCGACGATGCTGTTCATCAACCCCTCGCGGCTCTGGCAATCTGACAGGCGCTTGCCGATGGTGCTGCGAATCTCTTCGAGCGTCAGCCCCGACAGGCGTTCGTTCAGAATGTTGACCACATCATCGATCTTCTGGCGGGAGATTTCCGCCGTCAGTTCCATGACGATCGTCTTGACAAAGAGCGACTGGATGGCGATGACCACCATAATCCGCGTCGAAGCGAGCTGCACGATGTCGAGTCGCTCGAAAACGGCATTGGAAAGCCTCGGCGGCAGAACCACGCCAAGCTGGCGGGAGATGCTGCCCAGCACCTTGGCCGCCGCACCGAGCACTTCAGCCGACGTGCCCTTCAGCTCCGAACTGCGCGTGCTGAAGCGAGCGTCGATCATCTGCTTCTCCTGCTCGTCGATGCCGCTGACGTTCATGAGCAGATCGACATAATAGCGATACCCCTTGTCGGTCGGCACGCGTCCGGCCGAGGTGTGGGGCTGGCTGATGAAGCCGTCAGCCTCCAGATCGGCCATCACGTTGCGGATGGTCGCGTCCGACAGGCCGAGATTATAGTTACGAGCGATGGTGCGGGAACCAACCGGCGTCGCCGAAACGACAAAGGACTGTATGATGATGCCCAGAACCTGACGCTCACGCAGGGTCAAATCACGATATAACATCTGCTTACAACCTGAACTTGAACTGGTAATGCACCGAAAAATCTGACGGCGATGAAGAGAATTTCACTTCTGAACAGCCGCCAAATACTACGAAAGTCAACAACGGCGGAGCCCCAATAGTTGCCATGTCAGGAGGCCCAATCCGACCTTTAATATACATAAATTTAACGCAGAATGAACCACAGGGCTTCAACCGACGATGCAGGAAAGGGCGCGATCCAGGCGGCTGTAATCCTGCATAACCTGAACGTCGCGGAACTCGTGGCCGAGCAATTTTTTCACTCCCTCCGCGCCATCGGCATGAAGCTCGAAGCAGAGCACACCGCCCTTCCGGAGCAGCGCCGGTGCGGTTGCGACGATGCTTCGGTAGAACTCGAAGCCGGTAGGCGACACCAGTGCCAGACGCGGCTCGTAACCCTTCACCTCCTTCTGCAACGTCGCCCACTCGGATTCAGGAATGTAGGGGGGATTCGAAATGACAAGATCGAACGGCCCGCCAGCTTTTTGAGCAAACGCTAGATCAAGCGCATCGGCTTGCACGAAACGGATGCGGTCGCTCACGCCATGCTCTTCGGCATTGCGCCGGGCAACCTCAAGCGCATCGGCGGAAACATCGAGCGCCGTAACCTGCGCGCCGGGCAACCGCAGAGCCAGCGTAATGGCAATGCAACCGCTGCCGGTGCCAATGTCGAGAATAGAAGGAGTATCGACCGAATCGAGGCCACTCGCCGCCAGTCGCTCAATGGCGTGTTCAAGCACCAGCTCGGTCTCCGGACGCGGAATCAGCACTCGTTCATCGACGAAAAAGCGGTAGCCGTAAAAAAACGACTCGCCCGCTATGTACTGCACCGGCCTGCCCTGCAACCGCTCCCGGCAGGCCGCACGGAACGCCCCCAGTTCCGAGGGCGTCACCGGGCGCTCGTGATCGAGGTAGAGCTGAAGCCGCTGCAAACCAAGCACCTGCCCAAGCAGCAACTCCGCCGACAAGCGAGGCTCGTCGATCTTCTTCTCGCTAAAAAACACGATCGTCGTCTTCAGCAACTCAACGACGCTCCACACTTTCTCTTCGGACATGTAACTTGGTTTGGTTATCAATGGCTGCGTTCAGTATACAACCTTTGCACCAGCGAGGCAACGCCTGACAGAGCCGATATTCTTGTTGACAAAAACACAGCCGCTGCCCCCTGCAAAAGAATCGGTCACGCACAGCGTCAGACAAAAAAAGATGCGATGCTTTCCGGCTCTGTTTTTATTGCGATATTGTCCCGAACGTTGCGGCAAATGAGCCCTACCACCAGCAACCGATACTGACCGATGAAACGACCACTCAGCTTTTTTGCAACCCTGCTCCTTATCATCCTCGCCATCCCGACGAGCGCACGTGCGGCGTTCACCGGCGAAATGGAGATGGCGCTCACCATGCCTAACGGCACCTCGGAGATCACCTATCTTTTCGGCAAGCGTGACCAGAAGATGGACATGACCATGCACCTCGACCGAATCCCCGAGCCGCTCAAAACGACGGTGATTACCCGAAGTTCCCGGCCTGATGAGGCGATCATCATCAACCACAAAGCCAGAACCTGGAGCGCGGTGAACCTGCGAACAGCCGCCGAAAGCGCCACGCTGCTCGACTTCGACAGCAACTACCGCTTCAGCCGCATCGGCACCGAAACCGTCAAAGGCTACCCGTGCGAGCATGTGCGGCTCCAGAGCAGCACCGAACAGCTCAATCTCTGGGTTTCCCGCGGGCTGGCCGACTTTTCAACCTTCCGGCTCCTGCAATCGCAGAACCCGCGCCTGTCGAACACCTCGCTCTCGAAAGCGCTCGAGCAGAACGGCATCGACGGCTTCCCGGTCAGAATTGTCCAGAACAACGACAACGGTCGCTATGCCATGGAGCTGGTGCGGGTGAAAGCGGAACAGGTTCCGGAATCGGCGTTCTCCATACCCTCCGGCTACCAGAAAACCGAGCCCGGCCGCGTCAGCATCGACAGCGACCAGAAAAAGCATCTGCGCCAGCTCATGGAAAAGATGAAAGCGTTCGAGCAGTAACGCCTGATCCGGCAGCTATCGGGATGAAACCATCCTCTGTTTTCCTCGCGATAGTTGCTTACTTTTCCACCTCGCATTATTACTTTACAGGTTTACCGTCATAACCTTATGGCGCCCGGCGACTCCGGGCTCATTTCCCGTCAAACGAAAACACAAGCATTACCGTGGCTGATAAAATCACTTCGAGGCAGCAGGACTATTCTCAATGGTATATCGACCTGGTCAGGTCGGCCAAACTTGCCGACTATTCGGACGTGCGTGGCTGCATGGTCATCCGACCGAACGGCTACGCCATCTGGGAGAAGATGCAGGCCGCGCTCGACGGCATGTTCAAGGAAACCGGCCATGTGAACGCCTATTTCCCGATGTTCATCCCCGAAAGCTTCATCGCCAAAGAGGCCGAGCACATCGAAGGATTCGCGCCGGAGTGCGCCGTGGTGACGCATGGCGGCGGCGAGGAGCTTGCCGAAAAACTCTACGTCCGCCCGACTTCGGAGACCATCATCTGGTCGTCGTATAAAAAATGGATCCAATCCTACCGCGACCTGCCACTCCTTATCAACCAGTGGGCCAACGTCGTGCGCTGGGAGATGCGCACCCGCCTGTTCCTGCGGACGACCGAGTTCCTCTGGCAGGAGGGGCACACGGCCCACGCCGATCCGGAAGAGGCGCAGGAAGAGGTGATCCGCATGATTAACGTGTACCGCACCTTCGCCGAAGAGTACATGGCGATGCCGGTGATCGTCGGCAAAAAGAGCGAGAGCGAGAAGTTCGCCGGTGCGGACGCGACCTACTGCATCGAAGCGATGATGCAGGACGGCAAGGCGTTGCAGGCAGGCACCTCGCACAACCTCGGCCAGAACTTCGCCAAGGCGTTCGACTGCCAGTTCCAGACCAAAGAGGGCGTGCTGGACTACGTCTGGGCCACGAGCTGGGGCGTTTCGACTCGGCTGATCGGCGCGCTCATCATGGCGCACTCCGACGACAAGGGCCTCGTGCTGCCGCCGAAACTCGCGTCGCGCCAGGTGGTGATTATTCCGATCCTCAAGGGCGACAAGGAGGAGGTTCGCGCGCACGCGCGCTTTATCGCCAAGGCGCTCAACAAGCACGGCATCTCGACCTTCGTCGATGACAGCGAGAACAACTCGCCCGGCTGGAAATTCGCCGAGTACGAGCTGCAGGGCATTCCGGTCAGGATCGAACTCGGCCCGCGCGACATCGCAGAGGGCAAATGCATCGTCGCCCGCCGCGACACCTTCGAAAAAACCGAAGTGCTGCTCGACGCAGAGATGACCGAAAACATCGAGGAAATCCTGAACAACATCCAGCAGAACCTCTACGAACGCGCCCTGCAGTTCAGGCAGGACAACACGGTTGAAGCGACAACCTGGGAGGAGTTCAAAGCAGGCGTGGAGAAAGGATTCGTCATCGCCCACTGGGACGGCACGGATGAAACCGAAGCGCTCATCAAGGAGGAAACCAAAGCCACGATCCGTGTGATGCCAACTGATGAAGAGTACCGCAAACAGTACAACATGGACGAGCCGGGCACCTGCATCCGCAGCGGCAACCCCGCCACGCAGAAGGTGGTGTTCGCCAAGGCGTACTGATCAGTTGAAAATGGATAGTTAGTAATTATGGGGCGATCGGTTGATCGCCCTTTTTTTGTCCACCGCGCCCACAATTCCTCACCACAAAAAAATGCCGGGAGAGTGCAGCGGCTATAACACTCTTCCGGCATAACTGAACTCTCTGTCAAACGGCAAGCAAAGAGTTCTTTTCAAAAATGGTAAGGACAGTCCGCAGACCGCCCCTACGAAATCACTCGGCGAAGTACTCTTTCAGACCTTCGTCGGTCGGCTTCATGGTTTTGTCGCCCTTGTTCCAGTTGGCCGGGCAGACCTCACCGAACTCTTCGGTGAACTGAAGCGCATCGACGATCCGGATCACCTCATCGATATTCCTGCCGAGGCCAAGATCGTTAACCACCTGGTGGCGAACGATGCCCTCCTTGTCGATCAGGAACAGACCCCTCAGCGCCACACTGCCGTCAGCAGTCAACACATCGTAATCTTTCGCGATGGTCTTGTTGATATCGGAGATCAGCGGATAGGTCACGCCCTGAATGCCACCCTTGTTGCGCGGAGTATTGAGCCAGGCGAAGTGCGAAAACTTGGAGTCCACCGAACAGCCAAGCACCTCGACGTTGCGCTTTTTGAACTCCTCGAGCTTCTCTTCAAAAGCGTGGAGCTCGGTCGGGCACACAAAAGTGAAGTCGAGCGGATAGAAAAACAGCACGACATACTTGCCGCGATATGCCGAAAGCTGGCAGGAATCCACGAAGGTCGAACCATTGACAACGGCTTCTGCGTTGAAATCGGGTGCCGGACGGCCTACAAGTACACTCATGATTTTGTATCTCCTCTTACTGGTTGCGTTTGTTTGATGATCCTTAAATAAGACTTAATTAGTCCAATATAAAAAACCGGCGACAAGCCTCCAACACCTATTTGACTTTTTTGTCTGAAACGAATCGAGACCAAGCGGAATGGTTAACGGTAAAGATTCTATCGCATTATTCGTATTTTTCGCCATACCCGTAACTTGACAGCTTACAACGTTCATGCGGAACTTCTTCGAATTCGAACGGCTCGGAACCGGTTACCGCCAGGAGTTTCTGGCGGGGCTGACCACCTTTTTCACCCTTTCCTACATCATCGTGGTCAATCCGGCCATCCTCGAAGCTGCGGGAATGCCGCGTGAGGCTTCGATGACCGCCACCATCCTGACGGCCATTTTTGGAACGGTGCTGATGGGCTTGTATGCCAAGCGCCCGTTCGCCGTCGCGCCGTACATGGGTGAGAACGCCTTCATCGCCTACACGGTGGTCAAGACGCTCGGCTATTCGTGGCAGACGGCGCTCGGCGCGATTCTGATCAGCGGCGTGCTCTTCACGCTCATTACGCTGACGGGCACGCGCAAATGGCTGGCCGAGGCAATTCCGATGACCCTGAAGCACAGCTTCGCGGTGGGCATCGGACTGTTCCTCGCCTTCCTCGGTCTCTCGGACATGGGCGTCGTGGCGCTTGGCGTACCCGGCGCTCCGGTGAAGCTCGGTGACCTGACAACCATTCCGGTACTCTGCGGACTTGGCGGACTCGTGCTGACAAGTGCGCTGCTCGTGCGCAGAGTCACCGGCGCCCTGATGATCGGCATTGCCGCCACGACGCTGCTGATGCTCGCCCTCGGCCTGCTGAACGTTCCGGCAAAGCCCTTCAGCCTACCCCCATCGCTTGCACCTCTTTTTTTGCAGATCGATATTGCCGGCGCCCTCACCTGGGGCTTCATCGGGGTGATCCTGAGCGTGCTGGTCATGGACTTCGTCGATACAATGGGCACCCTCATCGGCCTGTCGGCCCGCGCTGGCCTGCTGGACGAAAACGGTAACCTGCCGGAAATCGAGAAGCCAATGCTGGTCGATGCGCTTTCGACCACCGCCGCGGCGCTTTTCGGCACCACCACCGCCGGCGTGTACATCGAGTCAGCATCGGGCATCGAGCAGGGCGGCAAGACCGGTTTCACAGCACTCGTGGTCGCGGCGTTTTTCGCCCTCGCACTCTTCTTCTCGCCGATCCTGACCATCGTGCCGCCGCAGGCTTACGGGCCGGTGCTCGTGCTGGTGGGCATGTTCATGATCGAGTCGGCGGGCCACTTCGATTTCGCCGACTACACCGAGCTGCTGCCCGCGTTCTTGACCATCGTTATGATGCTCTTTACCTTCAACATCGGCGTCGGCATCACGATGGGCTTCATCAGCTGGGTGCTCATCAAGGCGCTCTCGGGCAGGTTCAGCGAAATCAACACAGGCATGGCGGTGCTGGCCGCGCTGTCGCTGACCTTCTACCTCTTCTATCCCTACCACTAAGACCTGAAACCATGCTCAAAGCCAAGCTCAGAATCGTTCAGTCGGACTGCACGCTCGCCAATTTCGACGAGAACCTCGAAAGCCACGTCAAGGCGATCGAACAGGCCATCAGGGATGGAGTCGAGGCGATCGTTTTTCCTGAACTCTCACTCACCGGCTATAACGTGCAGGATGCCGCACAGGACATGGCGATGCACATCGAGGACCACAGGCTCGCCCCGCTTCGGGAGCTGAGCCGCGAAATTACGGTTATCTGTGGGGGAATCGAGCTGAGTGACGACTACGGAGTCTATAATTCGGCATTCATGTTCGAGGACGGAATAGGCAAGAGCGTGCACCGCAAAATCTACCTGCCGACCTACGGCATGTTCGAGGAGCTGCGCTATTTTTCGGCGGGACGTCAGGTCGAGGCTGTGCCGTCACGGCGGCTCGGAAAAATCGGCGTGGCAATCTGCGAGGATTTCTGGCATATGTCGGTGCCCTATCTGCTGGCCCATCAGGGCGCGAAGCTGCTGCTGGTGCTGATGTCGAGCCCGCTCCGGCTTTCGCCCGGCGAGGGTATGCCCTCCATCGTCTCGCAGTGGCAAACCATCGCTTCGACCAGCGCGTTTTTGTTCAGCTGCTACGTGGCCTGCGTCAACCGGGTGGGCAACGAAGACAGCTTCACCTACTGGGGCAACTCTGCACTCACCGCGCCGGACGGTTCAAACGTTGCCAGCGCACCGATGTTCAGCGAACACCAGCTTGACGCACTGATCGACTATTCACTGGTCAAGCGGGTACGCCTCCAGTCCTCGCACTTCCTCGACGAGGACATCAAGCTGTTTGCCTCGGAGCTGGAAGATCTGATGAGCGCGAAGCGACGGGGGTGAATACCTGGACTATTGCTCAGACGATTAAATATCTTGAACAATTGCCCCGGACTTCAGTCCGGGGTTCATGGATAAACAAAAAAAATCAGGGCTTCAGCCCAATTTCTT
This sequence comes from Chlorobaculum parvum NCIB 8327, assembly GCF_000020505.1. Classification (NCBI taxonomy): domain Bacteria; kingdom Pseudomonadati; phylum Chlorobiota; class Chlorobiia; order Chlorobiales; family Chlorobiaceae; genus Chlorobaculum; species Chlorobaculum parvum. The sequence goes on from NC_011027.1 coordinate 1,731,600, forward strand.
ATTATGGTTGCTGGAGTAATAAGGATTGGCGACCTCTACCCCCGGCTTGAAAGCCGGGGCAACGTAAATATGAGACAGAATAATGTCCGACGGGCTGAAGCCTGCCGGAATGCAAGAGGGCTTCTGCTCTGACCTCACTCCATCCGGAAACCTGCAGGGGTAACATTGACACGGAACTTACCGGCCATCTCCTCGGCGGTTTCATCGGCCAAAGCCCGATTCTCGAACAGCGCGTAGACCGCCGAGCCGCTGCCGGAGAGCGAGACGAACTGCGCTCCGGATGCCTCAAGCGTGTCACGCACCTGGCTCACCACCGGATAGTTCTCGAACACCACAGAACCGAAGTCGTTCTCGAACGCATCGAGCACAGACAGATCACGGTCATCGCAGAGGCGGCGAACGAGCGCTTTCAGATCAGGCACTGGCCGCTCGAACTGGCGATGGAAATTCTTGTAAGCCCAGGCGGTCGGCACCTGCACCTCTGGAAACACGGTGACCACATGCCACGGCAGGGCGAGAGACAGATCCTCCAGCTCCTCGCCTATTCCGGATGCGTAAGCCAGTCCCTTCATCTCAAGAAAATAGGGCACATCAGCACCGAGCTTCACGGCAAGGCGGTGCAACACTGCCGAGGGCACGTCGATTTCCCAGAGGCGGCAGAGCGCGTTCAGCGTCGCCGCAGCATCGCTGCTGCCGCCGCCGAGGCCAGCGCCGAAGGGCACGCGCTTGACGAGCTTCATCGACACGCCCTTGCTGATCCCGGCATAATCCTGCAACGCTTTGGCCGCGCGGATGCAGAGGTTGGTGTCATCAACCGGCAGATCGAGGTTGGTGCATTCCATGCCGATTTTATCCGATTCGGTGAACTCGAGCGTATCGTGCCACTCGATAGGCGCAAAGATCGTTTCAAGGGTGTGGTAGCCATCATCCCGGCGGCTGGTAATGAGCAGACCGAGATTGATTTTAGCGCAGGCTTTGACCGAAAAATGCTTCATGGAACAGGAATTGATTTAATCGTAAAATATTTCCCATATTCACGTAAAGGCAGCGGCAGCAGAGTTGCCTATTCTCAACGACCAGACTATCGAATCGAACCATGCTCAAGCTCCGTAGCCTTCCGCTGACTGTTTTGCTCCTCATGGCAGGGATGTTGACAGGCCGTCCAAACACGGCGGTTTTGGCCGAAGAAGTTTCGCACGCATCTGAAATTGTTCAGTACGTGAAGGAAGATAAGGTTTATTTACTGGAAAAAATCCGCGGCCAGATAACAAAGCCCTCGGAAAAGCTGCTGGTTCGGGCGTTGCTGACCGAAGACGGCCCTCAAGCCGCTGCGCTCTATCGCGAGCAGCTCGAGAAGTATCCCGACCCCCAGCTCGACCCGATCAGCCGCCGCAGACTGAACGCCTACCAGCAGGCAGTCGCTACATCGGCGGGCTTGCCGGTCATGCCAATCAAAGGCTCGGTCGCCCCGAAGCCAGTGGTAACAGCAGCTCCACTGCCGACGCAACCGAACGTCAGCGCACTCCCGGCAGCTGCACCTGCCACCGCACCTGCGGACTCTGTTGTGCCGAAGCCGAGCGCTCCGGCCGCAAGCGATGGCCCCTTTACGCTCCAGTTTGGAAGCTTCGACAGCATCACCAACGCCGATCAGCTCGTCGCGCAACTCGCCTCCAGAGCCCCGGCTTCGGTGCGGCTGATCAACGGCATTTACAAAGTCCGGATGAACCGTACCTTTAACTCACGCCAGGAGGCTGCGGCGTTCGGGCGCACGATGCCAATTGAGTCGATCGTGGTTCCCGCCCAGCCATGATCCGGCACACCATTTCGCATCAGACCGCAGGTTCATGAAGAAGGAATTCGATATCATCGGCCGTTCTCAGGCAATTCTTCAGCTTAAAGAGCTCGCTTTGCAGGTAGCCGCGACCGACGTTACGGTGCTCATCACCGGCGAAACCGGTTCGGGCAAGGAGGTGCTCTCGCGCTTTATCCACGAGCACAGCCGGCGGGTTGGCAAGAGCTTTATTCCGGTCAACTGCGGCGCGATTCCATCGGGCATTCTCGAATCGGAGCTGTTCGGCCACGAGAAGGGCGCGTTCACCGGGGCGGTGCAGGCACGAAAGGGCTATTTCGAAAGCGCCGACAAGGGCACGATCTTTCTGGATGAAATCGGTGAAATGCCGCTTGAAACACAGGTAAAACTCCTGCGCATCATCGAAACCGGTCAGTTCCAGCGGGTTGGCTCCTCTGAAACGATCTCCATCGATACCCGTATCATCGCGGCCACGAACCGGAACCTTACGCAGGAGGTCACCGAAAAGAATTTCAGGGAGGATCTTTACTACCGCCTGCGAAGCGTCGAACTGCATCTTCCGCCGCTCAGGGAGAGGGGCAGCGATATTCTGATGCTGGCCGAGCATTTCGTGCACGAGTTCGAACGCAAGCACGGCATTGCGTTTCAGGGGTTCAGCCACGATTCGGGCGAACTGCTGTTGCGTTACCCGTGGCCGGGTAATGTCAGGGAGCTGCGCAACCTGATCGAATCGCTGCTTATTCTTGAAAGGGGCAAAGAGATCACGCCTGACCTCCTCGAAAAGCACCTGATTCAGCGAAGCCGCCACAAAAGCCTGGTCCACGACCCTGGCAAATCGGACAAAAACGAGATGCACCTCATTTACAGCAGCCTCATTCAGCTGCGGCAGGAGATCGGTGAAATCCGGCAGATGCTGCAACAGACGCTCATGTCGCGCCCGGCGACGAGCAGTCCCCTGCTCCTGCCCCCATCATCCGCCCAAGCTCCTACGCCAGCCGCGCCAGCCGCCGAGGTGATGCCGCTTGAAGAAATTGAAAAGCGCGCCATTGCCGAAGCTCTTGCAACCTTCGAAGGCAACAAACGCAGAACAGCCCAGGCCCTCGGAATCAACGAGCGGACGCTCTATCGCAAGATCAAGGAATATGGATTGTAGGGAAGATATGGAGGTCATAGGCAAGAAAGTGCTGCACACCGACCAATCGACCAATCATTTCAAACCATCCCTCAGACCACCCTTTTTCGAACTACCGCCACCAGCAAAAACATACCTGAGATTCCCAGGCAGGCGTATGGCACCAGATCGGGATGCTGCGTGTAGAAGGTTAACCCGGTTTCGAGGGGAACATCAGCGGTTGTCACCGAAAGCTGCCACCACGGAATCTGCCCGTAACTCCGCCCGCAATCATCATAAAAAAGCGTGACGCCGGTGTTGGCGCAACGGGCCATCGCCCGGCGGTTTTCGATGCAACGAAGCCGTCCGATAGCTGCGTGCTGCCACGGGCCGTACGATGTGCCATACCAGCCATCGTTGGTCACCAGCGTCAGGAATTGCGCGCCGTTCCTTACAAAACGGCTGACCAGACCGGGAAAAATCGATTCATAGCAGATAATATTGGCCATCCTGACGGGGCGCCCCTGTACCGTTGTGAAGGTCATAACCGTAGCCTTCTGCCCTTTTTGCCAGCTCGAAATGCCGGAAAGGGAAAAACTAAGCTTCTCCAGCCAGGGCAGATATTCCGAGTAAGGAACCCGCTCCCCGAAAGGCACAAGCCGCATTTTCCGATAGATCTGCACTGGCTCGTCGCCGGGCAGCAAAAGCATCGAAGCATTATACGTGGCATAAGCTTCTGGCTGACTGTCGTCGGCAGCAGCTGCGTCTCCCGAACCATACCGGGTGTCAAGAGGCTCCGCATCGGGCACCCCGGTCAGCAAGGGTGTCTGCCAGCGCTCGACCATGCGCCGGAGAGAATTCATGTACGGCTTGTTGAGCGGATCGAGAATGTAAAACGGAATTGCCGTCTCCGGCCAAATGACCAGATCGGGACGAGAAGCAGTATCCATAACCTGACCGGTCTGGCTGTAGAGACGAAAAAGGGTCTGACTCCAGCCAATCTCTCCCCACTTTTCATGCGGATCGATATCGGGCTGAACCAACGCCACCCGAACTGTGGAAATATCTTTCTGGCTATCAGCTTCATCGAAGGCGTACCGTGCGTAGATGAGCGGTGCAGCAATCATGGCTGCCATGAGCAGGATAATGCTGGCGCGCACCGGGCGGGTGGAGTTTGCTCTGAAAAGCAACAAGACGCAAACATTGAAGGTCACCACCCAAAAGCTGATGCCCCATACGCCGAACAAGTCAGCATACTGCACCATCCAGAGCAGGTTGGCCTGCGTATTACCGAGCGTCAGCCATCCGAGTGACAGATCCTGCTGCATGTAGGCCCACTCCCAACCCGTCCAGACGAACGGTAGCGCCAGCAAAGCAAAACGGTAGCCCGCCCGCTTTTGCAAATAATAAAACAGCAGGAGCGGCAAGGTTGAAAAAAGAGACTGGGCAAAAACGGTCAGAACGCCCCCGACGAAAGTGGCAAGGCACACCCACCAGAGACTGACAAGGCAGAACAGCAGCATCGCAGCCCAAACCTTTCGGAAATAGAGACCGAAACGCTCCTCGTGCTCCAGCGACAAGAGCAGCGGCACGAGCGCGATCCAGGCTAACGGCTCAAGATGAACCGACGGCCAGGTAGGAAACGAAATGCCGAGAAGAAGACCGCTCAGGAGCGGCAGGGAAAAGTTTCTGAAAAACGGGTGATGCATAATCTCCCGGCCAGCAGCATTCATGGCAGCAAGGAGTTCGTTGCCAACCGGGAAAAGCGGTCAGAAAAGATTTCCTGAACAGCAGAAAACAGGATTGCAGGAAATGGAAACGGATGTCGCCGGAAGCCGGGAAGAGACATATTTTACTTTACTTATTAATATTTATTCTTTAAATTTGTTTCAAGCTGTTATTTAACAGGAAGCAACCCAGTGTTTTTCCTGAAAATACCATTTTAAACGCCACCAGAAAAAGGAGAATCATTATGGCTCTTTTCGGCTCAAACGACGTGACGACCGCCCATTCCGATTACGAAATCGTACTTGAAGGCGGTTCAAGCTCCTGGGGGAAGGTGAAGGCTCGGGCGAAGGTAAATGTTCCTCCTGCCAGCCCGTTGCTTCCTGCAGACTGCAATGTCAAGCTGAATGTAAAACCGCTCGATCCCGCAAAAGGTTTCGTCCGCATCTCGGCCGTCATCGAATCGATCGTTGACAGCACCAAGAACAAGCTGACCATCGAAGCCGACATCGCCAACGAAACCAAGGAGAGAAGAATCTCCGTCGGTGAAGGTATGGTATCGGTTGGCGACTTCAGCCACACCTTCTCATTCGAAGGTTCCGTCGTGAACATGTACTACTACCGTTCAGACGCCGTCCGCCGCAACGTGCCCAACCCGATCTACATGCAGGGCCGTCAGTTCCATGACATCCTCATGAAAGTTCCGCTCGAAAACAACGACCTTATCGACACTTGGGAAGGTACCAGGCAGTCGATGGGAACCGGGGCTTTTGGTGATTGGATCCGTGAGTTCTGGTTCATCGGTCCCGCCTTTACCGCACTGAACGAAGGTGGTCAGAGGATTTCCAAGATCGAGGTCAATGGCATGAACACCGAGAGCGGCCCCAAAGGTCCGGTTGGCGTTTCCAGGTGGCGTTTCTCGCACGGCGGTTCCGGTATGGTTGACTCCATCTCCCGCTGGGCAGAGCTCTTCCCGGCCGACAAACTCAACAGGCCGGCATCGGTCGAAGCTGGATTCCGTTCCGACTCGCAGGGTATCGAAGTCAAGGTTGACGGCGACTTCCCAGGCGTATCGGTAGATGCTGGAGGCGGCCTCCGCAGAATCCTCAACCACCCGCTCATTCCGCTGGTTCACCACGGCATGGTCGGCAAGTTCAACAACTTCAACGTTGACGCACAGCTCAAAGTTGTGCTGCCGAAGGGTTACAAAGTGCGCTATGCAGCTCCTCAGTTCCGCTCGCAAAACCTTGAAGAGTATCGCTGGAGCGGTGGTGCTTATGCCCGTTGGGTTGAGCACGTCTGCAAAGGTGGCGTCGGCCAGTTCGAAGTCCTTTACGCTCAGTAAGCTCGAACCCAACAGTTTCGAATGCAAAAAAAAGACCGGTCTTAGTACCGGTCTTTTTTTGTTAACGCGAAAGCAAGAATCGAGCAAGTGAAACGGTAGCCAACCGTTCACCTCACCCCATTAGCTCCAGAATCTCTTCGATTTCGTCCTTGATTTCAAGCAAAAGCGTGCGACGCCGCTCGTCACTGATTTCAAATTGCTGCTGCTCTCTGGAAAGCTGTTTCTGAAGCTTGAGAATCTCGTTGGTTTTATGATCTGCCCCCTGATCAGCTCCCTTACCGTTCTTGATCATCTGGCTTGCCTTGTTGAGCTTGAAGCCTTTTTCGTATACCAGCTCCTTGATATTGAGCACCATTGCAATATCGCGGTTGGTGTATCGACGGTTACCTCTGGTATCCCTTGCTGGAGCAAGCTCGCTGAAAAACTCCTCCCAATAGCGGAGCAGGTAGGCGGGAATGCCGGAAATCCGGCTCACTTCACCGATCGAGTAATAACTTTTTGATGATTCAAAGGCCATGTCTGAACGCTGTTTTGTTTTCTGTTCACTTATTATACATTAAGTCGTCACATCAAAAAAGGACGGATGAAAAATCTGCTGGCCCTGCGCCCATATCTTTTTCGCTACCGCAAATCTCTTGCTGCAGGGATCGTGTGCGTCATCATCACCAACTTCTTCGCGGTGGCGGCTCCCCGCTATCTCGGCGAAGCGATCGACCTGATGGGCCGTCCGTTCGAGATGCATGAAATTCTCCACAAGACCGGCCTCTACCTGCTGTTCGCCGCCCTCAGCGGACTATTCCTCTATCTGGTTCGCCAGCTCATTATCGTAACGTCGAGACATATCGAGTTCGATCTGAAAAACGACTACTACAGCCACCTGCAAACTCTTTCGAGCTCGTTTTACGACAACACCGGTTCGGGCGAACTGATCTCGCGGGGTACCAACGACCTGAACGCTGTACGCGACTTTCTCGGACCCGGCATCATGTACTCGATCAACACGCTCTTCCGATTGCTCTTCGCCGTAGGAGCCATGATCTCGATCTCGCCCGTTCTGACCCTGCTTGCGCTGCTGCCCGCACCGCTCTTGAGCTGGTCTGTCTATCGGACAGGCGTGTCGATCCAGAAGCGCTCGCGTGAGATTCAGGAAAACTACGCGGCCATCACCAATCTCGTGCAGGAGAACATCTCGGGAATCCGGGTGGTGCGCAACTACAATCGCGAGGAGTACGAAACCGGTCGGTTCGAGAAGTTCAACAAGAGCTATTACGACAAAAACCTTCAGCTCGGCAGAATCCAGGCCCGCTTCATGGCGCTGCTGACCGCGCTCACCGCCCTGTCGCTCATTCCGGTTATCTGGTTTGGCGGCTTCAAGGTGATGCAAGGCAACATGAGCATTGGAAACATCGCTCAGTTCCTTATCTACGTTACGATGCTGAGCTGGCCGATCATTTCGATCGGCTGGGTGACCAACATCATCCAGAAAGCCGCCGCCGCACAAGGCCGATTGCAGGAGATTTTCGATACAAAGCCGGACATCAACGAGCCGCAAAAAACTGCCACGAAGCCTGCACCCGTATCATCGCTGAAAGGCGAGCTTGTGTTCGAGCATGTGCGCTTCGCCTATCCGTCGCAGCCGGACAAAGCGGTGCTCGAAGATATTTCGTTCACAGTGCGGCCCGGCACCAAGCTGGCCATCGTCGGTGCGACCGGAAGCGGAAAATCGACGCTGGTCAACCTCATCCCTCGCCTGTACGATCCGGCGGAAGGGCGGATTTTGATCGACGGGCACGACATCAAAACGCTGTCGCTTGCCGACATCCGGCGCACCATCGGCTTCGTGCCGCAGTCGAACTTCCTTTTCTCGGACACCATCCGCAACAACATCGATTTCGGCAGCAACGCGGTAGGGGTTGACGTCATCGAGGCGAGCCGCATCGCAATGCTGCACGACGATGTCGAAGATTTTCCAGACGGTTTCGAGACGATGCTCGGCGAGAAGGGCATCAATCTCTCGGGCGGCCAGAAACAGCGCGCCTGCATCGCACGGGCGCTCCGCTGGAATCCGTCAATCCTCGTGCTCGACGACGCCCTTTCAGCGGTCGATACCTCCACAGAAGCCCGCATCTTCGACGGCCTGCTCGAAAAGCTGCCGGACACCACCGTGGTGCTCATCAGCCACCGCATTTCGACAGTCCGGAACTGTGACCGCATCATCGTGCTGCACGATGGCAAAATCGCCGAAAGCGGCACCCATGAAGAGCTGCTTGCCAACGGCCGCTATTACGCCGACCTCTACATACAGCAAATGCTCGAAGAAGAGATCAGTGCTCTGAGCTGAGTTCGGCAAGCTGCCGCCGCAAGTCCTTCCTCGACAGCCCGTACATGTGCACGTAGAGCATGTTGAACATCAGCACTGCCGAGCGTAGCGTAGGGGCGCGCATGGCCCGCTCGATGGCCCGGCGCGGGGTGAAAACTTTCGAGGTCAGCTCAGTGTAGCTTGGAATGAATTCGTCGAGGCTCATCTGCTTGGGCAGGTAGAGCATCTCCTGGCCCCACGAAAAGCGGAAAGCGTCGTGGTCGTAACTCGGGTGCAGCAACCGTCCCTCGGTAGCGAGACGGTCGAACACCCCAGTGCCAGGAATCGGGCGCAAAAGGTTGATGCCCGGTACGTCAACGCCCGCCTCATCGATGAAGGCGTCGATCCGCTCCGGCATGGCGAGCGTGTCGCCGTCGAGGCCGTAGATGAAGCTGCCATAGACGCAGATGCCTGCCTTGCGAATCTCCTGGATGCAGCGCACCTGCCGCTCGGCGGGGTTGTGGAATTTGTGGTGCGCGCGGTTGCTCTCGTCGGCAAGGCTCTCGATGCCGACCAGCAGCGCCCCGCAGCCGGAGCGGGCGAAAATGTCGAGCAGCTTCGGATTCTCGCCAAGCAGCGTGGTAGCTTGGCCGACCCATTTGATGTTGAACGGAATGAGCTTCGAGAACAGCTCCGAAGCATAGGCCTCATCGGCATTGACCGTGTCGTCGAGGAAGAAGAAGATGCGGCGATCCTGCTTGAGAAATTGCTCCACCTCGCGCACCACTTCCGCGACCGGACGGTGGCGCAGCTTGTGACCGTTCATGACATGCACGTTGCAGAAATCGCAACTGTAGGGGCAACCGCGCGTGGTCTGCACGACGTTGGTCGTGAAGTAGCGGTTGATCTGGAGCGCGGATTTATCGACCGGGCGCGGTGCGGAGAGATCGGGAAACGCCCCCTGCCGATACTCCGGCTTGAGCGCGCCACGACGCAAATCTTCGAGCACCTCGCGCCACAGGTCGTCGGCCTCGCCGATCACCAGCGTATCGCCGTGCTCGCGGCAACGGTCGGGGAAAATCGAGACGTACGGCCCACCGAGCACCACCGGCACGCCGCGCTCACGAAACAGCGAGGCGACCTCGATAGCAGGTTTGACCGCGCCGGTCTGGACGCTGATGCCGACCAGATCCCACGGCTTGTCGAGCGGTAGCTTGTCGAAACGCAAATCACAAATCTCCTGCCGGATGCCGGGCACTTCAACCGAGCTGAGAATCATGAGCGAGAGCGGCGGAATGGCAAACTGCGCCCGCTTGATGACGGCGCTCATAGCTCGATCTTTCAGGAGAGCGAGTCCGGATTTGGGCGTCCCTTCGAGCGAAGCCGCGCCATCCACGCCGCTGGAGGCCTGCACGAAGATGAGGAGAACCGAACGGGTTCGAGACGTGTCGCTCATGGGCTCAGGCCTTCGATTTGCCGAGGGCGATGTCCTGCAACCGCTTCAGCTCCATCATCGCGTCGAGCGGCGTCAGACGGTTGATGTCGATGCCGGACAGCGCCTTGCGCAGGCGGCTTTCCTCCTCCTCGAAGAGCGAAATCTGCTGCGAAACAACCCTCGGCGGAGCCTCGCGCTGCGTCGGCACCTCGACCTCGCGCCTCTCCATTCCGGCCAGAATCTCCCTCGCCCGCTCGATCACCTCCGGCGGCATTCCGGCCATTTTAGCCACCTCGATGCCGTAGCTGTTGTCCGACGCGCCGCGCACGATCTTGCGCAGAAAGATCACCGTGTCGGCGGTCTCGACCACCGTGGCGTTGAAGTTGACAATGCGCTCGAAGCGCGACTCCAGCTCGGCCAGCTCGTGGTAGTGCGTGGCGAAGAGCGTACGGGCGCGGAGCCGGTCGTGGATGAACTCGCACATCGACCAGGCGATCGACATGCCATCGAAAGTGCTGGTGCCGCGCCCGATCTCATCGAGCAACAGCAGGCTTCGTTCGGTCGCATTGTTGAGGATGCTCGCCGCCTCGTTCATCTCCACGAGGAAGGTGCTCTCGCCGGAGGTGAGGTTATCCGACGCGCCGACGCGGGTGAAAATCCGATCAACAAGACCGATCTCGGCAGACTCGGCGGGCACGAAACTGCCCACCTGCGCGAGCAGCACCACGAGGCCTGCCTGCCGCAGGTACGAGCTTTTACCGGCCATGTTCGGGCCGGTGATGATGAGCAGTTGCTGGTCGGAACCGACCCGGCAGTCGTTGGCGACGTACGGTTCGTCCGCGCCGAGAATGCGTTCGAGCACCGGATGGCGTCCGCCAGTGATCGACAGCTCCGTCCCCTCGTTCATCGCCGGACGGCAGTAGCGGTACTCGTCGGCGCAACTGGCGAAGCAGGCAAGGCAGTCCAGCTCGGCCAGCGCGGCGGCGGTTTTCTGGATCGAGGCCGCCTCGGCGGCAACCGCGGCGCACAGCTCCTGAAACAGCCGGTGTTCGAGGAACTGGCTCTTCTCCTCGGCGGTCAGGATTTTCTCCTCGTACTCCTTCAGCGCCGGAATCGTGTAGCGCTCGGCGTTGACCAGCGTCTGCTTCTTTTCGTAATACTCCGGCACCTTGTCGCTGTTGGCGCGGCTCACCTCGATGTAGTAGCCGAACACCTTGTTGTACTGCACCTTCAACGTCGAAATCGAGGTCTTGCTCCGTTCCGCCTGCTGAATTTCGAGCAGCCGGTCACGCGCCCCGGACGAGATCGCCCGCAGCTCGTCGAGCTCCTCGTGGTACCCGGCGCGGATGTAGCCGCCGTCACGTAACGTCCCCGACGCCTCGGGATCGAGCGCCCGCTCGATGGTTTCGGCCAGCTCCGGCAGTGAATCGAGTCGGTCGGCGAGATGGCGCAACCGCTGCGCCTCACACGATGCAAGCATCGCCTTGAGCTGCGGAATCAGTGCGAACGAGGAGCCGAGCAAACGCACCTCACGCGGCATCGCCCGCGACGTGGCGATACGCGCCAGCGCGCGCTCCAGATCAATGATCCCGCCGAGCAACTGACGTGACTCCTCGCGCATCGAATCCGACTCCAGCAACTCCTCGACCGCGTCGTGCCGCTGCACGACCGCCTCGAGCTTCCGGAGCGGATGCAACAGCCAGCGCCTTAACAGCCGCGCCCCCATCGGGTTTTTCGTCCGGTCGATCACTTCGAGCAGGCTTCCGTTCAGCGAACCATCCTGCATCGAGGAGATGATTTCGAGATTCCGCCGCGTCTGGATGTCGAGCGTCATGGTCTCCGCACTCTCGACCAGGCCGATCCGCACAAGGTACTTCAGACTCCCCTGTTTCGCCTCTTCGAGGTATTGCAGGATAGCGCCCGCCGCGATCCGTCCGCCCTCAACACCGTCAATACCGAACCCCTTGAGCGAGTGCGTTTTAAAATGATTTTCCAGGACTTGGGAAGCCTGCTCGGCGCTGAACATCCACTCATCGAGCACCGTAAAAAGCGTGTTCATGCTCTTGGCCAAGCTGTCGCGCAGCTCTTTGTCACGTGAGGAAATAAGGATTTCGGAAGGATGGAGCGACTGAAGAAAATCCTTCAGCTCGGCCACCGGCAGCTCGGTCATCCGGAACTCGGCGGTGGTCACATCGACAAACGCCACGCCCGCCAGATGCTCGCGCCCCCGCTTGAACAGCGCCACCGCGCAGAGGTAGTTGTTATGGCGGTCGTCGAGAATTTTGTCGCTGTAGGTTATGCCTGGCGTCACAATGTCGGTGATCTCCCGCTTGACAATCCCCTTGGCGAGCGCCGGGTCTTCAACCTGATCGCACACCGCCACCTTGAACCCTTTTGTCACCAGCTTGGCGATATACCCCTCGCTGGCATGATGCGGAAACCCGGCCAGCGGAATCTCGCCAGCGCTGCCGTTCGAGCGCTTCGTCAGCACGATATTCAGCGCCGCCGAAACCGTCACGGCATCGTCAAGAAAGGTTTCGTAGAAATCACCCACGCGGAACAGCAGTACATACTCGGGATAACGCTCCTTGACCTCGAGATACTGGCGCATCATCGGTGTCGGTTCTTTTTTACGGCCCTGAGCGCTTTTTGCCATGGCGAAATCGCGGGTTGAAATTGTCAGATACTGCCGAACAAGGAGAAGGACGCCTATAAAAAGTGTCATGAGAGAACCGAATGCAAGGCGGCTGGAGCGGAAAAACCGGAGCGTACACGTAGTACGTGAGGATTTTGAGCACCACCCAACGCAGCAATCGGGGCTCGTAATAAGTTTTTAGAGGCGTCCTTAAACTAAAGCAGCGACCATAAATATACAAGTCTACAAGACGGCTTGAAAAGCTGGCCCTGGCGCAATATCTTGAAACAGATTTTTTCTGACAACCAATGCCCCCGCACATGGACTTTCATGCTCTTCTGCGCGTCATACACATCACGGGTTTCGCCGCCTGGTTCGGCACGATTTTCGCCTCGTTCTTTTTGCTCAAAACCCTCGAACCGGGCCTGACCGGCAACAAGCAGCAGGCCGACGACTATTCGCTGTTGCTGCGCCGCTTCATCAAGCTCGAAACGAAAGTAGCCGATGTGGCCGTCATTTCAGTCATCCTCTCCGGCCTCCTGCTGGCGCACTTCTACGCGGGCTGGACGCCGTGGGTCTTCGCCAAAATCGGCCTGCTCGTCCTCCAGATCGCCCTCACGATGGGCTATATTGTCAAGGCGATCCAGCCGATCACCTACCCCTGCGAAACTTCGCGCTACACGGCATGGTACAAACTGTTCACGATCTCGTTCAGCATGTTCGGCATCATTCTCATCGTCACCTTTTTCCTTCGCTGAACTTCATTTGTGAAAGATCACGGCAACGATTTGAAAAACGGTTTCTTTCTCGTATATTCATGCTCTTTATCACCAAACCATTACAATGATGCAGGCGCTGATCGAGATTTCCGACAAACAGTTTTTGGTACAAGAGGGTGACAAGATTTTTGTCCCCAAGCAGAAGGCCGTTGCAGGCGACGTTATTGAAGTTAAGAGTCTCATGAAGGTCGGTCAGGCAGATTCGGCTTTGAGCGAAGGCACCGCAAAGGTCAAGGTGCTCGACCACGTCAGAGACGAAACCATCATCGTTTTCAGGAAGAAACGCCGCAAGCGTTTCCAGAGACGTAACGGGCACCGTCAGCACATGACCCAGGTCGAAGTGATGTCGATCTGATTCAACAGGAATTGATAACACAAATTTTTTTGTCTCATGGCACATAAAAAAGGCGGCGGCTCAACCAAAAACGGCCGCGATAGCAATCCGAAATACCTCGGCGTGAAAGCCGCAGGCGGTTCGACCGTGAACGCGGGAACCATCATTCTCCGTCAGCGTGGCACGGCCATCAAGCCTGGTGACAACGCCGGTCTTGGCAAGGATCATACCATCTTCGCCCTTGTCGATGGCACCGTTCATTTCAGGAACGGCCGCAACAACAAAAAACAGGTCGATATCATCCCCTCCTGATTTGGGCGGAGATGCATTACGCTTATATTAAAAGCAAGCCGGCTCACGAGCATTAACGGCTTGCTTTTTTTATGCGCACCTTGAAACACGACATTTCTCAAGGTGCCCTTTTGCTCTTCCTTGGAGCACCTCTCAACATCGCCGACTGAAACGCAACTACGGAGCTGAACGCGGCAGCTTGCCTGCCCACCTCCAATTCGAGCGTTTCTCCACGCGCTCCCGTGCTGAGCGGAAGCGACCGGGGCATTTGCGCGGCTTTACGGAGGATCGGCTCCATTGAAAGCAGGTCAGGCTTCGCTCCTGACGACAAACGCGATTGATCGCACGATTCATAGCATGTCCCCTGAGAAGACGAGCAGCAGGACATCATCCAACAGAAACCAAAACCCGTAAGTGCATTATGAAAATCACCGTTATTGGCGCAGGCAACGTTGGGGCAACCACGGCTTTCCGTATTGCAGACAAAAAGCTTGCCAGAGAGCTCGTGCTGCTCGATGTCGTTGAAGGTATTCCTCAGGGCAAGGGACTCGACATGTATGAAACGGGACCGGTAGGCCTTTTCGACACCAAAATCACCGGTTCGAACGACTACGCCGATACGGCGGATTCCGATATCGTCATCATCACTGCCGGTCTGCCCAGAAAGCCCGGCATGACGCGCGAAGACCTGCTGATGAAGAACGCAGGCATCGTGAAGGAGGTGACCGACAACATCATGAAGCACTCGAAAAACCCGATCATCATCGTGGTTTCCAATCCGCTCGACATCATGACCCACGTGGCATGGGTGCGCAGCGGACTGCCGAAAGAGCGGGTCATCGGCATGGCCGGCGTGCTCGACGCAGCGCGCTTCCGCTCGTTCATCGCGATGGAGCTCGGCGTCTCGATGCAGGACATCAACGCCTGCGTGCTCGGCGGCCACGGTGATGCCATGGTGCCGGTGGTCAAATACACTACCGTCGCGGGCATTCCGATTTCGGACCTCCTCCCCGCCGAAACCATCGACAAGCTGGTCGAGCGCACCCGCAACGGCGGTGCGGAGATCGTCGAGCACCTCAAGCAGGGCTCAGCCTTCTACGCTCCGGCCTCCTCGGTGGTCGAGATGGTCGAATCGATTGTGCTCGACCGCAAGCGTGTGCTCCCCTGCGCCGTCGGCCTCGAAGGCCAGTACGGCATCGACAAAACCTTCGTCGGCGTCCCGGTCAAGCTCGGCCGCAACGGCGTCGAACAGATCTACGAAATCAACCTCGACCAGGCCGATCTCGACCTCTTGCAGAAATCTGCCAAGATCGTCGATGAGAACTGCAAAATGCTCGAATCGACCATTGGATGATGTCCTGACAAGGCGACATGTTTCGTCGCCTTGCAGACAAAACAAATGAAATGGCAAGAGGCTGTCTCGGAAACTAAACCGCGACAGTCTCTTGATGTTTTAGCGCTTTTGAAGGTCAGTGAGGTGTCTTGGACCCGATGGCATCGCCGACGTTCCTCTCAGCACACGCGCAACTCTCCATGCCGAAAATCGCTATCAGAGACCGTTTTCAGCCTTGAACTGGTTGGCCTCCTGCACGGCGACCACAAGCTTTTCGGCAAGCCCGGGCATCTTGTTGTAGTCTACCCAAAGCGAATCTTCGACGATATCATGAATCTCCGATGCAATATCGATTGCCATCCGTTTACGCTTCGCCAGCTCTTTTTTCAGTTCTTTGGCCTCTTCTGACATGGTGTTACTCCCTGGATTTACTATGGATAAAAAATATGCTACGTTGTGGAATTCGATATCGCTCTTTTCATTGCCGCACAACACAAAAAAGAGAAAGCGAATAGTTGCCCTTAATTAATTAAGAAAGCAATCTGATATTCCGAATATCCAGCAAGTAAAATCCAGTTTGAGCAACAAAAAGTTCACACCGACGTTTTCCCCGTCGTTTTAAGCATAGTCGTCAACGCGCCAACCATTCCCCCGACATCACTGAGCGTAGACGGAATGATGACCGTGTTGTTCTCTTTAGCCAGATTGCCAAACTCCTTGATATACTGTTCGGCAACTCTCAAGTTGACAGCATCCTGCCCGCCAGGCTCCTTGATCGCCTCGGCAATTTTACGAATCCCCTCGGCAGTCGCAATGGCCACAAGCTCGATCTCCTTCGCCCGGCCTTCAGCTTCATTGATTCTTTTCTGTTTTTCACCCTCCGACAGCGCAATCGCCTGCTGCTTTTCACCCTCGGCGACATTGATCTTTGACTGCCTCGCGCCCTCGGATTCAGCAATGGCTGCGCGCTTTTCCCTCTCCGCGCGCATCTGCTTTTCAAGGGCGTCCCTGACGCTCTGCGGCGGGGTGATGTTCTTTATTTCGTAGCGGGTGATTTTCACGCCCCAGGGATCCGAAGCCTTGTCCACCGCTGAGATGATTGCGGCGTTAATGGCCTCCCGCTCTTCAAAGGTTCTGTCAAGCTCCAGCTTTCCGATTTCCGATCGCATGGTTGTCTGCGCAAGCTGCGATGAAGCGAAGAGATAGTCTTCGATGCCGTAGCTCGCTTTTTTCGCATCCATCACCTGCATGTAGAGCACGCCATCCACTTCAACCGCAATGTTATCCTTGGTGATGCAGGTTTGCGCCGGTACGTCCACGGCAACCTCTTTCAGGGAGTGCTTGTACGCCACTTTGTCCATAAAAGGGATAAGGATATGGAATCCAGCATCCAACGTCGTAGAGTATTTTCCCAGGCGCTCGATGATGAAGGCTGTCTTTTGCGGAACGATACGCGCGGTCTGGAAAACCGTAACGACCACAAGCACAACAAAGACAAATGCTATAAACGTTGAGATATCCATAGCTTAAGCTCCTCGTTTTTTAATGATGAGTGTCAATCCTTCTGCTTTTTCGATAAGACCGATCTCGCCCGACTTAAACGTCTCATTAGATTCTGCATGCCAGGGCGCACCTTTGAATTCGACTTTGCCGGGCTTCATAGGGGTGATCTCTTCCAGCACGACAACCGATTTGCCGGTAAATTCATCCAGATTCTGTTCCGGCGACTGACTATCGCTCACAAATCCTGAAAATCGGGATCGGATATGGCTCCGCAGGAAAAACAGGAGAATAACTGAGGTGCTGGCAAAAACCAGAAGCTGGGAAGCGGTGCTTTCGGTCAGCCCCAAATAGGTCGTCAGGGCGGTGATCCACGCTCCTACTCCGAAAAAGACAAGGATCACTCCCGGCACGGCGAACTCCAGCAAAGCCAGCACCACACCGCAAATGAACCATATGAGTTCAGGTGTAAACATCAGGTTACCTCTTTAGTCAATCGTGAACGAACGCCTGTTTTCATTCAATGTAAACAGGATGGCAGAATATCCCTTAACTACTCTAACTCTTTTAATATAAAGGGATGTCCTGTTTTCTCACGTAAACTTCGGGAAACTTCAGAGAAGCTGAAGAGTTACCAACAACGCTCAGAATCCACAGGGAAACTTGGCTGTCGGGGCTGTTTTTCAGCAGAATGTTGAATGAGCAGCGCGTTGAGGAAATGGCGTGTTCGATATAGCAAATCCTGGCAGTCATATCAGGAATCGCTATCGAAAATCAATCCGATCTCGATCTCGATAGCGATGTCAACCTGAATAACTCACCCCGCCGGTTCTTCGTGCGTCACGCAGTGAATCGCACCCAGCCCCCAGATCAGATCACTGCAATCGATGCCGATGACCTTGCGATCAAGGAAATATTCTTGCAGGATGTCAATGGCCTGCTGATCGCGTGAGCAGCGGTAGGTCGGCACCAGCACGACGCTGTTGGCAATGTAGAAATTGGCGTAGCTGGCGGGGAGGCGCTCGCCGTCGTAGAACACTGGTTCAGGCATGGGGAGCTTGACGACGTTGAGCGGCTCTTCGTCGAGGCCAGTCATGGTTTTGAGGAGCTCGTAGTTCTCCTGAAGCGGCTTGTAGTTTTCGTCCTCCGGATCATCCTCGACAGCGATGACGACGGTGTTCTCGTTGACGAAGCGAGCCATGTCATCGACGTGGCCATCGGTGTCGTCGCCTGCGATGCCATCGCCGAGCCAGAGCACTTTGCGGATGCCGAGGTAGCGCGAGAGCTGCGCTTCAATCTCGGCTTTGCTCAGCGAGGGGTTGCGGTTGGGGTTGAGCAGGCACGCTTCGGTGGTGAGCAGAAGGCCCGCACCGTTGACGTCGATCGCGCCGCCTTCGAGCACCATGCCAGTCGAAACCATCGGCAGGCCCTGAATCTTCGCCACGCGCTCCGGAACGGCGTTGTCGTCGTCGTACGGCTCGTACTTACCGCCCCAGGCGTTGTACTCCCAATTCATGATGACTTTATCACGCTCTTCACCGCGAATGCGGATGACGTAGTTCGGACCGTGGTCACGGCACCAGGCGTCGTTGGTCGGAATCCGGTGAAAGACGATGCGGTCGGCGTATTGCTCTTCGGGGTCGCGCTCCTTCAGCAAGGCGCGCGCCTGCGCTTCCATCGCATCGTCGAGCACGTTGATGTTGACCGTTTCGGAGCGGCTGAGCTGATACGCAAGTTCAGCAAAGACTGCCGGAACCGGCTCGAACTTGCCGGGCCACGATTCGAGCTTGTGCGGCCACGAAAGCCAGGTCGAGGCGTGCGGCGCCCACTCGGGCGGCATGAAGTAGGTCGGTTCGCTCATCGGTGCGTTATGACAGGAATGGGTTGGATGGTGTTTAGTGCCGGGCTGCCGCTTCGATCCTTTCGACGCGCTGCAAGACCGGCGGATGGGAGTAGTTCAGGAACACGTTGAACGGATGCGGCGTCAGGTTCGAGAGGTTCTGCCGCGAAAGCTTCTTGAGCGCGTCAGCCAGCAGAGCGCCATTCCGATAGGTCGTGACGGCGTAGTTGTCGGCCTCGAATTCGTTGCGCCGCGAGAGCATCTGCATCAGAATCGAAATGATGAACTCCACCGGATTGTAGAGCAGCATGAAAAAGAGCAGGCTTGCATAGACCGAAGTCTGCTGCATGTCGAAGGCGTCGAAGAGCATCCGGTTATTCATGAAGAGCGAGAGCAGGTAGAAAACCACGCCGAGGTTGAGCATACTGAGCACCATCGACATGAGGATGTGCTTCTTTTTGAAGTGGCCGATTTCGTGCGCGAGGACGGCCACCAGCTCACCGGTCGAGTGGTTCTTGATGAGCGTGTCGAACAGCGCGATGCGCTTGTTCTTGCCGAATCCGGTGAAAAAGGCGTTACCCTTCGCCGAGCGCTTCGAGCCGTCCATGACGTAGATTCCGGTGAGCGGAAAGCGTACCTCGGCGGCGTAATCCATGATCGACTTCCGCAGCTCGCCATCTTCGAGCGGCTCGAACTTGTTGAACATCGGCATGATCCAGGTCGGCGCAACATATTGCAGAAGCAGACTGAACGCGGTCACGCCACCCCACGCCCAGAGCCAGCCGAGCGGCCCAGCGCTCTGGAAGAACCAGAGAATCGCCGCCAGCACCGGCGCACCGATGACGGCAGAGAGCAGCACTGTTTTGATAAGGTCGGCGGCGAACACCTTCGGCGTGGTCTGGTTGAAGCCGAACTTCTCTTCGAGCACGAAGGTGTGCCAGATGCTGAACGGCAGGTTGATGACGCCCTGGAAGAGTAGCAGCGCTCCGATGTAGAGCACGCCGTTGACGACGGGATCAAAGCCCAACGCCCGGATGAGCTGGTCGAGCCAGTTGAAGCCGCCCGCGAACCAGAAAACGAGCAGCAGCGCGAGATCGAAGGTCGAGCTGATGAGCGAGAATTTCGTGTTGGCCCGGAGATATTCCTGCGAACGACGGTACTCCGCTGGATCATAGATGTCGCGGAACGCCTCGGGAAGCGTCGGCGAGGCGGCGCGGAGGTTCAGCAGGTCGGCGGCAAGTTTGATGAGCCAGGTGCCGATGAGCGTGAAGAGAATGATTTGGCCAAACAGGTTCATCGTCAAAACAGTTTATTCGTCAATCCAGCGCCGCGTGATGTCGCCGTACGAGTCGATCCGGCGGTCGCGCATAAAAGGCCAGTGCGAGCGGTAGAAGCCGATCTTCGAGAAGTCGCAGTCGGCGTAGAGAATCTCTTCGTTGCTGTGCGCGGCTTCAGCAATCACCTGCCCAAAAGGGTCGGAGACGAAGCTGTTGCCCCAGAACTCCAGCTCGCCCTCCGTGCCCGCGCGGTTGGCCGCCGCCACGTAAACGCCGTTCGCCACGGAATGGCCGAGCTGCACGGTTTTCCACGCCTGCTGCTGGCTCGCGCGAACCTCCTGTGAAGTCTCGGAGGTCGCCCAGCCGATAGCCGTTGGATAAAAGATGATGTCCGCTCCGCGAAGCGCCGTAAGCCGCGCCGCTTCGGGATACCACTGATCCCAGCAGATCAGTACGCCAATGTTGCCAAAGCGCGTCTTGAAAATCCTGTAGCCGAGGTCGCCGGGAATGAAGTAGAACTTTTCGTAAAAGCCGGGGTCATCCGGGATGTGCATCTTACGGTACTTGCCGAGGTAGCTGCCGTCGGCGTCGATCACCGCTGCCGTGTTGTGATGCACGCCACGGGCGCGAATCTCGAACAGCGATGCCACAATCACCACGCCGAGTTCGGCGGCAAGCTCCTGCAATGCGGCGGTCGAGGGGCCGGGAATCGGCTCGGCATACGCGAACGGCTCGTACTCCTCGGTCTGGCAGAAGTAGAGCGTGGTGAACAGCTCTTGCAGGCAGACGATGTTCGCCCCGCCCGCCGCAGCCTCACGGATGCACTTCTCGGCTTTTGCAAGATTCTCCTGCGGGTTTTCAACGCAGCTCATCTGGACGAGCGCAACGCGAACCTGATCGGTGTTCATGAACGAAAAATCGAAATGATGTTGGGAATGACAAGCCCGGCGGAAAAGAGCACGCCGTGCACGGTCAGCACCTTGCCGGTACCGGCAAGCACCGCATTCAGCGCCTGACCTTCGGAGGCGTACAGCGTGCGCACCTGGCCGATGGCGAGCGGCAGGCTGACGAGACTCGCGAGACACCACGGCGAATATCCGGCACTGACGACGAGCCAGACCGGCACGGCATAAGCGAGCACGGTCAGCGCAACGTAGAACGCGCGGGCCGCCGGAGCACCGATGCGGGCCGGAAGCGTCATCTTGCCGACTTTGCGGTCGGTGGCAATGTCGCGGATATTGTTCACCAAAAGGATGCAGACCGAAAACGCGCCGGGCGCGGCGGCGGCCACGAGCACCGCCGTCGGCAGCGAAAGCGCCTGCACGTAGTAGGTGCCGCCAACCGCCACGAGGCCGAAAAAGATGAAAACGAACACGTCGCCCAAACCGGAGTAGGCGATGGGAAACGGCCCTCCGGTGTATGCCCAGGCGAAGAGCAGCGAGAGCACGCCGATCAAGAAGATCGGCCAGCCGCCGATGGCGACAAGGTACAAGCCGAGCACGAACACCGAAATGCCGAGCGCGATGGAGACCCGCGTCATCGTCTGCTCGGTGATGATTCCTGCAGCGACCGTGCGCGTCGGGCCGAGGCGCTCAGCGGTATCGGCCCCTTTGCGGAAGTCGTAAATCTCGTTGATGAAGTTGGTGGCAATCTGGATGCCGAGCGCACAGATAAGCGCCACCAGCGCGGGAAGTGGGCGGAAAACGCCGTCAGCCGCTGCGAGCGCCGAACCGATCACCACCGGCATCGCGCCCGCCGGTAGCGTCTTCGGTCGGATGGCCAGCATCCATGCCTGAAACGCCGAGGGCTGTGAAGAGGTCGAAACGGACATGAACGTTACTCAGCCTTCTTTTCCTGCTCGGCAGCTTTCTTTTCCTTGGCCATCTTGACGCTGCTGAAGACGTTGCGAATCTTCTCGCCCGGCTTGATGTAGGAAAGGCTGTGGCGCACCGCCATCGTCGCCTCGCTCAGGCCGGTCTGGATGATTTTGAGCTTGCCTGGATAGTGGGCAATATCACCCGCCGCATAGAGACCGTCAACCGAAGTTTTCATGTGGGAATCAACCACCAGCGCATTCTCGGCCAGTTCGAGATCCCATCCGGCCAGCGGGCCGAGGTTCGACTTGAAGCCGATGAGGATCAGCAGGCGATCGGCCTCGACCGTCCACTCCTCGCCGTTGCTTGAGCGCAGATGCACGTGCGTCAATGCACCATTCGACTCCTCGATGCTGGCGACCTCGGTTTGCAGATGCACGTCGATCAAGCCATCCGCCTTGGCCTGCTCCACCTCGTGGGCAGTCTTGCCGTGCCCCTGGAACTCCTTGGCGCGATGCACCAGCGTGACCGACTCGGCGTTTTTCAGCAAGCCGACCGTCCAGTCGAGCGCCGAATCGCCGCCGCCCACAATCACCACACGCTTGCCCTTGAAATTATCGACCGACTTGACCGCGTAGTAAACCGAACTGCCGGTCAGGTGATCGATATTGCCGAGCTGCGGCAGCTTCCGCGGCTCGAATGCACCGAGTCCAGCCGCGATGAGCACCGCGCGTGAACGATAGACGTTGCCTGCGTTGGTTCTGGTCTCGAACGTGCCATCGTCGAGCTTGGTATATTTGGTCACCGCCTCGCCGAGCACCACATCGGGATTATATCGCTCGGCCTGAGCCCAGAGGCTCTCGACCAGATCGATGGCCGGAACTTCCGGAAAACCCGCGACATCGTAGATATGCTTTTCGGGATAGAGAGCCGCGAGCTGGCCCCCGAGCTGCGACATGCTCTCGATGATCCGGCAGGAGATGTTGTTCATACCGCACTGGAACGCCGCGAAGATTCCCGTAGGACCACCACCGATGATGGTCAGATCCCGTATATCCTGATGGTCGGTCGTTGGATTATGAATATCTAACATTATGATTGCCTTGTTGGGTGTTTGCCCTGACGCCAGGGCATCTCTAAAAACTTATTGCGCGTCTCGATTGCTGCGTTGGATTGTGCTCAAAATCCTCACGTACGACCAGTACGCTCCGGTTTCTGCGCTCCATCCGCCTTGCTCTCAAGCCGCTCATGACACTTTTTAAAGATACCTTTTAGTTAGCTGTCGGACTTTTTCAGGTAGATCATCCCTTCAGGATCGACCATGCCGTACAGAATGGCGAGCAGGGCATCCTGATCGTCAAACTCATGGATTTCGACGTGGATAGCCTCCTGCTTGGCCACCTGATTACCCGCATCATTCTTGAAATAAAAAATCGCCCTGACACCGCCGTGAGGGGTTTCGCCGACGAACTCGTAGGTGCCGTCCTGAAGCTCGCAAAGAGCGCATCCGGCCTGGTCGGCTTCAATGGGGCAACTGGCGCATTGGGAGTAGAATCCCTCTTCGGATTCCGCGAAATCGCAAACGGGAAATTTCATAACAGATTCTCCTTTTCTGGCTCCCCTCGGCTTGAAAGTCGAGGCTACATGAATATAAGAGTTCAGAATGTCCAAAGGGTTAAAACCCTTCTGAATGTAAGATCGGCTTGCGCGATCCAGACGCCTATACAATCGGGTCGCTTTTCGGATGCGCCCCGGAAGAGCGGCTCAATATAAGAAGACTTTAATATATTAGTTGCAGATTCAAAGTTTTGTGATTTCTTGAGTCAGGCACCGGCTCTACGACCGGATTTTCCGACTCCCAAATTCTGCCAAGATGTTAGCCAAACGAATCATCCCCTGCCTCGACGTCCGCGACGGACGGGTTGTGAAAGGAATCAATTTCGAAGGTCTCCGTGACGCGGGTTCGATTCTCGAACAGGCCCGGTTTTACAACAATGAAATGGCCGACGAACTGGTCTTTCTCGATATTTCCGCATCCATCGAATCGAGAAGGACAACGCTTGAGGAGGTGCTGAAAGTTTCAGGCGAGGTGTTCATTCCACTGACGGTCGGCGGAGGCATCAGCTCGGTCGAGCGGGCGCGCGACGCCTTTTTGCACGGTGCAGACAAGGTGTCGGTCAATACCGCTGCGGTGAACGATCCAGTGCTGATTTCGCGCATCGCCGAGCGCTTCGGCTCGCAGGCTGTAGTGGTGGCGATTGACGTCAAGAAGGTGAATGGTGAGTACATCGTGCACACCCATTCAGGCAAAACGCCGACGCAGTACGAGGCGCTGGAGTGGGCACACCGGGTGCAGGAGCTTGGCGCGGGGGAAATTCTCTTGACCAGCATGGATCGCGACGGCACGCAGGAGGGCTACGACAACGAGATTCTCAAACGCATCTCGACCTCGGTGCACATTCCGGTGATCGCTTCAGGCGGCGCGGGCAACCTCGAACATCTTTACGAAGGTTTCACCAAAGGCCACGCCGATGCGGCGCTTGCGGCTTCGATCTTCCACTTCCGCACCTACTCCATCAGAGAGGCAAAAGAGTACCTTCGCGACAAGGGTATTGCGGTCAGGCTTTGACCGCCTTGATCCAGTCGATCTGAAGGTTGAAATTGCCCTTCTGCTGCTCGGCCACAAGGAAGCAGATCTGAATCACGCTCGACGAGTCGAACGGCGCGTCACCAACATCCTCATCCTCACGCCCTCCAGCCAAAGGGTGCAGTTCGGAAAAAGGCAGATCGACCTCCTGCCAATCGCCAGCCTCGGTATCGAAGCCGCAGCCATAAACAAGGCCATCGGCATCGGCGCTGTTTCTGACCCGGAAGTCGTAGCGACGGCCATCACCCTTCAGGCGTACCTTGAAGCTGTCGTACCCGCTGAAATCCTGCGCATCGAACACGGTGCGCACCGAAGCGAATCCGCCCTTGCGGTCCGACGAAAGGCGCCCGGCAAAAACAGCCAGACCTGAATCGTCCACATCGAGGGTGCTTTTCGAACCGCCCCCATCACCGTGTCATCTACATTGCGCCACTCAAGGCACTGATTCTCAAAATCACAGATAATATGCTCTTCAGCCATATCAGTCATTCGAACTAAGAAACGTGTTAACAAACCCGGCTCATCCGACCTTGCCGTCACCCAATCACAATACGTACAGCCGGACGGAGTGAAAACCGGATACATCATCATCCCGAAGCCTCAGGAGTGGAACGTGCCGCTTCCGAAGGAGTTTCAGGGAAGGTAAACCTGCACCAATTGATTGAATATTCCAAACAAAAGCCATTCTAACCGCGAAACACGGTTTTACGATAAGGCCATATCCGCACGAACAAAAAGAAGATAAAAGGTCAGAAGAGGTGCCCGTTGTGGCCATTATTTTTTTACAAAACATTGACAAGACGCTTGGGCAGCGCCTAATGAAACGAAGAATAAAGGTAAACAACTGAGCATAACCGACAGGAAGTCAGCTCCTGAACGGTTCGAGAGCCTTGATCAGTCAGAAACGCTGGAGTTTTTTGACGGTTTGCTACTATCAGATACCGTATCGACCGCCTTATTGAATTCCGACTCAATGTCGGCCTGAGCTTTCTTGAACTCCCTGATACCCTTGCCAAGGCCGCGAGCCAGTTCAGGAATTTTCTGCCCGCCAAACAGAATCAGAATAACCGCAAGAACAAGCAGTAACTCCGGACCACCGATATCCATAACTATTACTCCTGGTTGAAGATAAAAAGAGATACATTACTGATAATCACCATCCACGGCAAGCAGGGTCATGCCCGATCTCTGGAGGGAACTGGGGAACCGGTACTCTGCAGAGAAAAATGCCTCTTTCTGTCTGACGTCCATCTTGTCGAGTTCCTGCGTTTTTTTCAGCGCAGCGGGAAAAATTTATGGCCTCGGCAGGAAGCAATATCATGGCTCAGAGCAGGGCGATTAGCGACTTCTTTTCCGAGCCATTGCTACATGATCCGTTTGTGCCTGACGTCTTACTTTATAGTGACAAAGGTTTCGATTGCATCCATTCCGGGAGAACAGATCATGAAACACTCATTCTGGATTTTTTCGATTTTCAGCCTGCTGATGCTTGCGGGCTGCTCGTCGTACACGGTGGTCAGCGACTACGACCGCTTGATGCCGTTCTACGATTACAAAACCTACCGCTGGACGGATCAGGCTCGCCCGGGGGCAGAGGACGACATTCTGGTGAGCAATCCTTTGGTCTACAAACGAATCAAGACGGATGTGGACCGTGAACTCGCGGCCAAAGGCTTTATCCTCAAAGAGAGAGGGCCGGTCGATTTCACCATCTACGCCCATGCCGGCATCAGAGAGCGGGTCGTCGTCGGGCCACCACCTTCCGGCTTCATCTATCACAGTGGTTACTATCGGGGCTGGCGGCGCGGAGGTTATGCCGCATTCTGGTACGATCCGTACGGTGCCTGGCCAAACGTACGTTACTTTGAAGAGGGCACACTCATCATCGACATCTTCAACAGCACCAGCAACGACATCGCCTGGCGAGGAGTAGCGCGAGGCATTCTGAAGGACTATCGTTCAGCCGAAAGCCTGCACCGCGACATCGACGAAGTGGTTGGGAAAATCATGGCCCAGTTCCCGCCGGTGGTGAAATAAGAGGTGACGACATCTCGAACGGCCTGATTTGAAGTTTGATGGTTCGTTGGATATGTTTCATTTGCTTGAATGAAAATACCTGAAGACAAACAGAAATACGATATGAGAGCAAGCGCTGAAAAAATAATGCAGGATGCCCTCGACCTGACCCCAGTCGAAAGGGCAAAGATGATTGAGCGACTCTGTCAAGGCTTCAACAATCCCCGCGAAGCCGAGATCGATACCGCATGGGCTGCTGAATTCGAGTCAAGGCTCGACGCCTACAAAGAAGGCAAAATCAAAGCGTCGCCAGTCGAAGAGGTAATGGAAAGGATCAACAGGAGATGAATCTCTTGGTATTATCCTACCGGTACAACAATACAATCCCTGTAGGGGCAGACCTCTGTGTCTGCCCTTCTTCCAGCTCAATTACTCTGTGAACTAATATAAGAAAGGGCGAACACGCAGGTTCGCCCCTACGAATATGAAAACACTTCTCAACCTTGTCGAATGACCGGAAAAAACGAAAATACAGGAAACCGCCGAAGCATTCGACTCAGGAATTATGATTATGCTCAGAGCGGATGGTATTTCGTAACAATCTGTATAAACGAACGCCGCTGTCTGTTCGGCAACATCACTGACGATGTCATGCAATTGAACGATGCCGGAGCTATGACTCGTCGATGGTTTAACGAACTGGAAAATAAATTCTCAAATTTACAATGCGATGAATTTGTCTGTATGCCTAACCATATTCATTTCATCGTTGCCAACACTGGTAAACCAGAGCATCAACAAACCGTAGGGGCGGACCTATGTGTCCGCCCTTCCCCATCTGAATCAACACAAAAGGGTGATCCTGACATTTCGGGATCACCCCTACGGAATATTGTGCAATGGTATAAAACCATGACAACAAACGAGTATATCCGTGGAGTAAAACATAATCGATGGGAAGCATTCAGTAAACGTTTATGGCAACGCAATTATTGGGAGCATGTGATTCGCAGCGAAAAGGATCTCTGCGAAATCCGTGAATACATTTGCAACAATCCTATCAGATGGTCGACGGATGAGCTGTATATCCCGAAGCGATAAATAAAACATGTCTTACAACATGACAACCCGTAGGGGCGAACACCTGCGTGTTCGCCCTCAGCCAACACAATTATCCTGCGATATGGAATAAAAAGGGCAGACACACAGGTCTGCCCCTACGGAAGAATTGAAATGTTCGTTTACTATCATCCCAAACGTCAATCCTCCCATCTCCAATCCCTCACTTCCGGCATATCCTCACCGTACTTCCTGATGTACTCCTTGTGCTCGATCAGGCGGTCGCGGACGTATTGTTTGATGTACGCCGCCTTCGGCCTGAGGCTTGAGACGCGGTTGACCACGTCGGCGACGAGGTGGAAGCGGTCGAGGTCGTTCATCACGACCATGTCGAACGGCGTTGTCGTCGTGCCCTCCTCCTTGTAGCCGCGCACGTGCAGGTTGCGATGGTTAGTGCGGCGGTACGTCAGGCGGTGAATCAGCCATGGGTAGCCATGATAGGCAAAGATGATCGGCTTGTCAGTGGTAAACATGTCATCGAAATCGCGGTCGTCGAGGCCGTGCGGATGCTCCTCCTTCGGTTGCAACGTCATGAGATCGACCACGTTGACCACCCTGATCTTCAGCTCCGGCGCGAGCTTGCGCAGAATCTTGACGGCGGCCAGCGTTTCGAGCGTCGGCACGTCACCCGCGCAGGCCATCACCACGTCCGGCTCACCCTCACCCGCGTCGTTCGAGGCCCACTCCCAGATGCCGATGCCACTGGTGCAGTGCCGCAAGGCGGACTCCATGTCGAGCCACTGCCACGCGGGCTGCTTGCCTGCCACGATCACGTTGATGTAGTTACGCGAGCGCAGACAGTGGTTCGTCACCGACAGCAACGAGTTGGCGTCCGGCGGCAGATAGACGCGAATCACGCTCGACTTCTTGTTGACCACGTGGTCGATAAAGCCCGGATCCTGATGCGAAAAGCCGTTGTGATCCTGCCGCCACACGTGCGAGGTCAGGAAATAGTTGAGCGAGGCGATGGGCCGCCGCCACGGAATTTCGGTGTCGGTCACCTTGAGCCACTTGGCGTGCTGGTTGAACATCGAATCGATGATGTGGATGAACGCCTCGTAGCAGGAGAAAAAGCCGTGGCGTCCGGTGAGCAGGTAGCCTTCGAGCCACCCCTGACAGGTGTGTTCGGAAAGAATTTCCATCACGCGGCCATTGTGCGAAAGATGATCGTCGGACGGAATCATCTCGGCCATCCAGGTGCGATTGGTCTCCTCGAACAGCTCGCCGAGACGGTTCGAGGCGGTCTCGTCCGGCCCGAAAACGCGGAAGTTGGCCGCCTTCTCGTTCATTTTCATGATGTCGCGCAGAAAGCGGGCCATCGGCTTGGGCGCTTCGGCTTCCACGGAACCGGGCTTCGGCACATCGATTCCATACTCCCGGAAGTCCGGCATACGCAACTCCTTGAGCAACAGGCCGCCGTTAGCGTGAGGAATGTCGCCCATGCGCTTCTTGCCTTGCGGAGCCAGCTCCTGAAGCTCCGGCAGAAGCACGCCGTCGGGCGTGAACAGCTCCTCGGCCTTGTAGCTTTTCAGCCACGATTCGAGCAGCGCCATGTGCTCCGGATTGTCGCGCACCGTGCTGAACGGCACCTGGTGCGAGCGCCAGTTCCCCTCGGCGGGCTTGCCGTCAACCACCTTCGGCCCCGTCCACCCTTTCGGCGAGCGAAACACGATCATCGGCCAGATCGGACGTTCGTCCACGCCCTCGACCCTCGCCCGGCGCTGGATTTCGGCGATCTCATCGAAGCAGCGATCCATC
Organism: Chlorobaculum parvum NCIB 8327; assembly: GCF_000020505.1. Classification (NCBI taxonomy): domain Bacteria; kingdom Pseudomonadati; phylum Chlorobiota; class Chlorobiia; order Chlorobiales; family Chlorobiaceae; genus Chlorobaculum; species Chlorobaculum parvum. Next base: position 1,760,668 of record NC_011027.1, read on the forward strand.
GTCGCAGCCATCATCTGGTGCATCGTCGCCGGGTCGTCGCCCTCGACGAAGTACGGTTTGTAGCCGTAACCGATCATGAGCTGCTCCAGCTCCTCGTGTGAAATGCGCGCCAGCACGGTCGGGTTGGCGATCTTGTAACCGTTCAAATGCAGAATCGGCAGCACCGCCCCGTCGCGCTTCGGGTTCAGGAACTTGTTGCTGTGCCACGCTGTGGCGAGCGGGCCGGTCTCCGCTTCGCCGTCGCCGACCACGCAGGCCGTAACGAGGTCGGGGTTGTCGAATACCGCGCCATAGGCGTGCGAAATCGAGTAGCCCAGCTCGCCGCCTTCGTGGATCGATCCCGGGGTCTCCGGCGCGACGTGACTCGGAATGCCACCCGGAAACGAAAACTGCCGGAACAGCCGCTTCATGCCCGACTCGTCGAACGACACGTCCGGATAGTACTCGCTGTACGTCCCCTCCATCCATACGTTCGCCACCAGCGCAGGCCCGCCATGGCCCGGCCCGGCGATATAGACGATGTCGAGATCGCGGTTACGGATGATGCGGTTCAGGTGCACGTAGAGAAAATTGAGGCCGGGAGTGGTTCCCCAGTGGCCGAGCAGGCGGGGCTTGATATGTTCTTTGGAAAGCGGCTGCTTCAGAAGCGGATTATCCATCAGGTAGATCTGACCAACGGATAGATAATTTGCCGCCCTCCAGTACGCATTCATCAATTCAAGTTCCTGTTCAGAGAGCGGGGTTGTCATTTCAGTCATAGCTTGTTCTTTTGATTTCATTGTTTCAGTCATGCAGTGTCAATCCGATAATTCTCAAAATCATGCTGGTTCTTCATGTCAAGCCAGGGATAGCGAAAAATCCGGTTTTTCTGGCAAGTCATAGTAAGCAAATGCCCTGCAATATCTTACGAGTTTCTCCAGGATTCTTTACCTGACAACTCCGGGCCAAGAATGAGCGGCAACACAAGCGGATTTTCCCAACAAGATTAATCCGGCTCAACGCTTGAGACCGACTTACCGCCCCTCGAGCACCCGCCTCGTCTGCCTGACGATCATAACCTCTTCGTTGGTCTCCATCACTTTGACGACAACCCGGCTGCTGTCTGTCGAAATCACCCCGGCAGGTTTGAGATTTTTTTCCGGATCGACCATAACGCCGAGGAAGCCAAGGCCCGCACAGATGCGCTCGCGAATCTCGGGCGAGTGCAAGCCGATGCCGCCGGTGAAGACAATCATGTCGAGCCCGCCGAGCGCCGCCGTGAGCGCGCCAATGTGCTTGCGGGCGGAGTAGCAGAACAGCTCCGCGGCCAGATGCGCCTGCGGATTTTCCGCTTCGGCGTCGAGAAGATCGCGCATGTCGTCGCTCACGCCTGAAACACCGAGGAGACCCGACTTTTTGTTCACCATGTCCCGAAGCCCGTCCGAATCGAGATGCCCCTGCTGCAACAGGAACAGCACCACGCCGGGATCGAGATCGCCCGTGCGCGTGCTCATGACGAGGCCACCCGCAGGCGAAAAGCCCATCGTCGTCTCGACGCTCTGCCCGTCCAGCACCGCCGCCATGCTCGCCCCGTGGCCAAGATGCGCGATGATGACACGCCCCTTGCGGGCGAGTGGATCGCCGTCGGCTTCCAGTTGGCTGAGGATGTACTGGTAGGAAAGGCCATGAAAACCGTAGCGCTGCACGCCCTGTTTCCGAAACTGTTCAGGAATGGGACAGAGCTTCGCCAGCGGAGGCATCGTACTGTGGAAGGCGGTATCGAAGCAGGCGACCTGGAACACGCCCGGCAGCTCGGTAGTGGCGTAACGGATAGCGTTCAGAGCCTGCGGCAGATGCTCGGGAGCATAGGGGACGAGTTCGGTGACGGAATCGATCAGCTCGGGCGTCACCTTTTCGGGCGCGGTGTGGCGCGGCCCGCCGTGCACAACCCGGTGCCCCACCGCGTCCGGCATACCGGGGCCGTGCTGCGTGAGCCACGAGAACACATGCCGGCACGCTGCCGCGTGATCTGCCGCCTCGACTTTCTCGCAATCGATGTACCGACCCTGCGGATCATTGACCGAAAAAGTGGCATCAGTCAACCCGATCCGCGTCAGCGAACCGGAAAACAGCAACTCCTCGGTCTGCCCGCTCTCGTAGAGTGAAAACTTGATGCTCGACGAACCGGTATTGACGGCAAGAATCGTAATCACAGGCTTGGGTTTCATGGCACAACCTCCTCGGCAAATTTCAGGACAACCAGCATGAAACGCTACCGGCCTCCGGATTCAAACAAAGATACACGACACTGAATCCAACCCTACCCACCTGTCGTTACGTTCCTGAAAAATCGGGGGCGTGAGCATTGTCGGCACTGCAAGCAACATTAACGAAAAACAATGGTAAACGAGCTATATTCTGTGAAGCCCCATCGAACCACTACCATCCGGAATCATGATGACGTTGCCCCAAAAAGAGCTCATCTCCGCCGAACGGCTTCAAGAGCGCGTCGCTGAGCTGGCTCGGGAGATTTCCGACGATCTGGAAGGGATTGATCTGCTGACGGTGGTTTGCGTGCTGAAGGGGGCGTTCATCTTCACAGCCGATCTGGTGCGTCACCTGACCCTGCCCTGCCGCATCGAGTTCATCCGGGCTTCGAGTTATGGCGAAGGGCGCACCTCATCCGGCAAGGTCAAGCTCGAACATCATGAAACCATCGAGCTTGAAGGCAAGCACGTGCTGCTGGTGGAGGATATTCTCGACACGGGGCGCACCCTCTCGCGCATCGTAGCCGAACTGGAACAGCAGCGACCGGCCTCCATGCGCGTCTGCGCCCTGCTCGACAAGCCCTCGCGCCGGAGCGTCCTATTCGAAGCGAACTATACGGGCTTCACGATTCCTGACCACTTCGTCGTCGGCTACGGCCTCGACGCTGACGAGCGGTATCGCGAACTGCCGTTCATCGCCATCGAAAACCGCTGAAGGGTGGGGCCGAGAAGCAGTCCTTATTTCGAGCCACTCGTATCCAGCCCGCTACCGGAAATGAAGCCTTGAACAACGTCACTACCCTATCCGTCATTCCCGCGAAGGCGGGAATGACCAGGTGCAATGTAATGGCGGCCTGACTCGTCAGGACCGCCCTCCGCTCTCACCCTTTCCTCCCCTTCCTGCACCGGACAAATTACAATTATGTCTTTTTTTTCAACCCAAAACCCTTTTACACCCTAATTATTTTAGGATTTGTTTTATATTCACCTTAATCAAAAGACTCGAAAAGGTCGAAAAGCCAGAAAAAAAAGACGTCCATGCCAGCCCAAACCACATCCGATACCGGATCGATCCTCAAGCCGTGGATCATCGATACGACCCTCCGGGACGGAGAGCAGGCGCCGGGCGTGGTGTTCAATCCGCATGAGAAAACACGCATCGCGGAGCTGCTGGCCGAAGCCGGGGTTGACGAAATCGAGATCGGCTATCCGGCAATCAGCGAAGCTGAGCGCAAGGTAATCCGCGAGATCGCCGCCCTGAACCTGCCCGTGCGGCTGACCGCGTGGTCGCGCGCCAACATGAACGACATCGAACTGGCCGCAAAGAGTGGAACCGGTGCGGTGCACATCAGCTTCCCGATTTCGCAGCTCTACATGGAGCTGATGAAAAAGGAGTACGACTGGGTGCAGGAGCAGCTCCACGCAATGATTTCGAAAGCTCGCGGCCTGTTCGACTTCGTGAGCGTCGGCGGGCAGGATGCCACGCGAGCCGATCTTTCGCTGCTGCAACGATTCATGAGCGACGCGGAAGCCGCCGGAGCTGAACGATTGCGCATCGCCGACACGGTGGGCATTTCAACGCCCGGCACGGTGATGGCGCTTGGCGCGGCGTTGCGCGAGCACTCTGCGCTGCCGCTTGAATTCCACGCGCACAACGACCTCGGCATGGCGACCGCCAACGCCTTCACGGCGCTCGAAGCGGGGTTCGAAGCCGTCAGCGTGTCGGTAACCGGTCTCGGCGAAAGGGCGGGCAACGCGGCGCTCGAAGAGCTGGCGATGGCGCTTGCGCTTTCCGGCCGATTCGAGTCTCGGCTCGACACCGCGATGCTTTCGACACTGTGCGATACGGTCGCCCTGGCCGCGGGGCGGGCGATTCAGGATCAGAAACCGGTCGTTGGGCGCTCGGCGTTCCAGCACGAATCGGGCATCCATTGCGCGGCCTTGCTGCAAGACCCGCTCTCCTACCAGCCATTCCTGCCGTCACAGGTCGGACGTGGCGACTTCGAGATGGTCATCGGCAAGCATTCGGGCACGGCGGCTATCATGGAGCACTTCCGGAGAAAAGGGATCGAGATGTCGCGTGACGAAGCGCGGGCACTGCTCGAACTGATCAGAAATCACGCCGACCGCCTCAAACGCTCGCTCAGGACGGACGAAATCGATGCCATCCGCGAAGGCACACTCATCAAGCAAGCTTAACTATCGAATAACAAGTCTTCATGCTCATAGCGCACGAACAGGAACAGAGCAGCATCAGCCTTCTTGCCGAAGTAAGCAGGACCGTCAACAACGAAGAGGACATCAGCAAGGTGCTCCGACTGGTACTGTTCATCCTGTCGGAACACATGAACATGCTCCGCGGCATGGTGACCATTCTCGACAAAAGCACCGGTGAAATGGTCATCAACGAATCGTTCGGACTGAGCGAGGAGCAGAGCCAGCTTGGACGCTACAAAATCGGTGAAGGCATTATCGGGCAGGTGGTTGAAACCGGCAAACCCAATGTGGTACCCCGTCTCGACGAAGAGCCGCTGTTCCTTGACCGCACCCAGTCGAGAGTCGAAGAGAACAAAGAGGAGCTTTGCTTCATCTGCGTACCAATCATGGTGGGCAGCGAGGTCATCGGCACGCTGAGCGCCGACCGCAGGATTTCCGTTCCCACAGAAAATGGCAACAAGCGGCGCAAAAGCGATCGGATCGATATTCTGCAATACTATGTCGATCTGCTCTCCATCATCGCGGCCATGATTGCCCAGGCGGTTCGCATCAAGCAGCTCGATAACGAGGAGAAGAGCACGGACGCGCCCGAACACCCGAGCCACCCCGAGCATTCGGGCTACCCGATTGCGGAAGGCGAATTCGTTGAAGACGTTCCCGACGCCGACCGCCCGGCCAACATCATCGGCAACACCAAGCCCATGATGAGCCTTTTCAGGATGATCGACAAGATCTCCAAGACCAACGCCACAGCCCTGATTCTCGGCGAGAGCGGCGTCGGCAAGGAGCTGGTTGCCAATGCGATCCACTACAAAAGCATGCGCAACGGCAAGCCGTTCATCAAGTTCAACTGCGCGGCGCTGCCGGAAAGTATCGTCGAAAGCGAGCTGTTCGGCCACGAGAAAGGGGCCTTCACCGGAGCCGCCTCACTGCGGCGCGGACGCTTCGAGCTGGCCGATACCGGCACGATTTTTCTGGACGAAGTGGGCGAGCTGAGCCTCTCCACGCAGGCCAAGCTGCTGCGGATCATTCAGGAGAAGGAGTTCGAACGGCTCGGCGGCGCCAAGACCGTCAAGACCGACGTGCGCATCATCGCGGCCACCAACAGGAACCTCGAAGAACAGATTCAGCAGGGATCGTTCCGCGAGGATTTATACTACCGGCTCAACATTTTTCCGATCACCGTGCCGCCGCTTCGCGAGCGCAAAACCGACATTCTGCTGCTGGCAGACTACTTTGTGGAAAAATTCAACACGGCCAACCACAAAGGGATTCGGCGGATTTCAACCACGGCCATCGACATGCTGATGCGCTACCACTGGCCCGGCAACGTGCGCGAGTTGCAGAACTGCATCGAGCGCGCGGTCATCCTGAGCGAAGACAACGTCATCCACGGCTACCACCTGCCGCCCTCGCTCCAGACCGCCGAATCAAGCGGTACGCCCTACATCGGCGACCTGCAGCAGAAGCTCGATTCGATCGAAAAGGAGATGATAATCGAAGCACTCAAACGCACCAAAGGCAACATGACCAAAGCCGCTGCTCAACTCGGCTTGTCGGACAGAATCATGGGATTGAGGATGAAGAAGTTCAATATCGACTACAAGAAATTCCGACCTTGATGGTAAAGGTTGGACGGATTCTGGAATGATCAGAATCGGGATGAAACAGAGGACGCCATTCATTTGATTTACTCCACGCTCATGCGGTGAATCAGGTGAATGGCGTTTCCTGTTGAGGTCTGAATTTTGCTTGTAAAAATCCAGTAATCTTCGTAGATAGAAATCGTAAGCCTCGCCGTCGAGCTTATGCAGTACCCCTCCCAAGACGGCCTTCCGAATGAGCAGTGCAGGCATGATACAAGACGAGCGACGGAATTGCTGATAAGGTCTTTGATTGAAGCCGTATTTATTGCCGAATTATACAGAAAAAAGCTTTCTGCTTTTTCAGAATTAGGTAGATCAGTCTAAACGTTGTTAAACCAATAAGGAAATCACATGGCCGTGAAGAAGAAAATAGAGGAAGTTATTGCTCTTGTTGGAGATGATGAAAATGCACCTCGCCCCCGACTCCATAGGCTTATTATCCAAAATTTCCGCTCCATCGGAGTGGAAAAGGTAGAAATAGAGCTAGATGATATTGTTGTCCTTGTTGGCCCAAACAATGTTGGAAAAAGCAGCATCCTAAGAGCGTATGAGACTGTGATGTCGCATGGATCGAAAGATGGAAAACTAACAATTAACGATTTTCCAAATGGCCAAGTTGACCCAGAAAACCTTCCAACGATTGAACTTCATACGATCGTGTTCAGTGAAGCGCCAGGCGAGAGATGGCTCTACGCCACTTCTGATGGTGAATGGCTAATTCGCGAAAAATGGGTATGGGACAGCCCGAACAAAGATCCAAAACGACAGGGGTTTGATGTTCAAAAGAATGACTGGGATGACCAGGTCCCATGGGGGGCCCCGAATGTGGCAAATTCACGCCGCCCACTGCCTCATAGAATAGATGCCTTCGCAACGCCCGATAAACAAGCAACTGAAATCACCAAACTAATAACCAGTCTACTAAAAGAAAAGCTGGCTGATATCAAAACAAATCCCGAGCAAGAAAAGTCTGATTACGAGCTTATTCTAGATAAGATCAAGGATCTCCAAACAAAGGTTGTACAAGCAACAGAAGAGGAAATTAAAGTTATAGAAAATGAAGTATCAGAATATTTAGGAAGTTATTCCCGAAACATAAAATAAAGTTTGACGCAAAGCCTGATGCTGAACTAGAAAGCGCATACCAGCCGTTTAAGAGTAATGCAGACTTATTAATGGGTCCAGAGGACGGTTATTTTTCATCTATTGAACATCAAGGCAGTGGAGCGAGAAGAACTCTCTTATGGGCCACGTTGAAATATCTTTCAGAGTCACAAGATAAGAAAGGCTCTCGCCCTCACGTGTTGCTGCTGGATGAACCAGAGATTTGCTTGCATCCATCCGCCATTCGCGAAGCAAGAGCGGTGTTATATGACCTACCCACTAGTGGAAATTGGCAAGTAATGATAACATCTCACTCTCCAATCTTTATAGACCTATCCAAAGATAACACAACCATTGTTAGAGTTTTCAGAGACGGTGATAGTGAAGTAAAAAGCACTACTCTATATAGACCTGAAAGAGCAAAGTTAGATAAAGATGACAAGAAAAATTTGAAGTTGATGAATATATGTGATCCATATGTTCATGAGTTTTTCTTTGGGGGTCGCCAAGTAATAGTTGAAGGCGATACAGAATTCACAGCTTTTTCAATGCTAAAAGAGATGTACCCTGATCAATATAGTGACGTGCAAATCATAAGAGCCAGAGGGAAGGGAATAATTCCCTCTGTAGCCAAAGTGTTAAAGCAGTTTTCAAAATCGTTTTTTATACTTCACGACACAGATGAAGAGTTGACCTCTAAAGGAAAGAAGAATCCCGCATGGGGCATGAACAACACTATCGCTGAACTACTGGATACAGACGGAAGAGTTAATCTGGTTGCTTGTAAAACCTGCTTTGAAACGGCTTTATTTGGCGAAGAGGTCAAAGACGAGAAACCATATAATGCATTAATACGAATCAGAAATGATAACGAAGCACGAGATCGGGTTAAATCGCTACTTGATTACCTTATTGGAGTTCATGGTGCAACCCTCCCAGAAAATTGTGTCCATTGGAACAAAGTTCAGCAACTGGTTTAACAAAGTATTTCTACGGACAATCCACTGAATGCCGCGTTAGCCATAGGAAATGAAACCATCGATAGCCATAATTTGCCTTACTCGCCATCAGCCTCTTTCGACACCACCCCACTTCCCGCACTCTCCACAACCTTCAGCTTTCCGACCTTCAACTCACCAATTTCAAGCGAATCGATTTTCGACTTCCCTACAAACAACCGCTTGATAACAAGCCGTCCGATGGCCAACGCGCCAATCGCTAAAGCCCCGATGCTGAGTGCCCCAATGGCAAGCGCACCGATTGCCGCCGCGCCTGACGAAACAGCTGGAAATGCCAGTGGCCTGCCGGGCACTGCTGTCAGTTCTGGGCTTTGACCTGCTGACAGATGCTTATGCTCACTGCCAAGCGTTGGGCGACGATGAAGAAAAGTTTTCATGGCAAGTCCCTCCTGCTAAGTCCACACAAAAAGATTTTCAGTGAAGCGCTTCGGGTATATCTATAGTCAACACCCGCGCGGAAACAACGGTTCCGGCTCAGAACCGGACAAAAAACCACAAAAATGCACTTTTCTACATTTTTGTAATTTTCTTACCAACCCCCAAAATCACCTTTCTGCCAAACACTACGAAGCCTATCGGAGTTTATCAATTCTGTCTATCATTATTGCGAGCCTCCCTTATCCAGTCCGCTAACGCACACGGAGCTTGAACATCGTCGCTGCTCTATCCGTCATTCCCGCGCAAGCGGGAATGACGAGTGAACATAGTAATTGATGCATTCACGATCTGAAATTGAATACATGGTGCTTTTTCCGGCAAGTCCGACGGCCTGCCAGGAAGACCGTCAATTCCGGAAAATCCCCTGTAAACAAGCATCGAAAGCTCTTTTCTCCTCTCCCCGCCCTCGTACTTATCCTGAAAATTTCCCGTCTTGTCCATAGCTGGTAGCCGTTGATACCGCTGAATGCTGCTCTTCCGACAAACCTGTAGAAACATAACCCCCACAATTCTACCGAATGGTAGGAAAACCGGCTTTACTACAGGCATGTAGCTTTGCATTCATCCCATTTCAGCCACTTCATAAAAAAAAGAGGCGCGTGAAACTGGATCGAACCAGTCCGCCGAAAACTTTTAAATCATTTCCAATCAATGACTTAAAAGTTTTTCAAGAAATATTTCAAGAAAAACACCCCCAGCAACCACACTTTGGCACACCAATTGCAGCATATTCTTTAATTATTCAGGAAACAGAAAATTAAATCCTGAATATTTTCAGTCAAAATGACTCCAAACCAATAAAATTGAGTACTACCATGAGAAAAGTCGCGATTTATGGCAAGGGCGGTATCGGTAAATCCACCACCACTCAGAACACGGTGGCCGGTCTCGCAGAAGCAGGCAAAAAAGTGATGGTCGTAGGTTGCGACCCGAAGGCTGACTCTACCCGTCTCCTGCTCGGTGGCCTTCAGCAGAAAACTGTGCTCGACACCCTGCGCGAGGAGGGCGAAGAAGTCGAACTCGAAGATATCATCAAAGAGGGCTACAAAGGCAGCCGTTGCACCGAATCCGGTGGTCCTGAGCCTGGCGTCGGTTGCGCTGGCCGCGGCATCATCACCTCGGTCAACCTGCTCGAACAGCTCGGTGCTTACGATGACGAATGGAACCTCGACTATGTGTTCTACGATGTGCTTGGTGACGTTGTGTGCGGCGGTTTCGCCATGCCGATCCGCGACGGTAAAGCCGAAGAGATCTACATCGTCTGCTCTGGTGAAATGATGGCCATGTACGCTGCCAACAACATCTGCAAAGGTATCCTCAAATACGCCGATGCCGGCGGTGTGCGCCTTGGCGGCCTGATCTGCAACAGCCGTAAGGTTGACAACGAGCGCGAGATGATCGAGGAGCTCGCCCGCAGGATCGGCACCCAGATGATCCACTTCGTGCCCCGCGACAACTTCGTGCAGCGCGCCGAAATCAACAGAAAGACCGTGATCGACTACGATCCGACTCACCCGCAGGCCGATGAGTACCGCGCTCTGGCTCGCAAGATCGACGAGAACAAGATGTTCGTCATTCCCAAGCCGCTCGAAATCGACGAACTCGAATCGCTGCTCATCGAGTTTGGCATCGCCAACTAATCGGCCAAAGCAGTCAAAAGAACCAGTAATCTCTTGAAATTATAGCCTTTAACAAGAAGGAGAACACACACATGTTAATGATCAGAACCATCGTCAGGCCGGAAAAAGTACAGGACGTTATGCAGGGCCTGCTCGACGCCGGATACCCGGCAGTCACCAAAGTCTCGGTTGTTGGCCGGGGTAAACAGCGCGGTCTGCGCGTCGGCGATGTGGTCTATGACGAACTGCCGAAAGAGATGCTCTTCCTCGTCGTGCCTGATGCCGACAAGGATTTCGTCATCCGTGCCATTATGGACAACGCCAAGACTGGCGAGGGTAAGTTCGGTGACGGTAAAATCTTCGTCTCTGCTGTCGAAGAGGTCTACACGATCAGCTCCGGCATCAAAGAAGGCGAGCTTGAAGCGAAGGAGGCCTGATGAAAGAGATCATTTCAGTTATTCGCATCAACAAGGTGAACGAAACCAAGCAAGCGCTCATCGATGCCGGCATCTCCGCCTTCACGGCGACCGGCCGGGTTATGGGACGCGGCAAAGGCCAGGTTCACTATGACATCCTCCAGGGCGCCGAAGCCGGCCATCCGGAGGCAATCGCTCAGCTCGGTAACGCACCGAGGCTTGTTGCCAAAAGAATCCTGACCGTGGTTGTGCCCGATGAGCTTGCCCAGACGGCTATCGATACGATCATCAAGACCAACCAGACCGGCAAACCGGGAGACGGCAAGATTTTCGTCACGCCGATTCTCGATACCATCAGGGTCAGAACCGGTGAAGAAGGCGACGTGGCTCTGAACTGAAGCTGAACTGAGATAACTACTAAAGGTGTAAACGGAGAACGCTACAATGCCAGCGAAAGTAAACTTACCAGATCCGGCCTCGATTACCGAGGAGCTGATCAATAAATACCCGGCCAAGGTCGCCAAAAAGCGCAGGAAGTCGATCGTGGCCAACGACCCGGATACCATTCCCGAGGTACAGGCCAACGTCCGCACCGTGCCGGGCATCATCACGCAGCGCGGCTGCTCCTACGCAGGTTGTAAGGGTGTGGTTCTCGGACCGACGCGTGACATCGTCAACATCGTGCACGGCCCGATCGGTTGCAGCTTCTACGCATGGCTGACCCGCCGCAACCAGACCAGACCGGAGACCCCGGAGCATGAAAACTACATCACCTACTGCTTCTCGACCGACATGCAGGAAGAGCACGTGGTGTTCGGTGGTGAAAAGAAACTGAAGGTTGCAATCCAGGAGGCTTATGACCTCTTCCACCCGAAGGCCATCGCGATCTTCTCGACCTGCCCGGTCGGCCTGATCGGTGATGACGTGCACGCCGTTTCGAGAGAGATGAAAGAGAAGCTCGGCGACTGCAACGTCTTCGGCTTCAGCTGCGAAGGCTACCGCGGCGTCAGCCAGTCGGCTGGTCACCACATCGCCAACAACGGTGTGTTCAAGCACATGGTCGGCAACAACAACGAAATCAAGCCCGGCAAGTTCAAAATCAACCTGCTCGGCGAGTACAACATCGGTGGCGACGCCTTCGAAATCGAGCGACTGCTTGAGAAGAGCGGCATCACGCTGATTGCCTCTTTCAGCGGCAACTCGACGGTCGGAGCCATGGAAAACGCACACACCGCCGACCTCAACATCGTGCAGTGCCACCGCTCGATCAACTACATGGGCGACATGATGGAAACCAAGTACGGTATTCCATGGATGAAGGTCAACTTCGTCGGCGTCGAGTCCACTGCCAAGTCGCTGCGCAAGATCGCCGAGTACTTCGGTGATGCAGAGCTGAAAGCGAAGGTCGAAGAGGTGATTGCCGAAGAGATGCCTGCCGTCAAGGAGATCATCGAAGAGATTCGCCCGCGCACCGAAGGCAAAACCGCCATGCTGTTCGTCGGTGGATCGCGTGCTCACCACTACCAGGATCTGTTCAACGAGCTTGGCATGACGACCCTCTCCGCCGGTTACGAGTTCGCTCACCGCGATGACTACGAAGGTCGCGAAGTGCTGCCGAACATCAAGATCGACGCCGACAGCAAGAACATCGAAGAGCTGAAGGTCACCGCCGATCCTGAGCTGTACAACCCGCGCAAGAGCCCGGAAGAGATCGAGGAGCTGAAAGCCAAAGGCCTCGAAATGAACGGTTACACCGGCATGATGAAGCAGATGGTCCACAAGAGCCTGGTGATCGATGACGTCAGCCACTACGAGTCTGAAAAGCTCATCGAGATCTACAAGCCCGATATCTTCTGCGCCGGTATCAAAAAGAAGTACGTCGTCCAGAAGATGGGTGTACCGCTCAAGCAGCTCCACAGCTACGACTACGGCGGTCCTTACACCGGCTTCAAAGGTGCAGTCAACTTCTACAAGGATATCGACCGCATGGTCAACAACCCTGTCTGGAAGATGATCAAGGCCCCCTGGGAGAAGGCTGAATCGGAATCGCTGGAAGCCAGCTACGTCGCCTGAACAAGCACGGGCGTCCCTGAGATGCGCAAGAGGTTTTCAGAGACGCCCGCATAAAAAAATTAACGAGGAGATTATTGATGTTATTACGTCACACAAGCAAAGAGGTCAAAGAGCGCGAGGGGCTGACGATCAATCCGGCAAAGACCTGCCAGCCGATCGGCGCCATGTACGCTGCGCTCGGCATACACGGCTGCCTGCCCCACAGCCACGGCTCGCAGGGCTGCTGCTCCTACCACCGCAGCACCCTGACCCGCCACTACAAAGAGCCCGTCATGGCCGCAACCAGTTCGTTCACCGAGGGCGCTTCGGTGTTCGGCGGCCAGGCAAACCTGCTTTCGGCTATCGAGACCATCTTTTCGGTCTATGATCCGGAGGTGATCGCGGTGCACTCCACCTGCCTGTCCGAAACCATCGGCGACGACTTGCAGCAGATCACCAAGAAGGCCAGCGACGACGGCAAGATTCCTGAAGGCAAATACGTTATCTACGCCAGCACCCCGAGCTTCGTCGGCTCGCACGTCACCGGCTACGCCAACATGGTCGTCGGCATGACCGAGCAGTTCGCCGTCTCCACCGGAGAGAAGAACGACAAGGTCAACATCATCGCCGGCTGGATGGAGCCTTCCGACATGAGGGAGATCAAATCGCTCGCCTCGCGTCTCGGCGTCAAGATCGTGCTCTTCCCCGACACCTCCGACGTGCTCGACGCACCGCAGACCGGCAAGCACGAGTTCTACCCGAAAGGCGGCATCACCATCGACGAGCTGAAGACTGTTGGCGACAGCAAGTCCTCGATCGCCGTGGGCTGCATCACCGCCGAGCCAGCAGCCGTCGCGCTCGACAAGAAGTGCAAGGTTCCGTTCGAGACGGTTGACATGCCGATCGGCCTGTCCGCCACCGACCGCTTCATCATGGCCCTCAGCAAGGCTGGCGGCGTCGAGGTTCCCGCAGAACTCACCGCCGAGCGTGGCCGCCTGGTGGACGTCATGGCCGACATGGAGCAGTACTTCTACGGCAAGAAAGTCGCGCTGTTCGGCGACCCCGACCAGCTCATGCCGCTCACCGAGTTCCTGCTCGACCTCGGCATGGTGCCGAAGCACATCGTCAGCGGCACGCCGGGTCTGCGGTTCGAGAAACGCATGAAGGAGATCCTTGAAAGAGCTCCGGGCGCGAACTTCAAGAATGGCCCGCAGGCTGACATGTTCCTGATGCACCAGTGGATCAAGAACGAGCCTGTCGATCTGCTCATCGGCAACACCTACGGCAAGTACATCGCACGTGACGAAGACATCCCGTTCGTGCGCTTCGGCTTCCCGATCCTCGACCGCATCGGCCACAGCTACTTCCCGAACATCGGGTATGCCGGCTCGCTCAGGCTGGTCGAGAAAATCCTCGGCGTGCTCATGGATCAGCAGGATCGCACGGCGCTGGAAGAGAAGTTCGAGTTGGTTATGTGATGCGCTGTCGGAGCCGGTTCGCGATCCAGAGGCTTGCCCGGACGGTGAAATCCAGAACACTGTCCGGCTCGTCCGCGAACCGCTCTCGACGACAACGTATCGACAAGTTGACAACACAACCATTCCCCTTCGCCAAAACGGAGGGGGATGACAATGAAGGGAAAGGAAGTAATGGATACGCAGAACATCAGTCTGCTTGAGGGCAGGCAAAAACAGGTCTACGAGAAGACCGCGGGTGCTCCGGAAGGTGACATCGCGTGCGAAAAGACCAGCCTCTCCGGCTCGGTCAGCCAGCGGGCCTGCGTCTTCTGCGGCTCACGTGTCGTGCTCTATCCGGTAGCCGACGCTATTCACATCGTACACGGCCCGATCGGTTGCGCCGCCTACACCTGGGACATCCGGGGAGCGGTTTCGTCGGGACCCGAACTGCACAGGCTCAGCTTTTCATCCGACCTCCAGGAGATGGACGTCATCTACGGCGGCGAAAAGAAGCTCTACAAATCTCTGATCGAACTGATCGATCAATACCAACCCAAAGCGGCATTCATCTACTCGACCTGCATCATCGGCCTCATCGGAGACGATATCGATGCGGTCTGCAAGAAAGTTGCCAAAGAGAAAGGAATCCCGGTGCTTCCGGTGCATTCCGAAGGATTCAAGGGCACCAAGAAGGATGGCTACAAAGCCGCCTGCAACGCCCTCATGAAGCTGATCGGCCAGGGTTCGACCGAAGGCATCAGCAAATACAGCATTAACATTCTCGGCGAATTCAACCTCGCCGGAGAAGCCTGGATCATCCGGGAATATTACGAGAAAATGGGCATCCAGGTGGTCGCCACCATGACCGGCGACGGCCGCATCGACGACATCCGCCGCTCGCACGGCGCTTCGCTGAACGTGGTGCAGTGCTCCGGCTCGATGACCACCCTTGCCAAAGAGATGGAAGAGAAGTACGGCATTCCCTACATCAGGGTCTCCTACTTCGGCTTCGAGGATATGTCCAAATCACTCTACGACGTAGCCCAGCACTTCCCCGAAAGGCCCGACATTATGGAGAAGGCCAAGGAGATCGTGCGTGACGAGATCAAGCAATACTACCCCGAGATGCAGAAGTTCAAAGCTGCCCTGACCGGGAAGAAAGCCGCGATCTACGTCGGCGGAGCCTTCAAGACCTTCTCGCTCATCAAAGCCCTGCGCACCGTCGGCATGTCGGTGGTGCTGGCCGGTTCGCAGACCGGCAACAAGCAGGACTACAAAAACCTCAAGGAGATGTGCGACGAGGGCACCGTCATCGTTGACGACTCCAACCCGGTCGAGCTCTCCAAGTTCATCCTTGAAAAAGAGGCTGACCTGCTCATCGGCGGCGTCAAGGAGCGCCCTATCGCCTTCAAGCTCGGCGTCGCTTTCTGCGACCACAACCACGAGCGCAAGATTCCGCTCGCCGGATTCATCGGCATGTACTATTTCGCCAAGGAGGTTTACGAATCGGTGATGAGCCCCGTGTGGCAGTTCGCCCCGAGAAAAGGAGGTGTCAAATGACCACGAACGCTTCGACCATGACGGCCAAAACGGCCACGCAGAACGCATGCAAGCTCTGCACTCCGCTCGGCGCGTGCCTGGCCTTCCGCGGCATCGAAAAGTGCGTACCGTTCCTGCACGGCTCGCAGGGGTGTGCCACCTACATCCGCCGCTACCTCATCAGCCACTACAAGGAGCCGATCGACATCGCCTCATCCAACTTCAACGAAGAGACGGCGGTCTTCGGCGGCAGCCACAACCTGAAGCTGGGGCTGAAAAACGTCACCCAGCAGTACAAGCCGCAGGTGATCGGCATCGCGACGACCTGCCTGTCGGAGACCATCGGCGACGACGTGCCGATGATTCTGAAGGACTACAAGGCGATCATGGGTGAGGCCGATCTGCCGACCATGATCTTCGCCTCGACGCCGAGCTACACCGGCAGCCACATCGACGGCTTCCACACCGCCGTACGCTCCGCCGTGCAGACCTTCGCCACCGGCGGCGCGAAGAAGAACATGCTCAACCTCTTTTCGGGAATGATTTCGCCGGCGGACATCCGCTACCTGAAGGAGATTCTCAAGGAGTTCGGAATGCCGTTCATGCTGCTGCCGGACTACTCGCAGACGCTCGACGGCGGCCCGTGGGGCGAATACCACCGCATTCCGCCCGGCGGCACGCCGACCAGCGCCATCGCCGACAGCGGCAGCGCGGCAGCCAGCATCGAGTTCGGCTCGACGCTCGAAGCTAAAAAATCGGCGGCAGGCTACCTCGAAGAGACCTTCGGAGTTCCACGCCACAGCATGCCCCTGCCGATCGGCATCAAGGCAACCGACCGCTTCTTCGCGCTGCTCGAAGAGCTGACCGAGAAACCGATGCCTGAAAAGTATGAAGATGAGCGCCGCCGCCTGGTTGACGCCTACGCCGACGGACACAAGTACGTCTTCGGCAGAAAGGCGATCCTCTACGGCGAGGAGGATCTGGTGATTTCGATGGCCGCCTTCCTGCGCGAAATCGGCGTCGTGCCAGTGCTCTGCGCCTCGGGCGGCAAGAGCGGGCTGATGAAAAAGCGGATGCTGGAGCTGATTCCCGATCTTGAAGAGCTTGAAATCCAGGTGCGCGAAGGCGTTGACTTCGTGGACATCGAAAACGAGGCCAAGGTGCTCAAGCCGGACTTTCTCATCGGCAACAGCAAAGGGTTCACGATGTCGCGCAAGAACGAGCTTCAGCTCATCAGGATCGGCTTCCCGATTCACGATCGCTTCGGCGGCCAGCGCCTACACCACCTCGGCTACAAAGGCACGCAGGAGCTGTTCGACCGCATCGTCAACACCGTCATCGAGTATCGCCAGAACTCGTCACCGGTAGGCTACACGTACATCTAAAGGAAAACGCATGAAGTAATCACCCGGCATCTCGATCCAGAAAACGGAGACGCCGGAAAAGTCTGAAGGGAGCAATAGATCATGACACTCAACATCCAGAACCACCCGTGCTTCAACGACTCCGCGAGGCACACCTTCGGAAGAATCCACCTGCCGGTCGCGCCGAAATGCAACATCCAGTGCAACTACTGCAACCGGAAGTTCGACTGCATGAACGAGAACCGCCCCGGCGTGTCGAGCAAGGTGCTCTCGCCGAAGCAGGCGCTCTACTACCTCGACAACGCCATCAAGCTCTCGCCGAACATCTCGGTGGTGGGCATCGCAGGCCCCGGTGACCCGTTCGCTAACCCGGAGGAGACGATGGAGACCCTGCGGCTGGTGCGCGAAAAGTACCCCGACATGCTGCTCTGCGTCGCCACCAACGGCCTCGACGTGCTGCCCTACATCGAAGAACTTGCCGAGCTGAAGGTGAGCCACGTAACGCTCACGATCAACGCCATCGATCCGGAGATCGGCCAGGAGATCTACGCCTGGGTACGCTACCAGAAGCGCATGTACCGCGACCGTCAGGCTGCCGAACTGCTGCTCGAAAACCAGCTTGCCGCCCTGCAGAAGCTCAAGAGGTTCGGTGTCACGGCCAAGGTGAACTCGATCATCATCCCCGGCATCAACGACAAGCACGTGGTCGAAGTGGCCCGCCAGGTCGCCTCGATGGGCGCGGACATCCTGAACGCCCTGCCCTACTACAACACCACTGAGACGGTCTTCGAGAACATTCCCGAACCCGATCCGATGATGGTCAGGGAGATTCAGGACGAAGCTGGCAAACTGCTGCCGCAGATGAAGCACTGCGCCCGCTGCCGAGCTGACGCGGCTGGAATCATCGGCGAAATCAACAGCGACGAGATGATGCAGAAGCTCGCCGAAGCCTCGCTCATGCCGAAAAATCCCGACGAGCACCGCCCCTACATCGCCGTTGCCAGCCTTGAAGGCGTGCTCATCAACCAGCACCTCGGCGAAGCTGACAGGTTTTTGATCTACGAGCTTAACGAGGACAAAAAAGGCTGCACACTGGTCGATTCGCGCCCGGCCCCGCCCGCCGGTGGCGGCAAGGCTCGCTGGGAAGCGCTCGCCGCGAAGCTCTCCGACTGCCGCGCCGTGCTGGTCAACAGCGCAGGCGACGCCCCGCAAATGGTGCTCAAAGCCAGTGGCGTCGATGTGATGTCGCTCGAAGGGGTGATCGAAGAGGCGGTGTACGGCGTCTTCACCGGTCAGGATCTCAAGCACCTGATGAAAAGCAGCCAGATCCACGCCTGCAAAACAAGCTGCAGCGGCGACGGCAACGGGTGCGATTAACAATAAAAAGATCAGTCGGATCAGTCAGATCTGAGCGATTCGACTGATCTGGCCCCCGTTTTAAAAACCGGGGCAACTGAAAAAAATGTAAGAGCAAATATCCGCAGGGTTAAAACCCTGCTGAATATGGGACAACCCAACCACAACAATCAGAAAAAACCACTATCATGGACAAACCGAAACATCACATCTTCGTCTGCGCAAGCTTCCGCGCCGCGGGCGCTCCTCAGGGCATCTGCCACAAGAAAGAGGCGCTCGGACTCATCCCCTACCTTGAGAGCGAGCTTGCCGACCGCGGCATGAGCGACACAGCCGTCTCGGCCACGGCCTGCCTGAACCTGTGCGAAAAAGGCCCGGTTGTGGTCGTCTATCCCGAAAATTTCTGGTACGGCGAGATCGACAGCGAGGACAAGATTGATGAAATCCTCGACGCACTCGAAGAGGGCGAAGCTTGTGAAGATCACCTGATCAACTGATTTCTTCCTTCCCTTCAGGAAGCCGGGGGGCTCTGCGTTGTGTTAACTGGAGACACAAAGTATCCCCCCTTTTTTTCGAAAATCGTTATTACCTTACGTACATATCGACAGACATTTTGATCCTGTCGATGCAAACAGATTGCCTGTTTTTTTGTGCCTTTCGTTATAACCTGAAATACAAAACGATCAGACTGATGAAACCATTGACAACACTGCTTCTTGGAAGCGCACTGATTGCTGCCTCGCCTGAAGCTGCGCACTCATCAGAGTCCCCATCGAAGGGCCAGGAGCTCTACCTGCAACACTGCAGCAGTTGCCACACCATGACGCCCCCGCCGGCAACAGCCCCGCCGATCATTGGGCTCGCGCACTTCTACCATAAAGCATTCGATGACCGCGAGGCTGGCGTCCGCCATATCATGGATTTCATAGCCAACCCCGAACCCGGCAAATCGAAGCTCCGCGCCCCGGCCATTTCCCGGTTCGGGCTGATGCCGTCCGTCGAACTCACCGAAACAGAACTCAGGACGGTGGCGGAATGGATGTGGAACCAGTATGACCCGGCTTTCACTCCGCCGGACTGCCCTGAATGAGAAGAGCAAAAGAGCATAACGGCATTTTTTTGTCCCCCGTTATAACCAGAAATACACAACACACAACCATGAAAAAAACATCACTCATAGCCCTCCTTGCGCTGCTTTCCGCTACGGCAAAGGCAGAGGAAGAACCGACCCTGCTGGCGCTCAACGTCTGGACGGGCCCGGAAATTACCGTCTCCGGCAAGAAAGGCGATCTGCTCAACAAGATCGCCGGAAAGGAGTCCGAAGTGCTCAATCCGTCTCAAATGTCGGTTTATAAAATCATCAACATGATGCCATCGGTCAGCCAGCAGAGCGTCGATCCGTACGGACTGGCCGATACCGTGAACTACCACGAGGCGTTCCGCTTCCGCGGCGTCGAAGCGACCGCCGGCGGCGTTCCGGCCACCACGGCCAACGTCGAGGGGCTGCCGGTCACCGGGCGGCCGGGCGGCGGCGCGACAATCTATGACCTCGAAAACATGGAGAACGTCGCGGTTTACAGCGGCGTCATGCCCGCGAACGTCGGCCTCGGCATCGCCGACGTGGGCGGCAAGATCGACATGGAGATCAAGCGCCCCGAAAGTGAGTTCGGCGTGGCCTTCAAGCAGAGCATCGGCAGCCACAACTTCAGCCGCACCTACCTGCGCGTCGACACCGGCGATCTCGGCAGCGGCCTGAAAGCGTTCGTCTCGGGATCGACGAGCTATGCCGAAAAATGGAAAGGATACGGCGCGAGCAACCGCAACAACCTGATGTTCGGCCTGACCGAGCAGTTCAGCGACAAGGTGAAACTCGAAGCCTTCGCCACGTGGAGCAAGGGCAACATTCATCCATACAGAGCGCTGAGCTACGCGCAGATTCAGGATCTGGACAGCGCTTACGACACCGATTACAGCAACGACCCGACCGCCTACGACTACTACGGCTACAACAAAAACGAGTTCGAGGACTGGATGGTGATGGCCAACCTTGAAATCAAAACCGGCGAAAAGTCGAAGCTGAACGTCAAGCCCTACTACTGGAGCGACAAGGGCTACTACATGGAAACCATCACGCTGCCGAACGGCTCGCCCAACATCCGCCGCTGGGACATCGACCACGACCTGAAGGGCATTCTGGCCGAATACACCACCACCGTCGGCAACGTCGATCTCGACTTCGGCTACCTCTACCATACGCAGAAACGCCCCGGCCCGCCGAACTCGTGGAAGAACTACACGCTCAGCGGCAACACGCTCGTGTTCAGCAAATGGGCGATTCTCTCCAACGACTCCAGCCACGAGCTGCACGAGCCGTTCATCGAAGCGAAGTACCGTGTTGGCGACTGGACGCTCGAAGGCGGCGTAAAGTATGTCAACTACGCCCTGCCCTCGATCCTCACCTACACCACGACGGCAGGTGATGTCAGCTACGACGAAGCGATGGAATCGGCTACGCTCGTCCCCTTCAAAAGCGCTGAAAGTACCAAAACCTTCAGCCGCCTGTTTCCCGATGCCCGGCTCACGCGCATGATCGGCAACAACACGTCACTCCACCTGGCTTATGGCGAGAGCTACGTCACGCACGTCGATATCTACCCCTACTACATCTCGCAGGCCGCGCTGAACACGGTCATTCCGTTCGAGGAGCTGTGGGACAAGCGAGCCATGGAGATTTCCAGAAACGTCGAGCTCGGCATGAAAATCACCGGCAACACCTGGAGTATCTCGCCCACGATTTACTACTCCAAACACAGCAACAAGCAGGCCGTCTTGTATGATACTGACCTCGACGCGACCTACCCGATGAACAGCGCCGACGCCACCGGCTACGGCTTCGAGCTGGAGGGTGAATACAAGCCGTCGAGCAAGCTCAAATGCTACGGATCGTTCTCGTGGAACCGCTTCTCGTTCGATCAGGCGATCTACTCCGACGCTACAGGCTCGCTCATCGACGTCAAGGGAATGCAGGTACCCGACGCGCCGGAGTTCATGGCCAAGGGGCTGGTGAGCTACACGGTCGGTGACGTCACCATCTCGCCGGTCGTGCGGTACATGTCATCGCGCTATGGCGACGTGCAGCACACCCAGAAGATCGACGGCACGACGCTTTTCGACCTCGACCTCACCTGGAGCCGCCCGATTGCCGGACTGCGCAACGTGGACTGCTCGCTGTCGTTCATCAACCTGTTCGACACGAAATATGTCAGCATGATCAGCGCCTCCGACTACAAAACCCTGAAGACCTCCTACCAGCCCGGAGCGCCCTTCACGGTGGTAGCATCGGTAGCGATCCATTACTGATCGACGAACTTTTTTCGATGTGTTCTCCCCTGTTCTTTCTCCGTTACACTGCATCCCGGCGGCTGGTTCCCGCCGGGATTTTATGCTTGAGGGTTCTATATTACCACATGACCATTTATGAACAGTAACGGACTTTACCCGTGAGCAAAACCAAAGACCCCATCGGAATCGAAGGCTCGATCTGGTTCCAGAAATCGCAGAACCGCTTTCTCGGCGGCGACCGCATCGAACTGCTTGAACGGATCGAGGAGCTGGGCTCGATCAACAGCGCGGCCAAAGCGGTCGGCATCAGCTACAAAACCGCGTGGCATCTGGTGAACATGATGAACAACCTCTCCGACAAACCGCTCGTCGAGCGCATGACCGGCGGAAAGGGCGGCGGCGGCACCGTGCTCACGCGCGAAGGCCGGCAGGTGGTCGAAAAGTACCGCATCGTGCAGGACGAGCACCGCAAGTTCCTCGAAAACCTTGAAGAGCGGCTGGGCGAAACCGGCAACCTCTACCAGTTTTTGAGGAGGATTTCAATGCGGATCAGCGCGCGCAATACCTTTGCCGGAACCATCGCCGACATCGTCAAGGGCGCGGTCAATTCTGAAATCACCATCACGCTCAACGGCGGCCAGCACATCGTCTCGGTCATCACCAATGGCGCAGTCGACAACCTCGGCCTCAAAGAGGGCATGAGCGCCTACGCCATCATCAAGTCCAACGCAGTCATCGTGGGCCGCGATCTGCACAACACGAAGCTCAGCACCCGCAACATCATGTGCGGCACCGTGCAGCGCGTCATCGACGGCCCCGTCAGCAGCGAAGTGGATATCGACATCGGCGGAGGCAACATCATCTCGGCCATCATCACCAAAACCAGCTCCCGCAAACTCGGCTTCAAAGAGGGCGAACACGCCTGCACCATTTTCAAAGCCTCAGACGTCATTATCGGGGTGAATTAATGGATAATTGTAGGGGCAGTCCCGACTTGCCGGGATGCCCATCCACGCATGCCTATGAACGCCTAGCGCTATAACCACACAGAAACAACGAATTCTAATGCTCCGACAGATAAAACCCCTGCTCATCGCACTCCTGCTCGCCCTGACCGCCACCCCGGCACTTGCTGGTGAAATCCGACTCGCGGCAGGCATGGGCATGAAAGAAGTGCTGAACGTGCTCACGACCGATTTCACGAAAGCGCACCCCGGCACGACCTTCATCAAAACCTACGCGGCGGCGGGCGCGCTGGCCATGCAGATCGAAAACGGTGCACCGATCGACCTGTACATTTCAGCCGATACCAAGTGGGTGAACTATCTGCAAAAGAAAAACCTGATTGACGGAAAATGGGTCGCGCCCTTCGCCTGGAACGACATCGTTGTGGTCGGCAGACCGTCGCTGAAGATTGGATCGATGCAGGATCTAACGAAGCTCAAACGAATCGCCATCGGCAACCCCACCAGCGCCCCTGCCGGTGAATCGGCGATGGAAGCGTTCCGAAACGCTGGCATCGAAAAGCAGCTCGCAGGCAAGCTCGTCATGACCCGCGACATCCTGCAATGCCTCATGTACGCCGAAACCGGAGTCGTCGATGCCTCGGTGGTACACCTCACCGAAGCTCTCACGGCGAAACGCTCGAAAATCCTCTACACCGTCCCGCACGAGCTTTATACGCGCACACCCTTCACGATGGCTGTAACCAATCGCGATGCAAGCAATGGAGATGCAAAGGCATTTTTCAGGTATCTGGAAAGTGCGGAGGCGAAGGGGATTCTGGAGAAGTATGGGTATTTGAAGGAATAAAAAAAGAGGTATTAAAAAGCATTTTACACACTATTTTTATATGTATTTATATGCCACTCCTCTATCTCTTGCTTACCGGAAGACCAGCTAAATTCAGGGGAAAACTCCGCACACCACCTACAAGTTTCTATAGGTCGTGACAAATAGTCTATAATTTCTCTTGAGGTACTCTTATATATATCAAGCCCTTTAGATTCAGCAATATTCTTATCAAATCGTTTATTATAATAACGCACCGCATATGAAATCGCGCAGGAATATATCGCGCCATCTTTCAAAAACGGAACAAAATAATTATTTCGACAGGCATTAAAGGCCTTCTTCATATCCGAATCCCCCTCCGGATTGATTCGCGCAGTAAAAAACCACTTTATTTTGCTGCTTTTAAAAGCAACTCCATTCTGTTTAGCTAATTCTCTATAATAGCTAACCTTATTCTGCAAGGGCGGATAAACAGACATTTCAATCGCTGTATTTTTTTCTTTACAAACCGACCAAAAAACAGGCTCAACTTTTGGCAACAAAATACCATTCGTAACAACAACTATATCAGATAACGGAAAACAATCACGAGCTATCCGAATAAACGAAATCAACTCAGGATGCAAAAACGGCTCTCCCCCCAACAACTTGATCTTGTTAATTTTTTTAAATAATCGCTTCAATCGATTCATATCTTTTTCAAACTGAGGCAAATCATAAAACACACGATCAGCAATCCCACAAAAGTGAGAACAACCCCTGCAATTCAAGTTGCATTGATCAACAATCTGTACTTCAATTTTTGGCAATCCATTTTTAGATAGATTATATCTGTAATAATCCTCAGCCTGCCTTGCACGTACAGACAAATTTCTTTTTACGTTTGAATACGTTCGACTCAGTTTACTAACCATAAATAGAAAGCTACACTTTATAAAAGAAAGCACAGCATCAGCAAATCCGCGGCAACTGCTCCCCCAGCGGCATTTCAACAATGCGTCGGCTGCCGAAGGGCGTGCGCATCACCACCATGCCGGGGTGCTCTTCAGTGACTTTGCCGATGACGGCGGCCTCGCGTCCGTGCTCGTGCGAGCGCATGGCGGCAAGCGCCGCATCGGATTCGGCGGCGGGAACGACGACGAGCATTTTGCCTTCGTTGGCGACGGTGAGCGGGTCGATGCCGAGCAGTTCGGCGGCTCCGCGCACCTCCTCGCGCACGGGAATGGCGGCTTCGTCGAGTTCGATGCCGACCGATGAGGAGGCGGCGAGTTCGTTGAGCGTGGCCGCGACGCCGCCGCGCGTGGGGTCGCGCATGGCATGGAGGTTCGGCGCGGCTGCGAGCAGGTCGGCAATCATGCCGTTCAAGGCAGCGGAGTCGCTCCGGATGCGGCTCTGGAAGGAGAGGCCCTCGCGGGTGGTGAGGATCGCCATGCCGTGGTCGCCGATGGTGCCGGAGAGCAGCACCGCGTCGCCGGGGCGGAGGTTGCGGCACGACACTTCGCGGCCCGGCGGGATGAAGCCGATGCCGGAGGTGTTGATGAAAATTCGATCGCACTGCCCTTTCTGCACCACTTTCGTGTCGCCGCACGCGATGACCACCCACGCCTTCCGCGCGGCCTCGGCCATGCTTTTGACGATCCGTTCGAGGTCGGCGAGCGGCAATCCCTCTTCAAGCACGAACCCGGCGCTGAGGTAGCGCGGCACCGCGCCGCCGACGGCGAGATCGTTCACCGTGCCGTTGACCGCCAGATCGCCGATGGTGCCGCCGGGGAAAAAGATCGGCGAGACGACGTAGGTGTCGGTGGTGAAGGCGATGCGCCCCGGCTCGGCCTCGAACCGCGCCTGATCGTCGAGCTGGTCGAGCACCGGATTGCCGAGGTGCGGCATGAACACCCGCGCCGTCAGCTCCTGCGACAAACGCCCGCCCGCGCCATGAGCCATCTGGACGGTTTCATGCTGAAGAATCGGCGAAGGGCAGCTCAGTTGCATGGTCATTGGGGGATTGGATTTAACGGACAAAAGTTGATGGTTCAGTAGCCTTGCTCTGCCAATTTTTTGTATGCTTCACACCCCTCTTTTAGATTGTTGTCACAAGCTTTTCTATACCACTCTTTGGCCGTACTCTCGTCCTGTATCACACCTTGCCCTTTTTCGTACGTCTCTCCAATGTTGAATTGCGCTTCGGCATTTCCCTGTGCGGCGGACAGACGATACCATTTCAGTGCTTCCCCGTAATCCTGCTTCACGCCTTCGCCACGGGCATACATTGTTCCAAGGTTACATTGTGCGAAATCGTAACCCTTCTCTGCAGAAAGTCTTAACAGCCTTAATGCTTCAGCATAATCTTGTCTTACACCAACTCCCATGACATACATCACTCCGAGGTTGCTTTGAGCACCAGCATTCCCCTGTGCGGCGGACAGACGATACCATTTCAATGCTTCAGTGTAGTCCTGTCTCACGCCCATACCCTTGTGATACATCACTCCGGTGTTGTATTGTGCGAGAGCGTTACCCTGTGTGGCCGACAGAAGATACCATTTCAATGCTTCCACATAGTCCTGTCTCACTCCATAGCCCTTTTCATACATCACTCCGATGTTGAATTGCGCTTCGGTATTTCCCTGTGCCGCAGATAGCCGATACCACTTCAAAGCTTCGATATAATCCTGCCTAACGCTGTAGCCATTCTTATAAAACCATCCAATGTTGTATTGTGCTTTGGCGTCACCCTGTGCCGCGGCCTTGTGGTACCATTTCAGCGCTTCCGCATAATCCTGTCTCACTCCATAGCCTTTGGCATACATCAATCCAAGATTGAATTGCGCATCAGAGTCACCCTTTGCAGCAGACAACCGGTACCACTTCAAGGCTTCCACATAGTCCTGTCTCACCCCTTCACCGTTAGCGTACATCAATCCAATGTCGTATTGTGCGCCAGCATTTCCTTGTGCAGCGGACAGACGAAACCACTTCAGCGCTTCAGCATAGTCCTGGCTCACTCCCTCGCCTTTAACATAACTCAATCCAATGTCGCGTTGTGCGCCCGCATTCCCTTGTGCCGCAGACAGACGGAGCCACTTCAGGGCTTCCACATAATCCTGCTTCACGCCATAGCCCTTATAGTAAAAAACTCCGATCCTGCGTTGTGCTTCGGAGTTCCCCTGCGCTGCGGACAGATGATACCATTTCAAAGCTTCCTCATAGTCCTGTCTTACACCATGGCCATTCTCATAAATAAATCCGATGCTGTATTGTGGGACATCATACCCCTGCGCAGCAGACAGACGAAACCACTTCAGGGCTTCAGCATAGTCCTGCCTCACCCCACGGCCATTGGCGTACATCACTCCAAGGTTGCCTTGCGCTCCAGCGTTACCCTGTGCAGCGGACAGGCGAAACCACTTCAAGGCCTCGACATAGTCCTGCCTAACTTCTTTGCCCAAAGCATACATCAATCCGATTTTAAATTGTGCTTCGGCATCACCCTGTTCAGCCCCTTTTTTCAATTCAAAAATTTTTTCCGGCTCTGGCGATTGGTTACAACTCGCTATGGGTGCAAACAGTACCAATGCTGTTAGTGTCCTGAAAATCAGTTTTTTCATCGTTGTTAGGGGTAAATGGTTCAACTGCTGACGTTGCGGTGATAGCGATAATATGCGGCGCAGGCTCCTTCGGAGGAGACCATCGTTGCACCGAGCGGGGTTTGCGGGGTGCATTCCCGCGCGAAGGCCGGGCAGTCGGAGGGTTTGAGGTGGCCTTGCAGCACCTCGCCGCTCTTGCACAACGGCGACTCCTGCGGGGCGATGTGGCCCACGTCGAAACGCTTTTCGGCGTCGAAACGCTCGTACTCCCGGCGCAGCACGAGGCCGCTCTGCGGAATGACGCCGATACCGCGCCACGGTCGGTCGGCGACCTCGAACACCTCCTGCATCACCCGCCGCGCCTCGGGATTGCCCTCGCGGCTCACCACGCGCCCGTAAGCGTTCACCACGCCCGAACGGCCCGCTTCGAGCAACTCGACCGTTTTCAGAATCGCGTCGAGCAGATCGACCGGCTCGAACCCGGCAGGCACAATCGGCACGCCGAACTCCGCCGCCACCGGCTCGTACTCCTCGTAGCCCATGATGGCGCAGACGTGCCCGGCAGCGAGGAACCCCTGCACGCGGTTGTCGGGTGACGACAGAATCGCCCGCATCGCCGGCGGCACCATCACCTGGCTCACCAGCTCGCTGAAATTCGAGAGCCCCTCCCGCGCCGCCTGATGGACGGCCATCGCGTTGGCCGGAGCCGTGGTTTCGAAACCGACCGCAAGAAACACAACCTCTTTCGACGGATTGTCGCGCGCGATCTGCAACGCTTCAAGCGGCGAAAAAACGACCCGCACATCCGCCCCCTCGCTCCGCGCCATGAACAGGTCTTTCGAGTTGCCCGGCACGCGCAGCATGTCGCCGAAGCTCGTGAGAATCGTGTTCGGCATCGCCGCAATCGCCAGCGCCCGCTCGATAGTCTCCAGCGGCGTCACGCACACCGGACACCCCGGCCCATGCACAAGCTGCACATTCGGTGGCAAAAGCTGATCGATACCATTCCGCAAAATCGAATGCGTCTGCCCGCCGCAAATCTCCATGATCGTCCAGTCGTGGCGAGCCACCTGCCGGATGCGGTCAAGCAAAGCGCGAGCGCGAGCCGGGTCGCGGTATTCGTCGATGAATTTCATGCGTCCGGATTCTGGATGGGCGACGGCGGAAGTTCGCCATCAACATCAAACGCACCGCTTTTAATGAGCTCATCCCAGAGCTTCAGGCTTTCGGCAGCCTCCTCCTCGTCGATGATCTTCAGCGCGAACCCCGCGTGGACGATGGTGTACTGGCCGATGGCGATCTCCGGCACGTATTCAAGGCACGCCTTGGTGAGCGCACCGCTGATGTCCACCGTGCCCATTTTCAGGCCGTTCTCTTCGCGAATTTCTATGAGTTTTCCAGGAATAGCTAAGCACATGGTATCAGTTGATAATTGATAGTTGATAGTGTTTTCTTGCTCAACCGTTATCACGGCGATTTTTTGTGGATTTGATAATGCTGGTCAGGAGTTTTAGCAATTCGACGATATCGGGTTTGATCGACTCATATCCTTTCTTTTCAATGAGTTGCGACTGGTAGAGCAAATCGATCCAATACTCGGTTTCATTAGCTTCCTTCAGTGCAATTGACAGTTTGTGAATAAAATCAGCCCTGCTTTCGGCCTGCTGAGCTTCACGAATCAGAGCCCCGATGGCAGTACCAGACTTGAGCAATTGCCTATTTCCTTCTCAAGAAACCGGCAAAGCTTGACAACCCGAAGCGCAAACTCGAATGAAAGCTCACGAACCCCACTCCCATTCATCTCATTTTTTTGCGCCACGCTCTTCATCTTTTTAAACTGTCAATTGTCAATTGTCAACTATCAACTCCACGATACCGCCCGCGCAAGAACTCCTGCCCAATCACTGCCTGCCCCAAGCTGATGCCACCGTCGTTGGTGGGCACTTGCTGGTGCAGAAGCACGGTAAATCCTGCGGCTTCTAGTTCGTGCACAAGGGCTTCAACAAGCAGTACATTCTGGAACACGCCGCCGCTTAATGCGACGGTTTTCAGGCCGGTTTCAAGATAGGCCTTACGTGTAATTTCTGAAAGCATGACGACGAGCGTCCGGTGGAAGCGTTGGGCGATTTCTCCAGCTTTAGCGCCTGCTTGGACGGCTTTGGCGATGTCGCGGATGATGGGTGAAACGAGCATCTGCCAGCGGCTGTCGCGGCGCTCGATGCCAAAGCTGTAGGCGGTGTCGGCGATCTGGCCGCGTGCGGCTTGCATCAGTTCGATGGCGGCCTGGCCTTCGTAGCGGGCTTCGTGGCGCAGAGCGCAGATGGAGGCGACGGCGTCGAAGAGGCGTCCGCAGCTTGAGCTTTCCGCCGTACCGACTCCTTTGTCGAGCAGTTCGAGCACCTGCGCCGACTGCGGCTGGCGGAGGCATTCCAGGCCTTCGGGTGACGCACAGCTGCGGTGGAGCCAGCCGAGGGCCGTGCGCCACACCTGCCGCGTGGCCGCGTCGCCGCCGGGCAGCGGCATCGGCTCCAGCGAAGCGAAGCGTGTCGCTCCGGCGGCGACGCCGATCAGCACTTCGCCGCCCCACACCGTGCCGTCCGGGCCGTAGCCGGTGCCGTCGAGCGTGAGACCGATGGCCGGGCCGTCGCAGCGGTGTTCGGCGAGGCACGAGGCGAGGTGCGCGTGGTGGTGCTGCACGCCGAGCGTCGGCTTGCCTTGCTCCAGCGCCCAGCGCGTGGTCATGTAGGCGGGGTGCAGGTCGTGCACGAGCAGCTCGGCTTCCGTCTGGAAAATGCGTTGCAGGTGCGCAGCCACGTCGTCGAAGTGACGGTACGCCTCGTAGTTTTTCATGTCGCCGATGTGCTGGCTCAGGAACGCTTCGCCGCCCTTCACGAGGCAGAGCGCGTTCTTCAGCTCGCCGCCCGTGCCGAGAACCGGCGGGCCGCTTTGGCGCAGCCTGATCGGCGCGGGTGCGTAACCACGGCTGCGGCGAATCAGGCGCACGGCGTCAGCCATCGACATCACCACCGAGTCGTCGCAGCGCCGGGCGATTGGCCGGTCGTGCATCAGGAACGCATCGGCGATGCCCGTGAGCCGTTCGAGCGCTTCGGCGTTGTCGGCTACCAACGGCTCCTCGCTGAAGTTCGCGCTGGTCATCACGAGCACCTCCGGGCCTTCCCGCAAGAGCAGCCAGTGCAGCGGCGAGTAGGGCAGTATCACGCCGAGCCGGTCATTGCCCGGCGAGATGGACGGGGCGAGGGGCAGATCCGAACGCTTGCGCAGCAGCACGATGGGCGCTTGCGGCGAAGCGAGCGCGACCTCCTCCTCTGGGCCGATTTCGCACAGGGCGCGGGCGGTGTCAAGGTCGCGCACCATCACGGCGAACGGCTTCTCCTCGCGTCCCTTGCGAGTTCGGAGAAGCTGGACGGCCTGTTCGTTCGAGGCATCGACCGCGAGATGAAATCCACCGATCCCCTTGATCGCCAGAATCTTTCCGCCCGCAAGCAGCTCGCCCGCCGCCGTGATCTCGTCGCCGACCTCCAGCCGGACACCCGCCGCATCGCGCAGTTCGAGCTTCGGGCCGCAGACCGGGCAGGCGTTGGGCTGGGCGTGAAAGCGGCGGTCGGCGGGGTCGTCGTATTCGCGCTGGCAGTCGGGACACAGGGCGAACCCTTTCATCGTGGTAAAGGGGCGGTCGTAGGGAATGCGCTCGACGATGGTGTAGCGCGGACCGCAGTCGGTACAGTTGGTGAAGGCGTAGCGGTAGCGCCGTCCGGCGGGATCAGCGATGTCGGCAAGGCAGGCCGGGCAGACGGCGATGTCGGGCGAGATGAGCGTCTGCATCGCGTCACCGCCGGAGGATTCGGAGATGACGAAGCCCTGCTCACCGCAGACGGACGGGATACTTTGGCGGTCAATCGAATCGATGCGGGAGAGCGGCGGCGCTTCGTCGCGGAGAGCGGCCTCGAAGCGGTCGAGAGCGTTCGGTTCGCCTTCGACTTCGATCACCACGCCGGAACTTGCATTACAGACAAATCCAGCCAGATCGAGCTGATGAGCAAGCCGCCAGACGAAGGGGCGGAAACCCACCCCCTGCACGATGCCGCGAACCTCGATCCGGCGGCGTTCACAGTGCGACGATCCGCTCAGAGCGCCGCGAGTTTGGCGTTCAGCCAGGCGATCCACTCGTCGAAGCCCTCGCCGGTTCGCGCCGAAAGCTCGATCCATTCGAGGTGGTGGTTGACCTGCATGGCGTACTCGCGGCATTTGGCGGGGTCGAAATCGACGTGCGGCAACAGGTCGGTTTTGTTGAGCAGGC
Source organism: Chlorobaculum parvum NCIB 8327 (assembly GCF_000020505.1). Lineage (NCBI taxonomy): Bacteria > Pseudomonadati > Chlorobiota > Chlorobiia > Chlorobiales > Chlorobiaceae > Chlorobaculum > Chlorobaculum parvum. Next base: position 1,792,179 of record NC_011027.1, read on the forward strand.
AGATGTCCGCCTCGTGGAACATGGTGGGATATTTCAGCGGTTTGTCGTCGCCCTCGGTGACGCTGATGACCACCACTTTCGCCGCCTCGCCAAGGTCGAAAAGCGCCGGGCAGACCAGGTTGCCGACGTTCTCGATGCAGAGCAGCGAGCGCTCCGCCGGGTCGAGTTCCTTCACGGCGCGCTGCACCATCTGCGCGTCAAGGTGGCAGCCGGTGCCGGTGTTGACCTGGATGACCGGCACGCCGAGCGCGTCGATCCGGTCGGCGTCGTTGGTGGTCTGCTGGTCGCCCTCGATCACGGTAACGGGATGGCGCTCCAGCAGCGCCGGGATGGTTTTTTCGAGAATCGAGGTCTTGCCGGAACCGGGCGAGCTGAGGAAGTTCAGCGCCAGTACCCGCCGCGCCTCGAACCAGCCGCGGTTGCGCTCGGCGAGCATGTTGTTCTGCAACAGAACATCCTGCTCCATCTGCACCTTGCGAGCCTCGCCGTGGTGGTGATCATGCGCATGATCGTGGCTGTGACCATGGTCGTGACTATGTTCATGGTCGTGATGGCCGTCATCGCCGACGTGGACATGATAATTTTTGACGCCCGGCTTACGCAGCACCACGCCTCCATCGCCTGAACAACCGCAAGTATCGCACATAGCTTGGTTACTCCTGTCTTTTCTGATAATTACTACTGTCTAACGCCTCACCGACACGCATCTATTCGATGGTAATCGAACGTACCGAAAGCTCCTGGCCCGATTCGATCTGCACCCGGAACTGGGCGCATGACGGGCACTTCGCGTAAAAGCTCGTGATCGGAAAGGTTTCGCCGCACGCTTCACAGCGACCGACCGCCTCGCACTCCTCGATGACCAGCTCGGCCCCGTCGGCAGGCGTGTCGCGGCAAGCCGCTGAAAAGCAGAACTTGAGCGACTCGACTTCTACTCCGGAAAGATGGCCGACCACAAGCTCGATGCCGGTCACCTTCGAGCACCCTTCCTGGCGGGCCTTTTCGGTCACGGCATCGATAACCGACATGGCAATGGACATCTCATGCATCGCAAATGCTTTGGCTTTGAAGCTTGAAAAAACTGAAAAACGTAAGTCTGTACAGCTCTTTTCTTAAAATAGTTCCGGTCATCGGATAACAGCGTGACTGCATAGTGCTATGATCGTTAAATTTTTCTTAATTTTCGAAACAACATTCATTTCAACGCATAAACGTCCATGAAGTATTGAACCACCTCACGGGACTTTTCGGATTACCGGCAAGCACGCTGGTCGAGCTGCTCGACCTTGCCGCCGGATACAGAGAGGGGCTCAACAGAGAGCCTGAAACCTTCGCCCCGTTGCTCTCGAACCGGCGAATCGCCCTTGTTTTCTTTGAGAATTCCACCCGCACCCGCTTTTCGTTCGAGCTCGCCGCACGGCATCTTGGCGCGGGAACGCTGAGCTTCACGGCAGCATCGAGCAGCGTCAGCAAAGGCGAAACCCTGTCGGACACCATCCGCAACCTCGAAGCGATGAAAGTCGATGCGTTTGTGTTGCGGCACCCATCATCGGGCGCGGCGGACTTCGTGACATCGATTACCAACCGGCCGGTCATCAACGCCGGAGACGGCACGCACGAGCACCCGACCCAGGCGCTGCTTGACATTCTCACTCTCAGAAGCTACTTCGGAAAGATCGAAGGGCTAAAAATCATGATTCTCGGCGACATCCTGCACAGCCGGGTTGCCCGCTCGAACATCCTCGGCCTGAAAACCCTCGGCGCAGAGATCGCCGTCTGCGCGCCTTCGACGCTGCTCCCCGGCCGGATTGACCAGCTTGGCGTGCAGGTCTTCACCAATCTCGACAAAGCGCTGGCCTGGGCCGATGCGGCCATCGTGCTGCGCCTCCAGCTCGAACGGGCCACCGGCGGCTACATTCCGTCGCTCGAAGAGTACTCTGCGGGATACGGCCTGACTGACGAGAAATTCGACCGCCTGAAACGGCTCATGCCGGTGCTGCATCCCGGGCCGATCAACCGTGAAATTGAAATTTCAAACATGGTAGCCGACCGGATTCAGCCGCCCGGCTATTCAAGCAGCATGCTGATGGAACAGGTAACCAACGGCGTAGCGGTTCGAATGGCCGTGCTGCATCGCCTGCTGGCCAAGTGAAACGGCGGCAGACAGTCAACGAATATTTATTAACATCACCATACCCCTGAAAAACGACAAACCATGAACAAACGCTTTTCGATAGTGACCGCCGCGCTGTTGGCAACCGTCGGCATCACCGCCCCTGCCAACACAGCCAAAGCTGAATCGGGACTCCATCCGACACTCGACACCCTGTTCGAACCGCTGCTGGCCGACCCGATGGAACCCCGCATCGCCGTTATGCCGAAGCTCGGCAAAAAGCAGCTCCAGCTCGACATCGGCACCTCGGCCGACCTGTACCAGAACGAGAAAAAGACCTTCGCCGCCGGTATCGACTTCGCCACCTGGTCATTGCTGAACCGGACGAGCAACTTCAAGTTCCCGGTTGACAGCATCGACTACCTCTTCGGCGTGAACGCCACGTTCCGTCGCCAGCTCACCGACACGCTCATTCCGTTCGATGAAGCCGCTGTCAGAGTTCGGTGGAGCCACATCTCGGCGCACTTCGAAGATGGCCACACCGACGACGCGGGCGAATGGCTCCATCCGGAGGAGAGTCCCTTCGGCATTCCGTTCACCTACAGCCGGGAGTTCATCAACGTCACGGCTTCGCTCAGCTCGCCGGGCCGCAGAATCTATCTTGGCTACCAGTACATGTACCACACCATTCCCGATGAAATCAGCGCAAGCTCATTCCAGGCCGGCGCGGAGATCGGCCTGCCTTATGACGCCTACTTGGCCGCCGACTTCAAGCTGTTGCCTGTCTGGCAGTGGGATGAAGGCAAAACCGACGGCTACCGCGGCACCTGGAACCTCCAGGCCGGCATGCGCCTTAGCTCGATCGGTCTGGACAATGTGCGGGTCGCCGCCAACTACTTTTCGGGCATGAGCCGCCACGGCATGTATTTCTACAAACCTGAAAGCTACACGACGCTGGGCATGATTGTTGATTTGTAGGATGATGTAGAGGCAGGTGCAAGGTCTACCCCTACGAAAATGCCATCACCAATTCTTTTGTAGGGGTAGTCCTTGCGGCTACCCCTTTTTTTATCCCCCACCTCTCACAACATCGAATCGAAAAATCCGGGACATGGGTTGTCAAACCCATGCTGATGCCCCGACGCTATCAATTCATACAGAAATGGCGGATAGAGGCGATAAGAGGTCAACGAGGAGATTGGCAGCCAACTGCTCTGCAAAATCATCTGCCGGTCGTCGGGCAGTTCCGGATCGCGGCCGGTCACAAGCGTGCCACCGGTCACCTCGCAATGAAACCCGAGGGAAACCGAGTGGTGCCGCTCTCCCTGCTCCGGCAAACCGGGATATGGATAGAGCAACTCCTTGACGAAAACCATACCGCCAACCGAGCACTCCAGACCGGTCTCCTCCATCACCTCCCGTCTGAGCGCCTCATGCAAGGTTTCGCCCCGTTCGACCACACCGCCGGGCAAAATCCAGTAGGTTTCCGGAAAAGCGGGATCTCCCGGCGCGAAACTCCGATGTTCGACAAACAGCACCTCGTCATCCCGAATACACAAGGCACTTGCCCTGAGATGAACCGGTTTTCTTGACAGATCATGCATAAAATCACAGCCACCTTAAGCGTTGTAACAACGTATTTTCATTTTGAAAGAATAAATGAAAAATCCGACAACTATCCTTTGACATTCGACACAACAGAGCAGCATACCTTATATCGATATATAACCTTCAAAATACATGCCAATACAACGAAAAAGCGGAAAAAGCGCTTTTCTTTTGGACTAATGAATACTATTTCCTTAATTTAGCGTTAACCATAACCACACCTGTTCTTTTTAGTGTCATAAGGTTCCCACACTCCGATGATGGTAACCGGCCGTTGTAAAGCGGTTTTTATTTGAATTGACCAAAACGCATCACACAACCTAACGGAGAACACACAATGAAAAAAATGCTGTCACTTGCTGCGATGTTCGCAGTGTTAGCATCTGCTTCCCCCGCTCAGGCTGAACTGAAATTTGGCGGTGACGCTAGCGTCCGTCTGAGAGACGTATCCTATTTCGGCGACGCCGATCAGTTTTCGTTCACTGGTTCCGCCAACGATGACGTTGTCTTCCAGTACAGAGTTCGCCTGAAGGCAGCTGCAGATCTGGGTAATGGCTACTTCTTCAAGGCTCTGCTTCAGAACGAAAGCTTGGGTTCTGGCATCTTTGGTGAAGGGCAACCATACATCATTGCTGGTGGCTGGCAGAGTGTTGGTTATGCAAACACCGAAGAGATCAATGTCGATGTCTCGAACTTCTACTTTGGGCGCATGCTCGAGGACTGCCACTATATGGTTGGCCGCCTTCCGCTGGGCTCACTCAACAACCCGATCTTCGATCTCACCATCTACCCGGGACAGCCACTCGGCACCCCTGTATTCAACATCAATTTCGACCGTGTTTTGGGACTCAACTACGGGCACAAAATCGGCAACGGAATGCTGAATGCAACGCTTGTTGTGCTTGACAACGAATCTGGCGACAATACTGCTTATGATGGCGACGGTCTCTTTAACGACGGCTATGCACTGCACCTTGACTACAAGGTCAACGTTGGAAATGTTACACTTGAGCCCCAGTTCTTGACCGTTCTGACAAACTCTGATGTCTTCACGCAGGATATCAGGGGAGCGGGCACCGTTGTCGCTCAAAAAGTCACGCCATACACCTTTGGCGCTCTCATTGGCGTTCCTGCCGGTGATGCAAAGCTGACCTTCGGTGCATTCTATACCAATTGCGATGACACGACCCCGAATTCTGGTTACAAAGTCGATTATGATGGCTACCTGTTCAGGGTGAAAGGTGAAATCGGAAACTTCATGGCTTGGTATGATTTCAACCGCACCGATGTCAACGATGGTTACGATACCAAACTCACCAACCACTTCGTATGGGCACAGTACAAGATTCCGGTGTACTCTTCTGCTGCTGGCAGTGTGACAATTCAGCCGACTCTTCGCTACCTCGCATCAAAGGCTGAAGACGACTTTGGCAGTGCCTCTGGCGAGCGTCTGCGCAGCGAGCTCTGGGCAACCGTCACCTTCTAAGGCTTGCCTCAGCTTTAAATAAAAAAGCCGCAGGAAACTGCGGCTTTTTTATCGTCAGAGGAACAGAATGCTGACGGACAGTATAGGCGCGAAATGAACAATTATGAGTTCCGCCCTATATCGCGTATATTGTTAACAATCGGTAAAAATGCATTGGCTGTCGGAAGCTCATAACCGGAAAGCTCAATGAATCCGAATAGCCTACACTTCAGTTCGATTTGTGATTGTGATTAAGACGCATGGCCGGAAACCCCTCTTTTCCGACATGAATGTCTGACAGAATAAGTGGTTACGTCCGTTTATACGACTGTTCTCTTTATTATCGGCATCGCCCTACATGGTGCCATGTTCTGTCTTTAGTAGTTCTCAACAAGCACAAACTTACCAATGCCATGGAAAAAGCGAAACTCCAGGAGTACTGGAAAATCAACCTCGGCTACCTTATCGGCCTGCTGGTTGTATGGTTCGTCGTCTCGTATGGATTCGGCATTCTTCTTGTCGAACCCCTGAACGCGATCCGGCTCGGAGGCTTCAAACTGGGCTTCTGGTTTGCCCAGCAGGGTTCTATCTACGTTTTCGTAGTGGAGATCTTTGTTTACGTCATGCTGATGAACAAGCTCGACAAGAGGTTTGACGTTCACGAAGACTGAACCGGCCAAAACGCTATCCGAAAACCATTTTCCAAACGCTTAACAAACAACCATCATGAGTGTTCAATTATGGACCTACCTTATCGTAGGCCTGACCTTTGCGCTCTATATCGCCATTGCGGTATGGGCGAAGGCTGGTTCAACGAAAGAGTTCTATGTTGCCGGTGCGGGTGTTCCACCGCTGATGAACGGCATGGCAACCGCTGCAGACTGGATGTCGGCGGCTTCATTTATTTCGATGGCCGGTCTCATTTCTTTCATGGGTTATGACGGCTCGGTTTATCTGATGGGCTGGACGGGCGGCTACGTGCTGCTGGCTCTTCTGCTCGCCCCCTACCTCAGAAAGTTCGGCAAGTTCACCGTGCCCGATTTCGTGGGTGACCGTTACTACTCGAACGTGGCCCGCACCGTGGCTGTCATCTGCGCAATCTTCGTGTCGTTCACCTACGTGGCCGGCCAGATGCGCGGCGTCGGCGTGGTGTTCTCCCGCTTCCTTGAAGTAGACATCAACATGGGTATTTTCATCGGCATGGCTATCGTGTTCTTCTACGCCGTGCTTGGTGGCATGAAAGGCATCACCTACACCCAGGTCGCCCAGTACTGCGTGCTGATCTTCGCCTACATGGTTCCGGCTATCTTCCTTTCGCTGATGATTGCAGGAACCCCGATTCCACAGCTCGGACTTGGTGGCACCGGTTCTGACGGCGTTTACCTGCTCGACAAGCTCGATGGACTGTCTCAACAGCTCGGCTTTGCGGCCTACACCACCGGCTCGAAACCGATGATCGACGTCTTTGCGATCACCGTCGCTCTGATGGTAGGTACTGCCGGTCTTCCGCACGTTATCGTTCGCTTCTTCACCGTGCCGAAGGTTCGCGACGCCCGCGTCTCGGCTGGCTGGGCTCTGCTCTTCATCGCCCTGCTCTACACCACGGCTCCGGCAATTGCAGCTTTCGCCCGTATCAACCTGATCGACACGGTCAGCGACAAGAGCTATGCTGCCTTGGCTGAAAATCCAAAAACCCAGTGGTTCGAAAAATGGGAAAAAACCGGTCTGCTGGCATGGATGGACAAAAACAACGATGGCAAGATTCAGTACCTTGGTAAAAATGCCAACGGTGGTGATGCTTTTGAGGGCAAACCGTCGTTCACCTCTGAAACCGGCCCGGCAGGACAGATGCTGCTTTCCAACGCACCGACCGACAACGCCAACGAGCTCTACATCGACAAGGACATCATGGTGCTTGCCAACCCGGAAATCGGCCAGCTGCCGAACTGGGTGATCGCACTGGTTGCCGCTGGTGGTCTTGCCGCCGCTCTTTCGACGGCTGCCGGTCTCCTGCTGGTCATCTCGACCTCGGTGTCGCATGACCTCATCAAGAAGCAGATCAACCCCAACATCAGCGAAAGCGCCGAGCTGATGTATGCCCGTATCGCCGTGGCCATCGCGATCTGCATCGCCGGCTATCGCCGGCTACTTCGGCATCAACCCGCCCGGCTTCGTGGCACAGGTTGTGGCCTTCGCGTTCGGTCTGGCCGCTTCGTCGTTCTTCCCGGTCATCATCCTCGGCATCTTCTCTAAGAGGATGAACAAAGAGGGCGCGATCGCCGGTATGCTTACCGGTCTGATCTTCACGGCTGCCTACATCATCAACTTCAAGTTCATCAACCCTGGTGACAACAACCCGGAACACTGGCTCCTCGGCATCTCGCCGGAAGGCATCGGTACGGTGGGTATGGTGATCAACTTCGTGGTCAGCTTCGTGGTTTCGCGGATCACTCCTGCACCTCCGGAAGAGATTCAGGAGCTGGTTGACAGCCTGCGCTATCCTAAAGGCGCTGGTGAAGCTTCGGCACACTGATTCCGAACACAACCATCGACAAACAAAAAAAGGCGTGGAACCATCCGCGCCTTTTTTTGTTATCATAAATCCGGAAACCCAGTAACGCAGACTGCACGATTTCGTCATGGCCGACACCTCCGCAACAATACCGGAAAAGCCCGCACGCGAAACACTTGCTGAAAAGCTCGCCTCGCTGCCAACTTCGCCCGGCGTGTACCGGTTCAGCAATGCGGCAGGCACGGTGATCTATGTCGGCAAAGCACGAAACCTGCGCAACCGGGTTCGCTCCTACTTCAACAGTCAGGGGCGCCAGCCGGGCAAAACCGCCGTGCTGGTGAGCCACATCGCCGATCTGAACGTCATCATCACCTCATCGGAGGTCGAGGCGCTGATTCTCGAAAACAACCTCATCAAGGAGCTGAAGCCGCGCTACAACGTCAACCTCAAGGATGACAAAAGCTACCCCTACGTGGTCATCACCAACGAGCGGTTCCCGCGCATTTTTCTGACGCGGCAGGTTCGGCGTGACGGCTCGCAGTACTTCGGCCCCTACACCGAAGCTTCCCAGCTCCGGCTGATTCTCGACCTAATCGGCTCGATCTTTCCGGTGAGAAGCTGCAAATACAAGCTCACCGAAGAGGCGGTCGCAGCAGGCAAGTACCGGGTCTGCCTCGACTACCACATCCACAAATGCAAAGGGCCGTGCGAAGGGCTGCAATCGGAGGAGGAGTACCAGGCGATGATCCGCGAGATCGTCACCCTTCTCAAAGGAAAAACCTCGGCGCTTGTGCGCGACCTGACTGCCGAAATGCAGCAGAAAGCCGCGGAATTGAAGTTCGAGGAAGCGGCCACGCTGAAAGCACAGATCGAAGGACTGAAGCGTTACGCCGAACGGCAGAAGGTGGTAAGCAACGAACCGGTTGACCGCGACGTATTCGCCATAGCGACCGGCGAGGAGGACGCCTGCGGGGTGATCTTCCGCATCCGCGAGGGCAAGCTCATCGGCTCGCGCCACACCTATCTGACCAACACCGGCAACACGCCGCTGCCGAACCTGCTCGCCTCGTTCCTCGAACACTACTACCTGGAAACGCCCGACCTTATCCCGCAGGAGATATTCCTGCAAGCCGAGCTGCCGGAGGAGGAGCTTGAAGCGCTGCGCCAGCTCCTCGCATCACGCCAGACCGGGCAGCGGCAGGTGCGCTTCACGGTACCGCGCATCGGTGAAAAGGCGCAGCTCATCGCCATGTGCCTCGACAACGCCGAGCACCACCTGCACGAATTCATGGTGCAGAAGCGGCTCCGCGGCGAGATGTCGCGCAAGTCACCAGCTCTTGAATCACTCAAGCAGGTGCTGCATCTCGACAAGCTTCCCGAACGGATCGAGTGCTTCGACAACTCGCATTTTCAGGGCACCGATTACGTCAGCTCGATGGTCACCTTCGTCTTAGGCAAACCGAAAAAATCGGATTACCGAAAGTTCAAACTGAAAAGCTTCGAGGGCTCGGACGACTACGCCGCCATGCAAGAAGCGGTCACCCGGCGCTACAGCGGAACACTTGCCGAGGAGCTGCCGATGCCCGATCTGGTGCTCATCGACGGCGGCAAGGGGCAGGTCAACGTAGCCTGGAAAGCCTTGCAGGAACTCGGCATCGACGTCCCGGTGGCAGGCCTGGCCAAACGGCTCGAAGAGATTTTCGTACCGAACGAGCGCGACCCGTACAACCTGCCGAAAACCTCCCCGGCGCTCAAGCTTTTGCAACAATTGCGTGACGAAGCGCACCGCTTCGCCATCACCTACCACCGCAAGCTCCGGAGCGACCGGACCATCCGCACCGAGCTGACCGGCATCAAGGGTGTGGGCGAAAAAAGCGCCGAAAAGCTGCTGAGCCGCTTCGGATCTGTCGAAACCGTCGCAAAAGCCTCGATCGAAGAACTTTCTGAAGTAACCGGAAGAAAAACTGCCGAAAGCATTTACCGCTATTTCCGGCAGCAGGATGCCGATCAACCATAAACGCACCTTCCGGAAAGGGCTCTTTTTTTGAAAAAAAATCTGCTATATTTTCTCGTGTGATTTTTTATGATCGTGAAAGCTTGAAAAAGCGTGTATGAGTCTGCTTGATTTTTTTGATGATGACCAGAACTATTCGGCGGAAGATTTTCCATACCGTCCGGAAGGGGATTCCGACCCCGATTTAATCCACGATCCCGAAGAACTGATCGACCTGATCGCCCGCCTCAACGAAGAGGGCGTGTACGATCAGTCGCTTGTTGCAGCCCGCCGACTTGAAGAACTCGCCCCATACAATGCGGAAACCTGGTTTCACCTGGGCAACAGCCTGACGCTCAACAGCCTGTTTGACGAAGCGCTCGAAGCGTTCCAGCACGCCATGGTGCTCAGCCCCGCAGATAGCGAAATGACCCTCAACCTCGCGCTGGCGTACTTCAATACCGGAAAGCTCGAAGAGGCGCTCGATGAAATCGACAGGGTCGTGACCGATTCGACCACCGAAAAGGAGACGCACTTCTATCGTGGGCTCATTCTCCAGCGACTCGAACGGTTCGATGAGGCCGAAGGCCATTTCAGCCACAGCCTCAGCTTCGACCCGGAGTTCGCCGAGGCCTGGTACGAGCTGGCTTATTCGCGCGATATCCTCGGCAAGCTGGACGAAGCCCTCGTCGCTTACGACAAAGCCATCGATCTCGATCCGTACAACATCAACGCCTGGTACAACAAGGGCCTTGTACTGAGCAAGCTCAAACGCTACAGCGAAGCGCTTGAGGCTTACGACATGGCGCTGGCCATTTCGGACGATTTCAGCTCGGCATGGTACAACCGCGCCAATGTGCTGGCCATCACAGGCAGAATCGAAGAGGCTGCCGAAAGCTATTCGAAAACCCTTGAGATCGAACCGGACGAAATCAACGCGCTCTACAATCTCGGCATCGCAAGGGAAGAGCTCGAAGAGTACGAACAGGCCATCGCCTGCTACAACCGCTGCATCGAGCTGAACCCCGAGTTCGCCGACGCCTGGTTCGCGCTCGCCTGCTGCTACGAAGCTCAGGAAAAGTACGAAGCGTCCCTGGAGTCCATCGGCCATGCACTTTCGGAAATACCGGAAAGCCTCGACTTCCTTCTGCTCAAGGCGGAGATCGAATACAACCTCGGTCGGCTCGACCAGTCACGCCGCACCTACGAAACCATCATCCCGCTGGAGCCGGAAAGCCCACAGATCTGGCTCGACTATGCGATGGTGCTGCGCGAGGCCGGTGCAATGGACGACTCCATCCGCGCCCTCGAAGAGTCCATCTCGCTGCAACCGTTCTCGGCGGAAGCGCACTTCGAGATCGCCGCAACCTACTTCGCGATGGGCGACAATCAGAGCACGGTCAAGGCGCTCAGCAAAGCCTTCAAGATCGATCCTGACAAGAAGCAGCTCTTCCAGAGCACCTTCCCTGAACTTTATCAGCAGGATGCGGTGCGCAGGCTGCTCGACATTTCCTGAACCGAAGGTTCAACGCTCCTCGTGTCAAAACGGCAGGCAATAAAGGTTTTCGGACTCATCGGCAGGAATGTCGATTACTCGTGGTCGCCGCTGATTCACAACACGGCGTTTCAGGCCCTCGGACTTCCCAGCATCTATACCATCTTCAATATCGCCGCTCCGGAACTGGTGGGCAACGCCCTCACCGGAGCTCGCGCGCTCGGCATCGCCGGGTTCAACGTCACCATTCCGTACAAGAAAACCGTCGTCCCATTCCTTGACGAGCTGTCACCGGAAGCGCAGGCCATCGGCGCGGTGAACACCATCGTTAACGACAATGGCCGCCTGACTGGGCACAATACCGACATCGCCGGATTCGCCGCGCCGCTGCTGCCGATGGCGGAGCAAATTCACGGCAAGCCGGTCTGCATCTTCGGAAATGGCGGAGCTGCCCTCGCCGCTGTCGAGGCGTTTCGACTCCACTTCCACCCTTCGTCGGTACGGCTCATGGTTCGGAATCTCGAAAAAGCCGAAGCGATGCTCGAAGGGTACGCACACCGCGAGCTGGTCGAGCCCTGCCTGACCGCAGAGCTTGACACGCCGGATGGCGAACGGCTACTCGGCGAGTGCTGCGTCATCGTCAACGCAACGCCCATCGGCACAGCCGGGCGGAGTGACGCCATCCAAAGCGTCGTACCAGCGAGACGCAAGCTGCTGCACGAAGGCCAGATCGTCTATGATATGGTGTACAATCCGCTCGAAACGCCACTGCTCGCCGAAGCACGCGCAGCTGGCGCCGAGACCATTTCGGGCATCGAGATGCTCATCGGCCAGGCAGCCCGCTCCTTCTCGATCTGGACTGGTCAGGAGATGCCCGTCGACACCGTCAGAAAAACCGTGCTCGACGAAATCGAAATCAGCGTAAATGTCTGATCCAGTGGTTTGAAAATCAGCCCTGGTGATGATATTTTACGTTTTGAATGCACGATACACCCGTCCCCAACATTAACACTCTTTTCAATGGTACAATTTTACCTCCTGACGTTGGTATTCATCGTCGTCGATCGCTTCGCAAAACTATTTGCGATCAACGTACTAAGAGACCTCCCCAACGGGATCGTGCTCGTACCGGACTGGTTCAAACTTATGTACGCCGAAAACCTTGGCATTGCTTTCGGGTTGCGATTACTACCGCCCGAAGGCATTCTGCTGTTAGCCCTCGCTATCTCCGCTGGGCTAACTTGGTATGTCTGGATATCGCAAAACCGCAGCCCGTTGTTCATCTTAACCTTCGCGCTCATCCTGGGCGGAGGTCTCGGCAACCTCATTGACCGCTTAATATTCGGCCATGTTGTTGACTTCATCTATTTCGATATTTACCAAGGAACACTTTTCGGCAAATACGTATCGCTCTGGCCGATCTTCAACATCGCCGATGCGTGCATCACCATCGGCGCGTGCCTGCTGTTTTTCTTTCACGATAAGATTTTCAACCCGCGATAACCATGACGTCGTCCTCCCTGGCCGACATCCACTGCCACCTCTCGTTCCCGGAGTTCGACGAAGACCGCGAGCAGGTGATCGAGCGGCTCCGGGAGGCGGGCGTCGGACTACTCATCGATCCCGGCACCTGCGCTGAATCGAGCCGTCGTTCGATCGAACTTGCCGACCGCTACGATTTTATCTACGCCAATGTCGGCCTGCATCCGCATGAGGTAACCGCTCAACTGAGCCCGGATCGTTATGATGAGCTTGAAACATTGGCACGATCGGAAAAGGTGGTCGGCATCGGCGAGATCGGGCTCGACTATCACTGGCCAGACCACCATCCGGAAGCTCAGCAGGAGGCGTTTCGCGAAATGCTCCGCATGGCTACTCGCCTGGACCTGCCGGTGGTGATCCACTGCCGCGACGCCTGGCCCGACATGCTGCGCATCCTCGGCGAAGAGCGCTCGTCAGCGCTGAGAGGCGCAATGCACTGCTTTTCGGGAGACATCGAAATGGCGCAACACTGCATCGAGCTCGGCCTGAAACTCTCGATTCCCGGCATCGTTACCTACAAGAAATCGACCCTGCCCGAAGTGGTACAGGCCGTCGGTCTGGATGACCTGCTTTCCGAAACCGACGCCCCCTACCTTGCGCCGGTTCCCAAACGAGGCAAACGGAACGAACCGGCATTCGTGAAGCACACCGTCAACAAAATCGCCGACCTTCGTCCTGAGCCGTTCGAAGAGGTCACCGGAGCCCTGTTCAGCAATGCAAAAGAGCTGTTCGCCATTGCGTAACTGATGCTATGGCCGGATTTTGAAATTCATGGTAACTTACGTAGGTTGATCGACGCCAGCAGCCGGAAAACGGCTGGGCGACCTGCCAGAAAACGAGATCACAGAACAACATGAACACCACGCAGAACAAGAACGCGTTTGATGATTCAACGCTGGCCGACGGCTGGCTTGAAATCGTCATGCTCCATAAAAATAAAATCATCATCCTCGTCTCGGTCATTCTGCTTGCGGCGGGCGGAAGTTTCTACTGGTTACAGAAGAGCCGCGTCGATGAACAGCAGGCCTCGGCTGCACTGTCGAAGCTCATCCCTGCTATCGAAGTGGCAAGCGAAACCGGCGATACTGACAACGCGAAGCTGGTAAGCAACATGCAAACCATCATCAAGCGCTGGGGCTACACGCCGAGCGGCAACAAAACCAGGCTTTATCTGGCAACGCTTTGGTACAACAATGGCAAGACCAGTGAAGCGCTTGCGCTCTACGAAAAGGTCAAGAGCGACAACAAGGATCTCCAAGCCGCAGCAATCGCCGGAGCTGCCGCCTGCCACGTGCAGGACAAGCAATTCACCAAAGCCGCAACCGCATACGCAAAAGCATCGGAAACGGCTGAAAACGAAGCCCTCAAGGCGATGTACCTCAACAAGGCCGCAGACAGTTACGTGCTTGACGAGCAACCTGCCGAAGCGGTCAAACAGCTTGAAAAGGTCATCAAATCCTGGCCCGAAACCAGCTCGGCTGTGGTCGCCAACCGCACTCTCTGGCGTCTTGAAGGCGCAGGCGTCCCGATTCCGCAACTCTGAATTTTTCCGACACTCAAACAGCAGAACATGCCAGCACAATTCATTATCAAGACCAGCATGGGAGACATTGCGATCTCCCTGTACGACGACACCCCGCAGCACCGCGACAACTTCATCAAACTCGTTGACGAAAAATACTACGACGGCATCCGGTTCCACCGGGTCATCGAGGGCTTCATGATCCAGTCGGGCGATCCGCTCTCCCGCCACGACGACAAACGCATGATGCACGGCACCGGCGGCCCCGAGTACCGCGTTCCGGCTGAAATCAAGCACTCCAACAAGAAAGGAACGCTTGCCGCCGCGAGGGATAACAACCCGCAGAAAGCCTCGTCGGGCAGCCAGTTCTACATCAACCAGGCCGACAACAACTTCCTCGATGGCGAGTACACCGTGTTCGGCGTCGTTGAGTCCGGAATCGACGTGGTCGATGCGATTGCGGCTGTCGATACCGACATGCGCGACAACCCGATCAAACCGGTCACCATCGAAACTATCACCCCGGTAACCGCCTGAACGAACCTGTCATGGAAAGCATCTCCTCGAACCTCGCCGCCGTCAGGGAACAGATCGCCGAGGCCTGCCGCAAAGCGGGCCGAAGTGTGGATGAGGTCACTCTCATCGCCGTTTCCAAAACCAAAAGTGCCGCCGCCGTACGCAAAGCATGGGAGGCTGGACAGCGGGAGTTCGGGGAGAGCTATGTGCAGGAGTTCCTCGAAAAGTGCGAAGCGCCCGAGCTGTCGGGCCTGCCGGTTTCGTGGCACTTCATCGGACACCTCCAGTCCAACAAGGTTCGTCAGATCGTCGACAAGGTGACGATGGTGCACGGCATCGACAAGGTTTCGACCGCCGAGGAGCTGTCCAAACGCGCGGTTCAGCACGGGCTGAACGTCGATTTCCTGCTTGAAGTGAACGTGTCGCGCGAAGGCACGAAGTACGGCCTCGGTCCCGACTCGGTGTTGCAGGCCGCCGAAGAGTGCTTCGCTCTGCCGAACGTGCGCCTGCGCGGACTGATGACCATCGCCTCGCCCGATCCGGACACCGCACGCCGCGAATTCTCGGAGCTGCGCGAAACCCTCGACATGATCCGCAACAACGCTCCCGAACCAGCCGCGCTCTCCGAGCTTTCGATGGGCATGAGCGGCGATTTCGAGGAAGCCATCCTCGAAGGCGCCACCATGATCCGCATCGGAACGGCAATTTTCGGATGGCGATAAATGGATAATTGAAAGAGCTGGCCTCCTCACTTGCTCTTGTTGCATTTATCCACTGTCAACTGTCAATTATCAACTCCTCCCCGCCTTTCATCTCTCCCCGTAGCTGCTTATATTTAATGTCTTTTTTGCATGCCGTTTTAAATCCATCAAAACCACAGGGAATATCATGACTGAACAAAGGCAGAAAATCCGGGAAGCCGTTGAATTCATCAGAAAAAAAACTACGGCTGAATATCCGGTAGGTATCGTGCTCGGAACCGGCCTTGGCGGACTGGTCAAGGAGATCGAAATCGATTTTTCGCTCGATTATGCCGACATTCCCTATTTTCCGATTTCGACGGTTGAAACCCATCACGGCAAGCTGATTTTCGGCACCCTCGCTGGCAAGAAGGTCGTTGCCATGCAGGGCCGTTTCCACTACTACGAAGGCTACTCGATGACGCAGATCGTCTTCCCGATCAGGGTCATGAAGCAGCTCGGCATGAAGACCCTCGGCATCACCAACGCCTGCGGTGGCATGAACCCCGGCTACAGCAAAGGCGACATCATGCTCATCGACGACCATATCAACCTGCTCGGCGGCAACCCGCTGATCGGCCCGAACGATCCTGAAATGGGCCCCCGCTTCCCCGACATGTGCGCTCCCTACTCGCCGAGAATCCTCGAAATCGCAGAGAAAGTGGCACTCGAAAATGGCATCAAGGTGCAGCGCGGTGTTTACGTCGCCGTCTCTGGCCCGTGCCTCGAAACCCGCGCCGAGTACCGCATGCTCAGGACGCTGGGCGCTGACGTGGTCGGCATGTCCACCGTACCGGAAGTGATCGCCGCCGTGCACCAGGGCACCGAGGTGTTCGGCATGTCCATCGTCACCGACGAGTGCTTCCCGGACTGCCTCGTTCCTGTCGGTATCGAAGAGATCATCGAAGTCTCCAACCGCGCCGAGCCGAACATGACCACCATTTTCAGGAACGTCGTAGCCAATCTTTAATCCTTAACAAGGCAATACCTGTTCTCTCATGATAGACGCTATCTCATTTAAAAACGGCACTTTCCGTTACCTCGACCAGCGCTTCCTGCCCCTGCAGGAGATCCATGTTGAAACGAAGGATCACCAGGAAGCCATCGAAGCCATCAAAACCCTCGCCGTGCGCGGCGCTCCGCTTATCGGCGCTTCGGCAGGCTACACGGTCGTGCTCGGCATCAACGAATACACGGGCGACAAGGCAGGCTTCCCGGCCTATTTCGAGAAGCTGATCGCCGATGTGAACGCTTCGCGCCCGACCGCCGTAAACCTCTTCTTCGCCACGAAAAAAATGCAGGAGGTTTATGACGCCAACTTCGAGAACGATTCGCTCGAAACGCTCTTCGCGAAGATGACCGACATGGCGCACAAAATCTACAACGACGAAGTCGACAACTGCGACAAGATCGCGCGCCACGGCGTCGATCTCATCAAGCAGGATTTCGCCGAGGTGCTCAAGACCCGCAAGCTCAACGTACTCACCCACTGCAACACCGGCACGCTCGCCTGCTGCGGCATCGGTACGGCGCTTGGCGTCATCCGCTTGGCGTATCAGGAAGGGCTGATCGAGCGCGTGATTTCCGCCGAGAGCCGCCCGCTCTTGCAGGGCCTGCGCCTCACCGCCTGGGAACTGGAACATGATGGCATTCCGTTCGCCTCGATTTCCGACTCTTCGTCGGCGATTCTGATGCAGCGTGGCATGATCGACTTTGCCGTCACCGGCGCTGACCGCATCACGGCCAACGGCGACACGGCCAACAAGATCGGTACCTTCGCCCACGCCATCAGCGCGAAGTACCACGGGCTGCCGTTCTACATCGCGGCTCCGGTCTCGACCATCGACATCACCATGGCCGAAGGCTCGGAGATTCCGATCGAAGAGCGCAACGCCGACGAACTGCGCCAGATCTTCGGCACGCAGGTCGCCACCCCGACCACCCCGGTGGTGAACTATGCTTTCGACGTCACCCCCGGCACCCTCATCCGCGGCATCATCACCGAGAAAGAGGCCGTCGTGGGCAACTACAACGAAGGACTGACCAGGGTCGTCAACGGCTGAACCGGTCTGGACTGACAAGATCGATAGGCAACAAGGCTCCCTCACAAAGGGGGCCTTGTGCGTTTACGGCTTCAGCCACCAGCCTGTCGCCGGGACAGATTCATCTTTCATGAACAAGATCGTTTCCGTACTTTTGATAAACGATTGTTATCATATCTGTACTTTGTACTGTTGCCGCCACCATTCAGTCACTGAGGACATCCCTGATCCTGCGCTTTCCCGCTTTTGAAAGAGTTGTCGCCAGCATCTTTCCGAAACCGGAAAAAACAGTCGAACAGTCGTGCCCTCTCACGCCATCTTATCAACCAGAACTCTTGAGGAGAAGGGCATGAACGATTCCGGTTATGATTACTCCATCGTGCGGGGTTTCGCCTATTCGGCGCTCTTCTGGCTCATCGTAGGGCTGATTATCGGGCTCTGGATAGCGTTCGAGATGTTCGATCCGTCGCTGAACCTGACGCCCTGGCTCAGCTTCGGACGCCTGCGCGTGGTGCACACCAACGGCCTCGGCGTCGGCTTCGGGCTTTCAGGCATCTTCGCTACCGCTTACTACATGCTCCAGCGCCTGACGCGCACCCCGCTGCCCTTCCCCCGTCTGGCCAAGGCGCAGATGTACTTCTTCAACCTCATCATCGCTGCTGCCGCCGTCACCCTCATGGCGGGCATGAACACCACCAAGGAGTATGCCGAACTCGAATGGCCGCTTGACATCGCCGTGGTGGTCATGTGGGTAATGTTCGCCATCAACGTTTTCGCCATTTTGATCAAGCGCCGCGAAGAGCAGATGTACATTTCGCTCTGGTACCTGATCGCCATGACCGTAACCATCGCGGTGCTCTACATCGTCAACAACCTCGAAATTCCGGTCACGCTCTTCAAATCGTACAGCATCTACGCAGGTAACAACGATGCCAATGTGCAGTGGTGGTACGGCCACAACATCGTGGGCTTCATCTTCACCGTGCCGATCCTGGCCATGTTCTACTACTTCCTGCCCAAGGCCACGGGCCTGCCGATCTACAGCCACCGGCTCTCGATCGTCTCGTTCTGGTCGCTGATCTTCGCCTACCTCTGGACGGGCGCGCACCACCTGATGCTCACCCCGCTGCCGGAGTGGATCCAGACGGTGGCCATCGCCTTCAGCATCTTTCTGATCGCGCCGTCGTGGGGTTCGGTGGTGAACGGCTACTACACCCTGCAGGGCAACTGGGAGCAGATGCGCACCAATTATCTGACCAAATTCTTCATTCTCGGCATCACCTTCTACGGCCTCCAGACCTTGCAGGGCCCGCTGCAGGGACTCCGGACGCTCAACGCCTTCTTCCACTACACCGATTGGGTGATCGGCCACGTACATATGGGCACGATGGGCTGGGTGACGATGATTATCTCGGCCTCGTTCTACTACATGATCCCGAGAATCAGCGGTCGTGAGCTTTACAGCATCAAACTGGCGAACATTCACTTCTGGCTGATTCTCGTCGGCCAGCTCGCCTGGACCATCACCATGTGGATCGGCGGCATCCAGCAGGGCGCGATGTGGAAAGCCACCAATCCCGACGGATCGCTCATGTACAGCTTCCTCGACGGGCTGACATCGCTCTATCCCTATTACCGGATGCGCTTTGCCGCCGGACTGGTCTATTTCGCCGGCATCCTGATTTTTGCCTGGAACATTTTCCAGACGGTCAGGCAAGCACCGCAAACCACTGAAACCGCCGAAGCATAACGTTTAAATTCAGGAGTTCTGATCATGGGAATCAATTCCAAGCCGCTGCTCTTTGCGGTTGTCTCCGCACTGGTCATCCTCGTCGGAACGGTGGTGACGGTGTTCGTGCCGATGTTCATGCCTTCGACCCAGCCGGTGAGCCGGTTCGTCAAGCCCTACACGGCCATCGAGCAGGAGGGGCGCGACCTCTATATTCGGGAAGGGTGCAACAACTGCCACACCCAGACCGTCCGGCCGCTCCGCACCGAGGTGCTGCGGTACGGCGAGTACTCGAAAGCCGAGGAGTTCGCCTGGGATCGCCCGTTCCTCTGGGGGTCGCGCCGCACGGGCCCCGACCTGAACCGTGTCGGCGGCAAATACCCCGATTCGTGGCACTACAAGCACATGCACAGCCCGCAGTCGATGTTCGCGCTCTCCAACATGCCGCCCTACGGCTGGCTCGCCGCCAACAAGCTCGACACCTCGAACTCGTACAGAAAGTGCGAAATCCTCGGCTACGGCTACAGCGAAGCAGAGGTACAGCAACAAATCGCCGACTACAAGCAGCGCGTAACCTCGCCGGAGTACGACTCTAAAGCCACCCGCGACCTGGTAACGCCACCGGCCCTGCAGAGCGAGCTGACCGAAATGGACGCCATCATCGCCTACCTGCAGAAGCTCGGGCGCGACGTCAAGGCAATGGGGGCGCAACAATGAATTGGGAACAGATCGCTTACGTTGCCTTCACCATAATGCTTGCGCTCGTCATGGCAGGAATCATTCTCTATTACTACAACCCGAAGCGCAAGAAAAAGGTCGAGGAACCGAAGTTCCGGATGCTGGACAAGGACGAAGAAGAGCAAGAGCATCAACGGTAAAACACCTTTATAACCCACATCGACAGCAGGAGAGCAGCATGAACGATTCCGGAGTACCGCACGAAGGCCACAACAAAATCCCGAAAGGGTGGATGGCCTTTTTTATCGGCATGATCATCTTTCTCGTCTGGTACATCGCCTCCTTCACCCCCGCCATTTCGGGCTGGTCGTTCTACAAGATTTTCGAGGATGAAATGAAGGCCGGTAAGCAAAAGGCGGTGGCGGCGGCCTCCTCATCCGATCCGGGCCGCTATATCGGCAAGACCGATGCGATCGCGGCTGGCAAGGCGGAGTTCGAGACCAGTTGCGCCGCCTGCCACATGGCCGACGCCAGCGGCGGAATCGGCCCGAACCTCAAGACAAAGCTCAAGTTCGGCTCGACGCCCGCAGACCTCTACGAATCGATTGCCAACGGTCGTCCGGGCGGCATGCCGCCGTTCGGCCAGCAGCTTGGCAACGACAAGGTCTGCAAAATCATATCCTTCATCGAAAGCCTGCGATGACCTGTGCCGCGCCGCCGCCCACGGAACCAATTCCAGAGCGGCGGCGTCTTCTAAAAGAAAAGTATTCCGTCGCTCCAACCCTCTGAACCAACTCCCCCGATCACCATGCAACCTGTCTGGAGACGATACCGGCGAGCGGCGGCAATCGCGCAGGCCATTCTGCTGACCGGGCTTCCGTTCCTGAAAATCAACGGACAGAGTGCCCTGCGGTTCGACATCGGTGAACTGAACCTCTATTTCTTCGGCACGATCATCCGGATCGGCGACTTCTACCTTATCCTCGCGGCAACGCTCTTCCTGCTGTTTTTCATCGCTACGGTCACGGTGATCTTCGGAAGGGTCTGGTGCGGCTGGCTCTGCCCCCAGACCGTACTGCTCGACCTGACCGGCAGCTTGGCGACGATCATCGGGCAGAAGCACCGCAACCTTATCGGCAAGCTGGTGCTCGTACCGCTTTCGGCGCTGGTGTCCATCACCATGATCTGGTACTTCGTGCCCCCGGCTGAGGCAATCGCCGGGCTCTTTTCATCGCCGTTAATTGCGGGATTTTTCATCGTACTCTGGGCGCTGGTGTGGATGGAACTGGCCCTGCTCGGCAGGGGGTTCTGCACCTCGATCTGCCCCTACGCCATGATGCAGAACGCGCTGTTCGACAAGGATACGCTGGTGATCGAATACGACAAGTCGCGCGACTCGACCTGCATGAAGTGCGACGACTGCGTGCGCGCCTGCCCGGTCGGCATCGACATCAAGGAGGGGCTCAGCAACCGCTGCATCGCCTGCGCCGAGTGCATCGACGCCTGCTGGCTGAAGAGCAGCAAACGCGACCTTCCGCCCTTCCCGAACTACAAAGGCCGGATCATGCGCCCGAAAACCTTCCTGCTCGGCGGTCTGACGGCAGCCTCGGCGCTGGTGGTCGTGCTGCTCTTCGCCATGCGCCCGCCGGTTGAATTCACCCTCAGCCGTGTGCAGGAGCCACTGCCCGCTGGTCTGAACCGCTACGCCTACACGATCTACAACAACAGCAGCAAGCCGCTTGAACTCGAACTCGACGCCCCGGAAGGCATCACGCTCATCGGTGAGCGCACCATCTCGATCGCGCCTTTCGGCGTCATCCGGAACAAAGTACTGCTCCGGGCGAGCGGAAAACCCGACGAAGTATCGCTGACCCTGCACGGCGACGGCATCAGCATCACAAAGGAGGCCGGATTTTTATGAAACTCTTCATCGCGGCACTCTACGGGCTGTTTCTCGTAGCCATGATCAGCGGGATTTTCATTGCATTCCGCACCTCCGAGGGACTTGTCGAAAGCGATTATTACCTTAAACAGAAACGCTGGTTCAGCCAGAAAAGTGAGGAAAGAAAGCGTGGCATCGGCATCGAAGCGCCGGCATCGATCCGGCAGGGCGAAAACGAGCTGACCTTCGTGCTCACCGAAGGCGGCAAGCCGCTGAAAAACGCCAAAATCCAGCTCTTTATCGGCAACATCTCCAGCAAGTCGGGTGACCAGACCTGCCCGATGTACGAAACAGCTCCGGGAGTCTATCAGGCCAAAGCGTTCGTGGCATCGGCAGGCAAATGGCTGGTCAGGCTCGACTTCGAATCATCAACTCTCAACAGCAGCAGATCATGGTTTTACGACGTTCATTGATGCTTGCTCCGATCGCCCTCTTCGCCGCAATGACGCTCAATAGCGCCGCGCTCAAAGCAGAGCAGATCGGCGACAGCAACATCCTGCACACCGCCCCCTGCACGAAGCAGGCCGGAGAGCGGCAGGTAACGCTCGACATCAACCCGAAGCCGGTCAGGCACATGCAGGAACTGACCTTCAGAGTGAACGCAGAACCGGCCAAGGGGCTTCCCGCAACCCTTGTGATCGACCTCTCCATGCCGGGCATGATGATGGGCAAAAACCAGGTCACCCTTAAGCGGCAGGCGGACGGCGCATGGGTCGGCAAAGGGCTGATCGTCAAGTGCATGAGTGGCCGCAAACTCTGGCAGGCGACCATCCTCTCGCCGGAACTCGGCAATCCCGCGTTCACCTTCAATGTCCGTGACTGAACGGCGAAACAAAGAAAAGCTCCACTGCGACCACTGCCAGCAGGAGATGGAATACTCGGCAGCCGTCACAGCAGTGATCGACGGGCAAACACGATACTTCTGCTGCCACGGCTGCCTCGGCGTCTATGAACTGATTCACAGCGAGTCGCTCGACGCCTTCTATCAGCAGCGCTGCGACTGGCAACCGGGCCGCCCGGCGTTCGGCAAAGTGGATGCGCGGGAATTCGAAGGTAACGTTCGCAACGACGGCTCGTCCAGCAAGATCGATCTGCTGCTCTCGGGCATCCGCTGCGCCTCGTGCGTCTGGCTGGTTGAAAAGGCGCTGGCGCGGCTCGACGGCATCGTCTCGGCGAGGGTAAACTACGCAACCCACCGGGCGACTATCCAGTGGCGTACCGGCGAGATCACCCTTGAGACGATCCTGAACACCCTCGCAGGCCTTGGCTACCTTCCACGCCCGGTCCGGCATGGTGCGCAGGTCGAGGCGTTCACGGAGGAAAAGCGCGACCTGCTGCTGCGCTTCGGCACGGCGGGCTTCTTTTCGATGCAGTTGATGCTCATCATCGCCGCGCTCTACGCAGGCTTTTTTCAGGGCATCGAAACCACCTACCGCCTGACTTTCCAGATTATTTCCTGGGCGTTGGCCACGCCGGTGGTCTTCTACTCCGGCTGGCCATTCATCTCCAACGCCCTGCGCTCGCTACGAAACCGATCGCTGAACATGGACGCGCTGGTGGCGCTCGGCTCGCTCTCGGCCTACTTCTACAGCGTGGCGATGATCTTCACCGGCGGCGAAGTGTTCTTTGACACCTCGGCGATGATTATCACCTTCATCCTGCTCGGTCGATTCCTCGAAGCCGGTTCGCGTTTGAAGGCGGGCAGCGCTCTCGCGGCACTGGCCGACCTGCAACCATCCGAAGCGCTGCTGGTCGGAGAGGATGGGCACGCAGCCCCGGCACCACTCGAACAGATCAACGCAGGCGCGGTGATCGAGGTTCTACCCGGCGGACGGGTGCCGCTGGACGGCACGGTGACGGCAGGCGAGTCGGATGTCGATGAGTCGATGCTCACCGGCGAGTCAGCGCCCGTAGCCAAAGCGCCGGGCAGCACGGTCTATGCGGGCACGCTGGCCATCACCGGACGCCTGCTGGTGTCGGTCACGGGCAATGCGCACGAAACGCTGCTGTCTGGCATCATCCGCACCGTCGAGGAGGCGCAGGCGCGCAAAGCCCCGATCCAGGGCGTGGCCGACCGCGTTGCTGGATGGTTCGTGCCAGCGATCATCCTTCTTGCGGCCGGCACCTTCGCTTGGTGGCGGATTGACGGAGCGCCGACGGTAACGGCGCTCATGACCGCCGTTTCGGTGCTGGTGATCGCCTGCCCCTGCGCGCTGGGGCTTGCAACGCCGCTGGCGATCCTCGTCGGCACCACGGCGGTCAGCCGCAAAGGCATCCTCGTCAAGGGTGGCGATATTTTCGAAACCGTCTCCAAAACCACCACCGTCGTGCTCGACAAAACCGGCACCATCACGCGCGGCAAGCCGTCCGTGACCGACACTTTCGACTACGGCATTTCCAACCGTTTCATGCAGTGCTGCGCCTCGCTCGAAGCGTGGTCGAGCCATCCGGCCGGTCAGGCAATCACCGACGCATGGCTCGGCGAGAGGCTGCCGCTCGACGGACTCCGGGTGATTCCCGGCATGGGAGTCTCAGGAAAAATCGAGGGCGAAACGTGGCTTGCAGGTTCACGCGTCCTGCTCGAAAAGAAAGGGGTGACGCTCGACGACAAATGCCTCGAAACCACCGACCGGCTCGAAGCCGAGGGGAAGACCACGGTGCTCGTCGCCTGCAACGGCCATGTGGCAGGCCTCTTCGGCCTGATCGACGACCTGCGCGACGATGCCGAACGGATGATCGAGGCACTCCGGGCGCAAGGACTGGGGCTGATGATCCTCACCGGCGACAACGCTGGCGTAGCACGCTACATCGCCGAAAAATGCGGCATCACGCAAGTGCGCTCCGGCCTCGATCCGCTCGGCAAGGCCGAAGCGATCAGGGAGCTGAAGCGCTCGGGCGAAACCGTGCTGATGGCCGGGGACGGCATCAACGACGCCCCGGCGCTTACTGAAGCCGACACTGGCGTCTCGTTCGGCACGGCCACGGCGGTGGCGATCGACAGCGCCGGAGTGACCATCATGAACGACGATTTGACGCTGCTCGACACGCTCGTCGCCCACTCTCGCCGCTGCTTCGCCATCATCCGCCAGAACCTCGCCTGGGCGTTCGGCTACAACCTGATCGCCCTGCCGCTGGCCGTCACCGGCGTGCTGCACCCGATTGTTTCAGCGCTCCTCATGGCAACCAGTTCGCTCGTAGTGGTCAGTAACTCGCTCCGACTCCGAAAACTCTGAACCTGCAATCATGGCAAGCACCTTCTTTCTCATAGGCATCGGCTTCGTCATCGGCCTTGCCGGATGGGCTCTCTTCCTCTGGGCAGTACGCAGCGGACAGCTTGACGATCCGGAAGCGCCCAAGTACCGTATGCTCGATGATGACGACGAGGTGCAGAACAAGCCGAAGAAAATGGACAAGTGATTCCAACTCCAGATCATTCATGCATCAATAAAATGCCGTTTCCTCGTCATTGCCGCGCAGGCGGGAATCCAGAATCTGAAACAAGCGTATGGATTCCCGCTTTCGCGGGAATGACGGACTGAAATGCCACAAGCCCGATAATGATGCATATTTGTTATGGAATGGAATAAAAAAGGCAAGTGCAAGAACGATTTCGATCAATACAATGGAGGAATAAACCATCGCAACCATGAAAAGTGAACTGCTTGCAATGCTGCTGGCCGGACTGGCGGGCGGCTTCGGCCACTGCATCGGCATGTGCGGGCCGCTGGTTGCGGCGCTCTCGCTCGGCCAGCACAAGCCCGGCCTCGGGCACCATCTGCTCTACAACCTCGGACGGGTGACGACCTACACCATCCTCGGTGCGGTGGTCGGCGTAACCGGATCGTTCCTGTCGCTCGCCTCCTCGATCGACCCGATCCAGACTGCGGTCATGGCGCTCTCAGGCCTCTTCATCGTGCTGATGGGTCTGGCCTCTGCTGGCTGGCTGCCCTTTGGTCAGCGCCTGATGAGCTGCAACCCCTCCACACCGTTCATCAGGAAGACAGTGGAACTGTTCAGAAGCCCGGCCTCAGCAGGCGCCTGGTTTCCACTCGGCATCGTGCTCGGCTTCCTGCCCTGCGGCCTCACCTACACCGCCCTGCTCGCCGCTGCCCGAGCCGCGATGGACGCTCCCGACCACTTTGCAGGTATGGTGCTGGGCGCGCTCATGATGCTGCTTTTCGGCATCGGCACTGCCCCGGCGCTGCTACTCGTCGGCAAAACTGCAACCCTGATCGGCGAAAAGACCCGCCAGCGCCTCTACCGCCTGGCAGGCATCATCATGATCCTCACCGGCATCTGGTTCATCTACGGCGCATTTCGAGGTTAGCGTCTCTCATCCAGATCCAGATTAAAATCGCTATCGAGATCGGATTTGAAAATCAAGCGCTGACGCTCCGAGAATTCAAAGACACAAACATGAACGACGAGCAGGCCGCCGGTGTTTTCTTCACAAAACTGCTCGAATAGCACATCGCTGCGACTCGAAAAAAGTCTATGGACTCACCGGGGCAACAGCAACAACAGGAGAAAAGCATGAGCGAATCCGGAAAATCGAAAGGATGGCTGGTCATCTCTTTCGGTATCCTTGTTTTGACCATCGTGTATGTGGTCTTTCAACCCCCGCAAAATACAGAGGTTCTGCCCCGGAAAATCGATCCGGAGGTGATGGGAGCTCTCGAACAGAGTACAGCAACGGAGACCACAGCCGGTCCGGGGCGGTACATCGACAATCCCGACGCCATCGCCGCAGGCAAGGCTGAATATGAAACCCACTGCGCCGCCTGCCACCTGAGCGACGCCAGAGGAGCCATCGGCCCGAACCTCAGAAAACGCCTCAAATTCGGCTCGACCCCTGAAAAAATCTACAAGTCGATCGAGAAAGGCCGACCAGCCGGTATGCCCGCATTTGGCAAACAGCTCAGCAACGACAAAATCAGCAAGATCATCGCCTACATTGAAAGTCTGCGGTGAACTGCTGCATCCATCGTTCTGGAAAAATAAGCCCCAAAACGATGGATATTTGCGAACTAACCGTTCGGTTGATTCATCGATAAACTGAGCATCTCTGGCACCAGCTCATTCATTCAAATCTATTTCGACAACGAGAAAAACGACAATACCGATCTGGACAACTCCTCTCTGACCACACTTTTTAACGGAAAAACCTACGACCTCCCGCACCCGTAACAATCGTTAAAATAAAAAAATAGCCTCATCAGTGAATTTTTCAGCCTCACGCGAGGTTTTGGAAATCGTTATCACTCATAACAACCACACATCAACCATTCATTAAGTAAAAATGGACACACTCTTTCTTGCGCGGCTTCAATTCGCCCTGACGTCGGTGTTCCACTTCTTCTTCGTACCGCTTACCCTCGGACTCTCCATCTTCACGGCGATCATGGAAACCGCATGGGTCAGGACGGGCAAGGAGAAGTACCGTCAGCTGACCAAATTCTGGGGGCATCTGTTCCTCATCAACTTTGCCATCGGCGTCGTTACCGGTATTGTCATGGAGTTCCAGTTCGGCATGAACTGGTCACAGTACTCCCGTTTCGTCGGCGACATCTTTGGCGTGCCGCTCGCCATCGAGGCGCTGCTCGCTTTCTTCCTCGAATCGACCTTCCTCGGCATCTGGGTCTTCGGCTGGGATCGCATCCCTAAAGGGCTGCACGCCGCCGCCATCTGGCTGGTAGCCATCGGCTCGAACCTCTCGGCGCTCTGGATTCTGGTCGCCAATTCTTTCATGCAGTCTCCGGTCGGCTTCCAGATGGCCGCTGACGGCTCACGCGCTGAAATGACCAGCTTCTCGGAGCTGCTCTTCAACCCCTACGTCTGGTTGCAGTTCCCGCACGTGATCACCGCCGGAATCGCCACGGGTGGCTTTCTCGTAATCGCGGTCAGCGCCTGGCACCTGATGAAAAAGACCAAGGACGAGGAGCAGTTCAGGACCTCGCTCAAATTCGGTGCAATTTACGCGTTTATCGGCTCGCTGCTGGTCAGCCTCGCCGGTCACACGCAGATGCAGGAGATGGTGCACAACCAGCCGATGAAAGTGGCCGCCGCCGAAGCGCTCTGGCACTCTGAAGATCCAGCCAGCTTCTCGCTTTTCACCATTGGTGACGAAGAAAAGATGGAGGACGTTTTCTCGATCCGCGTACCTGCCATGTTGTCGTTCCTTGCCTACAACAAATTCTCGGGTGAGGTCAAGGGCCTCAGCGAACTTCAGGAAGAGGCCGTCGCCAAATACGGCCCCGGCGACTACATTCCGTCGGTCATCACCGCCTACTGGAGCTTCCGTTTCATGGTTGGCGCCGGCACGCTGATGCTGCTGGCCGCTGCGGTGGCGCTTTTCAAGGTGATCCGCGAGGACTATACCTTCGGCAAGCTCACCGGTGCGCTGCTGCTCTCGGCGTTCATCCTGCCCTTCATCGCCAACTCGGCGGGCTGGATTCTGACCGAGATGGGCCGCCAGCCGTGGATCGTGGTCGGGCTGCTCAAAACCGAGCAGGCAGTCACGCCCGCATCGGTGGTTAGCGGCGCT
The DNA here is from genome assembly GCF_000020505.1 of Chlorobaculum parvum NCIB 8327. Classification (NCBI taxonomy): domain Bacteria; kingdom Pseudomonadati; phylum Chlorobiota; class Chlorobiia; order Chlorobiales; family Chlorobiaceae; genus Chlorobaculum; species Chlorobaculum parvum. The sequence continues at coordinate 1,820,620 of NC_011027.1, forward strand.
GAACTGCTGACCTCGGTCGTAGTGTTCACGCTCATCTACAGTGCTCTGACGCTGGTGGATGTGTTTCTCTTGAAAAAATATGCAACGGCTGGCCTTCACGGCGCTGAATAAACCGAAAAGGAGAAAACAATGGATTTGCAGACATTGCAGATAATCTGGTTCGTCCTGGTCGCCGTCCTGTTTACCGGATTCTTCATTCTCGAAGGATTCGACTTCGGCGTCGGCATCCTGCTGCCTTTCATGGGCAAAGACGACCTCGATCGCCGCGCGGTGATCAACACCATCGGCCCATTCTGGGACGGTAACGAAGTGTGGCTTATCACGGCCGGCGGCGCGATTTTCGCCGCGTTCCCGCACTGGTACGCCACGCTGTTCAGCGGCTTCTACCTTGCGCTTCTGCTCATGGTGGTGGCACTCATTTTTCGTGGCGTGGCCTTCGAGTACCGGAGCAAAAGCGACAGCCCGGCGTGGCGCAGCTTCTGGGACTGGAGCATCTTCCTCGGCAGCGCCATTCCTGCCCTGCTCTGGGGTGTAGCGATGGCCAACTTCATCCGTGGCGTGCCGATCGATGAAACGATGAACTACACTGGCGGCTTCTTCAACCTGCTCAACCCGTACGCGCTCGCTTGCGGCCTGGCCTCGCTGATGATCTTCACGCTGCACGGTGCGGTGTTCCTGACGCTCAAAACTACCGATGACCTCCACGAACGCGCGATGGGGCTGGCCAAAAAGCTCTGGGTTCCGGCTACTGTGCTCTCGCTGGTCTTTGCGGTTTACACCTTCGTGGAAACCGACCTGTTCGCACGCCTCGGCGTCAACCCTGGCGCAATCCCGATCTTCAGCGTGCTCGCACTGCTCTCGGTGATCGTGCTGCTCAACAAGGGCGCATCCGGCTGGGCGTTCGTCATGACCGCCGTTTCGATTGCGTTCTCGACCATCACCATCTTCATGGGACTCTTCCCGAGAGTGCTGGTTTCGAGCACCAATCCCGACTGGAGCCTGACGATTTACAACGCTTCGTCGTCGCAGTACACCCTCGGCATCATGACCACGGTCGCGGCGATTTTCGTGCCGATCGTGCTGCTCTATCAGGGCTGGAGCTACTGGGTCTTCCGCCAGCGCGTAACGAAAGACTCGAAGATGGAGTATTGAGCTGACAACACATTTTCTTTCTGTAGGGGCGACCGGTTGGTCGCCCTTCTTTGTTATCTTTCTTTCACATTTGATGATTCAATCAGAAATCGCCCTGTTGCAAAGAGGATGGGAATTCTTTACCATGGTTCCCATGTTGAAGTCCCAAAATCCACGCATGATTACTCAACCGATTCCTTCCGATACAGCCCAGTCGCGATGAACATTGACCGGAACCTCATGCGGCTGCTTGCTGAACAGAAGCGGCCTTTTCTCGTTTCGGGCCTCGCGGGCGCGGCGGCAGCGCTGATGCTCGTGGCGCAGGCGTGGGTGCTGAGCGGCGTGATCGACACGGTTTTCCGCGCCGCCCCGGCGTGGGCCGCGATTGCGCCGCTTGTTGGGCTGTTCGCTCTCTTCAGCACGTTGCGCGTGCTCTTCAGCTGGGCGGGGCATCACGCGGCGAAAGCTGGCACGCTCGCCATCCGCAAGACGTTAACTGAACGGCTCTCCGGCACGGTGGCGGCGCTCGGGCCATCCTACACCCGCTCAGGGCAAAGCGGGCGCATCGTCACCACGCTACTCAAGGGCGTCGAGTCGGTCGATGCGTGGTTCAGCCAGTACATTCCGCAGCTCTTCCTGGCGCTCATCATTCCGGTGGTGATCCTCGCGGCGGTCTTTCCGGCGGACTGGCTGTCGGGCGTGATTCTCGTCGTGACCGCGCCGCTGATTCCGGTGTTCATGATTCTGATCGGCAAGCGGGCCAGCGCGGCCACCGAAAAGCAGTGGAACACCATGAGCCGCATGAGCGGCCACTTCCTCGACATGTTGCAGGGCCTCTCGACGCTCAAGCTTTTCGCGCAGGCCAAAACGCGGCGCGATGGCATTGCTGAGGCGAGCGAGAATTTCCGCCACTCGACGATGCAGGTGCTCAAAATCGCGTTCCTCTCGTCGCTGACTCTCGAACTGGTCGGCACGCTCGGCACGGCGGTGGTGGCGGTGAGCATCGGCGTGCGGATGCTCGGCGGCCATCTCGCCTTCCGCCCCGGCTTCTTCGCACTGTTGCTCGTGCCGGATTTCTACCTCACGCTCCGCCAGCTCGGCACGAAGTTCCACGCGGGCATGGAGGGCGTAACCGCTTCGAAGGAGATGCACGAAATTCTCGACCGCTCCGCCGAGATTCCCGAAGCGGGTTCGCGCGAGTTGACCGCCAGTGATATTTCGTCGCAACCGATTGTTTTTGATGGAGTTGACTACCGCTTCCCCGGCAGCGACAAACCAGCGCTCGACGGCGTGAGCCTCACTATCGAGCCAGGCACCGTGACCGCCCTGACCGGGCCGAGCGGCGCAGGCAAGAGCACGCTGATGAACCTGCTTCTGCGCTTCATCGAACCCTCAGAAGGCGCGATTTCAATCGGCGACCGCAAAGCACGAGAGTTCAGTCTCGATTCGTGGTACCAAGAGATCGCCTGGGTGCCGCAGCACCCGTTCCTCTTCAACGCCAGCATCCGCGAAAATCTGCTGATGGCCCGGCGCGACGCCACGCCGGATCAGATTGATAACGCATTGAAACAGGCCGGATTGCTCGACATGGTGCGCTCGCTGCCCGACGGCCTGGAGACGATGATCGGCGAAGAGGGCGCACGGCTGAGCGGCGGCGAGGCACAACGGCTGTCACTGGCCCGCGCCTTCCTGAAAGACGCGCCGCTCCTGCTGCTCGACGAGCCGACCTCGCACACCGACCCGATCCTCGAAGCGCAGCTCCGCAAAGCGATGGAGGTGCTCATGCGCGGGCGCACGGTGGTGATGATCGCCCACCGGCTCGAAAGCATCCGTAACGCCGACAAAATCGTGGTTTTGGACAGTGGCCACATCGTGCAGAGTGGCACGCACGACGAGCTGATGACAAATGAAGGATTTTACCGCGAAGCGGTGTTCTCGTCGATGCAGGAGGCTGCGGCATGAAAACCTTTTTGCGACTGGCGGGCCTGACGCGCCCCTTTGCCTGGTGGATGCTGCTCGCCGCGCTGATCGGCTTCGCCACCATCGGCAGCGGCATCGGTTTGTTGATGGCCTCCGCCTGGCTGATTACCACCGCCGCGCTCATGCCCGCGCTCTCGGCGTTGCAGGTGGGCATCACCGGCGTGCGATTTTTCGGCATTTCGCGTGGCGTCATCCGCTACGCTGAACGGCTCATTTCGCACGACACCACCTTCAAGATTCTCACCCGCCTGCGCGTCTGGTTCTACGACTCCGTCGAGCCGCTCGCCCCGGCCCGGCTCGCTTCGTACCGCAGTGCCGACCTGCTCAAGCGGATCGTCGATGACATCCAGAGCCTCGAAAACATCTACGCCCGCGTGCTCGCCCCACCTGTCACCGCTGCGCTCGTCACGCTGCTGATGTGGTTCATCGTCGGCCACTGGTCAACCACCGCCGCCGAAGGCGTGCTCGCGAGCCAGCTCTTCGCGGGACTTGCCGTGCCGGTGCTGACCGCGCGGCTCGCCGCCGGCACGGCGCGCGGCATCACTGCGCTCCAGGGCGAACAGCAGGTGCTCGCGGTCGATATGGTGCAGGGCATGAGCGAACTGCGCGTCTTCGGCATGGTCGGCGACTACACTGAAAAGCTGCATGAGGCTGAAGTAAAAAAGCTCACGTTGCAGAAGCGGGCCGCTTTCATCGAGGGGCTGCACGAATCGCTTACCGGACTTGCGATGAACGGGGCGGTGATCTGGATTCTCTACTCGATGCTACCGATGGTGCGAACCGGCGCGACGAGCGCCATCACGCTCGCATCGGTGGTGTTCGGCGTCATGGCCTCGTTCGAGGCGTTCCTACCGCTCACTGGCTCGGTGCAAAACATCGAGGCTGACGTCCGCGCAGGCGAACGACTCTTCGAGATCATCGATGCCAAGCCCGAAGTCACCGCGCCCGAACGCCCGGAAGTCTTCCCAAAAACGACCGGCATCGAAGTCAAAAACCTCGCCTTCACCTACCCCGGCTCGGATCGCCCCGCGCTCGACGGCGTTTCGTTCAGCGTGCCGCAGGGCGGACGGATCGCGATTGTCGGCCCGAGCGGCGCAGGCAAATCGACCATCACCTCGCTCATGGTGCGCTTCTGGAATCCGACGCAGGGCAGCATTTCGATTGGCGGACAAACCATCGACCAGTTTGACCCCGAAGAGCTGCGCCGCAACATCGCGGTCGTTTCGCAACGAACCTACCTCTTCGGCCAAACCATCCGCGAAAACCTGCTCCTCGCCGCACCCGAAGCCACGGACGAGCAGCTCCGCAACGCCCTCACCCTGTCGGGACTCGGCGACCTGCAAAGCCGCCTTGACGACTGGGCCGGTCAGCACGGCATGAACCTCAGCGGCGGCGAACGCCAGCGCCTCGCGGTGGCGAGAATGATTCTGCAAGACGCCCCAATCATTGTGCTCGACGAAGCCACGGCCAACCTCGACGCCCTCACCGAACAAGCCCTCCTCGACACCCTCGACCGCACGAGCCATGGCAAGACCGTGCTCGCCATCACCCACAACCTCCACCGGATGGAGCGCTACGACGAAATTGTGGTGCTCTACGAAGGCAGGGCTATTGAGCGAGGAAGCCACGAAGAACTGCTGAAAAGCGACGGGTTCTATGCCGGAATGTGGAAATTGCAACACCAACGGAAAGCATGAGAAGAGGATGTTGTGGACATTATTGCAATGATTTCCACAACATCCATGCAACCCACCGAGTCAACTACTGCGGCGTTTTCATAACCCGCGATGTGTCGAAGCCCTGCGCTTTCGCCTCTTCGAGGAGCTTTTGGTAGAGCGCGTCGTCCATCTGCGGAGTTCTGGCTAAAATCCAGAAGTAGTCGCGGCTGGAGGCGGTGACCATTGCCCACGAGTAGTTTTCGTGGTCGAGAGCGAAAACAGTATACGGGCCGTAGAAGGGGCCGAAGAATGAGACCTTGAGCGCTCCGACGTTCGGATCTCCGGCGAATTTGGCTTTGCCTTCGGCGGTTTTCCACTTTTTCTTTTCGGGATAGTAGCCCTTGTTGAGCACCTGAACCTTGCCGTCGTCGCGGAGGGTGTAGGTGGCCGAGACGTGATCGGAGCCGCGCTCGAACCAGTTGTCGATTCTGGCGATTTCATACCAGGTGCCGAGGTAGCGATCGAGCTTGAAGTTATCGACCGCCTCAATCCCCTTCGGCGCACTGCCGCACCCGGCAAGCGCAACCATCCACAAGAGCAAAGGCAATAAAAGTTTTTTCATCGGTGTTCTCCCGTTTTTTCAGATGAACAACAAAATCTCCGCTTCAGAGTTCCGGGGAACTGGATGATCAGGATTTCAGGGTATCGGCTGAGCGTACGACACGAAAACCAAAAAAACTACCAGCACTACCTGGAGTGAGATAATAACGCCAAGTACACCGAAGTTTATCTTTATAACCGCTATTAGGGCTTCCTCGCAAAGCACGAGCTATTTTCGTATCATCATAGCTGTTTTCCTGCCACTGCCAGACATTACCAACCATATCATATAATCCTTCTGGTGTCGCTCCTTCAGGGCAACTTCCAACCGGAGTAGTCAAGTCAACATTATCACCACCAGCTCGTTTCGTGCTTGGTTTTTCTGCACCCCACGGATAACGCCGCCTTTCCTTTCCTGCCGCCGCCCATTCCCACTCAATTTCCATCGGCAAACGGTAAAGATCAAACTTCTTGCCTTTGCTCTCCATCAGAGAAAGCCACAGGCAATAGGAACGTGCAGCATACCAAGGAATACTCACGACAGGTTGTTCTGCACCTCCAAATTTCCGGTCATCATCGTCCATAGATCGGAACCAACCAGCAAGATTACTTTTTCCTTCATTGAGATAATCTGCAAATTTTGTATCCCACGTTTTTTCATTCGCAATCTTTTGCAACTCCTCTTGAAATCCCGATACCGGAAAAAGAGACTCGCATTCCGGCGACTTCGATCGTAAATAATCTATGAACCGCCGATAAAGCCTGTTTGTCACCGGATATTTGGCAAAGTACAAATCGGAGACTTTCACCTCTTTTTTGGTTACCGAATAAACATAGCTGCCGCCTTTTATAAGAATGTACTGCGCATATTGTTCAAAGGGGTTGTGAAATGATGGAGAAGCTCGAAAACCTGAAGACAAATGATAACTCCAAAGACGATCTGGTAATGAGTATTCTGAATGGGTGGCATCAAGTTCTATCAGAACCTCAATTGCTCGTCCAGATGCATCTTCATCCTTCGCCAGTTTTCCAGTCACAAATTTCCTGACCAAAACAATAGATGATTCTTTATCAACTGCCCGAATACAATCCAAAATCACCCGCTGTCGCATCGCGCTATTCTCCGGCTTCATCAAATGCTCGCAAAGCGCATCAGGCTTTTTCATTGGAGCTTCTTCAATCAATGTCCGAAGAAAGAGTTGCTTTTGTTGCAAAACATCATCACTGACATTTGACGAAAAAAGCTTGTCCATGAAGAGTTCGAAAAGCTCTTCGTCGCCGTGGGCAATGAAAAAGCGGAGCGGTTCTTCCCACCAGTCTTCGCCGAAGCTTTTGATGATTGGGTCGAGATAACCCGAAGTCCGATTCACCTTTTTCACCAGTTCGATACCCGCGAGAAACTCACGGAACGACTTGTGGCGGAAGACGTAGCTTTGCTTGCCGTACTCCATGAGCAGACCCGCTCGGTCAACGAGATAGTCACAAAAATCCTGCGCTGACGGGGATTTGTCGAGATTGCACAGGCGCTCGTCCATCGCGCTGCGCATCGCCCCTTTTTCCGCGTCATCCTCCTTCTGCTCCTGCATCCAGAGCGAAACCGGACCAAGCACCATGCGGGCGTCTCTGGCTGGCAGCAACGGCTTGATGTTCCGGCGAGCATCCCGAAACTGGAGCAAGTAATCGAGCACCGAGTTGTACAGATCGACCCGGCTGTTGGGCAGGTGGTCGCGCTCTTTCCAGAGGATGGCCATGATCTGCAAAATCATTGGAATGGCCGCGAGCTGGCGCAGGCTGCGGTTGCCCTCCTCGCGGAGATGAGCGACGATTTTGGTGGTGCGCTCCTCTGCCCGGTGCTCCTGCCTGCTCTGCCACTCGGCCTCGGACAGACGCGCGTCGTTGTAGTCGCGCAGGAAGGCCGCCCGGAACCAGTTGGCGAGAAACCGCTCCTGCTGCTCCCGCGTGAAATCCTCGACATCGGCCCGGTCGTGATCGACCTCAAGCTCGACGCCGTCATCCTTGCGGTAGCCGGTGCGCCGCGAGGTGACCACGAACCTCGCGCCGGTGTAGCTTTTCCACGCCCCCTCGATCCAGCGACACGCCTTTTTGCGCTCCTCGACGCTGCCAATTTCGTCGAGTCCGTCGAGCAAAACCAGCGAGCGGCTCTGTCGCAACCAGCCGTCGAACAGCTTGCGGTCAATCTCCAACTGATTGGCCGACGCCCACCGCGCGAGGCTATCGGCGAGATGATGAAAGCCGCCGTCGTCCTTTTTGACCAGCTCTCGCAACGGCAGGTAAAAGACGTTCACCGGCTCCGCGAATCCGAGGCGGCTGAAGCGTTCCGGGCCGAGGCAGCAGAGCGCGTAATACTTGAGCAGCGTCGTCTTGCCCGCGCCCGGATCGCCGATGACGAGTAGCATCCGCCGGTCACTTTTGAACGCCTCTTGCATCACCCGGTCGGGCGTAAGGATGTTCTCTTCGAGCATCGAATGCATCCGCTCCGGCCCGTCAGGCGCGAACTTCCGGCTGCGCGTGAACCGCAACGGCACGAAGGTGTCGTCATCGAGATTCACATCAATCCGCTCGATATTGGGCAGGCCCAGCATCCGGATCCAGCGCAGCTCCTCTTTCAGCGTTGACTGGTAGCACTGGAGGTCGGCGGCGCTGTCAGGTTGGGGAGGATCGGCTGGCTGGGAATCGGGATCACCGAACCAGCGAGGGATTTGCAGGTCGAGGTGGCGGGAGAGGTCGTGCTCAAATTTGTTGCGGTCGGAGAAGGAGTGGGTGAGCCATTTTTTAGTGACAATCGCCTTGAATTCATCGAGCTTTGCTTCCTGCTCTTTATCGACCTGTGAACGGGACACCGGCACATCTGAGAAATAAACCATGATGTGCTTTTTATTTTTGACCATCTGCTCGATCTCTTCCACCGTTCCGCTCGGCGCGACGCCCGTATCGGTGCCGATTCGCGTCCAGAAGATGGCGATAGCGCAATGACACTCGTCAACAATCTGCTCGTTGACACTCCCCTGAAGTCGCTCGCCTGCCTCCGGAGCCGTGTGTGTTTCCCAGAGCACCGGTTCCAGCCAAATGCCATATTTGCTCTTGTGACGAGTATTCCATTCATGAACAACCGATTCGGCAATCTTGCGTTCCTCGCCGACATCGGAGGGTGAGGCGATCAGCACTTTGATGATTCGCATGGCTCGTGGGAATGGGGTTGACGGCTCGTTTTCGCAAAAGGGAAATTACGCAAAAATGCCGAGAGGGCGCACGCCATGCGGGGAAAGGGCGAACACGCAGGTTCGCCCCTACAGGAAGAATGGTGGTTAGCGAACCGGACGTAGGGAAATATCCGACTGATTTGACCGATCTGGCGACCAGCCGGTCGCCCCTACCCGCCTTTGTGCGGCTCGTTCCTGCACACTTCGCCGGGATATTCGAGCTCTACGGTGGAATGGTAAATGCCGTGGCGGGCGACGAGCTTGCGAATCTCCTCTTTGATGCTGGCGTATTCGGCAGGGTTGACTTCGCAGCCGATTTCGAGGTGAGCGGTGAAAACCGTGCGCTGGCCGTCGAGCGACCAGAGGTGCGCGTGATGCACGCCCGTGACGTGCTCGGTCTGCTGAATGTCGGCGACAACCTTGTCGAGGCTGAGCTCGCTTGGCACGGCTTGCAGGAAGACGGGAACCATTGCGCGGAGATTCTTCACCACGCCGGTGAGGATGTAGAGGGTGATGACGATGGCGAGCAGCGGGTCGAGAATCGGCAAGTTCACGAAAAGCAACACCACGGAGACCAGCAGCACCGAGAGCCAGCCGAGCACGTCTTCAAGCAGGTGCAGGGCGATGACGCGGGCGTTCATGCCCGTCTGGCCCTTGAGGCGCAGCATCGCGAGCGAGTTAACCGCCACGCCAACCAGCGCGAAGGCGACCATCCCTTTGGCATCGGGAAGCTCCGGATGGATAAGGCGAGGCAGCGCTTCGACGAGCACCACGAACGAGCTGACGAGCATCATCAGGGCGCTGAGGAGCGCGCCGAAAATCGAGAAGCGCTGGTAGCCGTAGGAGTAGCGCTTGTCGCCCGTCCGCCCGGCGAGCCTCTCGAAGTACCACGCCTGACCGAGCGCAATGGAGTCGCCGAAGTCGTGCACGGCGTTGGCGAGAATGGCCGTGCTGTTGGTCAGCACGCCGCCGATCGCTTCGAGAATCGTGAAGCCGAAGTTCAGGAAAAAGGCGGTCTTAATGCTCCCGACCACATGGTGGTGATGCCCGGCATGACCGTGTTGATGGTCATGCTCGTGGCCGTGATCGTGACTATGGTCGTGATGGTGCTCGCTCATGCTGAAACAACAACCAAACCAGCGCTGGGAATTCCCGGTGAACCGGATTGGCTCAGTCGAACACGACGGTCTTACGCCCGTTGATGAGAATGCGGTGATCGCAGTGCAGGCGCAGGGCACGAGCCAGCACGAGCCGTTCGAGGTCACGCCCTTTGCGCACAAGGTCGTCGAGCGTGTCGCGGTGCGTAATGCGGATGATATCCTGCTCGATGATCGGCCCTTCATCGAGCTCGTCGGTGACGTAGTGGCTGGTCGCGCCGATGAGCTTCACGCCGCGCCGGTAGGCCTGGCGGTACGGATTGCCGCCGACAAAGGCCGGGAGGAACGAGTGGTGGATGTTGATGATCCGGCCCGCCCAGCGCCCTGTGAACTCCGGCGAGAGCACCTGCATGTACCGCGCCAGCACGATGGTGTCGATGCCATGCTCCTCGCACAGCGCCATCTGCCGCTGCTCGGCTGCGGCCTTGGTTTCAGGCGTCACCGGAACGACGTGGAACGGTATGCCGTGCGCTTCGACAAGCGGCGCGAGATCGGGATGATTGGAGATGACGAGCGGAATGTCGATGTCGAACTCACCGAGGCTGTGCCGCCAGAGAATCTCGCGCAGGCAGTGGTCGTACTTCGAGACGAAAACCGCCATCCGGTTGCGCGTGCCCGAAAACCGGATCGTCCAGTTCGCCCGAAATTCGCGAGCCAGCGGCGCAAAGGCCGATTCGAGGTCGTCGGCGGGAATCGAGAAATTATCGAGACTCCACGAAACGCGGAGAAAAAACTGACGCTCGTCCACATCGACATGCTCGTTGAGGTCGAGAATGTTGCCTCCGCGCTCGTAGATGAAATTGGCGATCCGCGCCACAAGCCCCACGCGGTCGGGGCAGGAGAGCAAAAGCACGGCTTTGGAGGGTTCGGCGGCAGCGGTCATGGGCGCAAAACTGGGCTTGGCGTTAACGATGAAACTACGGCAAGATAATGAACCTGAGCGGTTATTGGTTTCACTGAAACGCGAAGCTTATGACGATAATAGCTGAAACGAAAAAGAGCGGAAAGGAAATTCGGCTACCTTTCCGCTCTTTTCGATTCAAACCGGCATCGTTCCAGATGTCCTGAGAATCACACGGCGAAGACTTCTTGACCGTCCAGTACAAAATCTAGGACTCCGGTCAAGCCTACCTGTTCGGCATCATTGCCGTTTCCAGCAGCATCAACAAGACCGTGGAAGTATGCCTCGGTGCCCAATTCGAAATGGTGGGCCAAGGCCGCTTGAATTTTCGAGGCAACTCCCTCGTGACCGTCAAGCAAGAAATCAAGAGCTCCGGTCAAACCTGCTGGCAGCTCAGCATTGACACCGTTGCCATGACCGATACCCGCATCGACCAAACCGAGGAATTCAGCTTCGGTGCTCAATCCGAAATCGTTAGCTGAAGATGCCGCACCAAGCTCCGATTCAGTTCCGGTCGAAGCGGCAAGCGCGCTGGTTCCGAGGAAGTCCGCCGAGTTGGTTAGGATATTTTCAAGCTCTTCAACTGTCCAGATCGATGCGAAGTCCGCTTCCGCTGAAAGCAGCAGCGCAGCGGCACCCGCGACGTAAGGCGTAGCCATCGAGGTTCCGCTCATCGAGGCGTAACCGCCAGTGTAATAGCTGCTGTAAATGCTCACGCCGGGCGCAACGACAAAATCGTAAGGATCGGTGTCGCCTGCATCGTTGCTGAACGAAGCTACAACGTTACTGCTGTTGACCGCACCGACCGCGATGCCGCCGAGGGTTTGAGCGAGGATTCCCGGATAGGTTGGCGAGGTTTCATAGTCATTGCCTGAAGCCATACAGACGATAACCCCGTGATCGAGCGCATAGGATACAGCGTTGTAAACATCGCTGGAGTATGCGCCATAAGCACCGAGCGACATGTTGATCACATCGGCACCGTTATCAACGGCATAGATAATGCCGTCCGCAACTGCCGCGAAGGAGCCGCTGCCCGAAGAGCTGAGTACTTTGACCGCCATGATCGAGGCATCGTAAGCGACACCGGTCACTCCGGTACCGTCATCCTCTCCAGCAATGATACCGGCAACATGAGTGCCATGTCCATGATCATCGATCGGATCACCATCATTGTTGATGAAGTCATAGCCGTAAACGTCATCGATATAGCCGTTACCATCATTATCGATACCGTCACCAGCAATCTCTCCAGAATTGACCCACATGTTCGCATCAAGATCGCTGTGGGTGTAGAGCACGCCGGTATCAATCACCGCCACGACAATGCCTTCGCCGGTGTATCCGGCCTGCCAGGCGTCAGGAGCCTGGATGTCGTTCAAGCCCCAATCCCAGGAGTCGTAACCGTCACCATAAAGGGGCGCGTCGGCAATGCTCTGACCAGTCGCGGCTTCCAGCATGGCGTCAATATTGAGCAATCCATGACCGGAAACCGGATCCCACGAAACAGGATCAGGAGCGGTTTCGGTTGTGAAATCATACTCGGTCGTTCCAGCGTAGCTGTTGCCCGCAAGGTCATGCACCGCATCGGTTCCGATGGTGACATAGTAATGCGTTTCATTGGCAAGATCGCTGGTCGGATCGATCGTCAGCGTGCTTCCCGAAAAATTCAGGTTACTGCTGGTCGCCGCATCGAAGCTTTCGATCACCGTTCCTGTCGGCGAATCGACATGAATCTCGATGGTACCGCTACCGGCCTGAATCGCTTCGTTGAAGGTCAGGGTGATGTTGGTGCCCACCGCGACATTGCCGCTATCGTCAGCCGGGCTGAAATCGATAACTAACGGCGCATCCGTATCAGAACCGGCTTCGGTTGTGAAATCGTAGGTTTTTGTTCCGGCATAGTCGTTGCCTGCAAGATCTTCAACGCTTCCCCTGCCAAGCACCACATAGTAATGGGTTTCAGGATCGAGGTCAAATGTCGGATTGATGGTCAGAGTGCTGCCTGAAAACGTGAGGTTATCGCTGCTGGAAACATCGAAACTCTCAAATATGGTGCCACGAGAAGAGTCGACACGAATGGTAATTGTGCCGCTACCAGCTTGAATATCCTCACTAAATGTCAGCGTGATATTGGATCCTACCTCGACACCAGAACTGTTGTCTGAAGGCTCGAAGCTGGTAACCGTAGGAGCTGTTTTATCGCCTGTAGGAACATCAGGATCAGGGAGTGGTTTTTTCTGGATTCCAAGCTCTCCGTCATCCGGAAAATCGATAACAGGCGATGAAAAGTGAGAGGTCGACCATCCTCTGGCAGAAAAATCGGGCTCGTTGGGAGCAGCCCCTGCGAACAGGTACTGGAAAGCATCAGCTTGATGGTTCAGCAAGGTTTTGTTATTCATGACCACAGGGGTTTACAGTTGATTGGTATAGACCCTCACATAAAAAAAGACAATAACATATACACTCTTTTATTACTCTTTAAATAAAAAAATACAACACTATAGGCTCAATCCCAAGACAAAAACATATACGCGGTGTTCCCACTTACAATCCATAAGCAAACTCTTCGCGTCAATAAGTCTGCCTTCATATCATCCTGACAGACACCTTGGCAAACACCCGTGGAGACTCGCTGAAAATGGTTATTTTCAGAGCCAGCGACATACTGAACGGTATGATGAAGCGATCAGAGCTGGCAGCAATAGCGCAACATCCGCACATTTAATTCAAAGTCGCCACTGGTCATCGAAGCAAAACGCAGAGCAACATGATTGATGAAAGAAATCAGAAACAACACCTGCTCCTTGCGGCAGTCCTGCTGTTCTGTGCCGTCTCCTTTTTTCTGCTCGACCAGTCTCTGACGCTGTTTTTTCATCAGCTTGACACCGGAGCCTGGCATACAACCTGGAAAGCCGTCACCAAAGCCGGGCAGTCGGAATGGTATCTTATCGGAGGTCTCGCGCTGTTTGCATGGTACCGAAAGCGAAACCGGCAGCTTTCGATGAAAGGACTGTTCCTGTTCACCACAGTGGCTGTTTCGGGGCTGAGTGCCGATTTGCTCAAATTCATCTTCGGTAGGGCCCGGCCAAAACTGTTGCTGCATGACGGCATCTACGGATTCGAGCCGTTCCAGCATATGTTCGATCATGCGTGGCAATCGTTTCCATCCGGGCATTCAGCTACGGCCCTGAGCGCTGCCCTGAGCCTGTCGCTGCTGCTTCCAAGATTCAGACCCGTGTTCATCATTGTCGCCTTTATCATTGCGGCAAGCCGCGTGGTGCTCTGCCAGCACTACCTGAGCGACATCGTGGCCGGTTCAGCGCTCGGCATCGTAACGGTCGTGCTGCTCCAGCAACGCTTTTTCCCGGCCAATTCCGGGGAAAAACCCACTCACCGGCCACAACGATGTTCAATGAAACTTCCCGACGATTCGCCATGAAACCAGAGTCAAAAACACTGAACAGGAACTTGCTGCTAGCTGGTCTCGGTCTTATCGTTTTCCTGTGCTTTTTTGCAGGCATCGGCTCCGGGCCTCTGTTCGACGTGGATGAAGGTGCGTTCAGCGAGGCGACGCGGGAGATGCTTGTGTCGAAGAATTACCTGACCACCTACCTGAACGGCGCACTGCGGTTCGACAAGCCGATTCTGATCTACTGGTTGCAGTTGCTTTCAGTCAAATCGTTCGGCATCAACGAGTTCGCGTTCCGACTGCCATCCGCAATTTCAGCAGCGTTCTGGGCATTGGTGATCTTTCTCTTCGTTCGCCGCGAGCGAAACGAAACCGAGGCTGTATGGGCGACGGCGCTAATGGCGACGGCGCTCCAGGTGAGCATCATCGCCAAGGCAGCCATCGCCGATGCGCTGCTCAACCTCTGTCTTGCTGTGACGCTGCTCAGCATCTACCGCTACTGGCGACACGGCAAGCGTTCGGCAATCTACCTCGCCTTCGCAGCGATGGGATTCGGCGTGCTCGACAAAGGACCGGTAGCGATCCTCATTCCCGTCGTGGTGTCGTTCCTGTTCTTCCTCGTTCAGAAGGACTTGAAACGCTGGTTCAAACTTGCACTGAACCCGGCAGGCATTGCACTGTTCCTGGTGATCGCGCTGCCGTGGTACGTTCTCGAATACCTCGATCAGGGCCAGGCGTTCATCGAAGGCTTTTTCATGAAGCACAACGTCAGCCGCTTCAAGGGCTCGATGGAGGGGCACTCCGGTTCGCTGTTCTACTACCTGCCGGTGGTGCTGATCGGCCTCATGCCCTCGACGGGCCTCCTCTTCCGGGTATTCTCGAAACTCCGGTCGCGCTGGTCTGATCCGCTCTGGCAGTTCTGCCTGATCTGGTTTGCGTTCGTCTTTATCTTCTTTTCCCTGTCGGGCACCAAGCTGCCGCACTACATGATTTACGGCTACACGCCGCTCTTCATCCTGCTCGGCATCGAACTGGCCGAGGTTGACCGCACCTGGCTGCTCGCGCTCTGGCCAGCGGCTCTACTGCTGATCTTTGCAGCCCTGCCACTGGTGTTGCCACAGGTGCTGCCGTCGATTGAAAGCCGTTTCGTGCAGGCGCAGGTTCAGGGCTTTTTGGATCAGATGGCATCCAACCACTTCTCGCTGTTGATGATCGCCGCAGCCGCGTTTTGTCTGCTGCTGCAATTCGTGCCAGCGCTCATGCCGCCAGTGCGCTTCATCATCGGCGGGGCGCTGCTGACCCTTTCGTTCAACTTCATCGCCATGCCGATGGCCGCCAGGGTGATGCAGCAGCCGGTGAAAGAGGCCGCGCTCTTGGCCCGCGAGGAGGGGCTCAAAATCGTGATGTGGAAAGTCTATTACCCCTCTTTTTTAGTATATTCGGGTTCTTTTGCCGAACAGCGCGAACCCCTGCCGGGTGACGTGGTGCTGACCAGCATCGATCGTCTCGACAAGCTCGGTCCGGTCGAACGCCTGTACGGTAAACATGGAATCGTCCTTGTCAGAATACCCGATCAACCGGATACCCGATGAAACTCTCCGTCGTCATACCGCTCATGAACGAAGCCGAAAGCATCAAGCCGCTCTTCGATGCGCTTGCTTCGGCACTCGGCGGCATCGAACATGAAATCATCCTGGTCGATGATGGCTCGACCGACTCGACAGTGGCCGAAATCGAGCGCTACGCCCCGTCGAACGCGCGCTGCGTTGTGCTGAACAAGAATTACGGACAGACCGCTGCCATGTCGGCGGGCATCAACGAAGCCAAAGGCGAACTGATCGCCACGATGGACGGCGACCTGCAGAACGATCCTGCGGACATTCCGATGATGATCGAGCGTCTCGAATCGAGGGGGCTCGACGTGGTGGCCGGAAGGCGCGCCGGACGAAGGACGGCATGGTGCTGCGCAAGATTCCAAGCAAGATCGCCAACGCGATGATCCGGAACATGACCAACGTCCACATCCGCGATTACGGCTGTACTCTGAAACTCTTCAAGCGCGATGTGGCCCGAAACCTCGGATTATACGGCGAGCTGCACCGCTTCATTCCGGTGCTCGTGCAGTTGTACGGCGCAAAGATGGAGGAGGTTGACGTACGGCACCACGCCCGCCAGTTCGGCAAATCGAAGTACGGTATCGGCAGAACCCTGAAGGTGCTCAGCGATCTCTTCTTCATGGTCTTTTTCCAGAAATACGCCCACAAGCCGATGCATCTGTTCGGCACGCTCGGCTTCATCACCCTGTTCCTCGGCATCGGCATCGATCTGTACCTGGTCGCCCTGAAGATTTTCGGTAACGACATCGGCGGCCGCCCGCTGCTGACCCTCGGGGTCATCATGACCTTCATCGGCATTCAGCTCATCACGACAGGCTTCATCGCCGAATTCATCATGCGCACCTACTACGAGTCGCAGAACAAGAAACCCTATATCATCCGCCAGATCGTTGACAAAAGCAAGTAGCTCTATAAAAAGCAAACTCATCAAGACGGCGATTCAGGTCATCCTGACCGTGGCCGCGCTGGCCATCGTGCTGAGCAAGACCGACCTCAACCGTTTGTGGGCCATCATCAGCAACGCGCGCCCCGGCTACCTGCTCGGAGCCGTTCTGTTTTTCAATATCTCCAAAATCATCAACGCCCTGAGGCTGAACCGGTTTTTCACGGCGATCGGCTTACGCCTGTCAACCTGGTACAACATGAAGCTCTACTACCTGGGCATGTTCTACAACCTCTTCCTGCCGGGCGGCATCGGAGGGGACGGGTACAAGATCTACGTTCTGAAAAAACATCACGGTCTGACGGTCGTCAACATCTTCGGCGCAGTGTTCTGGGATCGGGTCAGCGGCATTTTCGCGCTTATCTTCCTGTCGGCGCTGCTCATCGTCCCGAGCTCATTCGCGGCGCTCTATCCCGGTGAAATGCTCTGGGTCTGGGTGATCGCCGGAATTTCCTACCCCCTGTCGCTGCTCCTGACCTGGCTCTTTTACCGTCAGTTCATGCCGGTGTTCCTCATCACAGCGGTTGAATCGCTGGCCATTCAGGCAACACAGGTCATTTCGGCCTGGTTCATCCTCATGGCCCTGTCGGCCTCGTCACACCATATCGACTATCTCGCGATCTTCCTGATTTCAAGCGTCGCCACCATCCTGCCGCTCACCATCGGCGGAGCGGGTGCGCGTGAGGTGACCTTTTTCTACGCCCTGAACCATCTCGGGCTAGACGTCAACACAGGCATTGCCCTGTCGCTGGTGTTCTTCGTGGTTTCGGCCATTTCGTCACTGCCGGGCATCCTGGCCAAGATGCGCCACGAACCCGGCCACTCGCTGGCAGCCGTCGAGAAGGAATAGAAGAGAAAGGAGTTTCACCGAAGCGCTCAGAACCGGAACGATGCGGAGCAGTGGATAATCAACTTATCCATGCTCACTGAACGCCATATCCTTCAGACGCAGCTGCACGTACTCCCGACCGTTCCACTGCTTTTTTTCCGGAATGCACACCAGCTGGAGCGGCGCAACGTTGCCGATACGCTCCAGATCCTTGTAGATGTCCGGGCGGTCGAAGCCGATCACTTCGAACCTGGAACTGCGCTCTCCCTGCACCATGAATTTGACGTGGCGTTCTTTCAGCAGTTTCGGCTTGCCGACAAGGCGGCATGGCGCGGTGACGAACAGCGGCTCGCGGTTGGCAAACCCGAAGGGTGAAAACTGTTCGAGCACGTTGAGAAAGTTCGGGGTGATGTCGTCAAGCGACAGCTCGGCATCGATCAGCAGCTCTTTCTGGCGCTTCTCGACCGGCAGCATCTCGCGGCAAACTTCGTCGAACCGCTCCCTGAAGGCGGCCAACCGGTCGGGCCTGAGGGTAAAACCGGCTGCCTGGTGATGACCGCCAAACTGTTCGAGATGCTCTCGACAGTGTTGGAGCACCTCGTGAATGTTGAGATTATCGACACTTCTGACCGAGCCCTTGATCAATCCGTTCGCCCCTCCCATCACCGCGGTTGGCAGAAGGTGCTTGTCCAGCAGCTTCGAGGCCACGATACCAAGCACGCCGAGGTGCCACGCTTCATCGTAAAGAACGATGGATGAGCAGTAGCTTGCGCAATGACCGGCAACCATGGTTTCGGCTTTGGTGGTGATTTCGGCGTCGATCTCCCGACGGGAGGCGTTCAGCTCTTCAAGGGCCGTCGCGCAACGATGCGCCTCATCCGGCTCCCTGGCCAAAAGCCAGCGCATGGCAACCTCGACAGAGCCCATCCGTCCGGCAGCATTGATCCGGGGTGCAATGCCGAAGGTGATGTTCATCAGATCGAATTCGACCGGCTTGACCTTCATGAACGCCAGCATCGCTTTCAGGCTCTCCCTCGGCGAACGGCGCATCAGTTCGAGCCCTTCCCGGAGATAGACCCGGTTCTCGTCTGTCAGCGAAACCAGATCGGCAGCAGTCGCGATGGCCACCAGATCGAGATACTGCACCCAGCGGCTTCGAGGCCATCCCTGCGTTTCGACGATCGCCTGCACAAGCTTCAGAGCCACACCGCAGCCGCAGAGCTCCCGAAACGGATAACTGCACCCCTCGACCTTCGGATCGAGAATAGCGTGGGCCGCCGGAAGCTCTTCGGCTTCGTGATGATCGCAAACGATGACGTCGATGCCCCGGTCGGCGCACGCCTGCACTTCATCGAGCGCCCGAATCCCGCAATCGACCGTAATGACGAGCCTCACTCCCTGCTCGACGGCATAGTCGAGACCAGCTTCCGAAAGGCCATACCCCTCGCTGAACCGGTCGTTGATGTAGTGGCAAACACGGGCCCCCATCTCACTGAGAAACAGCGAAAGCATGGCCGTTCCGGTCGTACCGTCAACATCGTAATCGCCGTAGATCATGATGGGCTCACCACCCGATACCGCCTTCAGAACGCGCGTGACGGCCAGCTTCATCTGGTTGAACAGAAACGGCGAGAGCACATCGTCGAGCGACGGACGAAAGAACTGGCGTGCCTCCTCGAAGCTCGAAATACCGCGATTGCAGAGAGCAGCCGCAATCGGCATACTGACGTTGATCGATTCGGCAAGCCCTTGTACCAGGGTAGGTTCGGGATCGAGACGGGTCCAGCGGTAGCGTTTCATGAATACGGTTTTGAATCGAAAATGCAGGTCGGTGAATGTACGGATATTTGTCCCTTCAGAAAAAAAGAAGCCGGCAGTTGCTCAGCCTTGAGAGCCGTATCATTGCAAGAACTTTGAAAATAGCATAAATTAGAAATTCGAGTGTATTTAATCATCTATCCGGACAAGCAGCGCCAGCCTCTGCATTTTCAGCGCCGGATCCCGCGGTCTCTTCGGCCGTCATTCAATCATTCTGAACGATTTTGTGATGAACAAGCTCACCACCATTGAAAGCCATTTTCTCCAGCAGCAGAAGCTCTATCCCGAAATCAACAGCGAGGTGACCGGCCTTCTGAACGATGTCGCCTTTGCCGCAAAACTGGTACGGCGCGAAGTCGTGCGCGCCGGACTTGCCGACATTCTCGGCCTTGCCGGTTCCACCAACGTGCAGGGCGAGGAGGTCAAAAAGCTCGATCTGTTCGCCAACGAACGGCTCATCAACGCCATCGGCCAGCACGGGCGCTTCGCCATTATGGGCTCCGAGGAGAACGAAGAGACCATCACGCCGCCGAAGTTCGAGTCGGGCGAATACGTTCTGCTTTTCGACCCGCTCGACGGCTCATCGAACATCGACGTGAATGTCAGCGTCGGCACCATCTTTTCGATCTACCGGCTCAAGAGCGACAACCCTTCGCAAGCGAGCATCGAGGACTGCCTGCAGAAAGGCGCTGATCAGGTGGCTGCCGGCTACGTCATTTACGGCTCGTCGGTCATGCTGGTCTACACCACCGGCCACGGCGTGCATGGTTTCACCTTCGACCAGACCGTCGGCGAATTCCTGCTCTCGCACGAGAACATCACCACCCCGGAGCACGGTAAATACTACTCGGTTAACGAGGGCTCATGGAATGAGTTTCACGACGGCACGAAGCTCTTTCTGGACTACCTCAAGGAGGAGGACAAGGCAACCGGCCGCCCCTACAGCACGCGCTACATCGGCTCGTTCGTGGCCGACTTCCACCGCAACCTGCTGACCGGCGGCGTGTTCATCTACCCGGCAACGAAGAAGCACAAAAATGGCAAGCTGCGCCTGATGTACGAAGCCAACCCGATGGCCTTCATCTGCGAGCAGGCCGGAGGTCGCGCCACCGACGGACACCGCCGGATTCTCGACATCGAGCCGGTAGAGCTGCACCAGCGCACGCCGCTCTACATCGGCAGCAAGAACGACGTGCTCATAGCCGAAGAGTTCGAGCAGGACAAGCGATGATTTTTATTAGACTTTGCAGACAACAAAACCCCAACCAAATGGCTGGGGTTTTTGTTTTTCAATTTCGATAATAGGGCAACCTCATCCTGACCTGATTACTCGCACTCACCCCTGCGACGCAACCGATTCGAACTCCGGATAGAAAATCCTTTTGATCCCGACCGCTTTACCAGTTTCCACATCCAGCGTGATGAGCACGGCGGAGAGGTGAACGTCGTCGGTGGCGCATTCGTATTTGTGGGGAGTCTGGTAGAGCATCCGGTCAACGGCCGATTTGACCTGCATGCCAATGACCGACTGGTGCGGCCCGGTCATGCCGACGTCGGTCAGGTAAGCCGTGCCTTTCGGGAAAATGCGCTCGTCGGCAGTCTGCACGTGGGTGTGGGTGCCGATGACAGCCGACACACGGCCGTCGAGGTACCAGGCCAGCGCCAGCTTTTCAGCTGTCGCTTCGGCATGCATATCAACAAAAATCATCGACGATTTGTCCTTCACCTGCTTGATAACCCAGTCGGCCGTGCGGAACGGGCAGTCGATGGGGTACATGAAGGTGCGCCCCTGCAGGTTGAGCACGGTAATTTCGCCCAGCCCGCGCGGGAGTTTGTAGGTGCCGTAACCTTTACCGTAGGTGCCTCGGGGGTAGTTCTGTGGACGGAGTACCCGTTCGTGGGTCTTGAGGGTATCGAAGAAGTTGAAGTTGTTCCAGGTGTGATTGCCGCCGGTCACCACATCGACGCCCGCTTCAAGCATCTGGTTCAGCGCCTCAAGACTCATGCCTTTGCCGTGATGAGCATTCTCGCCGTTGCAGATGACGAAATCTACCTCGTATTTCGAGATAAATCCTTTGAGCATCCGGCTGACGATCTGCAGGCCGGGATTGCCGACGACGTCACCGATGAAAAGGATATTGGTGGTTTTTGCTGACATATCGGCTTTCCTTGGTAAATCTGGTGTTTTCATTCATTTGTTGGCGTGAAGTTACACATTAACAGCCATATTTCGATCATCGGCAGAAAATTCATCGCTTCCCCGACTATGCCCTCAGGGTCGCCGGATGTGAACTTAATGGCTCCGGCTGATCGTTTCTTCTCTGATCGCGCACCCTCGCAAATCCAGAACAGGAGCGAATGCCATGGCTATCCAAAGAACCATCAGCAAGGTGTTCAGAAGCAAACCGGTCATCGAAGGCGCCGGAGTGCATCTCAAACGAGCCTTCGGATTCGGCGAAGTTCCGCAGTTCGACCCGTTCCTGCTGCTCGACGATTTCCGTTCCGGAGATCCTGAGGACTATCGCAAGGGATTTCCCTGGCACCCGCACCGCGGTATCGAAACCATCACCTACATGCTCGAAGGAGAGGTGGAGCACGGCGATAGCCTGGGCAACCGGGGCGTGATCCGGCCAGGCGGATTGCAGTGGATGACCGCCGGCAGCGGCATCATCCATCAGGAGATGCCGGAGGGAGACCGGAACGGCAGGATGGGCGGCTTCCAGCTCTGGGCGAACCTGCCCGCGTCACAGAAAATGACCAGGCCACGGTACCGCGACATTACCGATTCGCAGGTGCCGAAGTTGAAGCTTGACAACGGCGTCACCATCTCGCTCTTCAGCGGCAGAATCGGGGATACGGTCGGCCCCGTGGACAACATCGCGATCGACCCGGAATATCTTGATATCACCGTTCCCCCATCGACCTCTTTCACCCATCCGGTCAAACGGGGGCATACAGCGCTCGCCTACGTTATCGAAGGCAGGGGCATTTTCTGCCATGCCAACGAGCCGTTTTCACATGATACGGAGGGGGTCAACTATTTCGACATGAAACCCGAACGGTATCAGGATAATGAAACCCTCATTCTGTTCAGCGATGGAGACAGCGTGACGGTCAGCACGGAAAACGATCCGGTCCGGTTTCTGCTCATCTCGGGCAAACCGCTCAACGAGCCGGTCGCATGGTATGGCCCGATCGTCATGAACACCAGGGAGGAGTTGCGCGCCGCCTTCGAGGAGTACCAGAACGGCACATTCATCAAGGAGCACTGAACGGAACCGGCGTTTGGTCGAATTGAACGAGACGGGCTATTTTGAACGATACACCGCACCAGAAAATCCATCAACTCCAGATCCATGTTCGTGAATCCAGTAAAGAGAGCGATGAGAGCGGCAGGCTTGCTGATTCTTCTCCTGCTGAACCTCGGGACAATCGCGCTCCTGCTTGATTCGGGACATGTTTCAGCGGAAGCGATAAAAGAGGCGTTTGCCGCCATGCAGGAGTACCAGCGCCTGAACCCTGCAATCGCGCCACCCCGGGCGCTTGCCGTCATCGACTACAGCCAGCCGTCATATGTGAAGCGGATGGTCATCATCAACCTGAAAACCGGTCGGCAATCGTTCTATCGGGTCGCCCACGGCAAAAACTCCGGCGAGCTTTACGCGCGGCGCTTTTCCGATGTGCCGGAGACCAACATGAGCAGCCTCGGGCTGTTCCGCGTCACCAGACTGTATTACGGCGAACACGGCCTCGCGCTGAGGCTTGACGGCCTCGACTCGCTGCGCAACGGCAACGCCGCCAAGCGAGACATCGTGCTGCATCAGGCGCGGTACGTCTCCATCCCCTACATCCTGCTGAACATCGCAACCCTGCATGGTCCGATGATCGGGCGCAGCAACGGCTGTTTTGCTGTCTCGAAGCAGAACATCGGCGAGGTGGTGCAGAAGCTCCACGCTGGAGGATTCATCTACGCATGGTCGCCTGAGAACAACTTGCCACGAAAATAAAGAAGCCCGGCTGAAAACCGGGCTTCTGCGTTATGATGTGCTGCCTTGCGGCAAGAATCACATGGCGTCGATGATCGCGTTGAGCGTACCGCTCGGGCGCATGGCTGCGGCGGTCTTTTCGTCATCGGGCTGGTAGTAGCCACCCATGTCAACCGGGCTGCCCTGTGCGGCGATCAGCTCGGCGTTGATGAGCTCCTCTTTCGCGGCGAGCGACGAGGCCACACCAGCGAAACGTGCTTTCATCTCGGCGTCAGAATCCTGCGCGGCAAGAGCCTCAGCCCAGTAAAGGGCAAGGTAGAAGTGACTGCCGCGGTTGTCAATCTGACCAACCTTACGAGCGGGCGACTTCTGGTTGTCGAGGAACTTACCGATAGCCTGATCGAGCGTGTCGGCCAGCACCTGAGCCTTGGGGTTGCCGAAGGTCTGTGCGAGGTGCTCAAGCGACGCGGCCAGAGCCGAGAACTCGCCAAGCGAATCCCAGCGGAGGTAGCCCTCTTTCTGGAACTGCTGCACGTGCTTGGGAGCCGAACCGCCTGCACCGGTTTCAAACAGGCCACCACCGTTGAGCAGCGGAACGATCGAAAGCATCTTGGCGCTGGTGCCGAGCTCGATGATCGGGAACAGGTCGGTGAGGTAGTCACGAAGCACGTTGCCGGTCACCGAAATGGTGTCCTGTCCGGCACGGAAACGGCCGAGGGTGAAGCGCATGGCTTCGACCGGAGGCATGATCTTGATCTCGACGCCGTCGGTGTCGAGGTCTTTGAGATACTCGTTCACCTTTGCGATGATCTGCGCATCGTGAGCGCGGTTGCTGTCGAGCCAGAACACAGCCGGAGCACCGGTGGCTTTGGCGCGGCGAACGGCAAGGCCGACCCAGTCGCGGATCGGAGCATCCTTGGCCTGGCACATGCGGAAAATGTCACCGGTCTCGACCTTCTGCGACATGAGCACCGTACCGTCGGCATCGACCACGCGGATGACGCCGTCACCAGCAGCGGTGAAGGTCTTGTCGTGCGAACCATACTCTTCAGCCTTCTGCGCCATCAAGCCCACGTTCGGCACGCTGCCGATAGTGGAAGGATCGAACGCGCCGTTCTTGCGGCAGTCGTCCACGATTTCGCCGTACATGGTGGCGTAGCAGCGATCCGGAATCACGGCCTTGCAGTCGTGAAGCTGACCGTCGGGTCCCCACATCTTGCCACCGTCGCGCACGACGACCGGCATGGAAGCATCGATGATGATGTCGTTCGGCACGTGCAGGTTGGTAATGCCCTTGTCGGAATCGACCATCGCCAGCTCGGGACGGGTCTTGTAGACCGCCATGATGTCAGCCTCGATCTCGGCGCGTTTGTCTTCCGGCAGGGTCTGGATTTTGGCGTAGAGATCGCCGAGGCCGTTGTTGACGTTCACGCCAAGCTCGGCAAGCAATGCGCCATGCTTGTCGAACACATCCTTGTAGAACACCGAAACAGCGTGGCCGAACATGATCGGATCGGAGATCTTCATCATGGTAGCCTTCAGGTGCAGCGACAGCAGCACGCCCTGCGATTTGGCATCCTCGATCTGCTCGGCATAGAACTCGCGGAGCTTGCGCACGTTCATGACCGACGTGTCGATCACTTCACCGGCGAGCAGTGCGGTTTTCTCTTTCAGCACGGTCACCTCGTTGGCGCCGTTGACATATTCGATACGAACGGTGGTGGCGGCAGGCACGGTTACGGACTGCTCGCTGCCGTAGAAGTCGCCCTCGTTCATGTGGGAAACGTGAGCCTTGGAGTCTTTGCTCCATGCAGCCATACGGTGCGGATGTTTCTGGGCGTATGCCTTGACCGAAAGCGGCGCGCGGCGGTCGGAGTTGCCTTCGCGAAGCACCGGGTTCACGGCACTGCCAAGTACCTTGGCATAACGGGCCTGGATTGCTTTCTCTTCGTCATTCGACGGGGCTTCGGGGTAGTTCGGAACATTGTAACCATGCTCCTGAAGCTCTTTAATCGCGGCTTTCAACTGAGGAATTGAAGCGCTGATATTCGGCAGTTTGATGATGTTGGCTTCCGGGGTGAGCGCAAGCTCGCCAAGCTGGGCGAGGTAGTCGGGAATCCTCTGCTCTTCGGTCAGATTCTCCGGGAAGTTGGCGATAATCCTGCCGGCAAGGGAGATATCCCTGGTCTCGACATCAACGCCGGTTCCACGGGTAAAGGCCTGGATGATCGGAAGCAGCGAGTAGGTCGCCAGTGCCGGCGCCTCGTCGATCTTGGTGTAGATGATGGTCGATTTGCTTGCCATATCGTTGCTTTTTTAAAGGTCTTTGTTGATTGCTGACTATAAGAGAAAAAAAATTTCACCGCCCTGAACAGAAGCCGGAACGCTGCCGTTCGGGAAACAAGCGCCATTCGTACCGATCTCAGACCGGAACAAACCGCCAAACTATGTAATGCACGTTTCGTGCCGGAAAAACGCTCACTTCCATTCGTAGCCATTCCCCCGTAAAAGGGAGAAACCCGCCTCCCGGCCCTGGAAAACAGAGTCGGGTCAGCCGATGACTATGGAAGGAATGATGTCAAACGGGAGACCGGCGGAAGCCGGTGCTCCCTCAATGCTCACTTGGATGGATGACGGTCTTCGAGACCAACCCTTGTAGCAAGCTCTTTGTCATGAAGCACTTCATGTGCGAGCTTGATCATGGGGATGGTTGCGCCCATCGAACTGTACCCTCCGTCATGGAACAGGTTCTGCATGGTTACCTTGCGCGTCAGGTCGCTCAAAAGCGTCATGGTGTATTCGGCGCACTCCTCAGCACTGGCATTGCCGAGCGGAGACATCAGATCGCTATACTCGTACATCTTCTCAAAACCAGGAATACCGCTGCCGGCCTTGGTGTAGGTCGGGCTCTGCGAGATGGTGTTGATCCTGATGCCGCGATTGGCCAGCCTGGGGCCAAAACTGCGGGCGATCGATTCGAGCAGCGACTTGGCGTCGCCCATATCGGAGTAAGTCCAGTAGTTACGCTGCGATGCGATATAAGAAAGCGCCAGAATACTGCCGCCGTCATTGATAGCATCGTTCTTCAGCGCATAGGCTACCAGCCTGTGGAACGAAATACCGGAAACATCGAGGGTCCGCATGAACCACTCGTAATTCAGATCCTCGTAGGGGAGCTGCTTGCGAATGTTCTGGGACATGCCGATCGAATGCACGATGAAATCAACGGGCCCCATTTTCTCTTTGAGTTCCCTGAAGGTGTTGTCGACATCCTCGTTCTTGGAAGCATCGCAGATGAGAATCGGTGCATTGCCGCAGAGCTCAGCAAGCTCCTGGAGATTGCCGAAGCGAATGGCCGTTGCAACATTGGAAAGAGCGATCTGTGCACCTTCACGGTAAGCATGCTGCGCGATCTGCCAACCAATGCTGCTTTCATCGAGAGGGCCGAAAACAATGCCTTTTTTCCCTTTCAAAAGACCATAGTGCGCTTTCTCAGGCATGGTAAAATCCGGTTCTTTTCAGAAAATTAGGGTAGTGGTTACCCCGTTGATGATTTATTCAAAGCTGTCAAGATACAAGTTTCCGGTGAATAGTTAAACACTTATCCGGTAAAATTTACATCCTGACCCAAAAGTACCCACTGAACGCCCTCGACCAGACGCAAAAAAAGCCGTCATGAACAGACCAGGAAAAAGGTGCAATAGTCTCCTTTTCAGGGCAACTCAAATCTTGAGACGCCGCATGGAGCGGAGTTTGTTGAGCACATTCTTGTTGACGTTCAGCTCCATTTCTTCTTTATCGACCTTGACCTCCTTGAAGATCACCCTCAACAGGTTGTCTTCTCTGACGAAGCGATCCATTTCAAGGCTGTACAGCGCTCTCGGCAAAGTGATGTTGCGCTGGGCGCGATCGACCGTAACGATGATGTCGGTGCCCATCCGCTCGACGGAGACATCTTCAGCATCCTTCAGGAACGGAATCTTGATACAGAGCACATCGCGATGATCGGAGGTTGCCTCGTTCTCCTTGCTCTCGATCCAGAAGTTCTTTCCGGAATAGAAGGTCTTGTCGGGCGCTTCGTTGCCGAAAACGATCTGGCTGATGTCGTAAAGCGCGTCGGGACCGATCGGCTCGGTGCGCTGCAAGTGGCAGCGGAAAACCGGAGTCGGGTAAAAGGAGTTGTCGATCTCCATCAGGTACTTGCTGTGCAGGTCTGCCCAGAACTCGAAATACTCACCCACCGTGCGCGAGGTCGGCAGAATCTTGTTGATGACGATGCCGTCGATGTTGATGCCGTAAAGATGCACGAAAGTGTAGGCGCGCTTGGTTTCCAGAATCGAGAGTTTCTCCGGATTCAGCACCAGCCGGAAAGTAACCTCCGGGCTGAGGATAAAGTCGTTGATATCCTCCATCTGTTTGAGCAGCACGTTGACCTCGTTGAAGAAGTCCTCGTCGGGAATGTTGTTTCCGCTGAGCGGACGGGCCAGCGACGACATGCTCTTGTAAAGCTTGAAGAACTGCTTGCCCATGTTGCCGCCGATGATGATTTCGGGGTAGGCGAGCAGGCGCAGCGTATTGCCTGTCGGCGAAGTGTCGAGCACCACGGCGTCCCACTTGCCGGACTGGGCTTCATCGACCAGGCGGGAAAGCGCGAAAATTTCGTCGAGACCGGGCTGTGTGGTCAATTCAGACGCCATGCCGCTGTCGAGCCCCTGATTTTTGTAGGACGAAGAGACGAACTTCTGGAAGCCCGACATATTCTTCTTCAGCTCGTAGATGGTATCAACTTCGAGACCATAGAGGTTATTCTCGATCTTCAGGGGCTCGTTACGGCCAATCTGCACGCCGAACACATCGGAAAGCGAGTGGGCCGGGTCGGACGACATGATCAGCACCCGTTTACCCTGGCGGGCAAGGGCAACCGCCGTGGAGGAAGAAATGGTGGTTTTACCCGTTCCTCCCTTGCCGGAATAGATGATAACCCTCGGTTGAGATTGATTCTCGGTTAAATCCCTCGAAAGCATGCGGTACTCTCCTTTTGTGCGGCCTGAAAAATGAACCCGTTGGAACAAGAATGTGAAGTTAGCACTTTTCCCCGTTTCTTCTCAAGGGCATCGCTAAAAAGTGTAATGAAGAGGCTGAGAGCAAGGCGGATAGGGCGCCGAAACCGAAGCATCGGAAGCTTTCAGACTGAGGAGTTCGAACAGCTTCGTCAGATGAAGAAAATCTTTTTGGCGAGCGCGTGTTCGAGTCGAAGCATGTACTCCTCGTGAGGAATTTCGATAGCGCCGAGGCTTTCGAGATGCGGATTCATGATCTGGGCGTCGAGCAGACTGAAGCCCTTTTTGCGCAGATAGCCCACCAGCCATGCGAACGCGACTTTTGAGGCATCGCGCTCGAAAAAGAACATCGACTCGCCGAAAAAAGCCCCACCCATCGACAGGCCGTAAAGCCCTCCGGCAAGCTCGCCATTCTGCCAACTCTCTACGCTGTGCGCCAGCCCGAGCCTGTGCAGTTTGAGGAAAACCTCGATGATCTCCTCCGAAATCCAGGTCTCCTTTTCGACAGCACGGGGCAAGGCGCAGGCGCGGATTACCTTTTCGAAAGCCGTATTCGTTTTAATGGTGAACTGCCCCTCGTCGATGACGCGCCTGAGACTTCGTGAAGGGCGGAACGTATCGAGCGGCACAACGGCGCGCTGGTACGGCTGGCACCAGCTCACCGTGCCTTCGCGGGAGTCGGCCATGGGGAAAAAGCCGTGCCGGTAGGCGCGCAGAATATCCTCGACTTTAATCATGCCACGAACTGCTTACCCGCGTTCCCGAAGCTGCGCTGCCGTCACCAGCAGCTCATCGACCTGCCGTTTGGGGACGTGATGAATGGCGTGCTGATCGCGCCAGTAGCGAATATCGCCGCCCGGCTCGATCTGGTCGATCACCACGGTCTCGACAGGCTTGCCAAGCGCGACCACCATGAGTACCGTCCATGAATCGGGAAGATCAAGTTCACGCATGAGCCGCTCGCGATCGATGGCGGCCACGATGCAGCCGCCCAACCCATGCTCTGCCGCGCCAAGCAGGATGGTCTGCGCCGCGATGCCGCTGTCGCAGGCCGCGCCCGCAGTATCTTCGTTGCGACACAACACGACGAGTCCCGCTGGCGGACGCTCGCCCGGCTCCGGCCCAAGCCACTCTTCGAGGTAGCCGGCCCACTTCAGGCACGGGAACACCCCGTCGAGCATCTCGCTGCCTGTGACCGGAAGGAAGCGCAACAGCTGTCGATTGGCCGCCGAAGGCACGTAGCAGGCCAGCTCCACCAGATCGCGAAGCGTCGAAGCGCTCACCTCAACACTTTCGTCAAACCGCCGGATACTGCGGCTCCGGGTCACCAGCTCCCTGAGTTTCATGGGCGTCCACCCTCACCGCGGGTATCCCGCCACGCTGCATCGGTGAACATCTTCAGATCATCCCACCGGCCCGATGCGATCCACTCGGCGATATAATCGACCGTCCGCGAATAGTTGAGCGGAGTCCCCGGCGGCTGGGCAAGCCACTCCCTGAGCACATTGCCGTCGAGCTTGTGCATCGCCATACCATAGCCGAGCTGCACCATCGCAAGCGCGTTGGACTCCTGCTCGATCTGTCCGTCCAAGGGCCGCAAAAGCATTTTCTTGCCGAGATGCAGCGCCTCGCCCGGAAGCTCGAACCCCGCATTACACACCACGCCGCTGCACTCCATCAGGTCGCGCAGAAATCCTTCCCGGGAATAAGCTCTGAACGAAAGATGCCCATCGTCGCGATCTTCGCTCACCTTGCCATAAATGAAAAAGCGGAACGAGGGGAACGGTTCCAGAAACTCCTCGATGTCTTCGATCTCCTCGAACGGCAGATAGACCAGAATCTTCTTCGGATCTTCTTCAGGCCGAACAGCCTTGTACAGAGTTTCAGGGATGACCGGCGGAAAGATCGGCTGATTGAAATGGTCCCAGTGCAGGCCCGCATTGTATCGGGCAGGGGCGAAGTGAAGCAGGGTGTACTTTGCAAACAGGCTGCCCCGCGCTAACGGAACATGGTAGGGAAAAGCGTACTGGTGACCGAACCCCACGCTTGGCAGCCCCTTCATCCGGGCAGCCATCGAAGTAACCGGCTCGAAGTCGGTGATCACCAGATCGACCCCGGCCATATCGAGCGATAAAACATCAGACCAGTGCCTCACGAAATCGAGCTTGAACATGGTCTCGACATAGTTCATCTTCCCTTTGCGGGTCACCAAGGTGAAGCCCTTGAGCACTTTGTAGGGAGCGAACACCTCGATCTCCCGCAGTTCCGACTCCTCCCTGCCGCTGATGATCACCTCGACCTCGTGCCCATCCTCTTTGAGCTTTCTGACCAGTTCCCTGCTTCTGCTGATATGGCCGTTACCGGTTCCCTGAACACCGAAAAGGATCTTCATTCACTACGCTGTTTTATGCCTTTGCCGGCCGCAAAAGCCGGTCGTTCGATAGCCCTAAATTTACGGAAATCCCGATCATAACGGCAAATACTGTCACGAGGTTGACACAGAAGAGTCGCGGGAATGGACGAAGTGGACGTTGTGAGCGCGGTGGACAGGAACCAACCAGCGCCGAAGCCGCTTCGGGGTTCACATTCAGTCGGGTTTTAACCCGACGGACACTCTCCCTCTTACATTTACATTGCCCCAGACTTTAGTCTGGGGATCGAGATAACATAAAATTAATCAGGGCTTTAGCCCGATTTCTTGTTCTGGTGATTTTTGTGAGTGCCGCCGGAACAATAACCGCTCCCTTCACCCCACCACTTTCAGATTGGCGTACTGCACCATCAGCGTCTTTTCTCCGGCGTTGCGGAAGTTGATTTTCACCTTCTGCTTCGCGCCGGTGCCCTGCACGTCGAGCACCGTGCCGGGGCCGAAGATGGCATGCTGTACCCTCGTACCGGGGCGGTATTCGCTTTTGGCCGCTCCAGTGGGGCGCGCCGATCCGGCGGGTTTGACGGTCGGCACCTTTCCAGACGGGCTGCCCGGCTGCGGCCTGAGCGACGAGCCGAAAACCGGGCGTCCGGCCATTGCCGTCGCGGCGACCTTTTTCGGGCTTTCGGAGAGCTTGCGCCCCCTTCGGTGACGATAATGTCGGGGTCGATTTCGTTGATGAAGGTCGAGCGCAGGCACATCTGCGGCTGGCCGTACATGTAGCGGCTCTGCGCCCACGAGAGGAAGAGCTTGGTCTGCGCGCGGGTGATCGCCACGTAGAAGAGCCGCCGCTCCTCCTCGAGCTCGCCCGGCTCGTAGCTGTTGAGCGGAAAGAGCCGCTCCTCCATGCCGGTGACGAACACCACCGGAAATTCGAGACCTTTCGCCGCGTGCACCGTCATGAGCGAGACGTAGTTGTCCGACTCCTGCGTTTCGTCGTAGTCCGACGCCAGCGAGATGGTCGCGAGGAAGTCGCCGAGTGTGGCCGCGTCGGGATTGTGGTCGGCGAAGTCGCGCGTCATCGAGAGCAGCTCTTGCAGGTTTTCGTGCCGGGCAAGCGACTCGGGCGTGTTCTCCTCCTTCAAGAGCGAAAGCAGACCGGTCGTTTCGTAGAGCATCGAGAGCACGTCATAGGCCGTGCCCGCTTCGGCCTGCTGGCGCATCGCCTCGATGAGGCTCGCGAACCCGGTAAGCGCATTCACCAGCCGGGCCTGAAATCCCCCCTCGCCCGCGTGAACGACCGCCTCGTAGAGCGACATGTTCCGCTCCTCGGCGAACTCCTTGAGCTTGTTGATGCTCACGTCACCGATCTTGCGCGGCGGAAAGTTGATAACCCGCAGGAGCGACTCGCTGTCTCGCTCGTTCAGCACGAGCCGCATGTAGGCCACGGCGTCCTTGATCTCCTTGCGCTTGTAGAACGACACGCTGCCGAAAATCTTGTACGGAATGCGGTTCTGCCGCATCATGTCCTCGATCACGCGCGACTGGGCGTTGGTGCGGTAGAAAACCGCGAACGACCGGTACTGCGCACCCTTCGAAAGCCGGATCGAGTTGATATGCTCAGCCACCTTCTCGGCCTCGCGCTTTTCGTTGAACGCCTCGATCAGCGTGATCGGCTCACCCATGCCTGCGTTCGCCACCAGCTCCTTCTTGATCTGGCGCGTGTTGCGGCTGATGACGCTGTTGGCCGCGTCGAGAATCGTTTTGGTGCTGCGGTAGTTATCGACCAGCTTGAAGAGCTGCGCGTCGCCGTAATCGTCGTTGAAGTTGAGCATGTTCGAGATGTCCGCCCCGCGCCACGAGTAGATCGACTGCGCATCGTCGCCCACGACGAAGATGTTCTGGTGCTTCTCGGCGATCATCTTCGCGACCAGGTACTGCACGCGGTTGGTGTCCTGGTACTCGTCGATGAGCAGATACTTGAAATACTCCTGCAACTGCGCCAGCACCTGCGGATGCTCGGTGAACAGCTCGATGGGCTTGATGAGCAGGTCGTCGAAATCGAGCGCGTTGTTTTCGCGTAGCTTGTGCACGTAGCGCTCATAGACCAGCGAAATCTTCTGCGACTGGTCGTCGATCGCCTTGCGATGAAACTCCGGCGGCAAGACAAAGCTGTTCTTGGCCTTGCTGATCGCCGAGTGCACGAGGTTCACCGGCAGCGTTTCGGGCGACAGGTTCAGCTCCTTCATGCACTGCTTGATGAGGCTCTTGCTGTCGTCAGCGTCGAAAATCGAGAAGTTACGGTCGTAGCCAATCAGGTGGATGTAGCTGCGCAACAGCCGCGCGAACACCGAGTGGAACGTGCCGATCCAGAGGCTGGAGGCGCTGCCATATTCGAGGATGCCGTCGATACGCTGGCGCATCTCTCCCGCCGCCTTGTTGGTGAAAGTCAGGGCG
The DNA here is from genome assembly GCF_000020505.1 of Chlorobaculum parvum NCIB 8327. NCBI lineage: Bacteria > Pseudomonadati > Chlorobiota > Chlorobiia > Chlorobiales > Chlorobiaceae > Chlorobaculum > Chlorobaculum parvum. Next base: position 1,853,757 of record NC_011027.1, read on the forward strand.
AGGATGTTCTGGGGCGAAACCCCGACGTTGCGAATCAGGTGCGCGATGCGGTAGGTGATGACGCGAGTCTTGCCCGACCCCGCGCCCGCCAGCACCATCACGGGGCCTTCGGTCGCAAGCACGGCCTCACGCTGAACGTCGTTGAGTCCCTGAAGAAAATCTGTCAAAGCTGCTGAAAATAAAAGGTTAGCGGCCTCAGCTTCCGGATGGGGAGTGGCAGGCCGTCACAAAGCTCAGAAGAATTTCGCACATCCAAGCTCGAATACCAACGCTGACATCAGAAAAAAACCGTCATCAAACCAGCTTTTCGGTCTTCGTCGCCATGATGACGTCGTTCAGGTGGATGCCTCCGATGGCGTGTGTCCACCACGAAACCGTCACTTTGCCCCATTCGGTCAAAAGTGCCGGATGATGCCCCTCGGATTCGGCGAGCTGGCCAACCCTGACGGTAAAGTCGAGCGCATCGTTGAAATCCTTGAACGTAAAAACCCTCACAAGCTTCGGAGTACCGGAATCATCGACAACGTTCCAGTCCGGAATGTGGGAGAGCTGGCGTTGAAGCTCTTCCGGAGCCATGGGAGCTTCCGTCCCTTCGCAGGGCACACAATGTTTCTTTTCAAGCTGTGTCATGATGTATTCTCCCGTCTTGAGTTCCGCAGATCAGCCCCTTCTGGCTTCATTGGAGACGTCACCGGAGTGCGGTTTTGACCTCCCCGTTATTCTCAACTGCACCATCCATTCCAGAGTTGCACGCAGGGCTTTTCCGGAAACCGGAAACCCGCCTATCCCCCCTCTTTCTTTTCTTTTTTCCTTGCTATATTAGGCATCAGAAATTTCCAGCCACAACACTAGCCATCCTCCCCGCTCAACAGTTCAGGCATGTTTCCTCTTGTTTACGAAATCAATACGCGCGTCTGGCTGAGAGAGCTTTCGATCAGGCATGGGCAGACAATCACGCTTGCCAATGTGCCCGACGAGGAGCTGGAGCTGCTTCGCTGCGGCCGTTTCACCTTTGTGTGGCTGATGGGAGTCTGGAAACGAAGCTGCTACAGCGCGGCAATCGCAGCTTCGCACAAGGGGCTCCGCTCGGAGCTGCTCGATTACCTCCAGGACTTGCAGCCTGAGGACATCGTCGCCTCGCCGTATGCCGTTGCCGACTACAAGGTCAGCGAAATGCTCGGCGGCGAAGAGGGTTTGCTCGTCTTCCGCGAGCGGCTAAAAAGCATGAACATCAAGCTCATGCTCGATTTCGTGCCGAACCACATGGCGCTCGACAACCGCTGGCTGCCCGAGCATCCCGAACTGTTCGTTTCGATGACGGAGGACGATCCGGAAGATGCCTGTTTCGAGTTCACCAAAGGCCAATTCCTCGCTCACGGCAAGGATCCCTACTTCCCCCCGTGGAGCGACACCCTGCAGCTCAACTACGCCAATCCCGCCACACACGACATGATGATCCACAACCTGTTGCACGTCAGTGATCTGTGCGACGGCGTGCGGTGCGACATGGCGATGCTGCTGATCAAAGAGGTGTTCGACACTACCTGGGGAAGCCAGTACGGCGAAATGCCCGGAGAGTTCTGGCCGACCGCGATCCGGCATATTCGCGAAAAGCATCCCGACTTCATCTTTCTGGCAGAAGCCTACTGGCACAAGGAGTGGGCGCTGCAGCAGATGGGGTTCGACTTCACGTACGACAAGAACTTTTATGACTTCCTCGGCAGCTTTCCGGTCAACATCCTGAAACTTCGGGATCACCTGCTGTGCGACCCGGAATACCAGGCGCGCCTGTGCCGCTTCATCGAAAACCACGACGAGGATCGTGCATCCGAATGGTTCGGCAAGAACCACGCGGTCGCAGCGCTGGTGCTGCTCACCTCGCCGGGCATGACGCTGATCCATCAGGGCCAGCTCGAAGGCCTGGTCAGGAAAATCCCGGTCCAGATCATCAGAAGTGCTGAAGAGAAAGGGCATGAAAAGCTCCTGCCGCTCTACCTCAAACTCTTCGAACTCAGGCTCGATCCGGTTTTTCAGGAGAAGGGACGCACCGAATGGCTCAACCTGAACGCGGCTGATCTCTCGCTCTGTTTCGGCTACTGCCGTTCGACTTCCGACTCGCACGCATTCGTGCTCGCCAACTTCTCAAGCCACGGAATCGATATCGAATTCACCCATCCGGCGCTGGATGGCCTCGACAAAAGCTCCATCACAGCCTACTCGACCCGCTTCCCGGAACCGCTCCAGGAGTGGCAACTGAACGACAACGCCACCGGCCTCCACCTCAAGCAGAACGAAGGCGTCCTGCTCATGGTGAAAAAGCCCGAGACCTGATCCGTCTTCCGGCAACAAAGCATCATCCGGAACATCCATTTATCAACCATTCCGACACGCACTCACACCGATGAACTTCCACCTTACCACCATCGCCTGCAAAACCGACCAGCCGATCGACATCATCGACATCACCGATGACGTGCGTGCGGCGCTCGAAGCCACTGGCCTGAAGCAGGGCACGGTCACGCTGCTCAGCCGCCACACCACCGCCTGCATCAACATCAACGAGCGCGAGGAGCAGCTCAAGCAGGACATGACCACCTTCCTGAAGCGCTTCATACCGAAGGATGGCGACTGGCTGCACAACCTCGACACGATTGACGGACGCGACAACGCCCACTCGCACCTGCTCGGGCTCTTCATGACCAGCTCCGAAACCGTGCCCTTCGCCGACGGCAACCTCCTGCTCGGCCAGTGGCAATCGATCTTCTTCATCGAACTCGACGGTCCGAGGGAGAAACGCGAAGTGCTGGTACACATCCAGGGCGAATAAAGAGATCGGGATCTAAAATCGCTCTTACATTCAGGCGGGTTTTAACCCGGCGGACATTCAGCCTCTTACATTCATGTTGCCCCGGTTTTTAAACCCCGGGGTCGATGGAATTCTTTTCTTTCAGGGCTTCAGCCCAATATCTTGTGCAACCGATCATTTCGATCATGCAGCATATGGTCTGAGATGTAGGGGCAACCCTTGCGGTTGCCCCTACGAAAAAACCTCTTTATATCATCTCATTCCGATCCCGATTTCTGAAAAGAAAATCCTCCCCCCAATCGGAACCATAGAGGAGTTCGGGCGGTTGAAAAAACAAGTACTTTTCTTCCGCCTGAACTCCAGATTCCGAACCTATGACCGAGGCCCTCTCGTCACCTGTTTCGCAAGGCTATAGCCTGCTTTCGACAATCCATGATCCCGCCGACCTCAAGAAGCTGAGCATCAGCCAGCTTGAGCAGGTGGCCGCCGAGTGCCGCAGAAAAGTAATCGAGCTGGTGTCGCAGCATGGCGGCCATTTCGCTTCCAGCCTCGGCGTGGTCGAGCTGACCGTCGCGCTGCATCACGTCTATCAGAGTCCGACCGACCGGTTCATCTGGGATGTGGGCCATCAGGCTTACGTGCACAAAATGCTGACCGGACGACTGGAACAGATGGACACCAACCGCCGCTACAACGGGCTGGCGGGCTTTCCGAAGCGCAGTGAAAGCGCGCACGACGCTTTCGACACTGGCCACGCCTCGACCTCGATCTCCGCAGCGGCAGGCATGGCCGTGGCGCGTGACCTGGCCGGGCGGTCGGAAAAGGTGGTTGCGATCATCGGCGACGGCAGCCTGACCGGCGGCATGGCCTTCGAGGCGATGAATCACCTCGGCGACGTGAAGTCCGACGTGCTTGTCATCCTGAATGACAACCAGATGGCGATTTCGCCAAGCACCGGCGGACTGAACAACTACTTGGTAAACCTGCCGCTGAACAAGACCTACAACAAGCTCCGGAAGTTCGTCTGGGACAGCATTTCCCTGATGCACAACGATATCGGCGAAACGGCCAAAACCGCCGTGCATCGGCTTGAAGATGGCATCAAGGCGGCCTTCACACCCGGTGCGTACTTCGAAGCGCTCGGCTTCCGCTACTTCGGCCCGATCGACGGGCACAACATGGAGCAGCTCACCAAGGCGCTAAGCGAAATGCGTTCGCTGCCGCACCCAAAGCTGCTGCACGTCATCACCAAAAAGGGCAAAGGGTTCAAGCCCGCCGAGGAGAACCAGCCCAAGTGGCACGCCAGCGCAGGCGGCTTCGACATCGAGACCGGCGCGAATCTGAAGGCTCCGGGCAAACCCGCGAAGCCGAAGTACCAAGAGGTGTTCGGTGAAGCGCTGGTCGAGCTGGCGCTGAAAGACCAGACCATCACCGCCATCACCGCCGCCATGCCTAGCGGCACCTCGCTCGACCTGTTCCAGCAGGCGATCCCGTCGCGCTTTTTCGACGTCGGAATCGCCGAGCAGCACGCTGTCACCTTCTGCGCCGGTCTGGCTCTCGGCGGCTTCAAACCGGTCTGCGCGATCTACTCGACCTTTCTGCAACGCGGCTACGACCAGCTCATCCACGACGTGGCGCTGCAGAACCTGCACGTAGTCTTTGCCATCGACCGCGCAGGCCTCGTCGGCGAAGACGGCCCGACGCACCACGGCGCGTTCGACCTGTCGTACCTCAACGCCGTACCGAATCTGACGATCATGGCTCCGGGCGACGAGCAGGAGCTGCGCGACATGCTCTACACTGCGCTCTACGAAGTGAAAGGCCCGGTGGCCATCCGTTACCCGAGAGGCACCGGCACCGGCGCTACGCTGCACAAAGAGTTCACGCCGATTCCTGTCGGCAAGGGCCGCGTGCTGCGCGAAGGCGACACGGTCGCACTGCTCGGCATCGGCTCAATGAGCCAGAGAGCACTCGAAACCGCCGAACTGCTCGAAAAAGCCGGGCTGAATCCGCTGGTCTGCGACATGCGTTTCCTCAAGCCGCTTGACACCGAGATGATCGACATGGCCGCAGCCAAATGCAAGCACATCGTCACCATCGAAGAAAACAGCATCATCGGCGGCTTCGGCAGCAGCGTGACGAGCTACCTCAGCCACGCCCATCCCGGCATGAAGAGCATCAGCTTTGGCCTCCCGGACGACTTCGTCACGCACGGCAGCATGCAAGAGCTGTACAAGGAAGTGGGACTGGACGCGGAGACGCTGGCGGAGAAGATTCAGGAGTTCTGCAAGGTGGAGGCGTAGAGCGTTAAGGAAAAAATCGTGATTTTTGGTAGGGGCAACCCTTGCGGTTGCCCTGATTTATCAGTTTGCACAGAGTTCCGAGTTCACCCACAAAAGGGCAACCGCAAGGGTTGCCCCTACACTACATCACCGAAATCACCCGTTCACACCATCCAATCGTAAGGCAGCATCGGCAGCACGACCATCATAATCCGCAACGTCACGTTGGCGAAAATCCCCGCCAGCACGTCATCGGCCATGATACCCCAGCCACCAGGAAGGTTTTGCAGGCTATCGACCGGGCCGGGTTTGAGGATGTCGAAGAGCCTGAAAAAGATGAATCCCAGCAGCACCACAAACGGCGTGACCGGCAGGAACGCGAGCGCAAGCCATTGCCCGGCAACCTCGTCGATCACCGCCTGCGAGGGATCTTCGCCATACTCCTCCTCCATCACGCCGCTCGCCCAGACGCCGAGCGCAATCGTCGCCAAAATAATCGGCATCAGCACAAGCGGGTTATGCAAAACGGGAATGAAAAAATACGCAAGCGCCGCACCCGCACTGCCGACGGTGCCCGGCGCAAACGACGCGTAACCGAGGCCGAACGCGCTGCCGGTGATCTTTGCCAGAATGGCGCGCATGGCGTCAGCGCCCCCCTTGCGGGTTCGGGAGAAAGAGGCTCCGGTTGCTGATGAGGTAGGAAATCCCCGTCCAGGCCGTGAAAAGGGTGATGGCGAGCATCACGTAATCAAGCCAGGGCGAATGGAGAATTTCATCCATGACAGCTCCGACCTTGCTGCCGAAAAAGGTCTTCTCCTTCAACAGGATAAAGAGCATGACGATGTAGGCGAACAGATTCTGCGCGAAGGTTTTGTACTTGGCCTCCTTGCTGGTCACCACCGGATGATCGATGTGCTCGGCCCAAACGCGCAGCCCGGTGACAATGATGTCGCGAGCCGCCACCACCAGCACCATCCAGAGCGCCAGATAGCCCTGCCAGACGTAGAACAGAAATGCCGTAGTGATGAGCAGCTTGTCGGCCAGCGGATCGAGGAACGCGCCGAGCCGGGTCACCTCGCCATACTTTCGGGCGTGGTAGCCGTCATAAATATCGGTGAGCGAAGCCGTTACGAAAACGATGACCCCCGTCAGCTTGTACCACGCGCTATCCTGCATGAGCAGCAGCACGAAAACCGGCACGAGAATGATTCTCAGGATGGTAAGCTGATTGGAGAAAGTCATGTTGATGATGAAATTGAAGTCGGTATCCCGCCGTCTGGAGGCTTGCACGGCGGAAAGATACGTCATCCTGCACTTTTTTTCAATGCCGCCCGCAGAGAGCGTGCCGAGAACATCAGCGGATTTCAACCACCGTCACGCCTGCGCCGCCCTCCTGCAAGCTACCGAGCCGGAAGCTCTTGACGCGCGGATGTTGCTTGAGAAATTCAGCCGTGCGCAGCCGCAACGCGCCGGAGCCTTTGCCGTGAACAATGGTGCCAGACGGCATCCGGTGCATCGCCAGCGCGTCGATGAAGCGGCCGATCTCGGCGATCGCCTCGTCGCCGGTCAGGCCACGCAGGTCGAGCCGAGTCGATTCGAGCGTTGACGCTTTGACCGACCAGCTTTTGGATGAAGCCTGAGGAGTCGATCCCTCCTTTTGCAGCTTTTTGGCTCCAGCGCGGGAGATCTTTTCAAGTCCGCGCAAGGCGGTGGTGAGCCGGAAATTACCGCACTGCACCACGGCAGAATCGCCCTGGATCGACTCCACCTCGCCGGTAGTGTTGGTGTCGCCGATCCGCACCGTGTCGCCGGGGCGGATGCTCAGGTCGGCCTGCGGCGCAACTTCCCGCTCGACGGCCTCCTCTTTCGACGCGGCCTCCTGCTTCATCCCGGCCAGCCGTGTACGCGCCTTGTGCAGCGTGGGCTCGTCGCCGGGATGCTCCTTCACCTCGCGCACGAGGTCGCGAATCTCCTTGCGCGCCTGTTCGAGCTGGCGGTTCAGGTCGCGGAATCCCTTGCTTTTCAGCTCCTGCATCTTTTTGCGCAGCTCGGCCCGCTGCAAGGTCAAGGTCGAGCGAATCGATTCGGCTTCGAGCCGTTCGCGCCTGAGTTCCGTTTCCAGCTCGCGGTTCTGCGCCGCAGAGTGCCGGAAATCCTCGATCATCTCCTCCAGCCCGGTGTGGCCGGTCGTGAGGAAGCCCGAAGCGCGGTTGACGATTTCGTCCGAAAAGCCCATGCGCCGCATCATCGCGAAGGCGAAGCTGTTGCCCGGCACGCCTTTGAGGAAGCGGAAGGTCGGCGCAAGGCCGTTGCGGTCGAACTCCATCGCGCCGTTCACGACGCCGTCGCGCCGGTGGGCATAGACTTTCAGCTCGCCGAGGTGGGTGGTGACGACCGTCTTCACATCCCGCGTAATCAGTTCCTCGATCACCGCGCGGGCGATGGCGCTCCCCTCCTCGACGTCGGTGCCGGAGCACAGCTCGTCGATCAGTACGAGGCTGCCCGGCACGGCGCGGTCGAGAATGTCGCGGATCGCCGCAAGGTGAGAGCTGAAGGTCGAAAGGTCGTTCTCGATGGACTGCTCGTCGCCGATCTCGATGAACAGCCCGGCGAAGTGCGGGAACTCCGAACTCTCGCTGCACGGGACGAGATAACCGTGCTGCAACATGCAGCAGAGCAGGCCGACGGTCTTCATCGCCACCGACTTGCCACCCGCGTTCGGCCCCGAAATCACCAGCGCCTGCTCGTTTTCGCTGAGCTCCATGTCGAGCGGCAGCACCTTCTCCTTCGAGAAACCGTGCGAGATGAAGAGCCACGGATGGTACCCTTTGACAATCTTCAGCCGCCGCCCCGCCGAGAGTTGCGGCAGCATCGAGCCGGTCTCGACGGCGAGCCGCGCCCGCGCGTAGAGCGAGTCGAAAGCGGCCATGATCCGCTCGTTGTGGCGTACGTTGTCGAGTTCCTGACGAACTCCGCTGGAAAGTGCCTTCAGGATGCGCTCGATCTCTCGCCGCTCGGCGATTTCGAGCTCCTGGATGCGGTTGCTGATTTCGAGCGTTTCGGCAGGTTCGACGAACACCGTCTGGCCGGTCTGCGAGTAGTCCTGGATGTAGCCGTGCAGCCGGTGTTTGTTCTCGACCCGGAGCGCCAGCACCTGCCGACCATGCCGGAAACCGACCGTCTCCTCCATCAGCCACCCCTCGTTCTGGCAGCGCCGCAGCAGCCGCTCCATCTTGCGACGCAATCCATCACGCGCCTCGCTGAGGCCGTTGCGGATGTCGAGCAGCGCGTCGCTGGCCGTATCGCGCACCATACCCCGCTCGTCGATGGCCAGCGCCACGGCGTACTGGATGCTCTTTTCCAGCCAAAGCGCGATGGTCAGATCGTTCAGTTCGGGATAGATGTCGCGGTTGGAAAACATGAACCGCCGAAGCTGCGCTGCACTTTGCAGCAACGCCGCGATGTCGAGCAGCTCCTCCGGATCGAGCCAGCTTTCGAGCACCTCCAGCTTGTCGAGCAGGCGGCGGGTATCGGGCAGTTGCGAAAACGGCAGCGGCGCGCCCTCGAAGAGAAAGTTCTTCAACTCCAGCACCCGCTTCAGCTCCCGCTCGGTCTCACCCGCCAGAGGAGCCTCCATCCGCTCCACGAGGTCGCGCCCCATCTCGGAAATACAGAACCCGGCAGCATACCGCGCCACCTTATCGAACTCAAGCTTTTTGAGAAGGGAGATTGACTCTGTTGTTGTCGATTCGTCCATGTTCACCATATCACCATTTCACTTCGTTCACGCTTCTGGCCGCCAAGATAAAAGATAATCCCGAAAAAGCTGAGGGCGAGGGATTTTGTTGGGGGGGGGGGGGGGGAAACGGAGGACTTCGACGTGCCGAAAAAAATCTGTGGGCTGTGGTGCTCAGATTGACCGGAAAATGCGAGCTTTTTTCTGCTGAAACACTACATTTATTGGAAGGAAACTTTTGCTGGATGGACGGGTGCCGCGATTGAGCACCGTAATCAAGTGGTCTTATACTGATCCGCATAAGACCACTTGATAAATCGAGGAAAACGCGGTAAAATTTTAAAATTATGAGCGTTGCGAGATATTTTCGATACTGTCTGGATGCGTCTTATATGGGCTGAAAATCAAAAATCTGCCTCTTATGCGGATCAGCATAAACAATGTTAGCGCTTGACGATCGGAAAAACACTTTATGATTACAGATCAGCAGGCAAACCCAGAAGCCACCCGATTACCAAAGGAATTTGTTGATCGGCTGACTAAACCTTTTGTGCGTTTCTTGCACATTCAGTCAGCTAGTGGGGCAATTCTTATATTGTTCACTGTTGCCGCTCTCGTTCTATCCAACTCACCGTGGGCCGACTCGTTTGAACATGCCTGGGAGACACAGGTTGGTCTTCAGCTTGGGACGTTCGAGTTTGCCCGTTCGCTGCGCGAATGGATCAACGATGGTCTGATGACGCTGTTTTTCTTTCTGGTCGCATTGGAGCTTAAGCGAGAGTTAATTCTCGGAGAGTTGAACAAGCCTCGCATGGCCGCGCTATCCATAGCAGCCGCCCTGGGCGGCATGATCGTCCCGGCTGCGATATATCTGGCGCTGCAATCAGGACAACCCGGCGAGCATGGATGGGGCACGGTCATGGCAACTGACACGGCGTTTGTCATCGGTTGCTTGGCACTGCTTGGCTCGCGCATACCTCAAAGCTTACGCGTGTTCATGTTGTCTTTGGCGATCTTTGACGATATCGGTGCCATTCTTGTCGTCGCCATCGGCTACAGTAGCAACATTGTCTGGGGTGCGTTGGCGCTGGCTACGCTTGGCCTGGTGATTATACGCGCCACGGCAATGCTCGGCTTTCGCAGTTTTCCACTCTACTTCCTGGTGGGTGGGGTCATCTGGCTTGCAGTGGATGCGTCCGGCATCCACGCCACCATCACTGGCATGATACTTGGTTTGATGACTCCAGCCCGCCGATGGGTCAGCGATGAGCGCTTGTACGCGATATTGAGTCAGGTTATTGCGCATCCAGCCAGTGGCGAAAGCAGTGCGGATACGAAAGATCGGCAGACATTGCAGGTGGCCGAGATTGCCGCGCGTGAAACGCTGTCTCCAGTAGAGCGCCTGGAGATTGGCTTACATCCCTGGGTGGGTTTTGTCATCATGCCGCTCTTCGCATTTGCCAACGCCGGGTTGCCACTTACTTTAAATGACCTTGGTAATTCAGTCACCGTGGCAATTTTCTCAGGTTTCGTGCTTGGTAAGCCTGTTGGTATTCTGTTATTTAGCTGGCTAGCTATACGTTTACACATTGCGATTCGACCCCCAGGACTCGATTGGCGGTTGCTCGCAGGCGGTAGCTTGCTTGCAGGAATTGGCTTCACCATGGCGCTATTCATTGCGAATTTGGCTTTCGGCAAGAACCTAATTGACAGTGCCAAGTTGGGAATCTTCCTCGCATCCATGTTTTCCGCAGTGGCAGGTCTCGCACTGTTGATGTGGTCGCCTACACGTGGAAGAACTCATGAAGTGGATCACGCATGAAAAGCGATTCATAAGAGAATGGAGCAATGACAATGGGTGTGGCTCGTGCTGCCAAAACTGGCGCTAACAAGGCGCTGCACTCGGATAAATTACTCGCTGCGCTCGCAATTTACCGGTGAGCGCAAACGTTGGCACAAATAATCGCCTGAGAGAAAAAAGTCTGACTCCCAACACCTCGCAGCATTTGCTCATCCACGATCATCTCCTTCTTCCCCATCTCCGCAGAAACAGCACAACATCCATCTTTTCAACTTCACTTCTCGCAACACCGTAAACCATTTCAACGAGATCATCCTCCGGCGCTTCGAAATCGTAGCCGTTCAACGCGAGAAAAACGATGGCTGACACTGCGCCGACTCGCTTGTTTCCGTCGAGAAAAGGGTGATTCCTTACCAAGTGAAACAGATAGGCCGAAGCCATTTCGTGGATGTCGGTGTGCAGGAACTCACCTTTGAACGTTGCCGTCGGCATGGCAACTGCCGAGGTGAGCAGGCCCATCTCCCGAACGCCGAGCGTTCCGCCGTAACGGGTGATCTGATCGCGGTGGATGTGCAGAACCTCGTGAAGCTCCAGAAATCTCATCGCTTACTCGGCAAGTTTTTTCAACGCCTTTGCATAACGGGTGTTCACCTTCTCAAGCGCCGCACCGAACGCCGCGCTTCCTTCAGGATTTTTCAGCGGTGTGAGAATAAGCGCCTGCCCGTCCGTCGTGATTTCAAACGGAGTATCGGCATCGGCTCCGATCAGTTCAAGGATCGGTTTTTCGATCACCATCGCCATGCTGTTCCCGTGCTTTGTCAATTGCTTTATCATAGCCGCCTCAGTAAGGTTATAACTTTATCAGTACAAAGTTATAACATCGGCATCTCACCGCCAAGTTCCCGGAAGCATCCGCCTGCTACCGCGTTGTAACATTTTGTATATTTGTTATTAATCGCTATTACCCGATCTTTGACTGACCCCGTGCCGGGGCCGCCTCAACTTGTGAAAGGAGCTACGACCATGAGACTCGCCGTTAACATCGACCATATCGCCACCCTGCGCAACGCTCGCAACGAAGGCCATCCCGATCCGGTGGAGGCCGCCATTCTCGCCGAACAGAGCGGCGCGGCAGGCATCGTCTGCCACTTGCGCGAAGATCGCCGCCACATCAAGGACGACGACCTCGAACGGCTTCGTGAAGCCATCGACACCAAGCTCGATCTCGAAATGGCCATGACCAGCGAGATGCAGTCCATCGCGCTAAGGGTGAAACCCGAGCTGGTGACGCTTGTGCCTGAAAAGCGCGAGGAGCTGACCACCGAGGGCGGCTTCGCGATCCACACGCACTTCAAGCGCCTCACAGAGTTCATCAAACCGCTGCGCGACCACGGCGTCGAAGTGAGCATTTTCATCGAGCCCGAGGACGACGCCATCGAGCTGGCCGCCGAGGCGGGCGCGAACCTCGTGGAGCTGCACACCGGCCCCTACTCGCTCGCCACCGGCGACAAACAGATAGCCTACGAGCTGGAGCGCATCCGCACTGCGGCTCGCATCGCGCGTGAAGCCGGACTCGCAGTCGTTGCCGGGCACGGCCTGAGCGTGCACAACATCGCGCCGTTCCGCGAGCTGCACGACATCGAGGAGGTCAGCATCGGTCACGCCCTCATAGCCCGTGCGGTGCTGGTCGGACTGCCGGTCGCCATTCAGGAACTCCTCGACCACATCTCACGGTGAGCACCGAAACCATCGACATCGTGCTGGCCACCGGCAACCGCGACAAGGTGCGCGAGCTGAAACCGGTGCTTGAAGGCATTCATCCCGCGCTCCGGGTACGCGCGCTCTTCGAGCTGGGACTCGAAGCCGACGTCGAGGAGACCGAAACGACGCTCGAAGACAACGCGCGACTGAAAGCCGACGCGATCTTCGAGCTGGTCAGATCGCAACTGAACCATTTCATCGCGCTCGCCGACGACACCGGCCTCGAAGTCGATGCGCTCAACGGCGAACCTGGCGTCTATTCCGCACGGTTCGCCCCGATGCCGCCCGGCCAGTCGCCGACCTACGCGGACAACGTGCGCCACCTGCTCGACCGGATGACCGGAAAAACCGACCGCTCAGCGCGATTCAGGACGGTCATCGCCATGAAAGGGCTGTTGCCATCGGCGGCTGACAACGACGTAACGATTGAAGAAACGGTTGAGGGTAGCGTCGAGGGCGTCATTACCGAAACGACGATTGGCGAAGGTGGCTTCGGCTACGACCCGATCTTCATGCCCGCCGGGACAGGCAAAACCTTCGCCCAGCTCACCATCGACGAAAAAAACGCCATCAGCCACCGTGGACGAGCCGTGCAGGCCGCCGTGCGCCGAATCCGTCAACTTCTTGAGCAATGCGGACTTTAGCATAACCGAACCCCTACCCTTTTCATGAACCTCTTTCAGGCCATCATCCTCGGCATCGTCCAGGGCCTCACCGAGTTCCTGCCCATCAGCAGCTCCGCGCACCTGCGCATCGTGCCCGCCCTCGCCGGATGGGACGACCCCGGCGCGGCCTTCACGGCCATCGTGCAGATCGGTACGCTCGCGGCGGTGCTGATCTACTTCATGAAGGACATTATTTCCATCGTGGGCGCGGTGGTCTCCGACCTGCTCAAAGGCAAGCCGCTCGCCTCGGACGAATCGCGGACGGGCTGGATGATCGCCGCCGGAACGATACCGATCGTGGTGTTCGGCCTGGCGTTCAAGGATGACATCGAAACCACCCTTCGCTCACTCTACTGGGTTTCGGCGGCGCTGATCGCGCTGGCCCTCGTGCTGTCGATTGCCGAAAAACACACGAGCAACCGCGCCAGGCAGGGACGGCGGGGCAAGGCAATCAGCGAAATCACCTGGCTCGACGCGATGATTATCGGCTTCGCACAGGCGATGGCGCTCATCCCAGGATCGAGCCGCTCTGGCGTCACCATCACCGCCGGACTGTTCCGCAACCTCGACCGCGAAACCTCGGCGCGTTTCTCGTTCCTGCTCTCGCTCCCCTCGGTGTTCGCCGCAGGCATTTACCAGCTCTACAAAACCTGGGACGTCATCACCGCCTCGACCGACAACATGATCAACATCGCCGTCGCCACCGTGTTTGCCTTCATCTTCGGCTACCTCTCCATCGCCTTCCTGCTCACCTACCTCAAACGCCACAGCACCGGAATCTTCATCGGCTACCGCCTGCTACTCGGCATCAGCCTCATCATCATGATCGGCACCGGGCACCTGATGCCGTGATTGTCGGGACGCATGACCTGCGCCCTGATTGCGGATATGCCTCGGTATTTTGGAAAGGGCAGGCGCAAGGCCTGCCCCTACAGATCGCCCCGCCTCTCGTCCCAACATTATCAATTATCCACTGTCAATTATCAATTCACGCCCCCTGCACCTTCCTACCGGAATGCAACTTTCTACCGCGAAAATTTATTCTATTCCTGTAAACAAGGCCGGAAATTTTGTTATATATGAGGATTAGAATAAAAACATGAAAACCAAACTTTGGCCATGCCATACAGCTCGTCAGGTGTAGGGCATAATGGCTTTGATAAAGCGGATTTACACATACACACCAAATGTTCGGACGGCCTGTTCACACCCGAAGAGATCGTTCGTAAGGCGGTTCATGGCGGATTGAAAGCCATCAGCATCACCGACCATGATACCGTTGCGGGTATAGACAAAGCAAAGCCATTAGCACTCGAATTGGGGCTTGAGCTGATCCCTGGCGTAGAGATGAGCTCGGCCTACAAGGGGTATGACATCCATATCCTTGGGTATTTTTTTGACTATCAGCACTCAGAGCTGAAGCGTTATCTGGACAACTGCCGCCGCCTGCGCACGGAGCGGGCGGAGCGCATGGTGCAGAAACTCGGCAAAATGGGCGTCAAGATCGAGATCGAACAGATCATCATGAAAGCCCAGAACGGCAGCGTGGGGCGTCCGCACATCGCGGCGGTGCTTCAGGACGGCGGGTTCGTCAAAAGTTTCAGCGAAGCATTCAGCAAATACCTCGGCTCGCACAGCCCGGCCTACGTCAAAAGCATCGAAACGCATCCGCAGGAGGTCATCCGGCTCATCAACGAAGCCGGCGGGTTGTCGTTCCTGGCCCATCCGGCCCAGAACGTGCCCGATGAAATTCTGCGCCAGCTCATCTCCTTCGGGCTCGATGGGCTTGAAATCATTCACCCTTCGCACGACACCTACCGCCAGAACTACTACCGGGAGATTGCCAACGAGTACTTCATGCTCTTCTCGGGCGGCTCGGACTATCACGGCTTGAAAGATCACGAAGACAATTTCGGCCAGATCTGGATACCGTACGAGTGGGTCACCAAAATGAAAAGCCGGCTGTATCCGGTGATGAAGGGTTGAGATTTTTTTTGGCCCGTTGATGAAGAAACCTGCAAGTTTGCTATACTTGCACCACATACAGAGCGCCGGAAGTCGAATGGGCGCGATTTATGATGAATTGATTTTGATACTATGCCCCTGACGCTCATCGGTAACTTCGTGGATAGCAAAGTGCTCCAGCTCAAGGAGCTGCTGCTGACCATGCAGGAATTTTTCTATTTCGCGCTCAGAGCCTTTTCCACCCTGCCAAAAGCCAAACGCTACTGGCGGGATGTGCTTGATCAGGCGCTCATCTGCGGGGTCGAGTCGATTCCGATCGTGCTCGTCAGCTCGATCTCCATCGGCGCGCTGATGTCAATGGAAGTGGGCAACCTGCTCGAAGAGTTCGGCGCCAAGACGATGCTCGGGCGCTCCACCTCGAACGCCGTACTTCGCGAACTCGGCCCGCTCTTGATGGGCCTGATGCTTTCGGCGCGCTACGGATCGCGTAACGGCGCGGAACTCGGCGCGATGCAGATTTCCGAGCAGATCGACGCCCTGCGCGCCTTCGGCACCGACCCCATCGCCAAGCTCGTCATGCCGAGGCTGCTGGCCGCGCTCATCATGTTCGTGCCGCTCATCGCCCTCTCCGACTTCGCCGGATTGCAGACCGCCGCTCTCGTCGCTCAGTTCTACCACAAGCTCGACCCCGGCATCTTCTGGAACTCGATCTACCCGAGGCTGCTGCCGAAGGACTTCGTCGTCAGCTTCCTCAAAGCTCCGGTGTTCGCGATTATCATCACGCTGGTCAGCAGCTTCAACGGCTTCTCGGCACACGGCGGTACGGCTGGCGTTGGCCGATCAACCATCAAGGGTATCGTCGCCTCGTCGGGCCTGGTGCTCGTGGCCAACTTCTACGTCTCGAAAATCGTGCTCGACATCATGCACTGATATGATTGAACTCCGGAACGTCACGCTGAAGTACGGCGAAAAGGTAATTCTCGACAAGGTTTCGCTGACCGTGCAGGACAACACCATCAAGGCGATACTCGGCCCCAGCGGCGTCGGCAAAAGCACGATCATCAAGCTCATGCTCGGCCTCATCAAGCCAAACAGTGGGCAGGTCTTCGTCGATGGCGTCGATATTACCCCGCTCAAGGAGGCCGATCTTTACCCGATCCGGCGCAAAATGGGCATCGTCTTCCAGGGCAATGCCCTGTTCGACTCGATGACTATCGCCCAGAACATGAGCTTTTTCCTGCGCGAAAACCTGAGGCTGCCTGAAGAGGAGATCAAACAGCGGGTCACCGAGCAGATCCGGTTCGCCGGGCTCGAAGGCTACGAGGAGCAGCTCCCCGAAAGCCTCAGTGGCGGCATGAAAAAGCGCGTTGCGATTGGCCGGGCGCTGATCTTCAACCCGAAGATGATTCTCTTCGACGAACCGACCGCCGGTCTCGACCCGGTCAGCTCGCGCAAGATTCTGAACCTGATCGCCTCGCTCAAAAAGAGCAACGACCTCGGCGCGGTGTTCGTCACGCACATCATCGACGACGTGTTCGCCATCGCCGACGAAGTCTCCGTGCTGTACCAGAGCAAGATCATTTTCGACGGCCCGACCGAACAGTTGCACAATTCGGAGCACCCGTTCATCAAGTCGATCCTGTCGGACAAAATCCTCGAACTTTAATTTTTTCAAGTCCCCCTGTTATCGCATGAGAAACCTGAAAGAACTGAAATGGAGCGACCTTAAAACCGGCATTTTCTTTCTGCTCGGCCTCGGGTTCGCTGCCTATCTCGGCCTGGTCATCGGCAGAAACACCAGTGTGTTCACCGGTGTAACGACCATCAAGATCATGACCGAAAACGTCAACGGTCTGGCTGAAAACAACTTCGTTGCCGTCGCTGGCAAGAAGATCGGTACCGTCTCAAGCCTCAACTTCGCCACGGAGAACGACTCGCTGTTCGTCGTGGCCAACCTGAAGTTGCAGAACGAGTACGCAAACCTTGTCACGAAGGACTCGAAGGCCTCAATTCGCTCTCTCGGCGTGTTGGGCGATAAGTATGTGGACATCAAGGCGGGAACCGGAAAGCCGGTCAAGGAGGGTGATTTCATCCAGCTCGTGCCCGAAGACGGACTTTCCGCATTGACCGACAATGCCAAGAGCACCATCGAAAAGCTCAACACGCTGCTCGACAAGCTCAACAACGGCGACGGCCCTGCCGGACGGCTCATTTCAGACAAGCAGATGGGCGAAGACCTGCAAAAAACCGTGGCAAACCTGCGCAAGAGTTCAGAAGAGCTGAACAGTGTTGCCGGACAGATTTCAAACGGAAACGGGCTGCTGTCGAAGCTGCTGCATGACAAGTCGCTGGCAGAGGATACCGAACAGACCATTGCGAACCTTAAGAAAGCCTCCGCCGAAACCGAAACGCTCCTGAAGCAGCTCAACGAAGGCAAAGGCTCGCTCGGCAAGCTCAACAACGATCCGGCGCTCTACGACAACCTCAGCGCCACCCTGGTTTCGCTCGACTCCCTGCTCACCGATCTGAAGAGGAAGCCCAACCGCTACGTACGCTTCACCCTCTTCTGACCGCATCCTGAAGGCTCATGCGCCTGCTTCGGATACACCTTTTCGCCTGCCTGCTTGCGGTCGTTTCGCTGACGACCGCTACAGCAGGGCCGAATTTCAGAAGGCTCGATGCGGTGATGCAGGAAGCCGTCAACGACGGAGTCTTTCCCGGCGCAAGCCTTGCGGTGATCTACAAGGGCCAAACGGTCTATCACCAGGCCTTCGGCAGCCTGACCTACAACCTGAAAGACCCAGTCGCCGACACTACCACCATCTACGACGCCGCCTCGCTGACCAAGCCGATCGTCACCACCAGCATCATCATGCAACTTGTGGAACGCGACTCCCTCGACCTGCACGCCCCCGTCGCAAAATACCTGCCCAACTTCGCTTGCAACGGCAAGGAAAAGATCACCATCGAACAGCTCATGCGCCACAACTCGGGACTCAGGGCACACACCTTTTTTGCCGAGACCTGTCGCACGCCCAATGAGGTATTCCAGGCCATCGAACAGGATTCGCTCGCCTACAAGCCGGGAACGGAGACCAAATACAGCGACCTCGGCTTCATCCTGCTCGGCCGGATTATTGAAAAGGTGACCGGTCAAAGCCTACCCGCCAACTTCCACGCCCGCTTTTCGGGGCCGCTCGGCATGAAATCGACAATGTTCAATCCTCCCCGCCAACTCCAGCCATACATCGCCCCGACCGCCCCCGACACCACCTGGACACTTCCCAGATCGCGACCGCTCGTCAACGACCAGAATGCCGCCCTCCTCGGAGGAGCCGCAGGACACGCCGGTCTGTTCACAACGACAGGTGATTTGATGAAAATGGTGAAAATGCTCATGGCTGGAGGCAAGTACAACGGACACCGATATATTCAGGCAAAGACGGTCCGGATGTTCCTGAAGAAAACCGACGCCCCGAGAGCGCTCGGCTGGGACATCATCACCCCCGGAAAATCATCGGCAGGCAGCCGCTTCTCAGAAAAATCCTGGGGGCACCTCGGCTACACCGGCACCAGCATCTGGGTCGATCCGAAGCGAGATCTGGCGGTGATTCTGCTGAGCAACAGAGTCTGGCCGACCGAGGAGAACAAGAAGATTCGCAAATTCCGGCCACTGTTGCACGACACGGTAGTGGAGTGCCTGAACGACTGAACCGGCCCCGTTACCATTCAGAAGCCCCCGAAGCAAGATTATCAATAAAAAAGCAGGACAACGCATGAGCAGCTCCAGAGGGAAATCATTAACAATAGTTACCGCTATTGGCTGGCTTATACTGGGCGTAGCATTGAGCATCGTCGCGTTGCAGCGGCCACTCTTCGAGGAGAATCAGAACACCAAGTTCCTGCACGCAGCTGCCGCAAATGGCTACGGCTTCCTTTCCCATGACTGGATGGCCAATACCCTCGATCCACTCCCCGCCTTCACGCTGCTTATCGAGACCCTTTTCACGCTGCACAGCCTCCAGATAGTCTATGTGCTTTTTCCCATCCTGCTCGCCATTCTGCTCTGGTCGCTGGCAAGCATCTCGAATCGCCTGTTCGGCATCAAACACCATACCGCGGCGCTCGCCCTCTTCCTCGGCCTGCTTTTCGTCGAAGAAAAAAACAT
The DNA here is from genome assembly GCF_000020505.1 of Chlorobaculum parvum NCIB 8327. Taxonomy (NCBI): domain Bacteria; kingdom Pseudomonadati; phylum Chlorobiota; class Chlorobiia; order Chlorobiales; family Chlorobiaceae; genus Chlorobaculum; species Chlorobaculum parvum. The sequence continues at coordinate 1,872,941 of NC_011027.1, forward strand.
GCAGCTCGGCTTCGGAACCCAGTACCTCATCGGGCACTATTTCCAGCCCTGCGTTTTCGGCGTGCTCATCATTCTCGGCATCGAACGCTTTCTTGCAGGAGCCCGGATGTGGGCCTCGCTCGCCATTGCTGTAGGAGCTGCATTCCACCCGGCCTACATGCCCTCGGCCCTGCTCATTCAGGGAAGCTTCACGGCACTGACCATCTATCGCGAGAAAAAAATCAGCCGGGACGTCCTTCTCCCGCTCATGCTGTTCATCGGCCTGTCGGCACCACTGGTCATACGCTACAAACTGCTGTTTGCCTATACAACACCGGATATCGGACGGGAAGCGATGAGCATCCTCTCGACCCAGCGCATTGCAACCCACACCAAAGTGAGTCACTGGCTCAACTATGAGGATTACATTTCCATGGCGATCATCGTGATTTCGATGGGCATAGTCCGCAAATCACCGCTCTTCTGGATCATGCTGCCGCTAGCGGCGGTTATTGCCATCACGGTGCCGCTGCTCTATTTCGTCTCATGGCCCTCACTCGAAGTGCTCACACCCTGGAGAACATCGGTAATCCTGCTGCCGCTTGCCTACACGATTCTCGCCGGAAAGCTCTCCGCGAGTCTCATACCCTTGATGGAACGCAAACCGCTCGCCAGAAAGGTGCTGCTTCTGGTTGGCTGCATCGGCGTTATCGCGCCGGTCATGGCGCACCTTCCGGCACAGGCCTCCGCACTGTTCGCGACAAAAGAGAGCCCTGAAGAGAAAGTGATGAGCTTCGCCCGACATCACTCGACCGCCGATGACCTCTGGCTCATCCCGACGCGCAATGGTAAGTTCGATCCGTTTCGCCTTGAAACCGGCGCACCGATCTTCATCAACCTGAAAACCCACCCCTACAAAGACCGCGAGATCCTTGAATGGTATCACCGTAACAGAAAGGCTGAGGCATTCTACAAAAACGAAGCCACCTCGTCAGGACCGGCACTGCTCAGAGCCCTTCATACGAACTATGGAATCACGCACGCGGTCATCGACAGCAACGTGCCGGAATCGCTCTATACCGGTCTGCATATCTGCTGGAAAGACAAGCGCTATATGATCGTCGGTTTTCACAACAATTGACCAACAAACCAAGAGAACTTTGCCCTGGACAAGCACCCCTACGCGAATATCCCATCCATCGGCACAATCGGCAACGGCCTCTGCCGCAGCGACTCTTTTGCGGCGATCGCATTGGCGGCCTGCCTGCCGGTGAAGGCGGCAGCTTCCATGAGGAAAACCGGAGCGTTGGTGCGCACCCAGTCTCCAGCAAGAAAGAGATTAGGATAGGGAGTTTCAACGGCGGGTCGCTTGGCGTGGTCACCAGGTGCCCAGCGGGTGAAGTTCGATTGCATCATGAAGAGTTCGTGCCGGATCGTTGCATTTTTCGATTCCGGGAACATGGCGTACAGCTCTTGCAGCATCGCAGCGCGAATCTCCGGCTCGGGGCGAACGTCTTCCGGCGCAACGGCGTAGGCGTGCAGCTCGGCAACGCAGCCGCCGGTGCGCTTCGCCCAGTCGATGAAGGGCTGCTGGAAGCTCGAATAGAAGGTAATCGAGTCGGTGTAAGTATAGCCCGACACGGTGTAGAACGGAAAGTCGGCGGACGAAAGCGGGCGGTCGAGCCAGACACGCCAGACGACGTAGGGATCGGCCTCGCCGAGATCGGCCACGCGGTTGGCGAAGTCGCGGTTGTCTGGCTGGCTGCTGGCAATCAACTCGCGAGTGCCGCGCACGTCCGAAGCCACTACGCAGTAGTCGCACGGAAGCTCTTCGGCGGCGACGACGGCGGGCGACGAGCTTGACGGCGCCTTTTCGATGACGAGCATCTCCCCCGCCTCGCGAACGTCAAGTCGTGCAAGCGGCGCTTTCGGCGGGCCGCTGAAGGGCACCCCTTCGGCGTCGAACCGACCGGCGTGGCAGGGGCAGTACAGACCGTCCGAGCCCTCTTCGGAGCCGACCGGGCAACCCATGTGGGTGCAGCGCCCGTCGAGGGCGACCCACTCCGCTCCGCTCCGCGCCACGAGCACGGGAATCCCCGCTTCGGAGGTGTGTTGCAGCCACCCCGTCACCGGCACCTCGCGCTTCGGAATCGAAGCCACCGCGCCGCTCGCGCCTCCCGCGCCATCGAGCCGCACCGCCGTGACGCGCCCGTTTTGCATGACGAGGTTCCGCGCCTTTTGCCCTTTCAGCACCCGCACGCCCATCGACGTTAGCTTCTTCTCCAGCGGGTCGATGAGGGCGCTCATGCAGTCCTTCGTGGTGATTTTGAAGGCCAGCCCCTCCGGACTTCCCATGAAGTAGAAGTGGAAGTAGCGCATCGCCTCGGCGGCGGAGAGCACCTCCATACGATTCATCGTAGCGTCCGAAAAGGGGTGCAGCACGGTGTCGATAAACGCCGGAAGCACCTCGCCACGCTGGCAGTAGGTCATAAAATCGATGCTGTCCCAATCATGGAAGGTGCGGTCGTACTGGTAACGGAACATGCTGATGACCGGCCACAGTCCGGGATAGTCCTTCAGGAACGACGCGATGTCGAGCCGTTTCGACTGCTGGACGACTGACAGAATGTTGAACGGAAACCACTTCGGCGTCTGACCGAACACCTCGACCTGCTGGTCGCTGAAGATGACCGGATAGCCGGGTGAGGCGGTGAACATTTCGCTGCCAATGCCTGCCGAGGCGAACATTTCGTTCAGGTTGTAGTACTGATCGAAAAAGCCGTGGAAGCCGTGCTCCACCGGAAACTGCTCGCCGAGCGCCTCGATGGGCCAGCCGGTCAGCTTGCCGCCGAGCGACGGCGAGGCCTCGACCAGCGTCACCTCGAAGTTCCGCCGCGCAAGCTCCAGCGCCGAGCTGATGCCTGCCAGCCCGCCGCCGATCACCACCGCCTTTTTCGGTGTCGTCAGCTTCTCGGGCAACTCGTCATTATTCTTGCCGGAGGCATCGTATACCTCCTTACGGGGTTGATAATAGCCGACAAGACCGGCGGTTGCGGCGGTGACTGCGCCCGCCCCGATACCGGCGCGTTTGAGGAAATGCTGGAAAAACTCGCGTCGCTGCATGAAGGAATTGGTGGCGGTTCGAAAGGTTGCGGAACAACTACGTGAAGTTGACTCGTATATTTAAGAAGAAATGCAGGTTATCGCAACCAATGGTGAATCGATATGTCTGAAAAGCGGCTGACAATGAAAGAAACAATCCGGCAAAAAACCCTCGACCTCGGTTTCTGCGCCGCCGGATTCGCCGCTGCCAACCCGCTGTCCGAAGCGATGGAGATGTACCGCGCGATGATCGACGAGAAGCGGCACGGCGAGATGGGTTACCTCGAAACGGGCATTGAAGCGCGCGCCAATCCGGAGCTGCTTTTGCCCGGCGTTAAGACCGTCCTCTCCGTCGCCCTGCCGTGGCCCGCGCCCACAAAGCCCGGCGCAATCTCCGGCTACGCCGTCATTTCAGACTACCACCGCGTCGTTGGCGAACTGCTGAAGGAGCTGCTCGACTTCATCCGGTCGATCTGCGACCAGCCGGTCAACGGCAAGGTCTGCGTGGACAGCTCGCCGGTGCTCGAAAAAGAGTGGGCCGAAGCCGCCGGAATCGGACGCACCGGCAAGAACACGCTGCTCATCGTGCCCGGTTACGGCTCGCGAGTTTTCCTCGGAGAACTGCTGCTCGACCTCGACCTCGAACCAGACGCGCCACTCGACTGGGATCCCTGCGAAGGCTGCGCCGCCTGCCTCGACGCCTGCCCCACGGGAGCGCTCACCGCCTCCGGCAAGCTCGACGCCCGGCGCTGCATTTCATACCTGACGATAGAGCTGAAACGCGACTTCACCGACGAGGAGGCTGCAATGACCGAAGGCTGGCTTTACGGCTGCGACCACTGCCTCGACGCCTGCCCGCACAACACCGTCGCAAAGCACAAAGCCTATCCGGGTTTCGAGACGAAAAAAGAGCTGGCAGAACTGACCCCAGCCCATGCCCTCGAACTCACCAACTCGCAATTCCGCAAACTCTTCGCTGGAACCCCGGCAATGCGCCTCGGCCTACGCCGACTCAAGCGAAACGCACAGGCAGCGCTTGAAAGAACCAACAAACAATAAATCTCATTATTGTCGTTGTAGTCCTTGTTATCCCTGAAGTCATTTTGAAAAGCAACCGTACATCATGGAAACCTCCACCATCCTCTGGCTCGTCTCCGCGATCCTGCTCATCGCCGGATTCGCAGGCCTCCTGCTGCCCGCTCTGCCCGGCGTGCTGCTCATCTTCGCGGGACTCGTCTTAGCCGCATGGGCTGAAGGCTTTGCCTACGTCGGCTGGGGAACGCTCACCATTCTCGGCGTGCTCACCGCGGCGGCCTACCTCATCGACTTCCTCGCTGGACTGCTCGGAGCCAAACGCTTCGGCGCGGGCAAATACGGCATCATCGGCGCAGCAATCGGAACGGTGATTGGCCTTATCTTTGGTCTGCCGGGCATCATCATCGGGCCTTTCATCGGAGCCGTCCTCGGCGAACTCTACGCCAACAAAGACCTCCGCTCAGCCGGCACTGCCGGACTCGGAACCTGGCTCGGCATGGCTATCGGCATCGCCGTTCGCATCGCCGTAGCGTTCGTTATTGTTGGGGTGTTTCTGGTGGTGAGATTTTTGTGAGGAGATACGGTCTGACTGGTATCATGAAGGAAACAAAAAAGGCAGCCGGAACATCGCTTATCGCTTTGTTCCTGCTGCCTTTGCAGTCTTTTTCATTCTTACATCCAGCAGGGTTTGAACACTGCTGACATTATGATCTTACGCGCTCTTGTGTTGCCCCGGACTTCAGTCCGGGGATAAGATCAGTGCTTGAAGTGCCGCATCCCCGTAAACACCATCGCGAGGTTGTTGGCGTCGGCGGCTTCGATGACTTCGTTGTCGCGGATCGAGCCTCCGGGCTGGATGACGGCGGTGACTCCGGCTTCGGCGGCGGCGAGCAGGCCGTCGGCGAAGGGGAAGAAGGCGTCCGAGGCGACGACCGAGCCTTTCAGGTCAAGGCCCACTTCCGAAGCTTTCCAGCGGGCGATTTTCGAGGAATCGACGCGCGACATCTGGCCTGCGCCGACGCCAAAGGTCTGGCGGTTCTTGACGTAGAGAATCGTGTTGGACTTGATGTGACGGGCGATCTTCCAGGCGAACATCAGGTCGGCCAGCTCCTCTTCGGTCGGCTGGCGCTTCGTCACCACCTTCAGCTCTTCAGGAGCAACCATCTTGCTGTCGCGCTCCTGCACGAGCATTCCGAACGGCGTGGATTTGAACTCCCAGCCAGCTTTCGGCAGCGGCTGCTTCTGGAGCACGAGTCGGCGATCCTTCTTCTTCATGAGCAGATCGAGCACGCCCTCCTCGAAGGCCGGTGCGATGAGGATTTCGGTGAAGATTTCGTTGACCGCGTTTGCCGTCTCCATGTCGAGCGGGCGGTTGAAGGCGATGATTCCGCCGAACGGAGCCTGCGTGTCGGTCGAGAAGGCTTTGCGGTACGCCTCGCAGAGCGTCGGAGCCTGCGCGACGCCGCACGGGTTGGTGTGCTTGACGATCACCACCGACGGCTCCTCGCCGCGGAACTCTTCGATGATGCCAGTCGCGGCGGCGATATCGAGCATGTTGTTGTACGACAGCTCCTTGCCGTGCAGCTTCTCAAAAATCGCGCCGAACGAGCGGGTGCCGTTGCCATCGTCCATCTTGTAGAGTCCGGCGCTCTGGTGCGGGTTCTCGCCGTAGCGCATCCCCAGCTCCTTTTCGAGCTTGACGGTCATCGTGTCGTTCGCGCCTTCGACTCCGGCAGCTTTCGCCATGTAAGCCGCGATGGCCGTGTCGTAGCGCGAGGTGAGCGCATAGACCTTTGCCGCGAGCGTCAGGCGGGTTGTCCTCGTGGTCGCGCCGCCGTTTGACTTCATTTCGTCAAGCACGGTGGCGTAATCGGCGGCATCGGTGATGACCGTGACCGACTCGTTGTTCTTGGCCGCACTACGCAGCATCGACGGACCGCCGATGTCGATATTCTCGATCGCCTCCTCGAAGCTCACGTCCGCTTTGGCAATCGTCGCCTCGAAAGGGTACAGGTTAACCGCCACGAGGTCGATGAATTCGATGCCGTTCTCGCGAGCCGCCTGCTGGTGCTCGGCGTTATCGCGCACAGCGAGCAGACCGCCGTGGATTTTCGGATGGAGCGTCTTGACCCTGCCGTCCATGATTTCCGGAAAACCGGTGATGGTGGAGATGGATTCGGCTGCGATACCGGCATCCTGAAGCGCCTTAAGGGTACCACCGGTGGAGAAAATTTCGACACCCATCGAGGCCAGTTCACGGCAGAAATCGACGATGCCGGTTTTGTCGGAAACAGACACGAGCGCCCGTTTGATGACAGGATCGGACATGAGCAGAAAATTATTTTCGTTTAAATCGTAAAGTGAAACGGGGAATTTACAAAAATCCGCGATTTTACCGACCGGTGAACTAAACTCAGTTCCCGCCGGAGCCCGGCGCAGGAAACCTTTCAGCTTGAAAAAAGCAACGTTAGGGTGCATATTAGAAGAACTTCACAAAATCCTTTGCTCTCGATCTGAATGAGTGACAACAAAAAACGGCTGGCAGTCTTCTGCTCGGGAACGGGCTCCAATTTCAAAGCGCTGTTCCATGCGATCATCGAACGCGAGCTGCCCGCCGAGATCGTGCTATGCCTATCGAACCGCGCGGAATGCGGCGCGATGGATTTTGCGAAAGAGTATGGTATCGAGGCAATTCACTTGTCGGAATCGCAGTTCGATTCGCATGACGAGTTTGCCAGCGCTATGCTGGAGGCGCTCCGGAATCGGCAGATCGACATGATCCTGCTTGCCGGGTATCTGCGCAAGATCCCGGACGCGGTGATCGCCGCTTATCCGGAAAAGATCGTAAACATCCATCCGTCGCTTTTGCCGGAGTTCGGCGGCCACGGCATGTACGGAATTCGTGTGCACGAAGCGGTCATCGCATCGGGCGAAACCCGGAGCGGCGCGACGGTGCATTTCGTGAACGAGGAGTACGACAAGGGGCGCATCATCAAGCAGAACCATGTGCCGGTGCTGCCGGAGGACACGCCCGAATCGCTTGCCGAACGGGTGCTCCGCTGCGAACACCGCCTTTACCCCGATGCGCTCGAACAACTGCTTGACGAGCAGATGCCATGACAACGGCGACCATCAGCATCAGCGAAATCTTCCACTCCATTCAGGGCGAATCATCGTTCGCGGGATGGCCGTGCGCCTTCGTGCGCCTCGCCGGATGCGGCCACGGCTGCAACTACTGCGACACGACCTATGCCGAGGAAGCGGGCACGGCGATGACGATTGACGAAGTCGTCCGTCGCGCACTAACGTTCGATGCGCCAATCGTTGAAGTCACCGGCGGCGAGCCGCTGCTTCAGCCGGAGGTCTATCCGCTGCTCTCCGCACTCTGCGACAAAGGCGCGAAGGTGCTGCTCGAAACCGGCGGCTTCCTGCCGGTGAACCGCGTCGATCCGCGCGTGCATACGATCATCGATATCAAAACTCCGTCATCGGGAGTCGCCGAGCAGAACTGCATGGATAACATCCCGCTGGCACTCGCATCACCCAAACGCTTCGAGTTCAAGATCGTCGTAGCCTCGGAGGAAGACTACCTGTGGGCGCGCGATTTCATCACGAAACAAGGCCTGCTCGGCAAGTGCACGCTCATCTTCGGCACGGTGTTCGGCCAGCTCGAACCGCGCCTGCTGGCGGAGTGGATTCTGCGCGACCGGCTGCCGGTTCGGATGCAGCTTCAGCTGCACAAGTACATCTGGAACCCCGAAACGCGGGGGGTGTAGATGACGAGCCTCTCCGTCATCGTGCCGCTCTATAACGAGCGGGAGTCGCTCCCCGAGCTGTGCGCCCAACTGTTCGCAGCGCTGAACAGTCCCGATCTGGCGCGATGCTTCGATGCGCCGTTCAGCTTCGAGGTAATCATGGTCGATGACGGTTCAACCGATGGTTCCGACAAGGTGATCGGGGAGTTGATGACTGGCAGGCCAGAGCTAAAATTGATCTCGTTCCGCCGGAATTATGGTAAAACCGAAGCGCTTTCAGCAGGGCTGCGCGTGGCATCAGGCGAGGTGGTGGTAACGATGGACGCCGATTTGCAGGACGATCCACAGGAGATCGCGGCGCTCGTCATGAAACTGAATGAAGGCTTCGATCTGGTGAGCGGCTGGAAGCGCGAGCGCAACGACCCGCTGAGCAAAACGATGCCATCGAAGCTTTTCAACCTGACGACGCGCATCTTCAGCGGCATTCAACTGCACGACTTCAATTGCGGCCTGAAAGCCTTCAACCGGGAACTGGCCGATTCGCTCGACCTGCACGGCGAGATGCACCGCTACATTCCGGTGCTCGCCAAGTGGAAAGGCTTCCGCGTCACTGAAATTCCGGTCAGGCACCACGCCCGCAAATTCGGCACCAGCAAGTTCGGCGTGTCGCGGTTCCTACCCGGCCTGTTCGATTTCCTCTCGGTGATGTTCATCACGCGCTACCTGAGACGCCCCATGCACTTCTTCGGCATGATGGGACTCGGCAGCTTCCTCGCTGGCCTGAGCATCGGCCTGTATGTCACCATCGAAAAGTACTTTTTCAACCAACCGGCAGGCAACCGGCCGATTCTCTTTCTTGGCATACTGCTCATCATCCTCGGTGTGCAGTTCTTCTCGACCGGTCTGCTCGGCGAGATGCTCTCAAGCCGGCAGTCGCAGCACGGCGGCTGGTCGATCCGCAAAACCGCAAACCTGCCTGACACCATCATCGACAAACTGAACGAGTGAACTTCCGGCAGCAGATCGCCGTTACGGTATGCTCGATTCACGAAAACATCCAAACCAGACGATAGTATGAAACGGGTCGGCGCCCATGTCAGTATTGCCGGAGGCGTCGAAAACGCCCCGCTGAACGCACAGAAAATCGGCGCGAAAGCGTTCGCCATGTTCACTCGGAACCAACGCCAGTGGCACTCCGCACCGCTTTCGACGGCTTCGATCGAGGCATTCCGGCGGAACTGCGAGGAGGCGGGATTCCTGCCCCAGCACATTTTGCCGCACGACAGCTACCTCATCAACCTCGGCGCTCCCGAAGTTGAAAAGCTCGAAAAGTCGCGCAAGGCGTTCACCACCGAAATGCAGCGCGCCGAAGCGCTCGGCCTCACGATGCTGAACTTCCACCCCGGCAGCCATCTCAATCTCGTCAGTGAGAATGAGTGCCTCGCCACCATCGCCGAGTCGGTGAACCTGTCGCTCAACGCGACGGCGGGCGTAACGGCGGTGATCGAAAACACGGCAGGACAAGGCAGTAATCTCGGCTGGCGCTTCGAGCATCTTGCGCGAATCATCGAGCTGGTCGAAGACAAATCGCGGGTCGGCGTCTGCCTCGACACCTGCCACCTGTTCGCCAGCGGCTACGACCTGCGTACGCCCGAAGCGTTCGACGCCACGCTGGCGGAGTTCGACCGCGTGGTGGGCTTATCGTACCTGAGGGGAATGCATCTGAACGATGCAAAACAGAAGCTTGGCAGCCGGGTTGACCGGCACGCCTGCATCGGAGAGGGAATGATCGGGCGCGAGGCGTTCGTGCATCTCATGCAGCACCCGGCGATGGAGGAGATTCCGCTGATTCTCGAAACTCCGAACTCCGAAAGCTGGGCAGAGGAGATCGAGATGCTTTACAGCTTCGAGAAAGAGTAATTACGTCCGCCGCAGAAAGCGCGCCACCGAAAAGATGCTGCCAAAAACTCCGAGCACGAGGCCAAGCAGGGCCATCGCGGGATAGACGTAGAGCGTGGAAGGATGCAGAATCTGGTAGATGGCCGGCTCGAAGCGCAGCAAGGCCTGATCGAACGCGAGCCAGAGGCCGAGCGCGGCCAGTCCGCCTGAAATCAGTCCGAGCACTGCACCCTCGATAAGAAATGGCGCGCTGATGAAGCGGCGGGTGGCCCCGACCAGCCTCATGGTTTTGATGCGGTCACGCCGGGCGTACATGGCAAGCCGTACCGTAAAAGCGTTCATAACGATGGTGGCCAGCGCAATCACGCCACCGGCGACAGCCGTAATCAGCGTAAAAAGCCGCGCGTTCTTCTCGATGCCTGTCAGATACTCCTGATTGTACCGGATGTCGAGCCCCTGTTGCAAGGCTTCAAGCTTCTTTCTGATAACGGCGATACTGTCCGGAAGAGCGTAGCGCTGATCGATATTCAGCGTCACCGAGCGAGGGAGGGGATTCATGCCCAGAATGGTCACGACATCCTCTCCAAAATCACGCCTGAACCTCGATGCAGCTTCATCCCGGGAGATATAGTGCGTTTCAGCCACTCCGGGAATCGCCTGCATCTTTTCTCCGAGCGAGCGCGCCTGACCGTCGTTGACGGTTTCATCAAAGAAAACCTCCAGTTCAACGCGAGAGCGCACCTCCTGAATCACCTGATAAAAGCTGAGAGAGACCGTGCCGAACAAGCCCAGCAACAGTAGTGAGAAAAAGCCGACAGCTATGGTCACAAAAGCAGGAAGTTTGGCCCGGCCAATCCCTGAAAAACCCTCTTTCATACTGTACAGCAGCCCCATAGTGTCATTTTTTTTCAGCTTTTAAAACTTTCACCCCCAAGATTCAAAAAAAGCTGTTGGAAATGCAAATTTTTTTTCTGATAATTAAGCCTTCTCGATGGGGCTATAGCTCAGTTGGTAGAGCATTTGCATGGCATGCAAAGGGTCAGGAGTTCGAGTCTCCTTAGCTCCACGAAAAATACAGGAAAAGCGCAGGTTACCCTGCGCTTTTTTTATGCCCTTTCCGCCGAACGCTTCACGCCTTCGAACCTCCTTTTGCAACGCCAAACACCAGAAAAATCATCCCGACAAACAGCGATGCTGCAAGTCCAAACACGATGTTAAGCCCTGCGGCAACCAGCACGGTCTTCACGCTGAAACTGACAGCTGTTCCGATAACCGGCGCGGCGACCATGTGAGCAGCAGCCGTCAACAAAGTGAAAAGAGAGCTCGTGGCAATGCTGGCCGCAAACGAAACAAAAAGCTGTTCACGCTTTCCTGCCCGAACCGCTTTTTCGCGCTCTCTCTGCTTTTGCCAGTCCGGGTCGAGTCGGCTTTGTATCACCATGGCCGAGAGCGCAACAACCAACAGCGCAGGAACATACATTGCATAGACGCGCAGCGCTTCGGCGCGATCGGGACTGAATGCGCCGCCGTCAAACCAGCCGGAAACAATGCCGAGAATCCAGGTAGAGGTAGCGAAGAAAACGCTTCCCCACAAAAGGGTAATAACAATCCATGTCCAGACCGATTGTGACGGAGTTTTTTTCGTGGATGAGTTCATTGATGATCAGTTGAGTGAATGAAGATGTGCTGACTACTGTCTGCTAACAACGGCTGAACCGCTTATTCCATTCCAGCCAAAGCAGTTCAGAGGTCACAACAGAGCTAATTCTCCATTGAACTATTCGGAAAGCCGGAGTGAACGACAGATGACAAAATGACCTGTTTGGCGTGTTATGCAAACCCCTTTTTCTCTTTCATGGTTTTTATGTTTCCCCTTGATATATTAGCTTCACTTGCCGCTGGACGGTAAAGATTTTACACAATCTCAAGATTTGATCGATATGTGCGGAGTTTTCGGCATTTTCAACTCAAAAACTCCCGCCGAAGATACCTTTTACGGCCTCTACTCGCTACAACACCGGGGACAGGAAGCAGCAGGTATCGTAGTTGCCGAATACAACAAGGCCAAGAAAAAGACCCTGTTCAAGCAGCATAAAGGGCCGGGACTGGTATCCGAAGTTTTCAGGGACGAACAGATTTTCGAGAACCTGAGCGGATACGCAGCAATCGGCCATAACCGCTACTCCACCACCGGCGCCTCCAAATCGAACAACAACATCCAGCCTTTCTCCCTCACCTACCGCTCCGGCAGCCTCGCCATCGCCCACAACGGAAACCTGACCAATTCGAGAGTTTTGCGCAAGGAGCTGACCGAAGAGGGCGTGATTTTCCAGGCCTCATCGGATACCGAAATCATCCCGCACCTTGCTGCGCGCAGCAAGGAAAAAGAGCCACTGCACCAGATTTACGATGCATTGCGGCAGGTAGAAGGAGCTTTTTCGATCGTGATTCTGGCCAACAACCAGATGATTGCGGCGCGAGACCCTTACGGCGTGCGCCCCTTGGCTCTCGGCAAGAAAATCGATCCCGCAACCGGTGAGCTGGCCTACGTGGTAGCAAGCGAAACCTGTGCTTTCGACATCATCAAGGCTGAGTACATCCGCGACATCGCACCGGGAGAGATTCTCTTGATCGACCACCTCTCAATAGAAAACGAAAAGCCGATCTCGCTGTTCCTGCCGCCGGTCGAGCGCAAGGCTCGCTGCATCTTCGAGTATGTCTATTTCGCCCGCCCGGACAGCTTCATCTTTCGGCACTCGGTTGACAAGGTGCGCAGAAACCTCGGCAAGAACCTGGCCAGGGAATCAACGATCGAACGAGACCCCAACGACAAGGAGCTGGCCGTAGTCAGCGTGCCGGACTCATCGAACACGGCTGCGCTCGGCTTCGTCAGAGAAAGCAACAAACTCGGCAAGCCTGCGCGCTTCGAGCACGGCCTGATCCGCAACCACTATGTTGGCCGCACCTTTATTCAGCCGGGCATTCAAAGCCGTGAAATCAAGGTTCGCTCGAAATACAATATCGTGCGCGGCGTCATGCAGGGCCGTCCGATCATCCTCGTCGACGACTCGATCGTGCGCGGCACGACAGCCAAGATGCTCATCAAGCTCGTTCGCGAAGCCAATCCGAAAGAGATTCATCTGCACATCAGCTCGCCACCGATCACCAATCCCTGCTTTTACGGCATGGACTTCCCCTCCAAGCGACAGTTGCTGACCCACATGCTTGCCGACGCGGAGGACGAGCTGGGAAATATTGAAAAAATCAGGGACTACATCGGTGTGGATTCACTCCGCTACCTGACCATGCAGGGGCTTCTGAACAGCGTGCCGGAATTCGAGGGCGAAAAGTGCAGCTACTGCACTGCCTGCTTCAGCGGCGACTACCCTATCCCGATTACCGACGCCACGACCGACAAAGAGGAGAACGACTGATCACCTCCCCGGCAAAGCGCCACCTGAATTCAGCAGAAAAGCCGGTCGAATCCCAAAAGATTCGACCGGCTTTTTCCATTCTTTAACGATCACCATCAGCGCCAAGAGCATTGGCAAAAAAAGCGATCAGGCATCGTGACCGAACAAATCGCGGGTATACACCTTGTCAGTAACATCTTCAAGATCGGAAGTCATACGATTGGCAATAATGACATCCGACTCCTGCTTGAACGCCTCCAGATCATTGAGCACGCGTGAGTGGTAAAACTCGGTTTCCTCCATCACCGGTTCGTAAATGATCACCTCGATGCCTTTGGCCTTGATGCGCTTCATGATACCCTGAATACTCGAAGCGCGGAAATTGTCCGAGCCCGCCTTCATGATGAGGCGATAGACACCGACCACCTTCGGGTTCCGCTGGATAATGCTGTCGGCAATGAAATCCTTGCGCGTGGTATTGGACTCGACGATGGCATGAATCAGATTCTGCGGCACATCCCGATAATTAGCCAGCAGCTGCTTGGTGTCTTTCGGGAGGCAGTAGCCGCCATAACCGAACGAAGGGTTGTTGTAGTGCGACCCGATGCGCGGATCAAGCCCAACGCCTTCGATGATGTGTCGCGTATCCAGGCCATGCGTCGCGGCGTAGGTGTCCAGCTCGTTGAAATAGGCCACACGCATCGCCAGGTAGGTATTGGAAAAAAGCTTGACCGCTTCGGCCTCCGTGCTGTCGGTGAACAACACCGGAATATCCTCCTTGAGCGCCCCTTCGCGCAGAAGATTGGCAAACGTCTCCGCCCGCTCCGAACGCTCGCCGACGATGATGCGCGACGGATAGAGGTTGTCGTGCAGTGCCTTGCCTTCGCGCAGGAACTCCGGTGAAAAGAGCAGATTGTCACACCCCATCTCTTGCCGGGTCTTGGCCGTATAGCCAACTGGAATGGTTGATTTGATAACCATCACCGCCTTCGGATTGATCGCCATAACATCACGAATCACCGATTCGACCGAGCGGGTATTGAAATAGTTGCTCTCGGGATCGTAATCGGTCGGCGTGGCAATCACCACAAAATCCGCACCGGAATAAGCGTCCTCCTTATCCAGCGTCGCCCTGAGGTTCAGCTCTTTGTTCGCGAGAAAATCCTCGATCTCCGAATCGACAATCGGTGACTTGCGATTATTGATCAGCTCGACCTTCTCGGGAACGATGTCCAGAGCAACAACTTCATGATGCTGGGCCAGAAGGCAGGCGATGGACAAACCGACGTAACCGGTTCCGGCAATGGCAATTTTCATAGTAAACAAGCGGATAAATATTGTACTTCCGTGGCAATTTCCAGCCTGGCAACTTTAACAGTCTGCCGCCTCAGGCTCTTCTGCTTCAGAACTCAACAACACAAAGGGCCGCCTTTCGAGGCAGCCCTTGAATACGTTGTCGATGCTCCGGCAAGATAGCCTTTCACGTTATTTCTTGGTCTGCTTGAACTCGATCCTGACCGAGGTGTGCGGCACGGCCTCAAGACGCTTCTTGGGAATCGGCTTGCCCGATTTGGTGCAGATACCGTAGGTCTTGTTGCGGATGCGATCGAGAGCCTGGTCGATGTAGTGCAGATATTTTTCGTCACGGGCGATGAACATGAAGCGCTGTTCGCGATCCATGGTTTCGGTGCCGTGATCGGCCATGTGCATCGAGTAATTCGAGTTGATCGAGTCCTCGACACTCTCCTCGGACAGTGAGGAGCGAAGGATATCGAGGTCACGCAGAACCTCTTCACGCCGTTTCAGCAGAATCTGCCTGAAGTGTTCGAGTTCCTCGTCAGTCAGGTAGGTTCTGATCACTCTCGTCGGCTCCGAAGGCTCGGCGGCGCCTGCCTTGGCGGTGCTGGTTTTCTTCGACATGCTGGTCATGGGTTAGAGGTTCCAACGGTAAACCGTAAAAAAACTGAGATATAGATTATAACATCATAATCCGGATTTTTCAAGTACCAGCTCACACTCAAGCTCGTTGATCGCGTAGGGCACACCGGGCTTCGATGACGGGCAGTTCAGCTCGACGGCCAGCGTCTCTTCCATAATGTAGGTCTCGTACTGACGAATGGCATCGGCCAGCTTGCCGGATGCGTTGAGATGCAGCACGATCCGGTCGGTGATTTCGAGCCCGCTCTCCTTGCGGACGGTCTGAATCCTGCTGACCAGCTCGCGGGCCAGACCCATCAGCTCCAGCTCTTCGGTAATCTCCGTGTCGAGCGCCACCATGATGCGGTGCGCGTCGTCGGCTGCCACGAGCCACCCCTCGATGTCCTCATGCACGATATCGACGTCCGTCCGCTCAATTTTGAAGAGGCGTCCGTCGAGGTCAATCTCGATCTCACCCTCCTGTTCGAGCCGCGCGATCTGCTTGTGGCTCATGATCCGGATCTCTTCGGCCAGCGCTTTCATGTCTTTGCCGAAGCGTGGGCCGAGGGTCTTGAAGTTTGGCTTGGCCTTTTTGCTGATGACCGAGCCCTCTTCGTCCTCGACGTACTCGATCTTCTGGACGTTGACCTCTTCCTTGATGATGTCGGAGACCAGCTCGTAGGAAGCCCGAGAACCGGGTTCGGCAGCGGCGAGCAGGATGCGCTTCAACGGCTGACGCACCTTGATGGAAGCCTTTTCGCGCATGGTGCGCACCAGTGACGTAATGATCTGCGCCTTCTTCATCCGCTCTTCGAGCGCCTCGTCGATGCAGCTTTCATCAGCTACCGGCCAGTCGGCCAGGTGTACCGATTCGGCCTTCGCAGTTCCGCCGACGCTCTTCAGATCCAGCCAGATTTTTTCAGCGATGAAGGGGGCGAACGGAGCCATCAGCTTCGAGAGCGTTTCGAGCACCGTGGCGAGGGTCTGGTAAGCCGAGAGCTTGTCCGGCCCCATCTCGCCCTTCCAGAAGCGTTTGCGCGAGCGGCGGATATACCAGTTCGACAGGTCGTCAACCGTAAAGTCGCCAATGAGTCGGCTCGCGCCGGTCAGGTCGTAACTCTCCATGCGGCGCGTCACTTCGGCAACGAGCGTGTTGAGGCTGGAGAGCACCCAGCGGTCGAGCTCCGAACGCTCGGCGAACGGAATGGTGGCCTCTTCGTTGCGGAAGCCATCGACGTTGGCGTAGAGCACGAAGAAGTTGTAGCTGTTGATGAAGGCGCGGAAGAACTTGCGCTGCTCCTCCTCGATTTCGGCAACGTTGAAAAGCTTGGGACGCCACGGCGGGCTGGTAATCATCAGGTACCAGCGGATGGCGTCCGCGCCGTACTGCTCCATTGACTCGAACGGATCGACCACATTGCCCTTCGACTTGGACATTTTCTGCCCTTTTTTGTCGAGGATGTGGCCGTTGACGACCAGGTTCCGGTAGGCCGGGCGGTCGAAGATGAGCGTCGCGATGGCGTGCAGCGTGTAGAACCAGCCGCGCGTCTGATCGACGCCCTCGGCGATAAAGTCCGCCGGGAAGGTCTTGTCGAACAGCTCTTTGTTCTCGAACGGGTAGTGGAGCTGGGCGAAGGGCATCGAGCCGCTGTCGAACCAGACGTCGATCAGCTCCGGCGTACGATTGAAGCGCTTGCCGTCGCGGACAAACCAGATGCGATCAACGAAAGGCTTGTGCAGGTCGAGTTCAACGAGGCCCTTGTCGAGCGCGTCGCCGAGATTCATCTGCTGGCCGTCGATGTCGATGAAGCCCTCGCGCAGCTCCGCGACCGAGCCGACCGCGAAAAGCTTGCCGGAGTCGGGGCCGTCGCCAATGGCGAAATCCTCGGCGACCCATACCGGCAGTGGCGTTCCCCAGAAGCGTTCGCGGGAGAGCGCCCAGTCCTTGTTTTCTTCGAGCCAGTTGCCGAAGCGTCCCGCGCCGATCTCGGAAGGATTCCAGTTGATCGTCTTGTTCAGCTCCACCATGCGCGGCGCGATATCGGTGGTGCGGATGTACCACGACTCGCGAGCATAATAGATCACCGGCACGTCGTAACGCCACGAGAAGGGGTAGGTGTGCTGGATCGTTTCGCGGCGGTAGAGCTTACCCTCCTCCTTGAGCCGCTGCATGATCGGCTTGTCGGCCTCCTTGAAGAACATACCCTCGTAATCGGGCACCTCGGCGGTGAAGCAGCCGTTACGCGCCACTGGCTGAAGCATCGGAAGCTGGTACTGCTTCGACAGCTCGTAGTCATCCGCGCCGAACGCCGGAGCGATATGCACGATGCCCGTGCCGTCGCCGGTCGAAACGAAGTCGCCGCACGCCACGTACCAGGCACGGCGCTCGGGCGAGAAGTAGTTGAAGAGCGGCTCGTAGTCGCGCCCTTCGAGGTCGCTGCCCGTCATGCGATCGATGATCTCCCACGCCGACTCGTCGCCGATTTTGTCAGTCAGCACCGACAGGCGCGACTCGGCCAGAATCAGCACCTCACCGGTTTCGCGATGCTTGACGCGCACATAGTCGATGTCGCGGCCGACGGCGAGGGCGACGTTCGAGATGAGCGTCCACGGCGTGGTCGTCCAGACGAGAATGCTTTCGTCCGAATCCTTCAGGCGGAACTTGACATAGACGCTCGGATCCTGCACCTCCTTGTAACCCAGCGCCAGCTCGTGTGAACTGAGCACGGTCTCGGACTTCGGATCCTGCGGAACGATCTTGTAATCCTTGTAAATCAGCCCTTTGTCGAAAATGGTTTTCAGCGCCCACCAGACCGACTCGATATAATTATTATCGCAAGTGATATACGGGCTGTCCATATCGACCCAGTAGCCCATCCGCTCGGTGAGCTTGCCCCACCCCTCACGGTTGTCGTCGATGTGGTGGTAAACCAGCGAACGCGCTTCGCGGTTGAACTCGCCAACGCCATACTCCTCGACATGCGACTTGTTCTTCAGGCCAAGCTTCTTCTCGACCGAGATTTCGACCGGCAGACCGTGCGTGTCCCATCCCGCCTTGCGTGGCACCTGATAGCCCTGCATGGCATGGTAGCGGCAGACCACATCCTTGATAGTGCGGCTGAACAGGTGGTGCACGCCGGGCTTGCCATTCACCGTTGGCGGGCCTTCATAGAAGGAGTAGATGCCCTTCGGCGCATCCTTTTCAAGGCTCTTCCTGAAAATATTCCGTTCGATCCAGAACTCGCGGATTTGCGCTTCCATGGCGCTGTAGGAAAGGCTGGACGGGTATTCGGGATAGGTGTCGGGCATGGTCGCTGGGAATGTCAAACTGGAAATATCATAAGCGGGAAACGGGGCGAGCAACCCCTCTCCGCAGAAAAGTCTGAATATACGAGAATCGGCTGGAAAAGAGAAAGGCAGGCCATTTCCACTGAAAAGACCTGCCTCCCGAAGTATCATGCGCCTCAACTATGCGGACGCTGCGAAAAGCTTACTGCTGCTTGTTGTTGTCGCCGAGCGTCGTGCTGATGCCGTCGAGGATCTGGTGCGCCACGACCGTCATCGAATCGAGCGCAGAAGCCACGACCTTGCTCAGAGGCGTCAGAGCGCCATCAAGCATCGTGCCGAGACCGACAAGAATGGTTGCGAAATCACCTTTGACCACATCGCCAACCGGCTGTCCCGGGTTGGGAGATTTCATTTCTTCAGACATATGCTACCGGAATTTTGATTGATTCGTAACTACTGTTGTCGTAATACTCTTGACAAAGTAATGTATGACAATATTCAGAGCTATCAAAACGGTGGACGCGCGGAAACGTAGATCAGGACGCGATTACAGACGCCCATAGTTATCCTCGAAGCGTTCGATGTCGTCCTCGCCGAGGTACCGGCCGGACTGTACCTCGATCAGTTCGAGCGGCTCTTTTCCACGATTTTCAAGGCGATGACGAGCCTCGACAGGAATGTAGATCGACTCGTTCTCGACAAGCTCCACCTGCCGGTCATCAACAGTGACCACAGCAGTACCCTTGACGACGATCCAGTGCTCGGCCCGCTTGTGATGCAGTTGCAGCGAAAGCGATGCGCCCGGCTTGACCGTGATGCGCTTGACCTTGAAGCGCTCTCCCTCATCGACAGTTTCGTAGGAGCCCCAGGGCCGGTAAACCCGCCGGTGAATCAGCGGCTCCTCACGCGCCTCCAAGTGGAGCTGCTCGACGATGGCCTTGACCTCCTGTACCCGATCTTTTGAGGCCACCAGCACCGCGTCGCAGGTTTCGACGACGATATGGTTTTCGAGGCCGACCGCCGCAACCAGGCGGCTGGTAGAGTGCAGGTAGCTGTTCTGGACATCGTGCGCCAGCACATCGCCGCGCATGACATTGCCTTGCGGATCGCGCTCCTGCACCTCCCAAAGCGACGACCATGCGCCGACATCGTTCCACCCGGCATCCATCGGCACCACCATCGCCTTGGTGGTCTTCTCCATGACGGCGTAGTCGATCGAATCGGAAGGACATGCCTTGAACGCTTCGAGATCGAGACGCAGAAAGTCGAGATCGATCCGTGCCTTTTCAACCGCTGCCCGGCAAGCGGCAAGCATCTCCGGCGCGTTCACTTCAAGCTCGGCCAGATAGACTTCGGGCCGAAAGAGGAACATGCCGCTGTTCCAGAAATAGTCCCCCGACGCCAGGTAGCTTTCCGCCCGTTCCCGGGAAGGCTTCTCGACAAATTCCGCCACAGGCCGGGCGGCTTTCTCAGAACCGGCAACCGATCTGATGTAGCCGTACCCCGTCTCCGGCTCGTTCGGCACAATGCCAAAGGTCACCAAATTTCCATCCTCGGCAGCCTGGCGCCCCGACTCGATTGCTTCGGCAAAGGCCTGCCGGTCGAGAATGACATGGTCGGCAGGCATGACAAGCATCAGCGAACCGGGATGCTTGTCGGCAAGCATCAGCGCGGCGACCGCAGCGGCCGGAGCCGTGTTGCGACCGACCGGCTCCAGAATGATCGCCTCTTCGTCCGCACCAATCTGCCGGAGCTGCTCGGCGACAAGAAACCGGTGTTCGTCGTTGCAAACGCAGGTCACCGGCCCCACACCGTCGATGGTCTCGACCCGGAGCACCGTATCCTGAAGCATGGTCTTGTCGCCGAACAGCGGCAAAAGCTGTTTCGGATACAAAGCTCTCGACAGAGGCCAAAGCCTTGTTCCGGAACCGCCGCTCAAAATCACAGGCATAATCATAAGCACAGTGTCAATGCAATGGTCAAGTCCGAATATCCCGATCCGTTCTCAGCGGCTGGCATACATCGTTTCATAGTAGTGTTGATAAGCTCCGGAAGTTACCTCGTCGAGCCAGTCCTGGTTGTCGAGATACCAGTCGACCGTCTTTTCGAGCCCCTCTTCAAAGGTGACCGAGGGCACCCAGCCAAGTTCGCGTTGCAGCTTCGAGGCGTCGATGGCGTAACGCAAGTCATGGCCCGCGCGGTCGGTCACGTAGGTGATGAGCGTCTCGGAGCTCCCATCATCACGGCCAAGCTTGCGATCCATGATGCGGCAGAGCAGGCGGATGAGGTCGATGTTCGTCCATTCGTTGTGCCCGCCGATGTTGTAGGTCTCGCCGACTGTCCCTCGATGGAAGATTTCATCGATAGCCCGCGCGTGATCGACGACCCAAAGCCAGTCGCGAACGTTGAGCCCCGCGCCGTACACCGGCAGCGGCTTCTCCAGGCGGATATTGTTGATGAAGAGCGGAATCAGCTTTTCAGGGAACTGGTGCGAGCCGTAGTTGTTCGAACAGTTGCTGATGACCACGGGCAGACCGTAGGTGTCGTGAAAAGCTCGGACGAAGTGATCGGAAGAGGCCTTCGAGGCCGAATAGGGGCTGTGAGGATCGTAGGGCGTGGTTTCGGAAAACATCCCCCCGCTGCCGAGCGAGCCGTACACCTCGTCGGTCGAAACGTGGTAGAAAAGCTTGCCATCGAACTTGCCGCCCCACGTGGCGCGCGCCGCATTAAGCAGGTTGACCGTGCCAAGCACGTTGGCAATCACGAACTCGACCGGACTTTCGATCGAGCGATCAACATGCGACTCGGCAGCGAGATGAACCACCGCATCAAACCGCTGCTCGTTGAACAGATCGAGCAAAAACGGGCCGTCGGCAATGTCACCCTTCACGAAACGGTAGTTCGGATTCGATTCGACATCTTTCAGATTGGCCAGATTGCCGGCGTAGGTAAGCTTGTCGAGATTGGTAACCGTGTAGTCGGGATAACGGTTCAGGAAATGCCTGACGACATGCGATCCGATAAACCCCGCCCCGCCCGTGATAAGAATATGCATAGTTTATAAGAGAACGTTGTAGGGGCAACCCTGGCGGTTGCCCTGCCACAAATTATTGCGCAATGCCTTGTAAAATCGATCCGCTCACGCCTGACCACCTTCCCGCAGCTCTTCGAGCATCTTTAGCAAACTGTCGTGCCAATGCGGAATTTCAATGCCGAGGAACTCCCGGATTTTTCTCTTGTTCAGCACACTGAAATGAGGCCTTGCGGCTGGCGTCGGAAATTCCCAGCTCTCGATCGGCGAGACCTTGCACGAAAGCCCTTCGGCATCCATGATCGCCTTGGCGAAGTCGTACCATGAGCACACGCCCTCGTTCGAGTAATGAAACGATTCGGCATACTGGCTGGCTGGATCAAGCTGCTCAAGCATCAAAACGATCGTTCCGGCCAGATCCGCTGCCCAGGTCGGTGTACCAACCTGATCGAACACCACGCCGATCTGCTCCCGCTCGTCTCCAAGACGCAGCATGGTTTTCACGAAATTCTGCCCATGAGCCGAGTAGAGCCACGAGGTGCGGATAATCACATGGGAGCATCCGCTCGCGCGAATCGCCTCTTCCCCCTCCAGCTTGGAGCGGCCGTACACGCCACATGGCGCGACAGGATCATCCTCGCGATAGGGGCGGTGATTGGATCCGTCGAAGACATAGTCGGTCGAGACATGCACCAGATGCGCACCGACCGCCTTTGCCGTCGCCGCGAGTGATGCCGCGCCGTCACGATTCACCCGGAACGCCGCATCGGGTTCGCTCTCGGCTTTGTCGACCGCGGTGTAAGCCGCGCAGTTGACGATCGCGCCGATCTCGTGGTCTCGACAGAAAACCTCGACCTTGTCGGCATCAGTGATATTGAGTTCTGGGAAGTCGCAGAAATGCCAAGTGTGATCGCTCGCAGCATTTTGCAAAGCTTGCAGCTCCGAGCCGAGCTGGCCGCGACTTCCGGTAACGAGAAGATTCATCGAAGGGTTCACGATACATTCATAATGCAACAGGCTACGACGTCAGCTCAAGAGGCTCGATCTCGTGCAGCAGCGGCTGGCGAAGATCTTTGTCCGACAAACTGATTTCCTGTTCTGACAATCGCCAGTCAATACCGATGGCCGGATCATTCCACCGGATGCCGGCATCATGCGTCGGGGCGTAATAGCCAGTGCATTTGTAGCTGAACACCGCCGAGTCGCTCAGCACGGCAAAGCCATGCGCAAAGCCGGGAGGCAGCCACATCATACGGCGATTGTTCTCGCTGAGCAGCTGTGCGGTATGCTGGCCGAAAGTCGGCGAGCCTTTCCGGATATCGACCGCCACATCGAGCACTTCACCACGGCTGGCCCGGACAAGCTTGCCCTGAGTATACGGCGGCTTTTGGTAATGCAGACCACGAACGACACCGTGCCGTGAAAATGACTCGTTATCCTGCACAAAACGATGGCTTCCGGCATGCTGTTCGAACATATCCTGCCGGAAAGACTCGAAAAACCAGCCTCGATCGTCTCCAAAAACCTGGGGCTCAAATACAAGGACTCCCGGCAGTGATGTTTCAATGATACGCATACCAACCAATGCTATAGTAATGATAAGACCTCAACCACAAATGCAACAATCCAAGGTTCAGAACTGCCTGTTGACGAGGCGAAAAATCAGCCCTTCTTCTGCAGAAGATTCCAGAGATACTCTCCGTACTGATTTTTGAGCAGCGGACGGGCCAAGGCTTCAAGCCCAGCATCATCGATCCATTTATTCCGCCAGGCAATCTCTTCGAGACAGGCAACTTTAAGCCCCTGCCGTTTTTCAATGGTTTCGATAAAGTTTCCCGCTTCCTGAAAAGAGTCGTGCGTGCCGGTATCGAGCCAGGCAAATCCACGACCCATGACCGAACAGAACAGATCCCCACGTTCGAGATAAGCCTGATTAACCGAGGTAATCTCCAGCTCACCTCTGTCCGAAGGCTTGACGCCCGCAGCAATAGCAACCACATCATTCGGATAGAAATAGAGGCCGACAACCGCATAGTTCGACTTCGGACGTTCAGGCTTTTCGACGATTGACAGCGCCTGGCCGCTTGCATCAAGCTCCACAACACCATACCGCTCCGGATCGCTTACATAGTAACCGAACACCACAGCCTTGTTCCGCTGCTCGACGTGACGAACCGCCTCTTCGAGCATACCGCTGAAGCCATAACCAAAAAAGATATTGTCACCGAGCACGAGACACACATCGTCGTCGCCGATAAAATCGCGGCCGAGAATGAATGCCTGCGCCAAGCCGTCGGGCGAGGGCTGAACCGTGTACGAGAGATTGATGCCCCAGTCGCTGCCATCACCGAGAAGCTTGACGAATGAGGGTTGATCTTCAGGCGTGGTGATAACCAGAATATCCCTGATACCTGCGAGCATCAGCGTGGAAAGCGGATAGTAGATCATCGGCTTGTCGTACACCGGCAAAAGCTGTTTTGACACGCCTCTGGTCACCGGATAGAGGCGGGTTCCGGAGCCGCCTGCAAGAATGATTCCTTTCATAGTATCTGGTAAGTTATCACCGAACGTGATCAAGGGAAATACGCCAGAGTCCACCCTCATGCTTTAGACATAAACAGATAAACATACAAAAAAAATCAGCTTTGATTACTTCGTCCCGCTCACCCAGCAATTCGTAACGGAGCTTTTCAAAAGTGGGAGAAAACGGCCGGCGTGCATGCTTTACAGACAACAACCACCCCCTATTGAACCGCCGCAAAGCATTGACGAAACAACAACGTCCAGAAGCTTAACACTTAGCAACAAATACAGAGAGCAGCCTGATAGCCCGATATAATATTCATGCAATTGCGTACCTTACTCCAATACCATTGAAACATCCCGAGCCTGACTGAGCCGTCATATGAGCACCGACATCCCTACTTCTATAAAAGAGCACTTCTATATCAGCAAAGCGGCGCGAAACCGCTACCGTCTCGACGATCCCGCGCTGCTGCGATTGCCTCAAGACCGGCAAGAAGCGATGAAGCAATCCGAGCGGCAGACCGAAGCGATCAACCACCAGCTGAGCCTTGTTGAAGGCGACAAGGCTAAAAAGCTGCTGCCCGCGCAGTTTCACGGCATGAAGCTGCTGCATGAACTGCAACACCATGTGATCGACAAGGTCTCTGGCCTGCACAATCAGGCATTGGCGGTGCTCGACAGGGAGGCCTCGAACTGGAACTCGGTCGAGTATCTCGGCAAGTTCGTCGAACGCTTTCCGACCGGGGATATCTACCGCTCGAAAACCGCTCCCGAGACCTGGCTGAAAAGCGCGGCGAACCGCGCCAACGCTCTTGAGGAAGCCTATCTGGTCTGGCTGAACAACCGCAATCCGGCGCTCAAGCAGTTCGCTGCGCTGATTTCCGACCGTGAGCTGCACGATGACCGGGCCTATCCGCAGCTCGTCAAAGCTATGCAGCACGCCGTGCAGAGCGTGGGGCCGGTCGGCGACCGCGAGGAGGATCTGGAGGAGCTGCTCACTCGCCCGTTCCGGCACGCGCCCGACTCGCTGCTCGATCAGCTCCGCTTCATCAAACTGCACTGGAGCGATCTGTTGGCTGGCTCGCCTTGGCTGGAACTGCTTGACGAAACAATCGTGCTGATCGAGGATGAAGACCGCTATCTGTTCTTCGAAAACCTCTCGCACGAGAACGCCGTGCATGGCGGCATGTTCGGCGAACAGGAGGTGCATTCACCCTCCTACGACGACCTCGGCGACGCTCCGGCCCGCTACTCGCACGACTCTTCGTGGATGCCCGAAGTGGTGATGATCGCCAAGAGCACCTACGTCTGGCTCGACCAGCTCTCGCGCCAGTACGGACGGCACATCGCGCGGCTTCAGGATATTCCGGACGAGGAGCTCGACATGCTCGCCGACCGCGGCTTCACCGCCCTCTGGCTGATCGGCTTGTGGGAACGCAGCTATGCATCTCGCAAGATCAAGCAGCTTCAGGGCAATCCGGAAGCCAAGGCCTCGGCTTATGCGCTCGAAAGCTACGAGATCGCACACGAGCTTGGCGGCTACGACGGCTACGTCAACCTCCGGAACCGCGCCATGCAGCGCGGCATCCGGCTGGCCAGCGACATGGTGCCGAACCACACCGGCATCGACTCGGAGCTGGTGCGCAACCGTCCCGACTGGTTCCTCTCGACCGGCCAGCCGCCTTATCCGAACTACACCTACAACGGCCCGAACCTGAGCGAGGACAGCCGCTACGGCATCCACATCGAGGATGGCTACTGGAACCGCTCCGACGCCGCGGTCACCTTCAAGCGAGTCGATCACATGACCGGCGACACGCGCTACATCTACCACGGCAACGACGGTACCACCATGCCGTGGAACGACACGGCGCAGCTCAACTTCCTCGATCCGGAGGTGCGCGAAGGGGTGATCCAGCAGATTCTGCACGTGGCCCGAATGTTCCCGGTGATCCGCTTCGACGCGGCGATGGTGCTGGCCAAAATGCACATCCAGCGCCTCTGGTTCCCGCTGCACGGCCACGCGCCGGGCATTCCGTCACGCGGTGCCTGGTCGATGAGCATGGCCGAATTCGAGGCCGCCATGCCGCAGGAGTTCTGGCGCGAAGTGGTTGACCGCGTCGCCCAGGAGGTGCCCGACACGCTGCTGCTCGCCGAAGCGTTCTGGATGCTCGAAGGCTACTTCGTGCGTACGCTCGGGATGCACCGTGTCTACAACAGCGCCTTCATGCACATGCTCAAAAAGGAGGACAACGCTGGCTACCGCGGACTGATCAAAAAGACGCTGGAGTTCGACGCGGAAATTCTGAAGCGCTACGTCAACTTCATGAACAACCCCGACGAAGACACGGCCATCGCGCAATTCGGACGGGGCGACAAGTATTTCGGCGTCTGCATGATGATGCTCACCATGCCGGGACTGCCGATGATAGGCCACGGACAGGTGGAAGGCTTTACCGAGAAGTACGGAATGGAGTACGCCAAGGCTTATTATGACGAGCGCCCCGATGAGGAGCTGGTCGGACGCCACTACCGCGAAATCTTCCCGGTCATGAAGCAGCGCTCGCTGTTCGCCGAGGTTGCGCACTTCCAGCTGTTCGACCTCTACGCGCCGGACGGACAGGTGAACGAAAACGTTTTCGCCTACTCAAACCAACACAACGGCAAGCACTCACTCTTCATTTACAACAACCGCTACGAAGCATCGGAGGGATGGATACGGATTTCTGCCGGACGGCTCGACAACGGCTCGATGCGCCAGACCTCGCTCGGCGACGCCCTCAGCCTGCCCGGAGAGCACCACAGTTTCGTCATCTTCCGCGACCAACGCAGCGGGCTGGAGTTCATCCGCTCCTGCGCGCTGGTGCGCGAACAGGGGCTGTTCGTCGCACTCGGCGGCTACCAGTACAATCTGTTCATGGAGTTCCGCGTTGTCCGACCATCGAAGCTCAAGCCGTACGACCAGGTCTGCGAGGAGCTGAACGGACGGGGCGTTGCGTCGATCGAAATCGAAGCGCTCTCCATAAGCCTCAGGCCGATACACCAGATCGTTGAAGCGGCGATCGAGGGCTTCATCGAAAAAGCGGATGCGAAATCTGCCAAACCCGAAAAGCTCGCCGCAGCGTTCGGCAAGGCATGCCAAACGCTGCTCGATGCCGTGGCGGAACGCTTTGCGGAGATCATGGAAAAACAGTTGACGCCGCCCAACGACATCGCCGAAAAAGCTGCGGAGAGCTACCTCAGCGCTCTCGGCTACGAATCGCTGCTCGAAAAAGCGGAGAATATCAAGCGCGTGCAAGTGTCGCTCGGACTCGACGAAAAAACGGACAAAGCGTTCTGCTCGCTGGCAAAACCCCTGATCGCCCTCAACTGCATTCAGGAGATGGTACGCGACAACGGGCTGCTCGAAAAGCAGGTCATCGACCAGTGGTTGCTCGGTAACACACTGGAAAAGGTCTTCGCTGGCAAGTCCGGCGACTGGCCGGTCAACAGCTCCGAAGCGGTCGATCTCATCTCCTGCCTGCTTGCCCGACGAACAGCACCCGGCAGCGATGAAACTCCGGATGAACAGCTCATGGCTTCGATCAGAACCCTGCACGAATCGGGCGACAAACACTTCAAAGCGTTCATGCAGGTGCAGTACCTGCACGGCAAAGAGTGGTTCCGCGAGCGCCAGCTCAGCCTGCTCGCCTCATGGATTATGGTGCAGGAACTGATTTGGAGAAGTGAGAATATCAAAAAAGCCAAACAAGTTGCGTCAGAGGAAGCAAGCGTGCTGACCGCCTGGCTCGACGCCATCGACAAGCTCGAAATGGCCGCCTTCGTCAGCGGCTACGAACTCGGCTCGCTACTGAAAAAAGGCAATTGATCTTTGTCTTCTTATCCTATAGGTCGTATAAGACCTATAGGACTTATACGACCTATAAATCTTCCCCAAAAAGAAAAAGCCCGGAAATTCCGGGCTTTTTCATGGCACTGTAAAACAGACTTCTTACTTGAGCATCGAGTACTCTGCGTAGACCCTGTAGGTGTTGATCAGCAGGAAGGCAAGCACCAGAATACCAAAGATGGTGAAGATCGGGCTTTTCTTCTCCTGCGAAGCCTGACGGTCGATGAAAGGCACCAACAGCCACACAACGCCACCGATGGTGAACAGAATGATGGCCATAAGTTCACCGCCCTCGAACTTGAAGTCTTTGAGCAGCTGGAACTGAGCCCAGAAGTACCACTCCGGCTTGATGCCAAGCGGAGCTGAAGCAAGCGGATCAGCCTTCACGCCGATCTCCCAGGGGAACATCACGGCCAGATAGATGAGCAGTGCGAAACCGATCAGCCAGCCGATACCGTCCTTGGCAAGGAAGGTCGGGAAGAACTTCTCGTAGCCTTTGATGAGACCAGCCTCTTTGTAGCCGATCGGAGCTGAGGTGCCGAGAATCTGCACCATCGTCAGGTGAGCGGCAAGCACCAGCATCACCAGACCGGGAAGCAGCACGACGTGCAGCGAGAACATGCGGGTAAGGGTCTCGCCGCTGACCTCGGGGCCACCGCGGAGAATCTCGACCATGAACGCACCGCCCGGAGCCACTTTCGGAACTTCGGTACCGACCTGGGTAGCAAAGAAGGCCAGCTCGTTCCACGGCAGCAGGTAGCCGGTGAAACCAAAGCCGAGGCTGAGGACAAGCAGAATGAAGCCGCTCACCCACATGAGCTCACGCGGCTTGCGGTAGGACTTCATGAAGAAGGTGCTGAACATGTGGATGAACAGCATGAGAATCATCAGGTTGGCGCTCCAGGCATGCACCTGGCGAAGCAGCCAGCCGAAAGGAACTTCACCCTGAATGAACAGGAACGAAGCAAACGCATCGGCTTCGGTCGGCTTGTAGTACTGAAGCAAAAGCAGACCGGTGATGATCTGGATAATAAAGAAGAACAGACCGAGACCACCGAAATAGTACCAGAAAGAGAGGCGATGCTTCGGCACCTCTTTTTTCTTCAGGTAATCGAGGATCGGCATGATGACGTAGAAACGCTCCTGGAACCATGCGCCAAGAGCGCTGGTTTTCGAATCCTTGAACGGGTTGGGATCCGGACGGTCTACCGGGGGTTTGTACACGCCCGACGAGGGTGCAGCAGCGGCGGCCTTCGGAGCTCCAGCTTTCGGAGCTGCGCCCGGCGCAGCAGCCTTTGCCGCGGGTTTAGCCGCTCCAGGGGCTGCCGGTTTCGGCTTGGCAGGTGCATTACCTGCGGCCGGCTTGGGTGTATTTTCAGCCATATGTTTTGACTCCCTTGATTTTCAGGTATTGATGCTTAAGCCTTTGAGATGATGATGTCGCCACCCTCGATCCTTGCGCTATACTGCTTGAGCGGCAGAGGCTGGGGGCCGGAAATGATTTCGCCATTTCTGGTGTACTTTGCACCGTGGCAGGGGCAGAAGTACTGATTGTCGGCATCAACCCAGTTAACCAGGCAGCCGAGGTGGGTGCAGACTGCGCTGGTAGCAGTAAGGGTGCCTCCACTGTTAACCACGATCACCTTGTCTTCGTTGAACTGGAAGATCTTGCCCTTGCCGGCAGGCACTTCCGATGCCTTACCCACATTCAGCTCGTTGACGATCTTGATTTTCTTGGCCGGCGGAATGATGTACTTGACGATCGGATAGATGGTACTGACCGCCACGATAGCGCCGACACCACCCACAACCTTGTGCAGAAAGCCCCTGCGCTCGAAATCGACTCCCTTGAGTCCATCCTCGCGAGGTTTACCGCCGGTAACCGCTCCGGCTGCAGAGAGTTCGGCTCCCTGACCCAGCGAAGTC
The DNA here is from genome assembly GCF_000020505.1 of Chlorobaculum parvum NCIB 8327. Lineage (NCBI taxonomy): Bacteria > Pseudomonadati > Chlorobiota > Chlorobiia > Chlorobiales > Chlorobiaceae > Chlorobaculum > Chlorobaculum parvum. The sequence goes on from NC_011027.1 coordinate 1,902,701, forward strand.
ATTCTTGCCGGGCTTTTGAAATTACCAGTTTGCGCCATTATGAACTATCTCCTTTTAATGACTTGAGTTGTATAAATCAAGAAGGCATCCGCCGCCTGAACGCGTCTCATAGAGAAGTCACCGGAACCTTAATTTTTTCCGTAAAATGGCCGTTCCGGGAACTATTACAGTATGTACAGACTGATTTATAATTTAAAATTTTTTCCTGGTAAACCAATCGATTTGGTGCTTGAAAAAATTGTAGAGGGTGTACATCACCGACCTCTGTCCATCTCGCCAGACACGGCTTGCCGTAAAAAACCGCATCACTCCTGACTTCAGGGCTTCCGGATTCAAAAACTCGGAGATACCTCGCACATCTTCCAACCGATCATCTCCGATTGCCATGGAGAAACGGGAACCATACCGGAGATAAAACGGGCCGGTATCGAGCACCTCATGATGCCGGATATCCACACTGACAGTCCCATCCTCAAGCCGAAGGCTGCTGGCGTGAACCGGCGCAAAAAGCCCTCTCCGAAAATCGTTCTCACGAACGCGCACCGAATCGAACACTGACTGCTCTCCACTCTCGTGATCAAGAAGCATCATGACTGCTTGAGGAGAGGAGGCTCGGCCGCGCAGAAATACCACGTAGTAAATCAGATCGTATCGATCCGAAAAAAAACGCCCCCAATACCAGCGATCGATCGATTCGTACATCGGAACCGTGCCGAGATTGTGGTCGTGGTATCCCCGTCCACGAAAGTGCAAAACCTGCCGTTCATCCGAGGAAAGCGATGTAATGTCGAGCACGCCGAGCACCTCGGCTTTCGGTACGCTCAGCACCCAATGGTGTCGAAAATCGACACTCTCATGCAAAGCGTTGTCGAGATGATAGTCGAAACGGTGAAGCGGCCGGAAGGTAAATGAAGCGTGAACCGAGCGGTCTCGCGCCGGAAATGAAAAGTCTATACTGAGGCGGTATTCATTACGGAGAGGGTCATAGACAAAGCGGTTGCCTTCGAACCGCACGCCAATTCCGCCATCTTCGGAAGCAAACAGTTCACGCCCACCCTCTTTAATGAAATTGATGACCTCGCGACCGTTCCGGTAAAGCTGGAAACTGAATCCAGCATAATCGACCGGATTGGGTTGGTCGCTGCGGCGGCGGGCCTTCCACTCTTCGTAATGGCCGAGGTAGTAGGGAGAAAAAGCAAAACCGGCAAACCAGATAAAGACTACGGAGATTCCCTGAGCTTCATCTTCAGCATCGAAATACCACCATTCATAGGAACCTGGCTCTTCGAGCCGGTGCCATGCTTCCTGAAGGGAATCAGTTGTGATATTCATGCCGGAAAGTTGTAATAGTCGAGCGGTCTGGGATGAGCGGAAAAGTAGACCAGAACAACCCGCCAGGCAACTGGCTTGCGTTACGGTTTGATACTCTCAAGTGATAAAAACCGGGAAAAGAAGAGGACTCTGTCGTTCCGGGGAGGCTTCGCAGCAGGAAGCCAGGGAACTGGTGGACAGAGAGGGAATCGAACCCCCGACACAAGGATTTTCAGTCCTTTGCTCTACCAACTGAGCTATCTGTCCAATTGAGGTGAGGAGAATATAGTGATTCGTCCTGTAATACCAAACAAAAAATTGTTCATTTCGTTTGCGGGCCGCGCCGTGCAGCCCGCAAACGGAACACTCAGGCCTCGGGGATGCTGATACGCTCGATGCCGCGGGCGATCCTGCGCAGCACCGTCTCCTTGCCGAGCACTTCGAGCATGTGGTACAGACTCGGACCGAAGCTGACTCCCGATACGACAAGACGAAGCGGATGGATAATAACAGCAGGCTTCAGCCCCTTCGGAGCCACGAAAGCCTTAAGCTCGGCCTCGATATTTTCAGCCGTGAAGTCGTCGTTGGCTTCGAGCAGCTTGCTGAATTCGCCGAGCAGCTCGGGCATGTCAGGACGCCAGCGTTTTGCAACAGCATCCTCTTCGTAGCTTTCCGGCTCGAAGAAGAAGTAGCTGCTAAAGGTCACGAACTCATGCTCGAAGTTGACGCGCTCCCGCATCAGGTCGACCACTTTGGCCAAATAGTCATCAGAGGTAATCCACTCAACGGACATTTCAGGTGAGCGCTGCGCGAGTGCTTCGTTCAGCACAGGCTTGATGCCTTCGACGATCACGTCAACCGGACGCGTTTTGATGTACTGCTTTTCAAGCCAGGAGAGCTTGTCAACGTTGAACACCGCGCCAGCCTTACCGACACGTTCGAGCGAGAATTTCTCGATCAGCTCGTCCATGCTGAAGACCTCCTGCTCACTGCCCTCGCCCTCGTTCCAGCCAAGCAGCGCAACGAAATTGACAATCGCTTCGCTGCTGTAGCCTTTGCGGACATAATCCTCGACGGCCACGTCGCCCTGGCGCTTGCTGAGTTTGGAGCGGTCGGGGTTGAGCAGAAGTGGCAGGTGCGCGAACTTCGGTGGTTCCCAGCCGAAGAATTCGTAGAGCAGCAGATGCTTCGGCATAGACGGCAGCCACTCCTCACCACGGATGATATGGGTAAACTCCATCAGGTGGTCGTCGATCACGCTGGCAAAGTGGTAGGTCGGAAAGCCGTCAGACTTCATCAGTACCTGATCATCGATGGTTGCCGAATCGAACTCGATCGGCCCGCGAATCACATCCTCGAACCAGACCGACACATAGTCGGGCACCTTCATCCTCACCACGTAAGGCACCCCCTCATCGAGCTTCTTTTTGATCTCTGATTGAGGCATACTGCCGCCCATATCCTCGGGCAGCCATTTGCGATTGTATTTGGGCTGGAGGCCCTGCTTGAGCTGAAGTTGACGATTTTCCTCAAGCTCTTCCGAAGTCGAAAAGCAGTAGTAGGCGTTTTTGTCGTCAAGCAGTTGCTGGCAGTACTTCTTGTAAATATCAAGACGCTGCGACTGGACGTAAGGCCCGTAATTGCCGCCATGCATCGGGCTTTCGTCGGCGATAATGCCCGCCCACTCAAGCGTGCTGATAAGATTTTTTTCCGCATCCTCGACCTTGCGGCTCTGGTCGGTATCCTCGATCCTGATGACAAACTCCCCATTCATTCGTTTGGCGAACAGATAGTTGTACAGCGCGGTGCGAAGACCGCCGACATGAAGATAACCCGTAGGAGATGGAGCGAATCGCGTTCTAACCCTTTGACCGGCCATAGCAAGAAAGATCAGTTTAAAGATTGCGGCAAACAATTCCATTGGATGCGCCTTGTGAAAAAACCGAAACTATAAGAGAACGGTCTGGCGCCCCGTCAAAAGCAATGAATTTAAAAAAAACTCGCTGCATTTGGTAACGGCAACTCGAAAAGATCAACCCTGCGCGCCCACCGCCCTTGTCGCCAGCTGTAAAAAGAAATAAGAACAGAAAATAACGTCTCTGGAGGCGAACATGATAAACTTTTTGGTTTCCCCGATGGTTTTACTTTTAATTACTTATAAAGCCGTAACTTATCTTGCATCATCCGAACAACCTGCCGATGCGGCCGAACAAAAAAAACGATAAGGCTTCAAAAGAACGGCCCGACAACCGTTTCATGCCGCCGGACAAGAGCCGGGACACTGACGAACGCTTTGCTGTAAAAGAGGGCGGTGAAGGCGGATTCCCGAAGTTCATCCTTTTGCTGATGCTGGCGCTGCTGGGCATTTTTGTGTTCCAACGCTTTTTCTCGCAGGATGTCGCCCCGGAAGTCACGTACAATGAGTACCGTACGCTCCTGCAGGAACAGGCGCTGCTGGAAGCTACAGTCAAAACCGGCCCCGACCGCTCCGCCCTGCTGACCGGCAAGCTCAAGACGAAACGCACTCTCCATCTGATCAATAACACGACCATCAGTGCCGACCGGTTCATGGTTCGCATTCCTGAATTTGACCGCTCGCAGGCTGATAGCCTCAGTGACAGCGGCGTGCAGGTCAAAATCGTCCAGAGCACCGACGAGTTTTCCAATCTGCTCTTGCTCTTTTTGCCGTGGGTGCTGTTCGGTGTGATTTACTTTGTCATTTTCAGGCGCATGTCGGCGCAGAATGGCGCGTCGAAAAACATCTTCAGCTTCGGCAAGAGCCGCGCCAAGCTCATCAGCGAGTTCGATGTCAAGGTGACCTTCAAGGATGTGGCCGGGGTAAACGAAGCGGTCGAAGAGCTACAGGAGACCGTCGAGTTTCTGATGAATCCCGAGAAGTTCGAGAAAATAGGCGGCAAGATACCGAAAGGCGTGCTGCTGCTCGGCCCTCCCGGAACCGGCAAAACGTTGCTTGCCAAGGCGATCGCCGGAGAAGCCAAGGTCCCGTTTTTCTCGATTTCGGGCGCTGATTTCGTGGAGATGTTCGTCGGCGTCGGCGCGGCCCGTGTGCGCGATCTGTTCGAGACCGCCAAAAAGAATTCGCCCTGCATCGTCTTCATCGATGAGATCGACGCGGTTGGCAGAAGCCGCGGCGCTGGCCTCGGCGGCGGGCACGACGAGCGCGAGCAGACGCTGAACCAGTTGCTGGTCGAGATGGACGGCTTCACCGCCAGGGACAACGTGATCCTGATTGCTGCGACCAACCGCCCGGATGTGCTCGACAGTGCGCTGTTGCGACCCGGCAGGTTCGACCGGCAGATCACCATCGACAAGCCCGACATTCGCGGACGCAAAGCAATTCTGGAAATTCACACAAGGAAAACGCCGCTCGACAGTTCGGTCGATCTGGAGACGATTGCCAAGAGCACCCCGGGTTTCTCGGGAGCCGATCTGGCCAATCTGGTCAATGAAGCGGCCTTGCTCGCATCGCGATACAACCAGACCGAAATCACCGCCGACAATTTCGAAGAGGCGCGCGACAAGGTTTTGATGGGCCCCGAACGCCGGAGCATGTACATCTCCGAGGAGCAGAAAAAGCTGACCGCCTATCATGAGGCGGGCCATGTGATCGTCTCGAAATTCACCAGCGGTTCGGATCCGATCCACAAAGTGACCATCATACCGCGCGGCCGAAGCCTCGGCCAGACCGCCTACCTCCCGCTTGAAGACCGCTTCACGCAGAACAAGGAGTACCTGATGGCGATGATCACCTATGCACTCGGCGGACGTGCAGCAGAGGAGCTGGTGTTCAACGAAATCAGTAACGGTGCGGCCAACGATATTGAAAAGGCGACCGAAATCGCCAGAAAGATGGTGCGCAACTGGGGCATGAGTGACAAGCTCGGCCCGATCAATTACGGAAACGGCCACAAAGAGGTCTTTCTCGGCAAAGACTACTCCCACGTCAGGGAGTACAGCGAACAGACCGCGCTTCAGATCGATGAGGAGGTTCACCAGATCATTACCGGCTGCATGGATAATGCCCGTGACATTCTGACAAGGCACCGTCCGATTCTGAACAAGATGGCTGAATTGCTGATAGAGAAAGAGTCGCTGGACGCATCGGAAATCGATGCCATCATCGATGCCGGAGCTCCGGCCTGAACGGCCCAGCCGGAAACATCAACAACGTTTTAACACCGGATTCACCATGCAACTGATCATGCTGTTCATCATTGGCCTCGCTGCCGGATTGCTCTCGGGCATGTTCGGCGTTGGGGGCGGCGTGATCATTGTACCGGCACTGGTGTTCTTTTTCGGTATGAACCAGCAGGCAGCGAACGGCACCTCGCTCATCGCGCTGCTCTTGCCGGTCGGGCTGCTCGGCGTTCTGGAATATTACCGGTCAGGCAACATTGCGATGCAGAACATCTGGTTCGGCCTGACCATTGCATTCGGCCTCTTTGCCGGAGCCTTTTTCGGAGCACATTTGGCCATCGAGGTCTCAAGCGAGTTACTGCGGCGGATGTTCGCTGTTTTTCTTGTCTTCGTAGCCATCCGCCTTTGGCTTTAATCTGTACAGTACCTGCAATCTATAACCAAAGCATACACTACCATGGGACAGACTACCACCAAAGCCGACCTGGTGAACGTGATCGCCCAGCGGACAGGTCTGACAAAGCATGAAACGGAATCGGTCGTCGATTGCCTGTTCGAAAGCATCATCGACTCACTCAAAGCTGGCAAACGAATCGAAATCCGGGGGTTCGGATCGTTTAACATCCGCTACAAGAACCTGCGGCAGGCCCGAAACCCCAGAACCGGTGAAAAAGTCACCGTAGGGCCGAAGAACGTTCCGACCTTCAAAATCTCCAAAGAGTTCAAACACGCCGTAAGCGAGAGCCTGAAAGCCGAGTAGAAAGCTGTCTTGCTGCCGTCAGACAGAAGTACAATCCGGTCATTCCGTTGTGTTGTGCAGAATGACCGGTCAGGTGAAAAGAATTGGCTACCGGTTGAACAGGAAAAACCAGATGCCTGCAAACACCGGCAGGAGAACCGGAACCGAGTAGCGGAAGATATAGTCCACAAAAGAGGGGACGTCGGCTTCGGCCTGCTCGGCGATATTTTTCACCATGAAGTTCGGCGCATTACCGATGTAGGTCAGCGCACCGAAAAAGACCGATGCAATCGAAATGGCCATCAGGTAAACCGTTGACGAAACATCACCCGGCACCAGTGAGTCCATGCCGTATGCAAATCGAGCCACATCTGCCGTCACACCGGAATCGAGTCCGAACTTGCCAAGAGATCCGGCCAGAAAATTGAGGTACGTCGGCGCGTTATCGAGTACGCCTGACAGAATGCCGGTTGCCCAGTAGAAGCGCGAAACACTGAATCCGGCAGCGTGCTCCTGCGCGTAGGAGCCGATCAGCTGAAGTGCCGGAATCATGGTTGCGAAAATACCGATAAACAGGAACCCCACCTCCTTGATTGGCTCGAAGTTGAATTCATTGCCCGCAAGCGCCTCTTTATCCGAAGTTTTATAAGCCACCACAGCGATAACGGCCATAATCAGCTCCCGGATGCCGAAAGGCAGGCCGAACAGCTCCTGAAGGCTCGGGAAACCGTGAATCACGGCAGGGTCGAGAAAAACCGAACCGATCAGCAGCACGAGATAGATGAAATTCTTCGAACCACGCAGCTCGATCAGGCGACCTCCCGAGGGCGAAGCTTCAGCTGAGGGTTCCCCCTTTTTGCCGGACACGAAATCAAGCGCCATCAGAATCACGCAAAGCGCTACCACTGTGACAAGCCAGGGCAGCCAGACATGGCTGAGCACCCAGAAAAAGGGCACCCCTCGAAGAAAGCCGAGAAAGAGCGGAGGATCGCCGATAGGCGTAAGCCCACCTCCGATATTGCTGACGATAAAGATGAAAAAGACGACGTGAAACGCCTTGAGCCGCCCCTCGTTGATTCTCAGGTAGGGGCGAATCAGCAACATCGACGCCCCGGTCGTGCCAACCATATTGGCCAGAATCGCACCGAAAAACAGCAACGCGCCGTTCACAAGCGGTGAACCCCGGCGTCCGATCTTTATCAGAATACCACCCGCGACCACAAACAGGGCGGAAATAAGTGAGATAAAGGAGAGGTACTCTTCGAGGGTGTTAACGAGCAGATGGGGACCATGCGCCATACGAAATCCGTACCAGAGCGCCACAACGCTGCCCAGTGCAATGGAAATCCGCTTGTAGTTATGCTCCCAGAATCTGGAGTAGAACAGCGGACCGGTAGCGATCATCAGCAACAGCAAGACGAACGGCACGGCCAGCCAGACCGGCGGCAGTGAGGCGTGTCCGCCTCCACCAGCCGCCGTGCTGCACAAAGCAACAGCTGGATCGATTGTCAGGAAACTCACAAGCAGCGCAACAACTGCCGCGCCGCGCCCAGTCAGGCCGGGTCGATCCTTCATAGCTGCGTTTTAATAGGGCGTTTCGTTAATCCCCTTCGAATTCAGTCAACGAGAAGATATTGTAGCCTTTGTCGCGGATTTTCTTTTCACCACCAACGTCGGGCAGATTGACGATGAAGCCCATGCTGGCGACCACGCCGCCCAGCTTCTCAACCAGCGCAGCAGCAGCCAGAGCCGTTCCGCCCGTAGCCAGGAGGTCATCGACCAGCAGCACGCGCTGCCCCTTCACCAGAGAGTCGGTATGCATTTCGATTTTGTCGCTGCCGTACTCGAGATCGTATTCGAGCTGCACCACGTCAGCCGGCAGCTTACCCGGCTTCCTGACCGGAACAAACCCCTTGCCAAGCGTATAGGAAAGCGCGCCACCAATAATGAACCCCCTGGCCTCGATACCTACGATCACATCGAAATCGATACCGTTGGACAGATAGTGCTGGGTCATATTGTCAATAACGAGACGAAAACCAACCGGATCCTTGATCAGGGTGGTGATGTCACGGAACATGATTCCTTTCTTCGGATAATCGGGAACGGTACGAATCCTGGATTTGATGGGCATAGCGATAGAGGTTTGTCGGAATTGTTAAATACTGCCAAAACAAAGGATTCCTGACACTCTGAATCACAAAAAAAGCGGCCAGGAAACGAAAAATTTAAAATACGAGTCTGCCCTGTAAAAGCAAACCCTCACCCACTCCCTCAATGACAACCTCACGCTCAACACCTTTCATCGACTCACCACCTGCGGCGTCATCGATCGCGACCTGCACCCGGAGGTAGTTCTCGCTGTAGCCGCTCCAGAGCATCTTTCCATCTGCATCGGCACCCCCCTCTTCGAACAACACTCTGACTTGACGACCGATGAACGAGCTGGCGAATCGCCGTTCAAGCTGCTGACCGAGTTGCGCAAGGCGTGTTGCCCTGCGAGAAGCCTCTGCGCTGACGACACGACTTACCCGCTTCTCGGCAATCTCCCGGGAAAGCCTGGTGCCCGGACGTACCGAACAACTGAAAACATGTAGATATGCGACAGGCAGCTCCTCGATGAAACGATACATCGTCTCAAAATCCTGCTCGCTCTCGCCGGGATACCCGACCATCACATCCGCGCCGATAGCGCACCCCCGGATCGAGGAGACGGCACGCAACAGGCGCTCACGATACAGCGCTGTATCGTACTGCCGCCCCATCGCCTTGAGCACCTTGTCCGAGCCACTCTGCAACGGCAGATGAAAATGGGGCATAATTTTGGTCGAACCTGCAACCAGCTCAATAAGCTCATCATCGAGAAACTGCGGCTCGATCGAACTGATGCGGATTCGGCTCACATCAAGCTCTTCCAGATGCCGGAGCAGATCGGTAAATCCATGCTGCCCGTCGTGATAATCGGCAATATTAATGCCGGTCAGAACGATTTCCCGATAGCCCGCCTCGGCGATAGCAGCAGCCCGCTCCATCACCGTAGCCAGCGGTACGGAACGGGAACGCCCCCTGGCCAGAGGAATCGCACAATACGCACATCCGAAACTGCAACCATCCTGAATCTTCAGAAAAGCTCTGGTTCTGCCCTTCTCCGGCTGACGAATCAGCGAACTGGCTACATGAGCTGCGGATGAGGCCTCGACAGGAGAAACCCTGACCCGAACGTTGCGCTCTTTTCGGTCCGGTTCCTCCAGATAATGCGAACGATCAAACTTTTCGGCCATACCCAACACCAGCGATACCCCATCGATTTGCGCAATGTGCTCCGGGGCAAGTTGCGCATAACATCCGGCCACTACCACTTTTGCATTCGGATGCTTTTTGATTGCTTTCCGAATCTGCTGCCTTGATTTCCGTTCCGCTTCACCGGTAACCGCACAGGTATGAATAAGAATGATATCAGCACCATCGCGAATGTCGTGAAATTGCCAACCCTCGGCAACCAGCATATCAACGATCGATGCTGTTTCAGCATAATTGACTTTGCAACCAAGAGTTACAGCAGCAACGCTTTTCTGTTTCACAGAGCTTGAGTTATTCATCTATGCAATGGAATGTTTCATGAAACAAAATGAAAATAGAACCCGAGGAGTAAAATTTACGGTATATTGAAACCTATATTTCTTGCTTTCAAAACAAAGCGTCAGAAAAAACAGAACAAGACGAATTAGCATACCTCCAGATTACACCAAACACACAAAATGATTTCACGAGATAAATATTTCTTTTTTCGATTGCAATATTAAACACAACGACAGTATATTTAAAACGTGCTCAGATAATACCAAAAACCTGATGACTCGAAAAAACAGCAAACAGAAAACATTAGTACCATGAAAACAGAATCACCAGACAAGTTTGATCTTTACATTGCGAATGTCGATGAATTCAAGGCGCTGAACAGGGAAAAAAACGAACTCAAAGAAAAAATTGCTGAGATGAGGCGTCAGTTCGAAGAAACAATTCAGCCCTTCGAAGACGAACTGAATACGATCATCAAAAAGCTCGAAAACAACCTCTCGAAAATAGAAGGTACGGCTGCTCCGAAAACCACCGGAACCGCCAAATTCGGGCGCGGAAAACTCGGCATTGCAATCAAAAACCTCCTTCAGGCAAATCCGGACAAGGCATTCAAGCCTCGTGAAATCGCTGCCGCATTGCAGACCAAAGGCACCGCAGTCAGCCTCTGGTTCAACAAGTATGGCAGCCAGGATCCTGAAATCGAGCGTATTCCCGTAGGCGAAGGCGGCAAACGCTTCCTTTATCAGATCAAACGCTGATCTTCCCGTTCAAGGCGCGAGAACAGAACTCCTCCTTACCTATCCAGAAACAAGGCCGTCAATGAAAAAGACGGCCTTGTTTCGTTATAGTAAGCCCCTGCATAACGATTCAATAACCGATATTCCTCCGGTTTTTTGCGAAATTCATAGCGATACCAACCATCATCATATTCGCAACAAGAGAGGATCCTCCATAGGAAATAAACGGCAAAGGTACGCCAATAACCGGCATAACCCCTATCGTCATGCCGATGTTAATCACCACATGAGTCATCAGCAATGAAGCATAGCCGACAAGCATCAGTTCGACAAACCGGTTTTTGATTGCTTTCACCATCCAGACCATGCGCAAAACAAGGGTCAGAAAAAACAGAAGAAGCAATGTCGAGCCAACAAGCCCCAGCTCTTCGGCAACAACACAAAAAATGAAATCAGTCCACTGGGCAGGTATGTACCGAAGCTGAGTCTGCGTGCCCTGAAGAAACCCTTTGCCGAACAATCCGCCGGAAGCGATCGCTATCTTTGCCTGAAGTGCATTATAGCCTGCGCCCTGCGGATCAGCAGACGGGTCGAGAAAAATCTGTATCCTCTTGATCTGATGTGGCTTGAGAATCATACTCGTAAACTTCCAGGTCAACAAGCCGCTCAACATACCCCCGCCGACAACGATCAACTGATGAAAAGAGAAACGCTTTCCAACCACGATCAACAACAGTATGGAAACGGCGGCAAGTATAAAAAGAATGGTCAGGTTGAAAAAACCGGATAGCATCAGCGCAACCGGGACAACAGCCACCACGATATAATAGAGGTTAAACCCGGCAAGCACAATCATCGGAATAATAAACGAAAGGCAGGTCAGCGCCGTGCCGGTATCGGGCTGAAGCAACACCAGTCCGGCAGGCACAAGCGCGATAGCAAGCACTTTCGCCAAATCAGACTTATTGCTGATATCGGTCTGGTCATCGGAAAGAAACCTCGCCATGGCGATGATGGTTATCATCTTGGTCAACTCGGAGGGCTGGAAGCTGAACATACCGAACCGCACCCAACTGGTCGCTCCGGCAACCTTTCGCCCGAAAACCAGCACGGCAACCAACAGAATGATTCCGAGAGCGTAAATCAGGTAGGCATTGTCTTTGATGATACGGTAATCGATATACGAGAAGGCCGCAACAACGGCATAGCCGGCAATAGCCCACGTCAACTGCCGATAAAAAAGGGTGACCGATTCGGCCGTTCCGTTCGTAGCGCTGAAAACAGCCATCAGACCCATGATGACCAGGCCGGTCATGGGAAGCAACAGCCACAATTGATCGAGATTGTTATTCTTTTCCATCAGGTATCGATGAAGAGGAGGTAAATCATGGTTATCTTGGGAATATAAATTCTTCCCCGCCGGAACAACCATCAGGAAAGTTTCGGCAAAAAAATATCACAGAACGGGAGCAACATCAGTGCAGCCACCACCATTCTCCTGCGGCCATGCAACGTTCGTCGGCGCACCGAATGCCGGAAAATCGACCCTGCTGAATCGCCTGCTGGATCACAAGCTATCGATTGTCACCCCAAAACCGCAAACTACAAGAAAAAAAATCACCGGAATCTACCACGACGACCGGAGCCAGATCATCATTCTCGACACGCCCGGCATCATGGACCCGAAGCAAAGCCTGCACGAATCGATGCTGGAAATCACCCGGCGGTCACTGCGTGACACGGATGTCATCGTGGCCCTTATCCCCTTACAGAAAGGAGAGGAGCCATTCGACAGAGCGTTTGCCGACGAGCTGATCGAGCAATGGGTGCGTCCGGCGGACAAACCCTTCGTGATCGCCTTGAACAAGGCCGATCTTGTTCCAGAAGAGACCGTCCACCAAGTGCAGAACGAAATCATGGAGCGCTACCACCCCATAGCCGTCCCGGCTTTGTCAGCGCTCACCGGCAGCAACATACAGGAGCTGATCGACCTGCTCAGGCCGCTACTCCCGCTTGACGAGCCGATCTGGCCGGACGACATCCTGAGCACCGAACCCGAACGGTTCTTTGTCGGCGAAATCATCCGCGAAAAAATCTTTCTGCAGTTCGGCCGTGAAATCCCCTACTCGACCGAAGTGGTTATCGACGAGTTCAAAGAGCAACATGAAAACGACCCGAGTAAAAAGGATCTGATCCGCTGCTCCATTATCGTCGAACGCAACAGCCAGAAGCAGATCATCATCGGTCAGAAAGGTGCGGCCATCAAAAAACTCGGCCAGGCGGCCCGCAAAGAGATCGAAGAGCTGCTCGACCGTCCCGTCTTCCTTGAGATCTTTGTCAAGATCCGTCCCGACTGGCGAAAGAAAAAGAACCTGCTCAAAAGCTACGGCTACTGAAACAAAGTAGCGGAGAACGAAGAGATAACACCCTTTTTTGCTATAAACGGAAAAACCCCTTCACAAAAGGAAGGGGTTTTTCCAGCTATGGCTGTAACAAACGTAGGGAAAATCAGCGGCCTTTCGGCTGCGGCTCCAGCTCGGCGCTGGCAGCGTCGATCTCTTTCTTTTCGTTCGGATGCGCCTGGAGATAAGCCTCGATCTCCTCTTTGCTCTTGTCTTTGAAATACTCAAGAGCCGAGAGAATGATGCGCTTGTTCTCCTTGTCGAATTCAATGACGCGGAGCGGCAGTTCATCGCCAACCTTGAAGGAGGAGTGAATGTCTTTCACGCCGCCCTGCAAGAGGTGCGACACCGGCACGAAGCCATCGACTTCGCCGGGGAGAAGCACGATAACGCCCTTCTCGATGATCTGCGAAATAGCACCGGTGCATTCAGCGCCGACGGCATACTTCTGCTCGAACTCACCCCACGGATCGTTGTTGATCTGCTTGTGGCCGAGAGCGATGCGACGTGCGTTGACGTCGAATTTGAGCACCTTGACCTCAAGCTCCTGGCCCTTCTTGACCAGCTCGCTGGGGTGGCGGATCTTCTTGGTCCACGACAGGTCGGAGATGTGCACCAGACCGTCGACACCGGGCTCCAGCTCAACGAACACACCGAAATCAGTGATGTTGCTGACCGTACCCTTGTGCAGCGAACCCTCGATATATTTTTCGGACAGAGCGATCCACGGATCTTCCATGACGCGCTTCATCGAGAGCGACAGCTTGGTGTGCTCCTTGTCGATGTTGAGGATCACGACCTCGACATCCTGATTGAGCGACACGAACTGGCTCGGGTGCTTGATATGCTGCGTCCAGCTCATCTCGGAAATGTGAACCAGACCCTCGATGCCCTTCTCGATCTCGACAAAAGCGCCGTAATCGGTGATGGAAACAACGCGGCCCGTTGCCTTGATGCCAACCGGATATTTGATTTCGATGTTTTCCCACGGATGGGCTTCGAGCTGCTTCATGCCGAGAGAGACACGCTTGGTGTTCTCGTCGAAGCCAACGACCACAACCTTGATCGGCTGGTCGAGCTCGACCACCTCGGAAGGATGGTTGATCCTGCCCCAGGTGATGTCGGTGATGTGAACAAGACCGTCCAGACCGCCGAGATCGACGAAGATACCGAAGTCGGTAATGTTCTTGACGGTGCCTTCGAGAACCATGCCGACCTTGATGTTGGCAAGCATCTCCTCACGCTTGGCCGCATACTCCTCTTCGAGGATGACCTTGTGGCTGACGACGATGTTCTGGGTGACCGGGTTGATCTTGACGACCCTGAAGTCCATGGTCTTGCCGACCAGGGCATCGAAGTCGCGAACCGGCTTGACGTCAATCTGCGAACCGGGCAAGAAGGCCTCGACACCCGACAGAGAGACCGTCATGCCGCCCTTGACGCGGTTGATGATCTTGCCGTTGATGATGGTATCGTTCTCGATTGAATCGTAAATCTTGTCCCAGATGCGAAGCACATCGGCTTTCCTTTTGGAAAGGATAAGCTGACCCATCTTGTCTTCGAGGTTTTCGAGGTACACTTCAACCTCGTCACCTTCCTTGATTTCGTCCTCATCACGGAACTCGAGAAGCGAAACGATGCCTTCAGACTTGAAGCCAACGTCGATGGTGACATCTTTGTTGGAAATCGAAACGATTCTACCTTTGACGATTTCCTCTTCACTGATCTCCGAAAGGGTGCTCGTGTAGAGCGACTCCATCTGCTCAAGCTCGGCTGGTTCGTAGTGAGCGAAGATCTTGACTTTTTTTCTGCCCGGCACTTTCGGCTTCGGCGTTTCCAGCGTTGTTGTTTCTGACATTAATGTTTTCCTTCCTCTCTGATGATTTGCCGTCAGCCGCGAGAGATTTCGGCTGCCGGTTTTTATGGTTATGAGTTATGACACGAAAGAACACTGTTCACATTCAAAGGCAACAGGCCATCACAGGCTCTGCTGCTCCACAATTTTATTGACCAGATCGTACACGACGTTGACCTGTTCGTCGATGGTCATGTTCGAAGTATCGAGCAGAACCGCATCGGGATGACGTTTGAGCGGCGCGTGGGTGCGCTGCTCATCATCGCGATCGCGCTGCTTGATCTCTTCTTCAAGCTCATCGACAGAGGGAACTGCCGCGCCGCCAGCCTTGAGCAGAAGCTCGGCATGACGCCGTTTGGCGCGCTCCGCCGGATCGGCGATAAGAAAAATTTTCAGCTCAGCGTCGGGGAAAATGACGGTGCCAATGTCGCGTCCGTCCATGACGATGCCGCGTTTCCGGCCCATCTCCTGCTGAAGCTCGCGGAGTTTGTCACGAACCGGCTTGAGAGAGCTGATGAAACTGACCTCACGGCTGACCCGGTTCTCCCTGATCGCTTCGGAGACATCCTCGCCGTCAAGCAAAACCCGTTCGCCCTGGAAGCCGATCGTGATCGTCCGGAGCAGTTCGGCAATGCGAGTCTCATCTTTCCGAATCTCGTCGAGCAACCCCTCGCGAATCACCTTGAGGGTGACCGAGCGGTACATGGCTCCGGTATCGATGTAGGTGTATCCGAGCCTTCCCGCAAGAATTTTGGCGGTCGTGCTTTTACCGGATGCTGCCGGGCCGTCTATGGCGACGATGATCGGTTTCTTTTCGATAGGACTTCTCCTCATTCAACACATTTTGACTGAGCCTGTAATTGTAAAAAATTTATTTGCTTTTTCCAAACAGATTGATTACATGTTAAAACCGTCATTAACTGCGGTTCCTTTCGTTATTCGTCAATCAACACGCTCCGCCCATGTCACTTCGCTGCGGCATTGTCGGTCTGCCCAATGTCGGCAAATCGACGCTGTTCAATGCCATTACGGCCAAACAGGCCGAAGCCGCCAACTACCCATTCTGCACCATCGAACCCAACGTCGGCACCGTGCTGGTACCCGACAAGCGCCTCGGTGAACTGGCCAGCGTCGTCAAGACGCCGGTGATCGTTCCGGCGGTGCTCGAAATCGTCGATATTGCCGGTCTGGTCAAGGGGGCCAGCAAGGGCGAAGGACTCGGCAACCAGTTCCTGTCGCACATCCGCGAAGTCGATGCGATCATCCACGTGGTGCGCTGTTTCGAGGATTCGGACATCGTGCACGTCGAAGGCAAAATCGATCCGGTGGACGACATCGCCACCATCGAAACCGAGCTGATGCTGGCCGATCTGGACAGCATGGAGAAACGCATGGACAAGCTGCGCAAGAACGCCCGCAAGGAGAAAGAGCTGCTGCCGCTGGTCGATCTGGCTGAAAAGATCATCGCCGGACTCGGCGACGGCGTTCCGGTGCGCCGCATCACAGAGACTGACGAGGAGCGCGAGCAGGCCCGCCAGTTTTTCCTTTTGACCTCCAAGCCGATTCTCTATGCGGCAAACGTCGCCGAAAACGACCTGCCGGAGGGCAACGACTATTCAGCGAAGGTGGCCGAAATCGCGGCAGCCAACGGCGCGAACATGCTGGTCATCAGCGCAAAGGCGGAAGCCGACATAGCCGAGCTTCCCGAAGAGGAGCGCCCGGAGTTCCTCGAAAGCCTCGGCCTTGAGATGTCGGGCCTCGACCGCCTCATCCGCGAAGCCTACGACCTGCTTGGCCTGCACAACTACTTCACGGCGGGCGTCAAGGAGGTTCACGCATGGACGATCCGCAAGGGCGCTGCTGCTCCGGAAGCTGCCGCAGCCATCCACACTGATTTCGAGAAGGGCTTCATCAGGGCGGAAGTGATCGCGTACGATGACCTGATTTCTCTCGGCTCTGAGCAGAAGGCAAAAGAGGCCGGCAAAATGCGCTCCGAAGGCAAGGAGTATATCGTGAAAGACGGGGACGTCATCGTCTTCAGGTTCAACGTGTAAGCAGCCATGTCGCAGCACAAGCTCTCATCCTGCAGCCCGATCGGCATTTTCGACTCGGGCATCGGCGGCCTGACCGTGCTCAAGGCCGTGCAGGCTGCGCTGCCTTCCGAGCGGCTGCTCTATTTCGGCGACACGGCGCGCGTACCGTATGGCACAAAGTCGCAGGTGACGATCCGCAAGTACGCCCGCGAGGACACCGAGCTCTTGATGAAACACCAGCCGAAGCTCATCATCGTGGCCTGCAACACCGTCTCGGCGCTGGCGCTCGATGTGGTCGAACAGACCGCTGGCGACATTCTGGTCATCGGCGTGCTGAAGGCTGGGGCGGAGCTTGCCGCGCACCGGACGAAATCGGGGCGCATCGGCGTCATCGGTACCCAGGCCACCATCGGCTCGAACGCTTACTCCTGCGCCATCCGCGAGGAGAACGACGCGCTTGAAGTCACTCCGAAAGCTTGTCCTCTGTTCGTGCCGCTCGCCGAAGAGGGCTTCATCGACCACCCCGCCACCCGGCTTGTCGCTGAAGAGTACCTCTCGGCTTTCACCGGCAAAGAGATCGACACGCTCGTGCTTGGCTGCACCCACTACCCGATTCTCCGCAAGGTCATCGAAAGCATCGCCGGGCCACAGATCACCATCATCGACTCCGCCGAAGCGGTCGCCAGCAAAGCAAAAGAGCTCCTCTCGAAGCACGGCCTGCTGAATCAAAGCTCCGCAACAACGCTGCCCCACCTCATGGTCAGCGACCTCCCCCAGAAATTCCGCGAGCTCTACCGCCTCTTCATGGGCACCGAACTCCCCGACGTCGAACTGGTCGGAATGTAGGGGCAATTGATAATGCATAATTGATAATTTTAGGGGGCAATCCCGACTTGTCGGAATGCCCTGTCCCGAAAATCCGCGATGCGCTGTTAATTCGTAGGGACAGTTCACGAACTGCCCCTACGAAATCCCACGACGCTCCAAAAATCCATCGTCCTTCAACTTCCCCTCTCCCATTATCAACTATCAATTGTCAATTATCAACTCCTCCCCACCTCATTATCTTTCCCATTTTAATTGTATCTTTTCCGGCAAAATCTGAACCTTGAAAGGCGACGGCCTTACCATTCCGGAGAAGTCCAGTGAAAATAAATCTTGACAGAACATCATCCGGCTTCTGCATCGGCGTGCAGGGCACGATTCATGTTGCCGAAGAGAAGCTCAACCAGTCGGGCGAGCTGTACTGCCTCGGCGATGTGGTGCACAACGAGGTGGAGGTCAAGCGGCTCGAAGCGCTCGGCATGGAGACCATCGACATTCCGGCGTTTGAAGAACTGCGCGACGCCGAGGTGCTGATCCGCGCCCACGGCGAACCGCCTTCGACCTACGAAACCGCACGCCGCAACAACCTCGCAATCACCGACACGACCTGCCCGGTGGTAGCGAAGTTGCAGAAAACCGCCAAAATGCTGCACCAGCTCGGCTATCAGGTCATCATCTACGGCAAAAAAATTCACCCGGAGGTGATCGGCATCAACGGCCAGTGCAACGACGAAGGCGTCGTCATCAAACACCCCGACCTGTCCGATGAGGCGGAAATCGCGCCGCTCGACCTGGGCCGCAAGACCGCGTTGATCTCCCAGACCACGATGGATGTACCCGGCTTTTACGAGCTGAAGAAAAACCTCGAAAAGCTTTTCGCCGAACACGGTCACCGCAATCCTGGCACGAAGAGCGGCGAGTGGATGGCCGTGCGCGACATCGATATCACCTCCGAAAAAACCGGCGGTCGCGCCATGCCGGAGCTTGTCTATAAGGACACCATCTGCCGGCAGGTTTCGAGCCGCAACGGTAAGCTGCGCGATTTCGCGCTCGCGAACGACTGCATCGTCTTTGCGGCGGGTCGCAAAAGCTCGAACGGACAGGTGCTCTACTCGATCTGCAAAGACGCCAATCCGCACAGCTACTTCATCGAGGATGTCGATGAAATCCAGCCGGAGTGGTTCGTCGGCGAAAACGGCAAGCCGGTCGAGAGCGTGGGCATCTGCGGCGCGACCTCGACCCCCATGTGGCTGCTCGAAAAGGTGGCCAACTACATCGGCAAAACCTTCGGCGATGACTCCGGCAACCCGGACGCATGAACGCAACCATGAAATGATACCGACCATGAAACCTGTCAACCTCATTATCGATGGCCGCAGCGTGCAGGCGGCTCCGGGACAGACCATCCTCGAAGCGGCTCGCGAAAACGGCATCCGCATCCCGACGCTCTGCTTCCACAAAGAGATCGAAGCGACCGGCTCGTGCTGGATCTGCATCGTGGAACTGAAAGGCAAGAACCGCTTCATCCCGTCGTGCAGCACGAAGGTAAGCGAAGGGATGGTGGTCGAAACGCGCAACGCCGAGCTTGACGCGATGCGCCGCCAGAGCCTCGAACGGCTGCTGGCCCAGCACTGCGGCGACTGTCTCGCGCCGTGCGAACTCGCCTGCCCGGCAGGTTGCGACATTCCCGGATTCGTCTCGGCCATCGCCAAAGGCAACGACCGCGAAGCGCTCGAAATCATTCGCCGCACGATCCCGCTGCCTGGCATTCTCGGGCGCGTCTGCCCCGCCCCGTGCGAAGAGGCGTGCCGCCGCCACGGCGTTGACGAGCCGGTCTCGATCTGCGCCCTCAAACGCTTCGCCGCCGACCAGGAGATGACGGAAGGCTCGGAACTGCCGGAGCGCGAACCGGCCTCCGGCAAGCGCGTGGCCATCGTCGGCGCGGGTCCAGCGGGCCTGACCGCCGCGTGGTTCCTGCTGCTCGGCGGGCATGAGGTGACGATTTTGGATGCGAACGAAAAAGCGGGTGGCATGATGCGCTACGGCATCCCGAAATTCCGCCTGCCCGAAGCGGTGATCGACGCCGATGTCGAGCCGCTCGTGAAGATGGGAGCGACCTTCCGCTTCTCGACCATGTTCGGCAAGGACGCTGGACTGGCCGGATTGCAGAAAGAGCATGACGCCGTACTGCTCACCATCGGCGCAAGCCAGGCCTCGAAGCTCGGCATTCCGGGCGAAGAGCTTGACGGCGTGCAGAGCGGCATCGATTTCCTCGCCGACGTTGCGGACGGAACCGCCACCGCGCCCGGCAAGTCGGTGATCGTCATCGGCGGCGGCAACACGGCCATCGACGCGGCACGCACCGCCCTGCGCCTCGGCGCGGAAGCGGTGACGATTCTCTACCGTCGCGGACGCGAGGAGATGCCCGCCAACCGTCTTGAAATCGAGGAAGCGATTGCCGAAGGAGTCGAGCTTCGCCTGCTCGCCGCGCCGGTCGCGATTGAAAAAGGAGCAGATGGACTCGTCGTCACGGCGGTCGAAATGCAACTCGGCGAGCCGGACGCAAGTGGCCGCCGCCGTCCGGTTCCGGTCGCGGGGTCGGAGTTCACGCTCCAGGCCGACACGGTCATCTCAGCCACCGGCCAGCAGGTTGACCTTCCGACAGAAGCCGCATCGGGCATCGGCACCGAGCGCAACGGCACGATCAAAGTCAATGGTGGATCGATGCTTACCGAAGCAGCGGGTGTCTTCGCGGCGGGCGACTGCGTCAGCGGCCCCGATCTGGCTATCGAAGCCGTCCGGCAGGGCCGACTGGCCGCAGAGGCGATCGACCGCTTCCTGAACGGCGGCGATCCGGCAGCGACAGGAACGGCAATGTTCAACTCAACCTACGGAGCGCGAGACAAGGCCCCGCACCAGTTCTACGACCGGGCGAGACCTGCGGCGCGTATTGCCGTGCCGGAGCTGGAGGCGGAGTCGAGACGCCGGAGCTTCGAGGAGGCGGTAACAGGATACGACCCGGAACAGGCGCGAGAGGAGGCCAAACGCTGCCTGCGCTGTCGCTGTCAGGCGGTTGACGATTGCCGCCTGCGCAATCTGGCCACGGCATTCGGCGTGACCACTCCGGTAGTCGAAGAGACCCACGAGTACTTCAGCATCGACAGGTCGGGCAACATACGGTTCGAGCGGGAAAAGTGCGTTGATTGCGGCGTCTGCATCCGCACGATGGAGTCGATTTCAGGAGACGTGGCAACCATTCAGGAAGAGCTGGTCGAGCACTGCCCGACCGGAGCCATCAGCGGGCGCGGACGCTCACGCTGACCTCACAGACTTTTGCAGCTTATTCACTCGCCGTTTTGCGGGCTTTCGTCTTGCTTGAACAGCCAGTCGAAAGCCCTCATTGCGCCTCCCCTCTGGTCAACAGCTTCTTTGACCGACTCCCCTGCCCGGCGAGCTTTTTCAGCAGGATCGCCACCATTCCAGCTTACCCAGGCAACATAAAGAATGCCAAGTGCAACCAGCACAAGCAAAACGCGCAACATCCGCTTGGCAAACCACAGCACAATCATCAGCGAAATGATTACTGCAATGCCGAGCACCACCGGATGAGCGGTCAGGTAATTGATAATGTCAATCATAGTTCACCTCGTTCAAAGATATTCAAGCAGTACGGCGGCCACATGACGTGAGGGTGAATCCGAAGAGAGCCGCGCACGTGCCTCCTGAAGCTCGCGCCTCATCGCCGAGGCAACCGGTTCGTTGCAGAGAATATCAAGAGCCTTTCGGCTGATATTTTCAGCGTTTGCCTCGTGCTGAATCAGCTCCGGCACCGCCTGCTTTTCCGACAGCAATCCGCACGAAACGATATTGGCCAGCGCGATATTGTTAAGCTTGACCAGCCGCTTGCCGATAAAGTAGTTCAGCGGAGAGGTCTTGTAGAGCACCACCATCGGCACCGCAAAGCAGAGCGATTCAAGCGTTGCCGTACCGGAGGTCACCAGCTCCAGATCGCTGTACTGCATCACCTCGTACGATGTGCAGTCGAACGGTTCGACGCCTGCATCGCGGATGTGCCGTTCGTAGAGAGCAGGATCGATATGCGACGACTTGCCGAGCAGAAACACGGTCTTGGCCTTTTCCTGAATCAGCTTCGCCGCACCGAGCATCTCCGGAAAAATCTTCTCGATCTCCTGACGGCGGCTGCCCGGCAGCAGCCCGATGATGCGGGCGTCGGGATCGATGCCCATCTTTTCCAGAAACTGCGGCTTTGGCGGAAACTCCATCTCAGCCAGCTCCTCGACCACCGGATTGCCGACGAACTCCGCCTCGATGCCATGGCGGCGGAAGAACTCCACCTCAAAGTTGAAAATTACCAGCAGCCTATCGACGTACGCGCGAATCTTTTCAACCCGCCGCTCTTTCCACGCCCAAACCTGCGGGGAGATGTAGTAAATCACAGGAATACCCTGCTTTTTCAAAAAGGCTGCCAGGTGCAGGTTCATACCGGGATAGTCCACCAGCAAAGCCGCATCGGGCTTTTCGCGCACGATCGCCGCTTTGAGCTCACGGATAACCTTGCGCAGAAATGGCGCCTGTTTGAGCACCTCCACGAAGCCCATGATGCTCATCTCGTCGGTGGTGTAGAGCAGCTCAGCGCCAAGCTCGGCAAGCTTGCGACCACCCACCCCGAAAACCTTCGTATCGGGAGCCTGCTCGAGCAGCATTCGGACAGGCCCGGCAGCGTGCAGATCGCCGGAAACCTCTCCGGCAAGAACGAACAGGGTCTTGCCGCACGTCGGCTGCTGAAATTGCATCATCAAACAGGAAAGCGTATTTTACAAAACAAGTTACCTCACCGGCAGAGGAGTGGTGAATGCACGTGACGAAGCGCCGGCCAGTCAAAACAATTATATCAAATCCATAACAGAATGCAAGTCAAATTCGGAACCGACGGTTGGCGGGCAATTATAGCCAAAGAATACACTTACGACAATCTCAAACTGGCGGCCCTCGCTTCCGGCGCCTACTTCCTCTCGCACCCAGACAAGTCAAATGGCGTTTGCGTCGGGTACGATACCCGCTTCATGTCGAAAGAGTTTGCACAATACACTGCCGAAGTGCTCTCGTCGATGGGCCTGAAGGTCTTTCTGGCCGACAGCTTCGTTTCAACTCCAGCCGTGTCGCTCTACACGAGGGACAAGCGACTTGCCGGCGGCGTCATGATCACCGCATCGCACAACCCGCCACAATACAACGGCTTCAAGATCAAGGCATCGTTCGGCGGTCCGGCCAATCCGGAGGTTATCGACCAGATCGAACAGAACCTGCTCACGGTTGACCCGCAGGCGGATGTAACCCCTGCACCGAATCTGATCGCCATGACTGACATCAAGTCGTACTACGTCAGCTATCTCAAATCGAAACTCGACCTGAAAATCATCCGGAACTCAGGCCTTAAAATCGCCCATAACGGCATGTTTGGCGCCGGTCAGGATATGATCACCCGGCTGCTCGACGAGTCGATGGTCAACTGTTACCACTGTTCGATCAACCCCGGCTTCAACGGCATCAATCCCGAGCCGATTCCGAAGTACATCGGTGACTTCGTGGAGTTTTTCAAGGAGGTCGAAACCGACGTAGCCATCGTCAATGACGGCGATGCCGACCGCGTGGGCATGCTCGATGAGAAGGGCGAATTCGTCGATTCTCACAAACTATTCGCCATCATCCTGAAATATCTGGTCGAGCAAAAGGGCCAGCGCGGTGAGGTGGCCAAAACCTTCGCCCTGACCGATGTTATCGACAAACTCTGCCAGAAGCACGACCTGAAGATGCACCTGCTGCCGGTCGGCTTCAAGCATGTCAGCCGCCTCATGACCACCAACGACATCCTTATCGGCGGCGAAGAGTCGGGCGGCATTGGCATCACCTCCTTCCTGCCCGAGCGCGACGGCGTATACATCGGCCTATTGATTCTCGAAATCATGGCGCTCCGCCAGAAAACACTCACCGGCCTGGTCGAAGAGCTGTATGATGAATTCGGATTTTTCAGCTACAACCGTCTGGACCTGCATGTGGCTGAAGAGAAGAAAAACGCCATCATCTCCGCAGCAACTGGAGGCAAACTGAAAAGCATCGCTGGATACGCGGTAACGGGCTTCAATGATCTGGACGGCTACAAATACCATTTCGAAGGCGGATGGCTGCTGATCAGACCGTCGGGCACCGAACCGATCCTCAGAATCTATTGTGAAGCCGACTCCACCGAAAAAGTGGAAAAAGTGCTCGCGTTCGCATCAAAACTCTCTTAAAAGGCGCAAGAGCAGCGAGAGTTTAACGTCATATAAAAACGTCAGGTTTGTTTCGTACATTTGACAACACGCTGAGGCATCCGATGATTTTACGGATGCTTCAGCGCCAGGCCGGTGGCAGCTCCATCGACCTCAAAGCAATTTTCGAGGCGCATTAACAGTTATCACTTGGAGCAGACGGCCAACACATCCCGGGAACGCTTTTTCAGCGATCTTGTCGCCGAACATCAGGAGATGGTCATCAATACCTGTTACCGGTTCGTCTTCAATCGGGAAGATGCCGAAGATCTGGCTCAGGAAGTCTTTATCGAAGTTAACCGCTCGCTTGACAAGTTTCGGGAAGAGTCGAAACTATCCACCTGGATTTACCGAATTGCCGTTACCAAATCGCTCGATCACCTTCGCCGCCAGAAGCGCAAAAAGCGTTTCAGTTCGCTGAAACGAATTATCGGCATCGATGATCCGGCCGAATCGCTTCCAGCTCCCGGCAGTGACAATCCCGCCGATGTGCTCGTCGGCAATGAACGGGCCGACAAGCTCCGGAATGCGCTCGATTCGCTTCCGGATAATCAGAAAACGGCGTTCCTCCTGAGCAAGTATGACGGCTACGGCAATCAGGAGATCGCCGACATTCTCCAGACTACCGTACCGGCAGTGGAATCACTGATTCACCGGGCGAAAAAAAATCTTCAGACCCGCCTGGAAAAGGAATTCCGGTCGGAACAATAACGGACACGTCCTGCGGCGGGAAACAGAAGCAAGAGAAAGCATACAAGATTTTGCAAACGTTGACGTCGAATAGCATGAAATGAAACGGAGCAGAACCATGAACAGAAAAGAACAAATCGAAGCGGAAGTCTCGAAGACGCTGGAACTGCTGGACAGGATTCCGCAGGTGGAGGCAAGCGCCCGATTCAGAGCGCAGCTGATGCAGCGCATTGATTCAATGGAGCCTGCAAGCCGTGGCGGCATAACGGCAAACGCCGCATTCAGCCCGAAAGTGGCTTTTCTGACCCTGCTGCTCATGCTGAATATCGCATCGGGCATGCTCCTGTTCATGAACGAAGCACCTCAGCCTGCCACAAGCAGTTCGAGTACTCTTGCAGACAGCTTCAGCGAAGACTATGGAAGCCCGGCGCTCTCCTATTACGACGACCAATCGGCACTAGGCCGCTGAACGAACAGGAAAAGGCGATCAGGAATAGTAGCGGAAGACGTTCTCCAGTCATCTCCTGAAAGCCTTTTCTGAGACGATGTTTTCTAATTTTTTTATGGACACCGATGGATTTTCTCTCTTCAAAGCGCTTCATCACCACCTCGCTGGTTATCCTTGTCATCCTGAACCTTACCTTGATGGGGGTCATCTGGTGGCAGAATTTCGTCTCCAGCAGCTATCAGACTGTTGAGGTCACCCGTTATTACAGCGGCGGCAGGTCGCCCCGCGTCGAGCTCAACCTCACCGAACAGCAGAAAACCGAGTTCATGAAGCTCCGGCAGGAGCATTTCCGCAAAACCATGCCGGCCGTCCGCAAAATCGTGGAGCTGAAAAAGGCGCTGATTTCCGAGTCGGTCAAGCCAACGCCTGACAAACAGAAGCTTGCAGCTCTTGCCGACAGCATTGGGCAGCGCCAGGCCTGGATTGAAAACAATCTGGCAAACCATTTCCATGAACTGGCTGAACTCTGCACCCCGTCACAGCGCGATTCGCTGGAAAAAATGCTCGGCAACATCTACCATCTACGGTACCAGAAAATGTCTTCATGGCGACAGAGACATTCTCATGACGATCCTCGGGAAATGAAGCCATTTGGCCCACCGCCACAAAACCCTTAACGCAGCAACCGGACACCATCATGACCAGCAAAGCTTTTAAATGGAGAGCCTTTGTCAGCGTAAGCCTCACGCTCAGCTTCATTGTCATGACGCTCTCGGGTATCATACTCTACCTTTCGCCTCCCGGCCGGGTAGCGAACTGGACTGACTGGAACATTCTCGGCCTGACCAAAAAAGGGTGGGAAAATCAGCATGTGGTTTTCGCCGCGGCTTTCATCATCCTGTCGATTTTTCATCTTTTTGTGCTCAACTGGAAGGCCTTCTTTACCTACCTGAAAAGTAAGGCAAGCAAGGGATTGAGCCACCCGGCGGAGCTTGCAGCCTCGCTGATGCTCTTCGTGCTGTTCGGCGTCGGAACTCTCTGGCATTGGCCGCCATTCGAGCAGCTCATCGCGTTTGGCGACAAGCTTTCAGCTTCCTGGGAATACAAATCCGGAGGCCCGCCGGTGCCCCATGCCGAAACGATGCCGCTTGACGAACTTGCCGCCCTGCCGCAGGTCGGCACACCGGCAGAGCAGATGGTCGAAAAGCTCCGTAACGCTGGTTTGAAGGTGCAAAGCACCAGCCAGACGCTGCAAGAGATTGCCGAGAACAACGGCATGGAGGTGCAGAAACTGTACGGAATCATCATGGAAGGCAAGCCGTCAGGAGGACTCCCCGGAAGCGGATGGGGCCGAAAAACCCTCAGCGAAGCAGCCGAAACCATCGGCGTCACACCGCTGGCGCTGCAACAGGCACTGAAGCAGCAGGGCATCGAAGCCTCATCGGAGGAAACCATCCGTGATATCGCCACCAGCAACGGCATCGAGCCGTCGGAACTGGTCGACAGAATTGGCCGGATGGCAGAAAAACGGTAACAGCAAGCGCGCTCAACGCCGGGGACGGCAGAGCGCGCCATACAGCTCCGGTCGCCGGTCGGCGAAGATATCATTGAACTCATTGAAGCTCTTGTCGCGGCAGATTCGGGGATCGATCTCCGACACCATCACCCGATCACCATCCGCTTCGGCAAGCGCAACCGCTTCTCCCCACGGATCATAGACCGCTGAACACCCCTTGAACAGCAACGTCTCCTCACCTCTCGTTTCAGTACCACAACGGTTCGCCACAGCTACGTAGACCTTGTTCTCGATGGCACGGGCAGGCATCACCTTTCTCCAGGCATCGGTCACCAGATTCGACGGGCAGGCGATCAGGTCGGCCCCATCAAGCGCCAGCACGCGGCTCACTTCGGGAAAGCGCCAGTCGTAGCAGAGCATGATGCCGATGGAGAGATCGAGCCGCTCGTCGCGAATAACCGGAAAGCCGGTATCGCCGGGTTCGAACACGAACCGCTCCTTGTAAAACAGATGCGACTTGCGATAGATGAGCGGCGCTGAACCATCGGGACGAAAAACAAACACCGAATTGTAGAAGCGATCACCCGCATTTTCAGCTATGCCCGCCACAATAATTGCCCGCTTTTCAGCCGCAAGCCTGCTGAAAAAGCTACTGGCCCGGCCATCCGGCGCTTCGGCATAAGGCACAAGCTGCTCCCGGGACACAAAGAAATAGCCGCTGGTGCACAGCTCGGGCAGCACAACCACATCAGCCTGTATCGGCTCAAGTAATCTGCCGATCGCTTCGAGATTCGCCTCGGGCTCGCCGAGCCGGGGCGTGAACTGAACCGTAGCCAGACGAATCATGAGCGGCCACCTCCGGATGAACCAAATCTTGCCCGCACCATCCGGGCGACAGACATGGCCTCGCTCCTGAAAATCAGAACGCCGAGGCCAAGATAGCAGAGCACGATGAACAGCTTCACCACGAGCGCCAAAGAGCCCGGAAAGCCGAAACCTTCAAGCCAGAGCAAGACATCACCCTGATACCCGGCAAACAGTAGTCCCGCGCCAAGCAGCAGGGCAAGGCGGCCCCAGTCATAGCGCACGGGATAGACCCGGAGAGAATAGTAGATCATGAAAAGGCTCATCACCATCGTACCAGCAAGGATAGCGATAGCCGCGCCATCCATGCCGCTCACCGGAATCAGGAGCCAGCAGGAAACGGTTGTCACCGCCGCACCGGCGAAGGTCACGATGGGCAGATATTTGGTATTGCCCGTAATCAGCAGTCCGGCGGAGAGGTTGGTCGAAATCATATCGAACACGTAGCTGAAAAAAATCCAGGGCAGAATCGACAGGCCGATCCAGTAATTCGGAGGCAGGAGATACAACCGACCACCGTAGTGGTAGTGGACGATGTCGGGCACGAACACCGTGGCCGCGACGGCCAGCACAATCGAAGCGATCACCGATAAATTGAGCACCTGGCGGAACAGGCGCTTCGCCTCGGGGTCGTCAGCATGTTGCAGGAAAAAGGGCTGCCAGGCGAACCGGAACACCTGAACCACAAGCTGCAGCACAACCCCGAACGCCGCAACGCGCCCGTAAATACCCACCACATCCTCCGCCTGAAAGCCATGGCCATAGAGCCGCGTTACGTCTGACTGCGGAATGCGGACAAGCAGGTTGCGGTCGATCAGATGAATGAGCAGGCCGGCAATACCCGTCGGAACGTAGGGTAAGCCGATACGCAGCATCTCCTTGAGAATACCCGATGAAAACACCGGCTTCAGGCTCCGCAGTACCGGCAGAAGCATCAGCAAACTAACCGCCGAACCGAACGCCTGCGCAATGAACACGCCGTGCAACCCCGCATTAAGCGACAGAATCAGCACGAACGCGCTGGCCACCACCGCCACAACCCCGACGATGCGCGCCAAGGCGAACTGCACGGCCTTGCGCTTCAAGCGCAGCTCGGCAAACGGCACCACAAGCATCGTATCAATCCAGAGGATCAGCGCCGCGTAACGCACGAAAATCCCATCGCGCGCAGCAAGCCCGAGCATCGTGGCGATCGGCCCAGCAAACAGCGCAATCAGGAGCGCGAACACCGTCGAGGTGACCAGCAGGCTCACCAGAGCTGTCGAAAAATAGCGCCGCTCGTCCTCGTTACGCTTGATCGCGTCGGAAGCGACTTTCAGGTACGAGGTTTCGAGACCATACGCGAAAATGACGTTCGCCAAGGCGATGTTCGCGTAGATCACCGCCTGGATGCCATTATCGAAGGTGGAGAGCTTGTTGGCGTAAAGCGGAACGAGAATGTAGTTCAGACTGCGAGCCAGAATAGTGCTCGACCCGTAAATGACCGTGTCCTTGGCAAGAAGCTTGAGCTTGGAGAACATCCGTTGAGGGTCCCGAAAAGTGGATCAGTCGTTCTTCTGGGTTTGAGGCCCGGTCGAACCGTTGGTGGCGGCAGCCTGCTCTTTCTGCTTCTTGACAGCATCCATATCGACCTGGAACTTGCCGTCTTTCTGGACAACGGGAATCTTGGAGATCACCTCACGCAGATGCTTCTGCGCTTCGGCCTGCTGCTGTTTGAGATCTTCAAGTTCTTTTCCGGACAGACCGACCGGATTGTCCTTGTCGATCAGACCATCCTTGAACGTCTCGATCTGGAGATTCTGCTCCTCCTTCATATGATTGACGAAGCGGGCGAGAAAATAGACCAGCATAAAAAAGACAGACAATGCAAAACCGAGAAGAAGAATCCAGCTCATAATGAGAACAGCTTGTAATTAGCGACAGGTTATGGTTGGTATGAACATCGAAAAGCGCACCGCATCGTCAATCGGAGAACCGATTCTGCAGTGAACACCCCGGCGTGTTCATCCGGTGTTTGAAAATAACATGAATTTTCCTGATAATGAATCTTTCAATTTCGAGCGTCCTCAAAAAGGCGTTTCTCAACAGTGTTCTGAGCCCGGCAGCAGCCAGCCCATTGCACCGCCGAACCCAACACGAGCATCATGAGTGAACCAAGGTCAACGGTACAGGAAGGAAAAACGATTCTTCTGCAGGAGGCTGAAGCCCTACGCGCAATGAGCGAGCGGCTTGACGAAAGCTTTGCAAAAGCGGTCGACCTGATGCTTGAGAGCAAGGGCAAAATCATCATTTCGGGCATGGGCAAATCGGGCATCATCGGCCAGAAGATCGCCGCCACGCTCTCTTCCACCGGTACGACGGCAGTGTTCATGCACCCCGCTGAAGCGGCCCACGGCGACCTCGGCGTGGTCTGTGAAGGCGACACGATCATCTGCCTCTCCAAAAGCGGCATGACCGAAGAGCTGAACTTCATCATCCCGGCGCTCAGGGAACGCAATGCCACCATCATCGCCTTCACCGGCAACACCCGCTCGTACCTGGCCATGAACGCCCACGTTGTGCTCGACACCGGCGTCGAACAGGAAGCCTGCCCGTACGACCTCGCGCCGACCACCTCGACCACCGCCATGCTCGCAATGGGCGACGCGCTGGCGATCTGCTTGATGAAAAAGAAGAACTTCACCGACCTGGAGTTCGCCCTCACCCATCCCAAGGGTTCACTCGGAAAGCAATTGACCATGCGGGTCGGCGACGTCATGGCCACCGGAGACGCACTCCCGTTAGTTTCGGAGGATGCGACGGTCTCAGACCTCATCCTCGAAATCACCTCCAAACGCTACGGCGTCAGCGGCGTAGTGGATGCGGAGGGAAAGCTGATCGGTATCTTCACCGACGGCGACCTGCGGCGTCTGGTGCAGACCGGCGAATCGTTCCTCGACAAGACAGCGGCGGAAGTCATGACCCCCAACCCGAAAACCGTCTCAGCCGAATTAATGGCCAAAAAGTGCCTTGAACTCCTCGAAACCTGGCGAATCACCCAACTCATGGTCTGCGATGAAGAGCAACGCCCGGTGGGAATCGTGCACATCCACGATCTGGTGACGCTGGGGTTGTAAGGGGAAGAAGTGGAACGGAAAAGGACAGCAAGCTTACTATCATACTCCCCGTCTGCCCTTGCAATACTTGGCGTCCAATTTGCCTGTGTTGCAACGAAACAACATTTTAGTCGATCGAGAAAACCTCACCACATAAAGCCCTCTCAGCAAGAACAACTTTGAAGCTCTGTTAAAGCTCTGCTGCACGCGCACTTGAAATCACCTCGACTTCAAACCTCTCTGAAATTTTCTTGATATTGTCCGGAAAAAACACAGATGAACAACCGGCATTTTGGCCACGATCATCTGTACAAAAAAGATGAATCCCCATGGAGTAACATGCTGCTATGGAATCGCCATCTGACCACTCTGCAATAGCTTTTATAAATGCGTTACGTTTATTTTCTGGAATTTGTAACGTTCCATCAGACAAACCGAACTCTTGTTTAAAACGACTGTATTTTGATTGCCCTCCTCCCATTTTTTCTATAAATTTTACACACTCACTGAACAGTTCGGCACGCCGCCAAAATCCACCATTTTCATCAAACTGCACGTACATATCTTTCGGAATTTCGTTTGTCCTTACTGTTCCAAATCGATTCATATGTATAACCTTAAAACCTAATCTCTGTGCGAGAGCAAGTTTGGAAATTAATACTTCTGGCAAACCAGGATGCAGTTCATTGTTTGGCGAAATACTAAATTCTGTACATACTCTATTATCAACAGACTGTGTATCTTTAAACTCGAACTTCGGCTTGTATGTTTTAAAAAAACCTGCTCGATGCATTTTTGGGATCTGCTCAAGTGAAATGGCCGCCTCACAAATAAACGGAACAAGCAAATTTCCTCGAATCTTCATATTTATCGTTCGATACGGCTCTGCCTCCGAATCGACTACCTTTTCCCAAACGTTTGAATCAAAAACGATTTTCATAAACTTCCCTAAAAATTATTTTTGCAATAAATTATCTGGCCGTTTTTTTTCATATACTAACTCCTTCTGATACATATTCGGCATCTCTTTCTATTCGTTTTTTCAAATAGGAACTCATTTTTCCCTTTTACACACAATATCGACAGGGCTTCTTCAATTGCCTTTCTAAATCCGCTTTAATATGAGAAAAAAAGCCCGAGAACACCGATCCCGTACTTTTCTGAATTTTCCTATTTATATAGCTTTATACGCTCAAGAATTTCTGAACGGTTCATGGTCATTTCTCCATTTTCTCAAGTTTTAAACTCATTATCCTTGAAATCAAAACCTTCTTTCATTCGTCTTCAACATCAACCTCAATATAGATACTCCATCAGCAAATAGCACAATACAGGCGCTCCAACAAGTCTCCCCCAACGCAAAAAAGGCTGCCCCGGTGTTACTCCGAAGCAGCCTTTTTCTGCGTAAATCTTCTTGCCCTACTTTCAGGCTTTTCCAAGCGCTTTGAGCATGGCTTGGCCGATGTCGGCGGGGTTTTCGACCACCTTGATTCCTGCGGCTTCCATTGCCTTGATCTTCTCTTCGGCGGTACCTTTGCCGCCTGAAACGATCGCGCCTGCATGGCCCATGCGGCGTCCGGGAGGAGCGGTACGGCCTGCGATGAAGCCGACGACCGGTTTCTTGAAATATTTCTTGATGTACTCGGCGGCCTCTTCTTCAGCGCTGCCACCAATTTCACCGATCATAATGAGACCTTCGGTGTCGTCATCCTTGGCGAACATCTTGACCGCGTCGATGAAGCGGGTGCCAATGATCGGGTCACCGCCGATGCCGATACAGGTGGACTGTCCGAGACCTACCTCGGTAAGCTGGTGCACCGCTTCGTAGGTCAGGGTGCCACTGCGCGACACGACGCCGATGGAGCCTTTCTTGTGGATGAAGCCCGGCATGATGCCGACTTTGGCTTCGCCGGGGGTGATAACGCCGGGGCAGTTCGGGCCAACCAGCACCGCGCCCTTCTCCTGCACGAAGCTGTAGGCTTTCATCATGTCGTTAACCGGAATGCCTTCGGTGATGCAGATGATCACCTTAAGGCCAGCGTCGGCAGCCTCCATGATGGCGTCTGCAGCAAATGCGGCAGGCACGAAGATGACCGTGGCGTTGGCTTCGGCCTTCTCGACAGCTTCACGGACGGTGTCGAACACCGGAACCGGACGGCAGAATTGGTCTTTCTCGTTGCCGTTATAGAGAATACCGCCCTTGCCGGGAGTGACGCCTGCCACAACGTTGGTGCCGTATTCGAGAATCTGCGAGGTGTGGAAGGTACCCTCGCCGCCGGTAATTCCCTGCACGACCAGACGGGTATCTTTATTGACCAGTACGCTCATAAGCTCATAATCGTTTGTGGTGTTATAAAATAGCCGTCAGTTCGACGGAGCTGTCTGGCAGAGTGCCTGGAGATTGCGTGCAATCCCGAGCATCTTGCCCTCTTCGAAAAAGTTACAGATGAGATGAACGCCTACCGGCAGACCGAGGCTGTCGAATCCGACCGGCACGCTGACCGCCGGCATGCCGACGATGCTGGCCGGGACGGTGAAGACGTCGGCCAGGTACATTTCAAGCGGATTGTCCATCTTGTCGCCGATACCGAACGGCGGGAAGGGCGAGGTCGGTCCGGCGATGACATCGACCTTCTCGAACGCCTCGCGGTACTTTTCCTGGAAGACCCGACGCACCTGCTGTGCTTTTTTGTAGTAGGTATCGTAATAACCCGCTGACAGCACGTAGGTGCCCAGCATAATGCGGCGCTTGACCTCCGCGCCGAACCCTTCGGTGCGCGAGTTGACGTACATGCTTGACAGATCGGGCGAGTCCGGCGAACGGTAGCCGTAACGCGCGCCGTCGAACCGGGCGAGGTTCGAGGAGGCCTCGGCAGTCACGAGAATGTAGTAGGCCGCAATAGCGTAATCGCTTTCGGGAAGCTCGATCTCGACCAGCTCAGCACCGGCATCCTCGAGCTTCTTCAGCCCTGCCTTGACCACTCCGGCCACATCGGCGTTGAGGTTCTCCGGGAAAAAGGCCGAGGGCACACCGACGCGCAGGCCTTCGAGGGAGACGTGATCCATCGTGGACTCGTAATCGGGCACCTCGTGGTGCGACGAGGTTGCGTCGCGATCGTCCTGCCCGGCAATGACGCCGAGCACGAGCGCCGCATCGTCGCAGTTGGCGGCAAGCACGCCGATCTGATCGAACGACGAAGCAAAGGCCACAAGCCCGTAACGCGAAATGCGGCCATAGGTCGGCTTGAGCCCCACGACGTTGCAGAAACCACCCGGCTGGCGAACCGAACCGCCGGTATCCGAACCGAGCGCCACCATGCAGAGATCGTTGGCAACGGCTGCCGCAGAACCACCGGAGCTGCCGCCAGGCACGCGGGTTTTGTCGAAGGGATTAGGCACCGGGCCAATGGCAGAGTTCTCGTTAGAACTGCCCATCGCGAACTCGTCCATGTTGGTGCGACCGACGAAAATGGCATCCTCGGCAACCATCCGCTCGATGGCGGTGGCGTCGTAAACGCTCTCGTAACCGTCGAGAATCTTCGAAGCGCAGCTCAGCGGCGCGCCCTTCATGGAGATGTTGTCCTTGATGGCAATCGGCATACCAAACAGCACGCCGGGCTCCTCCCCCCGCTCAAGCTTGGCATCTAGTTCACGCGCACGTTCGAGCGCCGCTTCATGAAACACCGCGGTAAAAATATTATCGTCCTTTTTGGAATCGATACGCTGTAAATATTCAGAAATAACCTGCTCGCAGGTCAGCTCACGGGAGAGCAGCTTGGACCTGAGGTCCTCATATCGGCGAAACTGCACGTCTATTCAGGCTGGATTAGATTGAAGATCGTTCATCTGCATGATACGGCGGGACTAACAACCCCTGCGTCAACGAAGGCGCTGCAGGCCGGAAGAGCACGGAGCTCTGCCGCCATGAAGTTTGTATAATAATAAATTACTGTCTATAATTCAATTTCATGGATATTGCGGGTACAGTCACCTATGAACGGTTCAGATTGGAAAGCTCAACTTCCGAACAAAAGCGTTAACCTCTCGTTTTTCATCTAGTTACATGCCCCAGTGGTTCAAATCAACGATCGATCCTGAAGACGCCCTGCTGCAGGATGAGCTGAAATCTACATGCGTATTTCCACGGCACATCGGGATCATCATGGATGGAAACGGCCGGTGGGCCAAACAGAAAGGCAAGTCGCGCATCGAAGGACATATCGCTGGCGTTGATTCGGTTCAGGATATCGTCGAAGCATGCTCCCAGCTCGGCATCAGTGCCCTGACGCTTTTCACTTTTTCTATCGAAAACTGGCGGAGGCCGAAACCTGAAATTTCAGCCCTGATGAAGCTGCTGATCAAGGTGCTCAAAAAAGAGACCCCCCAGCTTTGCGAAAATAATATCAGGCTCGAGGTCATTGGCGATTTGAATCTGGTCAGCAGCACCGTACGGAAAACGCTCGAAGAAACGATAGAGCAGACCAGAAACAACCATGAGCTGACCCTGACCATCGCCTTGAGCTACAGCGGCAAGTGGGACATCACCAACGCCTGCCGCACCATTGCCGAACAGGTGGCGAACGGAACGATCGCCCCCGAGCAGATCGACGAAAACCTTTTTGCCGCGAACTTGTCAACGGCTTCGCTCCCGGATCCGGAGCTTCTGATCCGAACCAGCGGAGAGTTCCGCATCAGCAATTTCATGCTTTGGCAAATCGCCTATTCTGAAATCTTTTTCACGGAGACGTACTGGCCCGATTTCCGACGCGACAAGCTCTACGACGCACTCCGGGAGTATCAGAACCGGGAAAGGCGCTTTGGCCAGACAAGCGAACAACTCAAAGCCGAAACCTTGAGAAAACAGGCCTAACTCACCGAATCATTCAGGTTTTTCATGAATACAACACCCTTTTCGCCAGACAAGCTCTCAGCACTTCTGATTGGCCTGGCACTGCTTAACGGTCCGATATCGACCGCTTATGCGAAAACCGCAGCAACAAACGCTTCCCCGGCCTCCGAAGCTGCTACCGGCACTCCGGCCTCTTCGCAATCCGCGAAGCTGCGTACAGTGACCGTCCGTCAGATTTCGTTCAGCGGGCTGCAAACCATCAAGGAGTCGGAACTGCTCAAAAGCCTGCCCATCAAGGCCGGAGAACAGATCACCATTCCAGGGCAGCAGATTCCCGGCTTGCTGCAGTACCTCTGGAATCTCCAGTACTTCAGCAACATCGAAATCGGGCAAACCGAGCTTGGTGGCGACAACATCGGGCTGACCTTCAGAGTCACCGAATTTCCGATTCTGGAAAGCATCGAGTTCCAGGGCAACGACAAATACAAGGACAAGGAGCTGCTCAAAACCACGGGCCTTGTCGTCGGTCGCAGAATAAGCCAGCAGGAGCTGCTCAACGCGTCCAACAAGATTGAAAAACAGTACGCAGCCAAAGGCTACCTGACCGCCGGTGTAGAGTACCGCGTGGAAAACACCGGAGACAACCGGGCCAAGGCAATCTTTACCGTCCACGAAGGCTCGAAAGTGGTAATCGAAAAAATACGGTTCCACGGCAACAAAGCCTTCAAGGAGGGAAAACTCCGCGATGTGCTCAAGGAGACCTCACAAAACTCCTGGTGGAGAAAAATCTTCGGTCAGCCGAAGCTCGACAAAGACAAGTTTGAAGAAGACAAGAACCTGCTGGTCGATTTCTATCGTAACAACGGCTACCGCGATGCGCGCATCGTCAAGGACACCCTCACCTATACCAAGGATAACAAAGGGGTCAACATCGATATTTACGTCGAAGAGGGGCCGAAGTATCAGATCGGCAGCATCACCTGGATCGGCAACACCAAGGATTTTGCAACAACCGGTATCCTTGACGAGACATTCGGCATTAAGCAGGGTGACCTGTACAGCGCCAAAAAGATCAACGAGCGCCTGAACTTCTCCCAGGATCATTCGGATATCGCCTCGCTCTACCTGGACAGAGGCTATCTCTCGTTCAGGGCCCGGCTTGAAGAACAGGTCGTGCAACCAAATACGGTCAATCTGGTCATCACGCTGACCGAGGGCGATCCGTTCACCCTGAACCTCATCAATGTCAAGGGTAATACCAAAACGAAGGATCACGTCATTCGCCGCGAGCTTTACACGGTACCTGGCGATACCTTCAGCCGAAAGAAAGTGGTGAGAAGCATCAGGGAGCTTTCGATGCTGAACTACTTCGACCCCGAAACCCTGACGCCAGACATTGACCCGAATCAGCGCGACAACACGGTCGATGTAACCTACAACATCACCGAACGCCAGACCGATACCTTCAATGCGGCCGTCGGTTACAGCGCGTCGAGCGGTGGCACGGGCTCTCTCGGCTTAACGTTCAATAACTTCTCGCTCGGCGACATCTTCAACCCTTCGGCATACCGGCCGCTGCCTCACGGCGATGGTCAGAAGCTTTCGATGCAATGGCAGTTCGGCACCAACAACTACCGGACGCTCTCCCTTTCGGTCAGCGATCCCTGGGCCTTCGGTACCCATACCTCTGTAGGGCTCAGCGCATTCAAAACCAAGCAGACCTATGACCTGAACAGCAGCAACGAAGTCACCGATAACAAAACCATCAAGCAGTATGGTGCAAACCTCTCCATCGGGCGCAGACTGACCTGGCCGGATGACTATTTCACCATCAGCTGGCGTATTGGTTACCTGCACACGGAAGGCGGCTTCGTGAGCTTCCTGAACGAAACCAACGTGCCCGAAACGGCCGAGGAGTATTCGATCACCCAAACCATCACCCGCAACAGCGTCGATAACCCGATCTATCCCAGGCACGGCAGTAAGAATACCTTCACTGCCCAGCTGGCCGGTGGATTCCTGCCTGGCACGATCGACTTCTACAAACTGATCGGAACAACAAGCTGGTACCTGCCGGTATCGAAGGATCTGGTTCTGAATCTTTCGGCGCAACAAGGCTATCTGGACACCTTCAGCGACAAGGACTATATTCCTTACACCAGCTATTTCTACATGGGTGGAAGCGGCATGTCCTCGCTGCCAACCGTACCTCTTCGAGGCTACCCCGACCAGTCCCTCGGCGGACTGTTCTCGGGTGAAGACAACCTGTACGGCGGTAAGGTCTATACCAAAATCACCACTGAGCTGCGCTATCCGCTCACCCTGAGCCCATCGGCAAGCATCTATGGCCTGGTCTTCTTTGAAGCTGGCAATCTATGGGCCGACTCCGGTTCGGTGGATCTGACCGATCTGAAAAAATCGGCCGGTATCGGACTGCGGCTGTACCTGCCGATTATCGGCCAGGTCGGTATTGATTACGGCTATGGATTCGACTCCGCGCCTTCCGAGCCCGACAAAAATTCGCAGGGCTGGAACTTCACCTTCACCTTCGGACAACCGAACAACTGAGTTTTCGACCAGCCGAAACAACAAAGGGTGACCATTTGGTCACCCTTTTCATTTTCTCACCGATCATCGATTATCACTCCTCTTCATCATCCGGCTCTTTCAGGCGCGACAACTCGTCGCGGATACGGGCAGCCTCCTCATAATCTTCGCGATCGATAGCCTCTTCGAGCTTTTTCTGCAAATCAGCCTCTGGAGAAGCTGCGGGCTGCAACTCCTCCTCAGCGGGCTTGTCGGAAAGTTCTTCTGACACAGCGGCTTCTTCCCCCTCCTTCGGCTGCTCCTCAACGATTCCGGCCTCGTTCATGATCTCTTCGGAAACATAGATTGGCGCATTGAAACGCACAGCAATGGCAATGGCGTCACTCGGACGAGCATCGATTTCATGCACGACCCCACCCATTTCGCAGATAACCTTCGCATAAAAGGTCTCGTTGTGCAACTCATCGATAAACACCTCATTGACATGAAGATCGAAAGCATCGGCGACATGCTTGAACAGATCATGCGTGAAGGGACGAGGCGGCTTGATATTCTCAAGCTTGAGCGCTATGGCCTGCGCCTCAAACCCGCCAATGATGATCGGCAACTTGCGTTTGCCTTCAACTTCATAGAGAATAAGGGCATAGGCACCGTTGGTATGGGGACTGGTCGAAAGACCGAGAATATCAACCTGAAGTTTGTGCATGATTCGGGAACAATTTTCGTTTTGGGGGGCACATTATTGCCCTGCCAGTACTTAACAGTAAAGTACCGTTAAACATTTCTTGTTCAAAGGTGATGTGTGCAATCCTCAATCCGGGAATGGCGCGGAGTGAGCGATACGGTTCGCGAGCGGCAACAAAAAAGCCGCTTGATGCGGCTTTTTGTCTGCGTGAATGTGCCCGAGAGGAGATTCGAACTCCTACACCTCGCGGCGCTACCCCCTCAAGATAGTGTGTCTACCAATTCCACCACTCGGGCATTCATTGCTATGTAAGGAAACAGTTACTGCTCCCAGTGAGAATAGAAGGACTCGAACCTTCGACCCACTGCTTAAAAGGCAGTTGCTCTACCAACTGAGCTATATTCTCAACCAAGATCCAGCCACGATACGGGCTTACTTGTTCTGGTAACGCAAACGCTTCTTGTGCCTGTTCTTACGGCGCATCTTCTTGCGTTTGTGTACGGCCATTTTATGGCGTTTTCTTTTTTTTCCGCAGGGCATGAATATTTCTATCTACTCTCTGTTTTAGAAGGCAAGTAATATAGGGCTCCGACCGATTTCTTCCAAACAAAAAAAATGTCTAGAGCCATTTTTGCTGGTCGGCAGCGCTAAGCTTACAGTACCGGCCAATCCGACTAGCTAGAAGGATTGAGCAGCAACATCGGATTAGGCGTTCATGTACTTGAAGAACTCCTTGTTGTCCTTGGTCTCGACGATCTTTTCGCGCATGAACTCCATGCACTCGATCGGGTTCTTGTCGGCCAGGTACTTTCTGAGCAGCCAGGTGCGTGAAAGTTCTTGCTGGCTGAACAGCAGCTCCTCCTTGCGAGTACCCGAGCGGAGAATGTCGATCGCCGGGAAGACCCTGCGTTCCGACAAGCGCCTGTCGAGCACAAGCTCCATGTTGCCGGTACCTTTGAACTCTTCGAAGATGACGTCATCCATGCGCGAGCCGGTATCGACAAGCGCCGTGGCGATGATGGTAAGGCTGCCGCCCTCTTCGATGTTTCGAGCCGCACCGAAGAAGCGCTTCGGCTTGGTCAACGCGTTGGCGTCGATACCACCGGAGAGAATCTTGCCGGAGTGAGGAATGATGGTGTTGTGCGCACGCGCAAGCCTGGTGATGGAGTCGAGCAGAATCACCACATCGCGCCCCACCTCGACCATTCTCTTCGCCTTTTCGAGTACCATGTCGGCCACCTGCACGTGGCGTTCCGGATCCTCGTCGAAGGTCGAGCTGACCACCTCGGCCGGCACGCTGCGGGCCATATCGGTTACCTCTTCAGGCCGCTCATCGATGAGCAACACGATCAGAAAAACCTCGGGATGGTTCTTGATGATGGCGTTGGCAACCATCTGCAACAGAATCGTCTTACCGGTCTTCGGCTGCGCCACGATCAATCCGCGCTGTCCTTTACCGATCGGGGTAAAAATATCCATGATCCGCCCGCAGTACTCGTTCTGACGGGTTTCAAGCTTGAGTCGCTCGTTCGGGAACAGCGGCGTCAGATTCTCGAAATATGGACGCTCCCTTGTGACCTCCGGATCCTTGCCGTTGATGGTGTTGATTTTGAGCAGCGCAAAGAAGCGCTCGCCCTCTTTCGGCGCCCTGACCTGCCCCGACACCGTATCGCCGGTGCGCATGTTGAAGCGCTTGATCTGGGAAGGCGAAACGTAAATATCGTCAGGAGAGGAGAGGTAGTTGTAGTTCGAGGAGCGCAGAAAACCGTAGCCTTCGGGAATGACCTGCAAAACACCGGTATTGACCATCACCTGTCCGTTCTCGGAATCAGCATTCCTCTGGGACTGCGCCTCGATGATCTTGTAAATCAGCTCCTCTTTGCGGAAACCGGCGGTAGTAACACCGAGCTCTTTGGCAATAGCATTCAGTTCGTAAACCTTTTTCTTCTGGAGTGCATTGATGTCCAGGCCTTTTGATACCGAATTGTTCGACATTATAGATTTAATCAACACTTAATGGTTAAGTATGCAGTAAGAGCACTGCGTCATGCGTAATCGCTGTGGAGAAGAAACGGGATCGTTGTCGATAACCGCCTGCAGTGGTGAGTAGCACCGTGGATTCTAAAGAGACCGACATGGAAAACGGAAAAGAAGCCGTATGGGGAAGATGGTCTGTGATGAAAAGGGTATTTCCCAGGCGAACTGCCAGCGTCAGGCTGCGCCCTGAACAACGAATTGGAGAGTTCTGAAAGCAAAACCAATATACGATTTTTTAAAAAAACTCACTATTCATGCTGAACCGCTCTTGCCCGAACGAAAAATGAAACGCTCCATTCCAGCCACCTCACCGGCAAGATAGAATGAACCGGTCACAAGAATGAGATCGTCGCCGTCGGCATGACTGAAAAGCAGATCAATACCTTCGGCAGCATCTCCACACTCCTCGACCCGTCCGATGCCGGCATCCCGGCACACTTCGGCAAGTTCGGCCTCCGGAAAGCTCCGTGTAGAGGGCAGCGGCACGGCAACCACCTCATCGGCGATGGAAGCAAGCTGCCGCGCAATCCCGGCAGCATCCTTGTCAGCAGCGACACCCAGCAGTACCCGCAATGAGCGGAACGAACCACGCACCTCCCGGAGCGCCTCGACGGTTCGGGACATACCGTCAGGATTGTGCGACACATCGAGCATCACCTTGGGCGAACCCGGAAGCATTTCAAGGCGCGCCCGGTACCCGGTGCCGCGCAAATCGGCAAGCCCCGTTTCAATATGGCTCCACCCGATACCTGCCGAACGGGCGGCCATCACGGCAAGCGTAACGTTCGAGGCGTGGAAAGAGCCGGTAAGCTGCGCCGAGATGCGATGCGCTCCATCCCCGGCAAGTGTGATCTCCAGATCGAGCCTGCCAGGCTGAACAGCAACCGTTTCGCAACTAGCCTCCGAGACATGATGCAACTCTGCCTGTTGCCGCCCGGCGGCCTGCCGGATCGGCGCAAGCGCCTCCTCGTCCGCAACGGCGGTGAAGACGCGCGAACCCGGCTTGATGATCGCGGCCTTCTCAGCGGCGATCGCACCAAGACTGTCGCCAAGCCACTCGGTGTGCTCCAAGCCGATACTCGGAATGATAACAATATCCGCCTTAACGGCGTTGGTCGCGTCGAGCCGTCCGCCCATACCGGTTTCGATCACCGAAGCATCGACCCCCTCGTCGGCGAAGTACGCAAACGCCATCGCGGTGGTCACCTCGAAAAAGGTCGCGCCCAGCTCGACGATAGCCGACTCAAGCTTCGAGCAGTATTCGGCTACACGCGCTTGCGAAATCGGCACGCCATCAATGCGAATGCGCTCGGTGAAGTCGATCAGGTGCGGCGAGGTGAACAGCCCGGCCTTGCGGCCCGACGCCCTGAAAATCGACGCCATGCACGAAGCAACCGTGCCCTTGCCATTGGTTCCGGCAAGATGCACCACCGTACCGAGCCGCCGTTCGGGATGGCCGAGCACATCGAGCAGTGCCTCGATACGTTCGAGGCCAGGCTTAATGCCGAATCGATGAAGGGGAAAGAGAAAATCGAGCGCTTGCCGGTAGTCCACGATGCCCTCAGAGATTGTTGTGCATGGCCGCAAGCGACGTCCTGACGAGCTCCTCGACCGAAAGTCCGGGAGTCGTCTCGAGAACTTTGGAGACCGCTTTCTGCGCGGAAGCTTTCGGGAAACCGAGTGTGGTAAGCGCAGCCACGGCGTCGTCGATCAACTGTGTCGCAGAAAGCACAGCGCTTGGAGCACCTGCCTTTGCGGACGACGTGGGCTGGATTTTGAGAATCTTGTCGCGAAGTTCGAGAATGATGCGCGCGGCGGTTTTCCGCCCCACACCGCTGATACCGAACAAGGTTTCCGGACGATTCGAGACGATGGCCTCCTGAATCTCCCCCACGCTCAGGCCCGACAGCACGGCGATCGCCAGCTTCGGCCCGACGCCGCTGATGGAGAGCAGCAGCCGGAAAAGCTGAAGCTCCTCCTCATCGAGAAAACCAAAAAGCTGCTGAAGATCCTCGCGGACATGGTAGTGCGTGTAGAGAAACACCGGGCTGCCCGGAACCGGCAGGCGGCTGCTCGTCCCCGAAGAGATATGCAGGCGATACCCGATGCCGGATACCTCGACAACCGCCTCCTCACGGGAGGCCGTCACCAGCTCACCTCTTAAAAATGCAAACATGTCGGATGAAATGGACGATACCCGGCCTGCAGTTCGCAAGCGTCGTCAAAGACAGGGCGAACATCACAAACCGGGCATACTGAAAAAGAAGCGTTTCATGCGCCACCGGTCGCGGCGGCACGTAACGATTGGTCAGGCCTGCGGCGTGTAGCTGTTGAGCATCTTGGTCAGCTGAGCCTTTTTGCGCGATGCCTTGTTGGCATGGATGTAGCGCTTGACGCCAAGGCGATCCAGCTTCTGCACTGCCGCACGGTATGCCGACTCGACTTCGCTCTTCGCTGCATTGGCATCGATCAGTTTCTGCATGTTCTTCAAAAGGCCCTTGAGTTCTTTCTTACGGGCACGGTTCCTTTCATTCCTGCGCGCTGCCTGTCTGAGTCGTTTTTCGGCTGATTTGTGTAAAGGCATAACCTTGTGCTGTTAATGTCTTGTAAAGTCTGTTAGAATCTCCTGCGCATTTCGCGCAATAAAAAGGCTTGTAATATACGACAACAGCGCAATAAATAAAAAAACATTGACAGAAAATCTTGTTCATCCTGACCGCTTTGCACCCCGGCTTCGGTGGATTTTACTATATTCCCGCAACACGACGGCATTCGAACATTCCAACCTCTGCCTCCATGAGCCTGATGATCAGCGTCTCCGGCATCCGCGGCGTTGTCGGCGCAAGCCTCACTCCGGAAACTCTCACCGACTTCACGATGGCCTTCGCCACCTGGGTCAGCCGCCGCAAAGCGTTGCAGAACCCGGCATCGGACGCGAAACCCAAAATCGTCATCGGCAGAGACAGCCGACCGACTGGCGGCATCATCACCCAGCTCGTTTCGAGCACGCTCAACCTCTGTGGCTGCGACGTGATCGATGTCGGCATGACCACCACGCCGACGGTCGAACTCGCCACGGCGGGCGAAGAGGCCGACGGCGGGCTGATCGTCACCGCATCGCACAACCCGGTCGAGTGGAACGCGCTGAAAATGCTCGACGAAAAGGGCGAGTTCCTGACCGCCAGCGACGTCGAGGAACTGCTCGTCATTCTGAATGAGAAAAACAAAGAATCCGCCCGCTGGGACGGTCTCGGCTCCATGATAGCGAACGGCTCGTGGGATAAAAAACATATCGACCGGATTCTGAAGCTCGACTGCATCGACCGCGACCTGATTTCGAGCATGAAGTTCCGAGTGCTGGTGGACGCGGTCGAGGGCGCAGGCTCGTTTATCGTGCCGGAACTGTGCCGCCAGCTCGGCATCGCGGAGGTCAAGACGCTCGCCTGCCTCGGCACCGGCATCTTTCCGCGCAACCCCGAACCGGTCGAAGAGAACCTCCGCGAAACGATGGACATCCTCTCGAAAGAGAGTTGCGATCTGGGTATCATCGTCGATCCCGACGCCGACCGGCTGGCGCTGATCTGCGAGGACGGCATGCTCTTCGGCGAGGAATACACGCTGGTGGCCTGCGCGGACTTCTACCTCAAGCACCACAACGGGCCGGTGGTCAA
The DNA here is from genome assembly GCF_000020505.1 of Chlorobaculum parvum NCIB 8327. Lineage (NCBI taxonomy): Bacteria > Pseudomonadati > Chlorobiota > Chlorobiia > Chlorobiales > Chlorobiaceae > Chlorobaculum > Chlorobaculum parvum. Next base: position 1,947,071 of record NC_011027.1, read on the forward strand.
TAATCTTTCGAGCAGCCGCGCTTTGCAGGACATCGCCGAAAAGCACGAAGTCGAGTGCTACAGCGCGAAGGTCGGCGAAGCCAACGTGACCGAGGTGATGAAGGGCTGCAACGCGGTGATCGGCGGTGAAGGCAACGGCGGGGTGATCCTGCCGGAGCTGCACTACGGCCGCGACGCACTTGCGGGCATCGCGCTCTTCATCCAGGCTTTCGCCGAGTGGAAAGCAGTGACCGACGGCACGCTCTCGGAGTTCCGGAAGACCTTCCCGAATTACGTAATGTCAAAGCAGAAGGTCAAGCTCGACGGCATGACCAAAGAGTCACTCGCCGCGCTGTTCGACGCCATCGCGGCGCGCCATCCGGAGGCATCGATCAACCGGCTCGACGGCATCAAACTCGACTTCCCGGAAGGCTGGGTACACCTGCGCCCCTCCAACACCGAGCCGATCGTGCGCATCTACACCGAAGCCGCGACCAAAGCCGAGGCCGACGCGCTGGCCGCGAGGTTCATCGATGAAATCAACCAATCGACCATCGCCTGAACGATATGCGCGGCACGGCAAACACAGCATCGGGATTCCGCACGCAGCAGGACGAAACTCTTGGCAAACGCAAGAAAGGGTCGGTCGATCGCTATATCATCAAGCGGATGCTCGGCTACATCAAGCCCTTCAAGGGGCTGGTGGCCGCATCGGTGCTGCTGACGGCGGGCGGCGCGATTCTGACGCCACTGCGCCCGTGGCTGACCCGCATCGCCATCGACGACCACATCACCAAGGGTGATCTGCACGGCCTCGGCGTCATCAGCATGATCCTGCTCGCAGTCATCGTGCTCGACGGCTTCAAGCAGTACGCAGCGACCTGGTTCACCCAGCTGCTCGGCCAGAAAGCTGTGTACGCCATCCGGCTCGACATCTTCCGCCACCTCCAGCGGTTGCCGATCCGCTACTTCGACCGCAACCCGGTCGGGCGCATCATCACCCGCACGACCAACGACGTCGAGTCGCTCAACGAGATGCTCTCCAGCGGCCTGATCACCATCATCGGCGACATCCTGCAACTGCTGCTCATCGTGGTGATGATGTTCCTGAGCGACTGGCGGCTGACGCTCGTGGTGCTCAGCATCCTGCCGGTCATGATCTACTCGACCATGGCGTTCAAGAACCGCGTACGCCAAGCGTTTACCGACGTGCGGACGCATCTGGCGCGGCTCAACTCCTTTTTCCAGGAGCACATCACCGGCATGAAGGTGGTGCAGCTCTTCGCGCGTGAAGAGGCAGAATTTGCCAAACACTCCGCAATCAACGCCGACCACCGCGACGCCAACATCCGGAGCGTGCACTACTTTTCGATCTACTTCCCGCTGATCGAGTTCCTCAGCTCGCTGGCGGCAGGTCTGGTGGTGTGGTTCAGCGCTTCGTGGGTGCTGAAAGGAAGCCTGTCGGTCGGTGTGGTGGTCTCGTTCGTGCAGTACATCTGGCTCTTCTTCCGCCCGTTGCAGCATTTGTCGGACCGCTTCAACATCATGCAGACGGCCATCACCAGCTCCGACCGCATCATCAAATTGCTCGAAGAGCCGCTGGAACCCGAACCGGAGGAGGAGAACAGGAGCGTCATCGACGGTTTCCATGACAGCATCGTTTTCGACAAGGTGTGGTTCGCCTACAACGAAAATCACTGGGTGCTGCAAGACATTTCGCTTGAAATCAAGGCGGGCGAAACCGTGGCCATCGTCGGCGCGACCGGCAGCGGCAAGACCACGCTCACCAACATTCTGTCGCGATTCTACCCGTACGAAAAGGGATCGGTAACAATCGACGGCATCGAGCTGAGCCGGATTCCCGGGGCTCAGCTGCGCAGGTTGGTCGGTGTGGTGATGCAGGACGTGGTTCTGTTTGCGGGGACAATTCGCGAGAACCTCAGCTTCGGCGACCCGTCGATTTCGGATGAAAAGATTCGTGAGGCAGCGCGAACCGTCGGCGCGAACCGGTTCATAGAAAAACTGCCCGGCGGCTACGACTACCGCATCCGCGAAAACGGCTCGGGACTGTCGGCGGGCCAGAAGCAGCTCCTCGCCTTCGTGCGGGCACTGCTCTACAACCCGGACATCCTCGTGCTCGACGAAGCCACCAGCTCGGTCGACACCGAAACCGAGACGCTCATCGAACAGGCCACAGACCGGCTCATGCAGCACCGGACATCGATCATCATCGCCCACCGGCTCTCGACCATCCAGCACGCCGACCGGATCGTGGTGCTGCACAAAGGCACCATCCGCGAAACCGGCACCCACCAAGAACTCCTTGCCCAGCGAGGGCTATACTACAAGCTCTACCTGCTCCAGCACCCGGAACGCGGAAGAATGGAAGGCGCGGCGTGAGAGTTTAAAGAATAGGTCGTATAAGACCTATTTCCCCAACCCCCGCAGCAAGGCAAAACCACGACGCCACACCCGAAGCATCAAAGATTGCTCTCTCGCAGAATCTTCACCGGTTCAAGCTTTGCAGCCTTGATCGAAGGAAGAGCGGCGGCGATGGTGCTGATGAGTACCGTCACCACGATGACGAAGAAAAAGTACCACGGATTCCACGACATGCTGAAGCCGCTTTTGGTGAGCGGCCCCTGCGAGCTCTGAATGTGCAGACTGGCCAGAAAACCGATGGAGCCGGTAGCCAGTACGCCCCCCGCCAGCGCTCCCCCGAGGCCGACGAGAAACCCTTCGAAAACGAACAGCCCGATCATCTGGAGCGACGAAAAGCCGAATGAGCGCATAATGGCAATGTCGCGACTCTTCTCGAACACGGTGGTTACGAGGATATTGGCCACACCGAAGCCTGACACTATACCGACGAAGCCTACCAGTGAAAGCACAATAACGCCAATGCGCCGGAACAGCGCCAGCACGCTGGCGTTCTCCTCCTGCCAGGTCAGGCAGCGGTAACCGGTCATGCGTTCGAGATCGCTGGCCACAGGCGCATTGGCGAAGGGGTCGCGCACCTTGAACGAGATGCCGGTGACCTTGTTCGGTGGAAGCCCTTCGATGATCTGACCAAGCTTGAGCGAAGAGAGAATCGTGTTGTCCGCAGCGTTCACACCGGTGAAAAAGATTCCGGCCACCTTGCATTGGCGGCTCGTGCCGTCAGGCGAAATGATGGTGAGCTGATCGTCGAGCTCGACGCCGAGATCGTTGGCCACCGTGCTGCCGACCAGCAAGGCGTCGGGCGTCTTTTTGAACTGCACCAGATCGCCGGAGGTGAGGCTGCGACCAATGCGGCTGATACGGTCTTCGCGGTCGATGTTCACCCCTTTGAGCAGTACCGGCTGATTGCGGTTGCCCTTGACAGCCATGATCTGAGACTCGACGAAGGGCGAGGCGGCGACAATCTTTCCGGAGAAGGCTGGCGAAGCAGCGATTTCGAGAATCCGCCCGTAGTTGCGCACCTCCTCGGGTTCGTCGCGTCCGATATTGTCTTCAACGAAAGCAACCTTCGACGAAGGATCGCCGTCGAACAGATTGGTGGGAATCGGATCGATCTTTTCGCCCTTGAGGCTGATATGCGGCGCGACGTCGATGATCGTTTCGGTAAACGAATCGAGCAGCCCCCTGGTCAGCGAGATGGTGGTAATCAGTACGGTCGTGCTGACCGAAACAGCGAGCATGGTGGTCAGGGTCTGGCGTTTGCGCCCCAAAATGTGCCGTATGGCGATATCGAACAGGGTTCTGAACATGGAGCGGATGCCGTACAAGCCCGAAAAAAGTTATGGGATATTTGCCATAAGTTATACTTTAAAGAACATCTCTGAAAATCGTTCAAACCCGGAGAGCATCGCCATCCGACCATGCAAGAGACAAGCGCAACCATAACCGCCGAACGCAAGCACAGCCACGTCGATGTCTGCCTCAACCGGCCAGTCTGTTTCGACGGGCAGGATACCGGTCTGGATGCCTGGCGATTTGAGCACAACGCCGCGCCGGAGATCGATTTCGCGGAGATCGACCTGACCGCCGAATTCCTTGGCCACGCCATCGGTATGCCGCTCATGATCTCTTCGATGACCGGCGGTTACGGCGACGCGCTTGCGCTGAACCGTACACTGGCCGAAGCCGCCGAACGCTTCCGCATCCCGCTCGGTGTCGGCAGCATGCGCCAGGCGCTTGAAGGCAACTCGCACCGCGAAAGCTTTTCGATCGTGCGCTCGTCGGCCCCGTCAGTACCGATCTTCGCCAACATCGGCGCGCCGGAAGTGGCCGCCGGCCTGAGCCGGGAGCAGCTCTCCACGCTCGTCGAGCTGATCGAGGCTGACGGCCTGATCGTGCATCTCAATCCGGCGCAAGAGCTATTCCAGCCGGAAGGCAGCACCAATTTCAGAGGATTTCTCGACCGCTTGCACGACATCACCGCAACCATCAACGTTCCGGTGATCGCCAAGGAGGTGGGCTGCGGCATCTCGGCACCATTGGCCAGTAAGCTCGCCGACGCGGGCGTCAAGGCCATCGACGTGGCTGGCGCTGGAGGCATCAGCTGGCAGAAGGTCGAAGAGTGCCGCTACCTCGACCGCTTTGGCAATGAAGAGCGCTTCAGCCCTTCGGCGCTCGACGAGTTCCTCAACTGGGGCATCCCGACCGCCGAGTGCCTGACCGGCATAGCCGCGCTGAAGGAGAAGAGTCCGGAGTACGGCTCGCTCGCCGTCATCTCGTCGGGCGGCATCCGCAATGGACTCGATGTCGCCAAATCGATCGCGCTCGGCGCGGACATCGCAGCATCCGCTCAGCACCTGCTCAAGGCCCTGCGTGCCGGAACGCTCGAAGAGACGATCCGCACCTGGGCAAACGATCTCCGGGCAGCCATGTTCCTGACCGGTTCGGCCACCACGGCACAGCTTAAACACGCACCAATCTACCGTAAACCCTGACTACAGGAGACTACAGGAGTTATGTCTTCACCAATCACCCAAGCACAGGTTGAAACCAGATACCAGCAATACCACGCCAAAATCAACGAGGCCCTTGCTGCATGTTTCCCGAAACAGAGCCCGGAAACCCTCTACGCCCCGGCGCGGTACATCCTCGAAGGAAAAGGCAAGCGAATCCGCCCGTTCCTGACCCTGCTGGCATCTGAAGCGGTCAGCGGCTCTTCGGAGAACGCCCTTGGCGTAGCCCTCGGCATCGAGGTGCTGCACAACTTCACCCTGATGCACGACGACATCATGGATGCTGCCGACCTTCGTCACGGCCGTCCGACCGTGCACAAGCAGTGGGATGTCAACGCGGCCATTCTCTCAGGCGACATGATGATCGCCTACGCTTACGAACTGGCGCTCAAGGCGATCAGTTCGCGCCACGCCGAGATGATTCACATCTTCAACGATGCCAACATCACCATCTGTGAAGGTCAGGCGCTCGACATGGAGCTTGAACAGCGTAAGGATGTCACCATCGCCGACTACCTCGACATGATCTCCAAAAAGACCGGACGCCTGATCTCGGCTGCGCTTGAAGCGGGTGGCGTGGCCGGCAACGGCACACCGGAGCAGATCGCGGCGCTGGTCACGTTCGGCGAAAAGATCGGACGCGCCTTCCAGATTCAGGACGACTACCTCGACATCATGGCCGGTGACGGCAAGTCGGGCAAGGTACCGGGCGGTGACGTCATCAACGGCAAAAAGACCTGGCTGCTGCTCCGTTCGCTCGAACTAGCCGAAGGCGCTGACCGCGAACTGCTGCAATCGATCTTCGACAACAACGGCACCTCGCCGGAGAACGTCCCTGCGGTCAAGGCGATTTTCGAACAATGCGGCGTACTGGAAGAAACCAGAGCGAAGATCAACGAGGATACCGAGGCAGCCCTCGACGCGCTCGAAAGCCTGCCCTTCGAGGAGGGCCGCGGCTATCTGAGAGGCTTTGCCAACATCCTCATGAAGCGCGATTTCTGAATTCTGTCCGGGGGGAACCCCTCCCCCCGGCACCTCTTCAATTCCCCTGCCCCCGACCATGACAACCACCCCTGAATCGAACGAAACGCTCGTCCGGATCCTCATGCTCTCGAAATTGCCCGGCATCGGCCCGGCGCGCGCACGCACCATGATTGCCACTTTCGGCTCCGGCAGCACGCTGCTGGAAGCGGACGCTGAGGCTCTCATCCAGATACCAGGAATCGGCAAAACGCTCGCTCGCCAGACTGCCGAAAACCTCGCAAGCCCGGCGTGGCGGAACAAAGCGAAGCTGGCCGCCGAGGAGCAGATCGAACGCGCTGGACGGCTGAATACCACCATCGTCACCATGCTTGATCCGGCCTACCCGACCCTGCTCAAGGAAATTTACGACCCGCCGCTCGCGCTCTTCGTCCGGGGCAATGTAAAGGCGCTGGCCACACCGTCGCTTGCCGTGGTCGGCACCCGCAAGGCGACGTCATACGGTAAACAGGCCACCGAACACCTTTGCCGCGATCTTGTCAGCATGGGGTTAACCATCACCAGTGGAATGGCTTACGGCATCGACATGACCGCGCATCACACCGCCGTGCAGCATGGCGGCGTAACCATCGCCGTGCTAGGCTGCGGCGTCGATACAATCTACACCGATCCGGCAGGCCGGCTCTGGCCGCGCATCCTTGAGAGCGGCGGCGCGATTGTGGCTGAGGACTGGCTCGGTACCGAACCCGTTCCCGGTAATTTCCCGAGAAGGAACCGCCTGATCGCCGGCATGACCCTCGGCACGCTGGTGGTCGAATCGGATATCAAGGGCGGATCGATGATCACCGCCTCCAGCGCCCTTGAGCAGAACCGCGAAGTGTTCGCCGTGCCGGGCAGCATCTTTGCCAAAGTTTCGCGAGGCCCGAACAGCCTGATTCAACGCTCGCAGGCCAAAGCGGCGCTCTCTGCCGATGACATTCTCTCCGAACTGCCACCAGCAGCCTTCTTGCCAACGGCCGGCCGCCAAGATGTTGATAAGCCTTCACTGCCCGCTCTGACCCCGGAAGAATCGCGCATTATCGAAGCTATCGAAAAGGAAGCAATCCACATCGACCTCATCGCCGAAAAAACCGGCATCCCCATCGAACAGCTGCTGGTGCATCTGTTCGAACTTGAAATGAACCGGATCGTCCTTCAGGAACCGGGCCAACTGTTCAGCATCCGGCCACCCGAAAGACGCTGAACACTGCTTTGAAAAACCAGTGAACGACCCCGCCTATTTATCTCACAGGCAATAGCTTTTTATCACCGGATTGCTTACTTTTGTTGGTGTTGTTCCGATGAGTTGACCAGAACAAGACTCGCTGTTTTTATGTAACCCAAACAACCCGACAATGTCAGATTTCAAAGGAATCAAAGTCATTTCCAGACTTCTCTTTATGGCCCTTCTTCTGGGCACTTTCTTCACGAGCCGCCCGGCTTTCGCTGCCGCAGATGGCGCGCAGAAAATCGGTGTAGTCGATTATGGAAGAATTTTCCAGATGATGCCCGAAACCAAAGCTGCCGAAAAGAGCATGCAGACCGCCAAAGCGCAGACCAGCCAGGAACTCGGCAAAATGCAGGCCTCTCTGCAAACCGCTGTTCAGACCTATCTGCAGCAGAAACAGAAAACCGGCAAATCCGATCCGGCACAGGAACGCGCACTTCAGGGACGTGAAGAGAACCTGAGGAAAGTCGCTGCTCAAAAATCGCAGGCGCTCGCCCAGCAGGAACAAAGCCTGATTCTGCCTATCCGCCAGAAAATCGATGCCACGGTGGCCGCAATCGCCAAAAAGGAAGGCTACAGCATGATTTTCGACAAGAACGTGCGCGTGTATGGCGATGCCCAGTCGGACATCACCTACAAGGTGCTCGATCAGTTGAAGATCAAGTAACCCTCTTCTGAAAGTCCCTTGTATTCTCGACGGACAACGCTATTCTTTCTGGCTATACTGTTCAGTACCGTAACCGGTTGCGGCGCTCAAGTCGACGAGCGCCGCAGTGCGGATCCGGTTGTGTCCTCACAAGAGCAACCCGCCCAGGAGAGCTGGGACATCACCATTGTCATCTCCGATTCCGGTCACAGAAAAACACTCATCAAAGCCGGCCACGCGGCTGAGTACCACAAAGGTGACAAAAAGGAAATTCATGTCGATGGCGGAATCAGCATTCGGACTGTCAACCCGAACGGCTCGACGACCACCATCACGGCAGGACGCGGAATCGTGCACAATAATCAGGACATCGAAGCATTTGACGATGTCGTCATCCGTTCCGATGACGGGACGGTGCTGCGTACCGAATACATCACACGCTCCGCAAGCGACCACATGATCCGGACAGACAAATACGTAACCATCACCAGCCCCTCCCGAACCATCCGGGGCTATGGCTTTGAAAGCGACGACGCCATGAAACGGTACAGAATTTTCCACGCCAGCGGTGAGGCCTTATCACAATAATCATCATGACCATAGTTGCATCAGTATGAAAGTACACATGCTCAAATCGAAGATCCACAATGCCATTGTTACCAGTGGAGACCTCGAATACGAGGGCAGCATCACCATCGACAAGGAGTTGCTTGAAATTGCCGATATGATGGCCAATGAGAAGGTGCTTGTGGTCAACAACAATAATGGCGAGCGCTTCGAGACCTACATCATCGAAGGTACCCGTGGCTTGCGGGAAATCCAGTTGAACGGCGCTGCTGCGCGCTGCGCGCTGCCGGGAGACGAAATCATCATCATGGCTTTTGCGGAGATGGAGCCCGAGGAGGCACGCAACTGGCAACCGATGATCGTGATCGTTGACCGGATGAACAACCCGAAACGCCGTCACCGTGTCGGCAAAGACAATGAATATCTCGGCTGAGAATCATTTCAAATCCGGACAAATACCCCTTTTATGAGTTTGGCAATCGTCATCATGGCAGCCGGTAAAGGCACAAGAATGAAGTCCGACCTGCCCAAAGTGCTGCACCAGGCCAACGGTAGACCGGTCGTCGAGTATGTCATCGAAAAATCGCAAGCGCTCGAACCTGAAATGATCGTACTGATCACCGGTCACCAGTCGGAGAAGGTACGCCAAGCCACGAGCAAATTTGACGTTCGTTACGCCTTGCAGGAGCCGCAGCACGGCACCGGCCATGCGGTCATGCAGGCTGAACCATTGCTGAAGGAGTTTGACGGAGAGATCATCATTCTGTCGGGTGACGCCCCGCTCTTCACCACCGCCACGCTGAAAGAGCTAGTGGCGTTCCATCGCGCGAACAGGGCCGTCGCCACTGTGCTGACTGCCAAGATTGACGACCCGACCGGCTACGGACGAGTCATCCGGAGCGGCGACGGCGAGGAGGTGCTACGAATCGTCGAACAGAAAGATGCCAGCGACGAAGAGAAAGCGGTCAACGAAATCAATTCTGGCGTCTATGTCTTCAACGCTACCGAGCTGTTTGATGCGTTGCACAGCATCACCAATGAAAACGCTCAGCAGGAGTACTACCTGACCGACGTGTTCGGTATCTGCTTTGGCAAAGGCCTGAAAGTGTGCGCTTTCAAAGTTGCTGACCCCAACGAAATCCGCGGCATCAACACCCCCGAACAGCTCAGGGAAGCCGAAACGCTCCTGCTGAGCGGCAACTACGTGTAAAAGACGAAGAGGCCGGAAGTTGCTGACAAAACTTCCGGCCCCCTGATCACTGCATCCGCTCCAACCGTTTCTCAATAAAGAAACATCGGCTTGCCCATAACACTCCTCATCTTCGGGCGGTAGTAGCGCAGATCGTAAAGTTCGCTGATATCGACCTGCTTGGTGCTGGACGACACCTCTTCGAGCGGCACGGCTGTATAGACGCCTTTCTGAAGCGCCACCATAACGCCGAATCTCTGTCCGGCAATCAGCTCCACGGCAAGCTGGGCGAAATTGAAGCCCACCATCAGATCGAGCGCGTCGGGAATACCGGAGCGCATCAGATAGCCGAGCGGCTGGCAGATCACGTCCTGCCCGGTCAGCATGGAGATGGTTTCGCGAGTCAGTTGCCCGATGCTGGCGGTTTCATCTCCATCGCCATCGTAGCGGCGTCCGCAATATTCGATCATCTTGCTGCCGACCATCCTGGCCCCCTCGCTGATGGTGAGCATGGCATACCGACTTGGGTTGGCGGCCTTGTCTTCAATGAGATAGTCGGCGAGGGTTTCCGGGTCAAAGGGAACCTCCGGAATAAGCGCGCGGTCAACACCGGCCAGGTAGGAGCTGATCAGGCAGGTCTCGCCCGTGCTGCGGCCGAACAGCTCAACTATCGTGATACGCTCATGCGAGCCGGAGCTGGTACGAAGCTGGTGAATATACTGCACGCTTCTGGTGACCGCCGTGCCGAATCCGACGCAGTAGTCGGTGCCATAGACATCGTTGTCCATCGTCTTGGGCACAGCAATAACCTTGACCCCCTTGCGTGACAGATGCTCGGCATAGCCGATGGTATCGTCGCCGCCGATAACGATAAGCACATCGAGACCAAGCGTATCGATGGTTCCGAGTACATGATCGGTCAGGTCGAAGTTTCCGGAATGGCGGAGACCAGAGCCCATCAACTCCGGTGAATTTCGCAGGAAGGGGGGAATCTCTTTCTTTTTGAGGTTGCCGGGATGGATCCGGCTGGTATGGAGCAGCGTGCCGCCAGTGCGGTCGATTCTCCGAACAGTCTGCGCATCGAGACCAACGATATGCTCCTCGCGGCTCGACGGATCGGAGGCATCGAAAGCCAGCAGGCCATTCCAGCCCCGGCGGATTCCGGTAACCCGGTACCCCCTCTCGGCGCTGATCGTCACGATCGTCTTGATGCACGCATTGATGCCGGGCGCATCACCCCCTCCGGTCAGAATGCCGATATGCATGAAGAGCCGGGTTGAAAGGTTATTACTTGCGCGAACGTCTCGGCTTTTTGGGCTCGGCGCCCACAGCCTCTTTTTTGCGCGTATCGGCGGCAATCTGGCTGGAGGTACGGGTATCAAGCGTCTCCGGCTCCGAATGCAATCCGTCGCTTCTCATGGAATAGAATTCGATCAGGTTGCCGTCGGGATCCATCACGAAAAAGGCAAGCCCCTCCCGGCGGTGCGCCGGACGAGTGACCAGATGAACACCGCGGTCTTCGAGATAGACCGCAGCTTCCCGAACCTCGGCATCAGAGGCCAGCCGGAAGCCGAAGTGATCCACACGGATGTCTCTGGCGTCGGCTGTGCCCGGCGTTTCAGCCTTGACCAGCACGAAAAGATCGGAGTTGAGCCGCAGGTAGGTAATATTGGCCCCGGCCCGGTGATCTACCCGGAAGCCGAGAATGCCAACGTAGAACTCTTCGGATAAACGCACATCGTTGACCCGAAGAGTAATCTGGTTAATCCCCGTCAGTTTCATCATCGTTCTCTGATTCTGCGGCCTTGGTTTCGACCGGTTTTTCGAGAATATAATCGTACTGGTGATCGAAGTACTGCGCGACAGCCTGCTGTGAGGGCTTCTCACGGCACTCGAACTCGACGCTGATAGCGATCTGCTCCGGGAACACCTTTTCGGACTCGGACTCCGAGGTGGGATTCCGGATCATCTCCTTGTAAGGAAGAAGGCGTTCTTCAAGTTCAGACCGCTCAGCCTCGTGAATCTCCCTGGCTCGTTTCGAAATGGCCACGACGGTTTCATACAGGTTTTCATGCGTACTTCTGAGCTTGTTCAGATCTACAGGTTTGACCGACATTGCAATAGAGCGTTATGATTGTGGAAGAAACTGGGCGATCTTCGAAGCGACAAGATCGACAGTGCGCTCGAGATCGTCATTGACCACGACAAAATCGAACTGATCAGCACAGGCAAGTTCCATCTCCGCCCGTTCGAGCCGCATGGCCAGAGCCTCTGGCGCCTCGCTTTTGCGTGACTGCAACCGCTGTGCAAGTACCTCCATGCTCGGAGGTTTGAGGAAAACGAGCAGCGCCCACTCTCCGAAAATTTTCTTGAGGTTCAGAGCCCCCTTCACATCGAGATCGAACAGAAGATTCCGGCCTGCGTCAACCGCCTCCCGGGTCTTGCCGAGCAGCGTTCCGTAGTAATTGCCGAAAAAGAACTCGTGCTCGATAAAACCGCCCTCTTCGATGAGTTGCTCGAAACGTTCGCGGGTCAGAAAATGATAATCGACCCCGTCCTCTTCGCCGGCCCTCATGGCACGGGTGGTAGCTGAAACCGAAAACTCCAGGCAGCCGAGACGCTCCATCACCAGCTTCGCCACGGTGGACTTGCCGGTGCCTGAAGGCGCTGAAAAGACAATCAGCCGGCCCTGTCTGGAATCTTGCTGGTCACTCATTGGCATCACTCGATGTTCTGCAGCTGCTCCCGAACTTTTTCAAGCTCCTCCTTGATGTGCACCACCTTTTGGGAGATGTCGGCATTCTGGGATTTTGATGCGATAGTATTGGCCTCGCGAAGCTGCTCCTGCAACAGGAAGTTGAGCTTGCGGCCAGAACCGCTCGACATGTTGTTCAACTCCTCGATGAAGAACTTGTTGTGGCTGTTGAACCTGGTGCACTCCTCGGTAATATCGAGCTTGTCGGCAGCCATGACGATCTCCATTTCGAGCCGATCCCTGCTGTACTCAACATCCCTGCCGGCAATAGCGATGATCTTGGAAGAGAGACGCTTGCGAATGGTTTCGAGGTTATCGGCAGCGATCACCTGAATTTCGGCAAGCGTGCGATCGATCTCGGCGATTCTCACCGTGAAGTCACCGGCAAGCTCCTCGCCCTCTTTGCGGCGCATCTCCTTGAGCTTCTCGACAGCTTCGACAACGGCCGACTGGGCGATTTGCCAGATCTCATCGGGCCGGTCGAGAATGGTGTTGTCGGATTCAAAAATTTCCGAAAAACGGAGGATATGATCAAGCGTCACCGGAGACTCGACACCGGCCTCCTGCCGGACGGTTTCAAGCAGGGCTTTGTAGCCCCTGACCTTTGCAGCATTGACCGTGACCGGTAGCTGCTCATCCTGTTCGTCGAGCTGGAGCTGGACGAACGCCGATATTTTTCCGCGCTGGAAATTACCACGGATCAGCTCCCTGACTTCGAGTTCGCGAGCAAGAAGCTGCCTTGGAAGCTTGACACCGATTTCAGCAAAACGATTGTTAACCGAGCGAAGTTCAACAAGCACTTTCATGCCTTTTTCCGCGCGCTCGGCACTGCCATAGCCGGTCATGCTTTCCAACATATGCAGATCCAGTTACATTCTTGAAAATACCTGCGGAACCTGGGTTCCGCAGGCGTCGGGTATGGGGATTTCGCTCCTGCTTATTTACGCAGATCGAGATCGGCAAGCACCTTGCGGTAGCGCTCGATATCGACTTTCTTGAGGTAGTTCAGCACGCGTTTGCGCTTGCCGACCAGCATCAACAGTCCGCGGCGTGAGTGCTTGTCTTTGGGATGCTGCTGAAGGTGACCGGTCAGATCGGCGATCCTGCGGCTGAACAGGGCAACCTGAACTTCCGCTTTTCCGGTATCCGTCGCAGAATCACCAAACTTCGTAATAATCTCGGTTTTGTGTTCTTTTGCCAGACCCATGGTAGTAATAACTAGTTGTGAAATAAAAACAAAAAATACGGCCTGAAATATAACATTATTTCAGATATAATTCTGCCTTTTTTTGATCGGCCAGCAGCTGCGCCTTGAGCTCGTCGATCGAGTCGAAGCATTGCTCAGGCCTGATAAAATCGAGCAGCTGCAAAACCAGTACAGCTCCATACAGCTCGCCTGAGAAGCCGACAATGTGCGCTTCGACAGTCACCGCCCCGTGCTCCTCAACGGTCGGACGACGGCCAATGTTCATCATGACCGGCCAGTCGCGGCCATCGATCGTGACCCTGGCCGCATAAACGCCGTGGGCCGGAAGATGCTTGCAGCGGTCAGACAGTTCGAGATTGGCTGTCGGAAAACCGATCTGCCGACCGAGCTTTTTGCCATTGACAACTTCCCCGCTGATGGTGTAGGGCGTTCCAAGGCAGACGTTTGCTTCGCGGATGCGACCCTCAGCAAGCAGGTGTCGTATTCTGGTACTTGAAACCGGCGAACCATCGACAATGATTTCGCCGACCACCTCGACCCTGAAGCCGTGCTCTTCGCCGAGCTGACGCAGGGTTTTTCCGCTGCCACTCCGGTCGCTGCCGAACCCGTGGTCGTAGCCAACGGTCACCTGCCGCGCGCCGAGCATCTTCACCAGTACATCACGGATGAAATCGGCTGAACTTTTCCGGGAGAATTCCCGGTCAAAGCGTATGACGAACAACAGATCAACCTGCATGGTTCTGAAGTGCGCGACCTTCTCGTCAAAGGTAGTCAGGAGTTGCACCTGACAATCAGAACTACTTTCAAGCACGAGCCTCGGATGCGGATCAAAGGTCACCACTACGCTTCTCAGACCATCCTGCCGCGCCTTGTCGATCATGGTGCCGATGATTTTGCGATGACCGACATGAAGCCCGTCGAACGAGCCGACGGTAACTGCTGAAGGCTCCGGCTTCAGGGAAACCACCTGGCCGGTTTCAGCATCATGAACCTCTTCGCCCTGTAAAATAACGACGCGCATAGTGTTACTCTTCGATAGCCGAAGCGGCACGGGCTATTTCGTCAACGATGGCATCGACGCTCATCGCCTCCGAAAGGTTGTACTGGCCGATCGAAACCCGTTTGAGAGCTGAAAGGTATCCGCCAACGCCGAGCAGCTCCCCAAGCTCATGGGCAATCACCCGGATATAGGCGCCCTTGGAAACTGTGATTGAAAAATGAACGAAGGGCAACTCGATACCGGTGATCTCGAAACGGTGAATTTCGATACGGCGCGCTTTGCGCTCCTTGACCTCATGACCTTGCCGCGCCAGCTCATAGAGCCGCTTGCCGTTGTGCCAGACCGCCGAGTGCATCGGTGGCTGCTGCAACCGTTCGCCGACCATCGATGCGGCCGCTTCGCGGATAGTCTGTTCGTCAAGCGCAGAAACATCGCGGATATCGTACTCCTCGCTCTCCGTGTCGTGGCTGGCTGTTTTTGCGCCAAGCCTGATGGTGCCTTCGTAACCCTTGTCCAGAATTTCCAGCGATGAGATCGTCTTGGTCTTGCGCCCTGTGGCGAGAATCAACAGGCCGGTTGCTTTGGGGTCGAGCGTTCCGCAGTGGCCGACTTTTCGCTTGGCGCCGTTGCGTTTGTACGCACCGCGGATTTTGGCCACGACGTCGAACGACGTCCAGTCCAGCGGTTTGTCAACCAGCAGGTAATCGCCCTCTTCACTCAGAACGGGCATAGGGGTTTGAGGCGTCATGACGAGCGTACTCCGAAACAGATAGGGCGGTTACAGCTGCTCTTCCGCCGGGCCGCGCCTGACCGACTTGAGCAGCTCCTCGATCCGGTTAGCCTGCTCGAACAAGCGGTCTTCGTAGAACTCCAGCTCCGGAATTCGCCTGAACTGGTTCCGGATTTTCGACGAAAGAATCTTGCGAAGCGCCTTGGTTTCGGTGTGCAGGAACTCCATCAGTTCGGCCCGCTGGGCTTCGGAGCCGATGATCGACACATACACTCTGGCAATGCCCAGATCGGCCGTGACCTTCACTTCGGTCACGGTCGCCAGAGGGCCACTACGGGGCAGCTCCTTCTCGAAAATAGCGCTCAACTCCCGCTGCAACAGCGAGGCGACTTTTTCAGTTCGTATCGACATCAGGACTTCCTTTCCTTGCTCAGAGTTTGCGTTTCTTTTCGACAATTTTGTAAGCCTCGACCACGTCGCCGACCTTGATATCGTCGTAGCCTTTCAGGCTCAGACCGCACTCGTAACCGCTGTCGACCTCTTTGACGTCGTCCTTGAAGCGCTTGAGCGAGTCGAGCTGGCCTTCGTAAATCTGCACGCCGTCGCGCAGGAGCCGGACGTTGGCATCGCGCGGCACCTTGCCGTCGAGCACATACGCGCCACCGACATTACCCACCTTCGGCACGCGGAAGACCTGGCGGATCTCGATCGAACCGAGGCTCTCTTCGTGCAGTTCAGGCGACAACATGCCTTCGAGCGCTTTCTCCACATCTTCGAGCACGTGGTAGATAACGCTGTAGAAACGCACATCGAGATCCTCTTTCTCGGCAAGCCGCTTGGCGTTGACGTTCGGGCGGACACGGAAGCCGATGATGATCGCGTCCGAAGCGGCGGCGAGCAGCACGTCGGTTTCGGTGATCTGACCGACGCCCTGGTGAATGAGCTGCACCTTGACCTCTTCGTTGTGAATCTTCATGAGGCCGTCGGCAAGCGCCTGGATCGAGCCGTCGGTATCGGCCTTGATGATGACGCTGAGTTCCTTCTTGAGTCCCTCCTTGATCTGGCGGGCGATGCTGTCGAGCTTGACGCGGGTGCTGCGGCGGAACTCGTGCTCGCGCTTGATGATCTGGCGCTTCTGGGCCAGGTCGCGGGCATCGCGGTCGGACTCCATGACGGTCAGCACATCACCGGACTGCGGCATATCCTCGAAGCCGAGCACGCGCACTGGCGTGGAGGGCCCAGCCTCATCAGTGCGCTTGCCGCGCTCGTCCATAAGCGCGCGCACCTTGCCCATCGAATTACCGGCCACGAACGGATCGCCAACCTTCAGGAAGCCACGCTGCACCAGCACGGTCGAAACCACGCCCTTGCCCTTGTCGAGCTCGGACTCGACGATGATGCCGCTGGCCATGATGTCCCTCGAATAGTTGCCTTTCAGCTCGCGGACTTCAGCCTCGGTAAGCACTTTTTCCATCAGCTCGCTGATGCCGATGCCCTTCTTGGCCGAAATCTCCTGGCACTGGTACTCGCCGCCCCAGTCCTCGACCAGCACGCCGGCTTCGGAAAGCTGGGTCTTGATCTTGTCGACGTTGGCCTCGGGCTTGTCGATCTTGTTGAGCGCCACGACAATCGGCACGCCGGCCGCTTTGGAGTGGTTGATTGCCTCGATGGTCTGGGGCATGACGCTGTCGTCTGCCGCCACAACGAGGATAACGATGTCGGTCACCTGCGCACCGCGGGCACGCATGGCCGTGAAGGCTTCGTGACCCGGCGTATCGAGGAAGGTGATCTGGCGATCGCCCTCGACGGTCACCTCGTAGGCGCCGATGTGCTGGGTAATACCACCCGACTCACCAGCAACAACGTTGCTTCGGCGAATGTAGTCGAGCAGCGAAGTCTTACCGTGGTCGACGTGACCCATGATGGTCACAACCGGCGGACGGGTCTTCATATCCTCGGGATTGTCAACCTGCTCTTCGGTCGTGGTGGCCTCGACTTCGGTCGTGAACTCGATATCGAACCCAAACTCCATCGCAATCAGCTCGATGGTCTCTTTGTCGAGACGCTGGTTGATGGTAACGAATTTGCCAAGCGTGAAGCACTTCTGGATAATATCCTTGGCGGTCAGGCCCATCAGTTCCGCAAGCTCGTGCGGCGAAGCATACTCGGTAACCTTGATGAGGCTCTTTTCGGCCTCGCGCATCGCTTCGGCTTCCTCCAGCTCACGTTCACGCTCCATGCGGCGCATCTTGCGGAACTTCTGGCGGGAACCGGACGAACCGCTGTCATCCATGCCGCTGATCGTGCTTTTGATATTCTTCGAGATGACTTTGTCGTCAACCTCGACCTTCTTTTTCTTCTTGCCCTTCTTTTTCTTGCCACTGGCATCCTCGCCACCGGTCGTGGACTCGCCCTCTCCAGCAGCTTTGGCAACCTTTTTCCGGCCGGCTTCGCCACCCTCCGAAGAGCCGGACGTCGCGCCTTCAAACTCGTCCTTGAGCTCTGCGGCATTCTCCTTGAAGCTCTTCTTGCGCGATTTCTTCTTGCGATCGGAGCCGCTCGACACGTCGATGGTACCAAGCACCGTCAGGCCACCGATCTTCTGCGGAGCTTCGTAGGTCTTCATCGAATCGGGCAGTGTCTGCACCAGAGTCTGGGAGGCTTCGGCAGACTCCTCGGCGCCTGGTTCCTGTTGCGACTGGGCTTCCGGCTGAGCCTCGACCGCGGTTTCGGCAGCTTTTTCAGGCTGCTCGACCGGCTTGGCTTCGGCTTCCGGCGCCTTGGTTGCGACAACCTCTTCTTTGGGCGATTCCGGCTGGGGCGTCTCGGCAATCACAGGCTGTTCAGCAGGGGCAGCAGGAGAAACCGCAGGCTCATGCCTGGCTGGAATCTCCACAAAAGGCTCTTTAACAGGTTCGGGCGTATGCGCGGCCGGGGCGGGCGAAGGCGCGCTGCTCAGGCTTTCCTTGAGCTGCTGCTCCTTTTCATAGGCCTTCCGCGACTGCTCTTCGAGCCTGGTAAGGCGCTTTTTCTTTTCAGCCCTGATCTTGCGGGTCTCATCAACCAGCTTCTTCTCCTGGCTGAAATTGCCGAAAATCATGTCGCGCATTTCCTCACCAACCATTGATGAGGTGGATGCGACCTTCCCCCCTTCCTGCTTGACAAACTGCAGAACTTCCCGTGGGCTGACCTGCAGCTCCCTGGCGATATCACTGATACGGAACCTACTCTGCTTTTCCTCGATGGCCATTGACTCCTCCTGGATAATTATCCTCTTGCCGGAATTCCTTCACACTCGCCGCCCCGACGCCTGCCCGGAAATCCTGTACTAATTCTCAGTTTGTTTCTTCGTCCCGAATCTCTTCCGGATCGATCCCGTCGCCCATGAGCGACCGTTCGTGGCTGTCATCGAGAAGCGCCTTGAGGTCTTCATCGTTGAACTGCTCCCTGACGGTACGGTAAATGGTCTCGGCGATCTTCTTCCAGTAGCGCTTTTCGTCGTCGGTGATCCGGCGCTCTCTCGGCTTGACCGGCTTGCGAGTCTTGTTGAAGACGAACAGCTCTTCGCTCTTCTGCGTACCAAGCAACGCCTCCTCGATCTTTTCGACGCCGCCTTTCAGAATCTTCTTGGCCGTATCAAGACCGCCGTCGAGCAACTGGTAAATCATGTCGTCGCCGAACTCTTCGCGGAATTCGATGATGTCGATGTCGTTCGGATCTTCGAGCGATTTATCGATCACGTCGCGATAGACGTCGATTTCATAGCCGGTAAGCTTTTCGGCCAGATGGATGTTGTTGCCGTTCTTGCCGATAGCGTATTTGATCTGGTCGGGCTTGAGCATGACGCGCGCCTTACGGGTCTTCATGTCGGCGTGCACGGTCATCGGATCGATCTTGGCCGGCTGCAGCGCACGGGCGATGAACACCTGCGGCTCGTCGGTGTAGTAGATGACGTCGATGTTCTCGTTGTTCAGCTCCTTGACGATGCTCTGAATGCGCTTGCCGCGGTAGCCGACCGTGGCGCCAACCGGATCGATGCGCGAGCTGGTCGATTCCACCGCAACCTTGGCGCGTTCGCCCGGCACGCGGGCGATGCCCTTGATGACGATCAAACCATCGAGAATCTCCGGAACCTCGCTTTCGAAGAGCTTGTAGAGAAAACGGTCATCAACGCGCGAGACGATCACCTTCATGCCGCCATCCGGCTTTTCACGCTCCTCGACGGTGCCGTCATCGTTGCGCACCTTGACCCTCTCACGCTCGATGCGTTTGACGTAGAGCTTCATGTGCGGCGTGCGGCGCGGATTGTCCTTCTTCATCATCTCCGACTTCGGCAGCACCAGCTCCACGCGATGATCCTTGGAGGTGTTGTAGGTAAAAATCACCTCGTTCGAACGCACCTGATACACCTCGCCGGCAACCACTTCACCGACCTTCTCAAGGCAGTCTTCGTACACGGCCATGCGCTCCAGATCGCGAACCTTTTTCTGCACCGATTGCTTGATGATCTGTATCGATTTGCGGGTCAGAAAGTCGTCGAGCTTGATCGGTCCTTCCTCGTAATAATCACCCAGCTCAAGCGAATCGTCGATCTGGCGAACTTCGTCGAGACCGATTTCGATAGTGGGAAGATCGACCTCTTCGACGATTTTTTTCAGGATATAGACCTCGAAATCGCCGCGTTCGGGATTGATGAAGATGTTGGCTTCAACTTCCGGATCGTAATCTTTCCTGAGCTGCTTCTGGATGATCTCCTTGAGCAGGTCGGCAATATCCATCTTGACCGCGGCGCTTTCGGAGCGTTTGTCCAGAAAGACCTTCGACTGCTCGATTTCTCCGAAAGCGCTGGCAATCTGCGCCTTCTGATCATGAGTTTCACCCTTAACCTGCTTTCGTGCCATCGCTGTGTGATCTTGTTTTATAAATAGTCTGCGACTCGTTCCGGCTCGTACCGGTTTTGACCATTACCATTCAGTCTGAACGACCGCCTTGACGACGTCGGCAAGACGCAACGTCAACGGCTCCCGTCCGCTTGTTTTCTTTTTCTTTCCTTTCACGACCGGCTCAATCGTAATCGACGGCTCCTCGCCTTCGAGGGAAGCCTCGGTGAGCTTGCCTTCGATCTCTTTACGCTCTCCTTCGGAATCGAGATAGACGACCTTCATCTTCCGTCCCAGATGCCGGAGATACTGACGCGAAACCCTGATGGGCTCGCCGATACCAGGAGACGAAACCATAAGCTCGAAATCACCGGCAGCCAGCATGAGGTTCTCTTCGCAGGCTTCAAGGCGTGCCCTGATGGTTCGGCTCAACTTTGCGCACTGGTCGATGCTTACGCCCTTGTCGGCCTCGATGGTCAACTCGAT
Source organism: Chlorobaculum parvum NCIB 8327 (assembly GCF_000020505.1). Lineage (NCBI taxonomy): Bacteria > Pseudomonadati > Chlorobiota > Chlorobiia > Chlorobiales > Chlorobiaceae > Chlorobaculum > Chlorobaculum parvum. The sequence continues at coordinate 1,967,710 of NC_011027.1, forward strand.
GATTCTGCCACCACCGCGCACATCGGCCTCGACAAGGTAAATATCGCTTCCTGTCGCCACCGCAACTTCGGCAATCGATTCGTCGATCGCCCGCCGTATCATCTCGTCCATACGTTCGCTCAAGTTACCTAAAACAAAAAAGTGGGGATCCCCCACTTTCAAAAACCGATCTTGAAAAAATCCAGTGCTCCGGTCAGCGGACAATGTACAAAAAAACCAAACACAAGCCAAACAGCCCACAGGGCAATCGGCGGCGATTCACTCCTTTTGCTTGATCTGGCTGTCAATCACCTCGTACTCCGCCTCTTCAACCTGCGTCCGACGGCTGGAGGAGTTAAACGATGATGACCCGCCGGAACGATCGCCCCTGGAAACGGTGAAGGTAAGGCGCACGAGGCGACTCACAAAGCGCACCGCCAGCCACAAAGCAATGAGAAGAAGAATGAATTTCAACATGATCGACACTCCGGAAACAACGGGCGGATTCTGGAGAACTTCCGCCGGAAACGACAACAGTCTGGATGGTTATGTTAACGAACGGGAAAAGCTTCTCCAAATCAATAAACCAGTCAGGATCAGCAGATCAGGAGAGCGATGACCGGCCTTCGAGCAGTTCGGCGAGCCGGTCGGGGTCAATGCGGTGTTTAAAGGCCTCCCGGCCATTGATCAGGATGACGGGTATATCGAGACCATAACGCTCCAGGAGCTCGAAATCGCCGGAAATATCCTTTTTCTCGATCTCGAACGGTGTACGCTGACGAGCCTCTTCGAGCACTGCCATCGCTTTGTCGCAGAGGCAGCAGGTCGGCTTGCCATAGATGGTAACCACCGGCCTCATGGCCGGGCCGACTCCTGCGAGACCGCTTCGTGCAGCACTTCGATGATGGCATCGAGGTCGAGCGAGGTCTGCTCGGAGGTTTCGAGATTCTTGAGCGCGTAGTGGCCCGACTCCATTTCGCTCTGTCCGATGAAGAGCGCATAGGCCGCGCCCATGCGGTTGGCGTCGCGCATCTGCGCTTTCATGCTCCTTCCTGCCAGATCGATCTCGGTCTTCAGCCCCGATTTGCGCAAGCGGAAGGCAACCTGCATGGCGTGGTCGGTCAGCTCTTTCTGCTGCACCACTACATAGACCAGCGGCCCGTGCGGATTGAGCGTGGCGAACAGCCCCTGCTTTTCCATGGCGATCATGAGTCGCTCCATGCCGACCGCAAAGCCGACGGCGGGCAGATCGTTCGACGCGCCAAGCTCGCGGGCCAGACCGTCGTAGCGGCCGCCGCCGCCGATGGCGTCCTGAGCGCCAAGTTCGGAGCTGGTCACCTCGAAGGCTGCATGGCAGTAATAATCAAGTCCGCGCACCAGCAGATGATCAACGTCATAGGCAATTTGGCGGTCGTCGAGGTAAGAAAGCACTTTTTCGAAATCAGCCACCGACTCCGGCTTGAGCGAAGCGTACAGCCTCGGTGCTCCAGCGATCATCTCCTGCAGCGCCGGGTTTTTGGAGTCGAGAATCCGCAGCGGATTCTTTTCGAGCCGCTCCTTCGATGGTTCGTCGAGGTCGTTCTGGTAGGGCATGAAATAGTCACGCAGCGCTTCGCGGTAGCGGGCGCGGTCGTCGAGGTCGCCGAGCGAGTTGATGCGGAGCCGCAAGCCGTGCAAGCCAAGCGACGAGAAAACCTGCATCATGAAGGTCAGCACCTCAGCCACCGCCGCCGGGTTGGAAACCCCGAGCAGCTCCGCACCGAACTGCGTAAACTGGCGCTGGCGTCCGGCCTGCGGGCGCTCCTTGCGGAACAGATCGCTGATATAGTAAAGTTTGCTCACCGGCGACTGCGAGAGCAGATTCTTCTGCAGGCAAGCGCGCATCACCCCGGCGGTCATCTCGGGCCGAAGCGTCAGAGAGCGTCCATTGGGGTCGGGCTGAAAGGTGAACATCTCCTTGCCGACGATGTCGGTGGTCGCGCCGATACCGCGCTGGAACAGCTCGGTGTATTCGAACACCGGCGTGCGCACCTCGCTGAACCCGTACAGTTCGGCCACCGAGCGGATCACCCCCTCGACATAGTGCCACCGTGCGATCTCATCCGGAAAAATGTCCCGCGTACCCTTGACTGCCTGCAACTGCGCCATAACTCTTTTTATCTCAACAATTAAATCTGAGGTAGATCCTTTTCCTCCGCCCTGAACAGGTCGAGCACTTCACTCGGGCTCTTGGCTTCGATGATCCGGCGACGCACCTCGTCCTTGCCGGCGAGCCTGGTGATGCGCCCCAGCAGCTTGAGATGCTCAGCAAGCATAGTCTCGGGCGTTGCCAAGAGGAACACGATCTTCACCGGCTGGTTGTCGATCGATTCGAAATCAACCTCACCGTTTAGCGTTGCCAGCGCCAGCACGGGCGCGGTCACCGCCGAGGTCTTGGCGTGGGGCAAGCCGATATTCTTGCCGATGCCGGTTGACATCTCTCGCTCACGCTTTCGCACATCCTCGGCAAGCAGCTTCAGGTCCTTGACCTTTTCATGACCGGCAACCATCGAAATCAGGGTATCGATCACCTTTTCTTTTGAATCCGACGAAAGATTCAGCGAAATATGCTTTTCCGAGAGAAGCGCTTCAATTTTCATGGGCGATAAGACTTGCAGTGTGAGGCCGTGAGATGGTGAGACCGCGTGCGCCGGACTTCGTAATGGTACTGGCCGTCAAGGGTAAGAAGATCGGGCGGCGTTTCAGGCGCTTCATCCGTCTGCCCAGGCAGGACGAAGCAACGGCCCGGCTGACCCGTGTCGGCCATTCCGAATCCGGTGAACCGGAACTCACGACAAAATCACAGGGGAATATCTCTAAACAAACTGAACTTCAATATAAAAAACATTCGGCTCCACAAGCAACCGATCAAGCAGTGCACGCAGAAAAAAGTGATCGAGCCATTCTGGCTGGCGGCCGGAGTAAACCGGATCGGGAACGGACATGCTCTGTAGTAAGAACCCGATTTCGGGTAGCAATGAAAACCCGGCGTCAAATCAACAACAGCTCAGGCGTAGGTCACAAAAAGGTAGAGCAGCGGAGCCATGAACATGATCGTGTCGAACCGGTCGAGCACACCGCCATGCCCAGGGATGAGCGACGACGAGTCCTTGACGCCGGCATCGCGCTTGAACATCGACTCCATCAGGTCTCCGATCGGGCCAATCGCGCCGATAAACAACCCAATCGGCAGTGCGCGTCCGTCAGGACAGCCGGAGATAAACGCCGAACAGCCCCATGCGGCCAGCACGCTGCCGGCAACACCGACCAGATACCCTTCCCAGGTCTTTTTCGGACTGATGCGGGCAAAGAACTTGCGGCCAAAAATCTTTCCACCAAGCCCCCGGCCTCCGAAATAGGCGAAAATATCAGCCGCCCAGACGCACATGAAAAGCAGCAATACCAGCGACTCACCACTCCCCATGCCGCTGGTCGTTTCGGCAAGCCGAAGCCGGAGCAGCGAGCCGAAGCACAGATTGACGTAAAGCAACCCGACCAGCGTCGAGCCGATATTCATCAACTGGGAACCTTGGGTTCGCCAAAGTTCGATCACCTGAAGAGCCATGACGGCGACCAGCACCGCCTCCCAGTAATCGACAATGCGGAAATAGAAATTGAGCTGCAGAAGCGCGGTCAGCGGCAGCAGCACGAGAAGCGATACCGGATGGGCATGGTGAACCGCCAGACGCCGGAACTCGGCAGTGGCCATGAGACTGAGCGCGAGCACCAGCGAAAAGAAAAAAAGCCCGCCCTGGATGTTGAGCCAGAGCAGCAGCGGAATGCCTACGATGGCCACCGCCACCCGCTGAAAAAGATTGCTTTGCGTCAGTGAAGACATAGATCAGACCTGTATCATAAACGCCCGCCGGGCATTGATTTTTCGGCATGTGCGGATGCCGGTTTTTCAGGAAAATAGCGGATCAGCAACGAAAAAATAAACAGCGACACCACAACCAGCACCCACCACGGCCACAGCAAAATGGGCGATGACGCCACCACTTCACCGGCTTGACCAGTCTGCCCGCCGCCCAGATGCAACAACACCAGCGCCGCAAGGTTGTTGGCGCCATGAGCAACTGCAGGAACCAGCAGATTGTCCGTCTTCAGGTAGAGATACCCGATATACCACCCGAGCAACGTCAGCGGCAGCAAATTGAACAACTCCAGGTGAAAAAGCGCGAACACCAGCCCGCTGAAAAGAACTGCATAAAGAGGCTTGATGTTCAGCGCAAGGCTTTTCTGAATGTATCCCCTGAACAACAGCTCTTCGCAAATCGAAGGCGTCAGCACAAAAACCAGCAACGCGCCCAGCAGGCTTGCGGGTGACGTATCTCCGGCAAGCGACCTAATGAGCCGATCGAGCTGCTCCTGGCTCTTCAGCAGCGCCTGCCCGATTTCGCCAAGCATCGGCAACAAACGAACCTGGACCTCCACGATACTGTAAAGAAAGGGCTGCAGCAACAGCATGCCGAGCCCGCCGACAAGCGCCGAACGCAAGCCACCGCCCTTGCCAACGCCCAGCCACCGGAGGTTGACCCGCCCGAACGGAGTGCCGCCACTCAATCGGCTAGCCAGCAGAAGCACCGGAAGCCCGAGCGCCAGGATCTGACCGATCGCCTGAGCCAGAAGCATTCGTTGCAGCAACGGTGCTGACTGGCCACGCAACACGGGCTCAAGCGACTGGCCACCGAGTGCCAGAAAACTTAATACGCCACCAGCCAGCAGGTACCCTGCCAGAATACCAACCAACACCAGAACTGTCTTGAACAGCGTCGGCCGCACGGCAGAGTTCGGATTGTCAATGGGACTCATGAACTACGTTGTGCCAATTGAAAATCGAGTTACAGAAAATACTGATCGACGCAAGACGAGTGACTCAACGACACGCGCTGTGGTCACTCTTCGCGCCCAGCGTACAATAATAAACTAACATGCAACGCTTTTTCATCCGAAAATTCAGGGCTTTTTTACCAAAAAAGCGATTACTGTTTATTTTAGTAAACGAAAAACCTGCCACATGCCCCATCAGGAGTAATCGCAGGTATCCCGGCCGGATTCCCGTAATCGCCCGGCGAAACCGGGCCTCATCCAGCATTTTTTGTGAAAATACTTGTTACCGGCACGGCCGGATTCATCGGCTTCCACCTTGCCGAACGCCTTGCTCAGAGAGGCGACGAAGTGGTCGGTCTCGACAACATCAACGACTATTACGACCAGAACGTCAAGTACGGACGGCTCGCATTCTCAGGCATAGACCGCGATGCCATCGAAGAGGGCAAACTCGTTACCTCGACAAAGTATCCGAACTACCGCTTTATCAAGCTCGATCTCGAAGACAAGGCCGCAATTGACGCGCTGTTCGCCGCCGAGCAGTTCGACGCAGTCTGCAACCTTGCGGCACAGGCCGGGGTGCGCTACTCGCTGACCAACCCCGACGCCTACATCAAGTCGAACATCACCGGCTTCATCAATCTGCTCGAAGCATGCCGCCACAACAAGGTCGGCAACCTCAGCTACGCATCGAGCTCGTCGGTGTACGGCCTGAACGAACGCCAGCCTTTTTCGGTGCACCACAATGTCGATCACCCGGTGAGCCTGTACGCGGCCAGCAAGAAGTCCAACGAGCTGATGGCGCACACCTACAGCCACCTGTTCGGCATCCCGACCACCGGCCTGCGCTTCTTCACGGTCTACGGGCCGTGGGGACGGCCAGACATGGCGCTGTTCCTGTTCACCAAAGCCGCGCTCGAAGGCCGCCCGATCGACGTCTTCAACTACGGCAATATGCAGCGCGACTTCACCTACATCGATGACATCATCGAAGGCGTGGTACGCGTTATCGACAATCCGGCCAAATCGAATCCAAACTGGAGTGGCCAGAACCCCGATCCCGGCACTTCGTCGGCCCCGTACCGCGTTTACAACATCGGCAACAACGAGCCGGTCAGGCTGTTGGATTTCATCGAGGCCATTGAAAAAGCGCTCGGCAAAACCATCGAAAAGAACATGCTGCCAATCCAGCCGGGCGACGTTCCCTCGACCTACGCCGACGTCACCGACCTGGTCGAAGAGCTTGGCTACAGACCTGCCACACCGGTTCAGGAGGGCATCAACCGCTTCGTTGCCTGGTACCGTGAATTCTTCAACGTCTGAGGCGCTGGAGATGGGCATCGACGGCCGACTGTAAACCATGAACATTCTCTTTATCAACTCGGCAAGAACCTGGGGAGGAACCGAGAAATGGACCTCCATGGCAGCTCATGCTCTTGCTGAAAGCGAGAATACTTTTCTGGTTTACCGCCGGGAAATCGTAGGAGAGCGCTTCACGATCCCGAAATTTCAACTGCCATGCCTGAGCCATGTCGATCCGTACACGATCATGCAGGTCATCAGAATCATCCGGCAACACCGCATCGATGTCGTCATCCCGACCAAACGCAAGGATTATATGATTGCCGGTATCGCATCGAAAGTGTGCGGCATCACGAACATCCTCCGACTCGGAATCGACCGGACGCCGACGAGCTTCTGGTTTCACCGGCTCATGTACGGCACCCTCGCGGATGGCATCATCGTGAACGCCCGCAGAATCAAGGAAAGTCTCTCAAAGGCGACCTGGCTTGATTCCGACAAAATCAGAGTCATCTACAACGGAATCGATACAACCGCTATCGACCGACAGTTCCCGGACGGACTGCCCGACAAACCGACAGGATTCACGGTGTGCTCGATGGGCATTCTGACCCGGCGCAAGGGATTTGATTTTCTGATGGAGGGCTTTGCGCGATTCCTTGAACGTTCCGGAGCACAGGACGCGGAGCTCGTCATCATCGGCAGCGGGCCTGAACAGGCCGCCCTCGAAGCCCTTGCCGACGAACTCGGCATTTCCGGCATCACCAGATTCACGGGATTTCTCCGCAATCCCCTGTCCGAGCTGGCCCGCAGCCATCTGTTCGCGATGGTCTCGAAAAACGAGGGCATTGCCAACGCGCTGCTCGAAGGCATGTACCTCGGCAACGCCCCGGTCAGCACCAGAGCCGGCGGTTCAGAAGAAGCCATCGATCACGGCGTCAACGGCTATCTGCTCGACTACGGAGACGTCGAGACACTGGCCGACACCCTTGTAGAGCTGTATCAATCACCGCAGCTCCGGGAAACCATCGCACGGCGGGCCAGAGAACGGGTCATCAAGCAGTTTGCATTGGAGCGGATGAGCCGTGAAGTCATCGATTTCTGCAAGTCGCGACAAAAAAGGTAAGCCGATATTTTTGTAGATTGGCTTCACATGTTGTCATCTCCAACCACAACCCCAGACCCAACAGCAGCAGCACACCTGCTCCGGACGCATGAATTTTCTCTTTCTTAATTCCGCGCGCCGTGGATGGGGCGGCAATGAAAAGTGGACCAAAATGGCTGCAGAAGCCCTTGGCGCCAGGCATGAGGTCATGCTCGCGTACCGCGATCCGGCAATAGGTGATCGAATTGACGTTGAAAAAGTCCGCCTCCCTTTCCGCTGGGAGTTCGATCCGACCACACTTTCCAGCCTGGTCAGGCTCGTCCGTCAAAAGAAGATCGATATCCTGATTCCGACCAAACGTAAGGATTACGTGATTGCCGGTCTTGTCTGCCGCCTTACCGGAGCAACCAACATCCTCCGGCTCGGTATTGACCGCCCACCAAAAAACACCTGGATTCAGCGGCTGATCTTCGGTACGCTGACGGATGGCGTCATCATCAATGCAGAAAAAATTCGCCAGACACTTGCCCAATCCTCATGGTTCGACACCGGCAAGGTACGGGTGATCTACAATGGAGTCGACAGGGAACGACTGGAACTGGACTCCGGCAATCCTTATGAAAAGCCCTTTCCATTCACGATCGGCGCTGCCGGGGCGCTCATCCCGCGCAAAGGATTCGACTTCCTCATTCGCGCGTTCGCCCGATTTACCAGTGGCAACCAAAGTGCGACCGACAGCGGGCTCGTCATTGCAGGAGCGGGGCCAGAGCGGGATTCACTCGAAAAGCTCGCTACCGATCTCGGAGTTGCTAACCGGGTGCGTTTTACCGGACATCTCAACAACCCCTACCCCATGATGCGCGCCTGCAATCTGTTTGTCTCGGCCTCGCAATCGGAAGGCTTGGCGAATGTGCTGCTCGAAAGCATGGCGCTCCGTTGCGTCCCTATCAGCACTCTCTCAGGTGGGGCCGATGAGCTGATCGAGGATGGAAAAAACGGCTTTCTCGTGCAGTACGGTGACGAAGAGCAGCTCGCGGGAATCTTCGACAAATTGTACAGGAACCGCGATCAGGCCGATGTTCTTGCCGCGAATGCACAGCGGACGATTATGAAGCGCTTCTCCATTGAACGGATGCGCACCGACTTGCTAAAATTCTGCTCGGAAACCCTCGATCGAAAAAAAGCCTCATGAACGTACTCTTCATCAACTCCATCGGCAAAGACAAATTCGGCGGTGGTGAAAAGTGGATGGTCAATGCCGCAAAAGGGCTGACTGAGCGGGGGCATAACGTCGTAATGGCCAGCAGGAAAAACTCCCGCCTCCTGAAATATGCGGCTGAAAAGGGCGTTCAGACCAAAGTCATGACTATCCGGGGCGACATCAGCCCTTTGGCGACGCTGAAAATCGCCTCGTGGATGAAGCAACACGAAACGGATGTGCTGATCTGCAACCTCAACAAGGATGTCCGCGTGGCTGGCCTTGCCGCCCGTCTCGTCGGCAGACCGGTGGTGCTGGCGCGCCACGGCATGCTGCTGTGCAGCCGGAAATGGAAACACAAGCTCACCCTCACCAGACTGACCGACGGCATCATCACCAACAGCCAGACCATCAGAAAAGCCTATGCTGAGTATGGCTGGTTCAGCGAAAACTTCGTCAAGGTGATCTACAACGGCCTGATTATTCCCGAAAAGGTCACAGCATTCGATTTCGCCTCGCGCTTCCCCGGCAAAAAGATCATCTACAGCGCCGGACGCCTCTCCAAACAGAAAGGGTTCGAGTACCTGATTGAAGCGGCCGCCATCCTGAAACGCAAACGCAACGACCTCGTGTTCGCCATCTCGGGTGAAGGCAAACTTGAAAGCGAACTGAGCAACCAGATCAGGACGCTCGGTCTCGAAGACAGCTTCGTCTTACTCGGCTTCACGCCCGACATTTACCCGTGCCTGAAAGGGTGCGACCTGTTCGTGCTGGCCTCGCTGTTCGAAGGCATGCCCAACGTGGTCATGGAGGCGATGGCCATGCAGAAACCGGTCATAGCGACCGACGTGAACGGCGCACGCGAACTGATGGGAGCAAGCGCGGAAAGCCTGCGCTGCGACACGGGCCTCATCATCCCGCCGAAAGAGCCGCAAGCCATCGCCGAAGCCATCGAAAAGCTGATCGACAATCCTGAAGCTGCCGAAGCCTGCGGAAAGGCGGGCCATGAACGAGTGAAAAACAACTTCACCATGCAGGCGATGGTCAACAATCTCGAAGAGCACCTGCGCAACAAAATCGCTGAAAAACGCAGCACAGGTCAAGAGACAAAAACAGATCCTGCTTCGTAAAACCGCGCTATGCCCGGTAGGAGCCTACCTGCTGCCGATGCTGCCATTCGTAGGTTCCAATCGGGCATAGACTTTTCGGAAAGCCTGCTGAACCGCATCGACCCCGATATCCCCAACCAGATCCGACAAGGATACGACGATCTCGTGATTCGTGCTCAGTGGAGCAAACCGTGTCCAGTCATTGCGGCGATTGCGGTAAAGCGCCACGACCGGGAGGTCGTGACACGCAGCCATATGCACCAAAGAAGTGTCGGGCGACACCAGCAGCTTCAGCTCCTGCATAACAAGATCGACCTCACCGAGCGTCGCGGTAGGCGGCAACGGCAGAACGTTGTCCAGTTCCCGCTCAAGAAACAGCTTATCTTCGTGATCCTTCGCGGAAGCGAACACGACAAAACGCTCTTCGGGATAATTCCGGACAAACTCGGCCCAGTTCTCTTTCGGCCAGTATTTCAGTCGGCTTGCTGAGCTCAGGTTGAGCCCGATGTAACCCTTCCCGGCTATCGAACGCGCAAAATCGCTAAGTGACTGGCTCACGGGAAGTGGCGGCACATATGGCCTGATCGACTCCCTGCCAGGCACAGTGACGCCAAGAATATCGAAAAGCCCGGAGTGCCGCTCCGTCACATGGTCATAATAGTCTTTGTCGATCAGGCGGTCGTAAAGCCGTTCGTGATAGTCATGCCGGTGAGCCACCTTCAGGCGGGCGCGCAGAAAGAGGCTCTGCAGCAGAAAGCTGATCGACATGGAATCTTTCGGATTGAACAACACGTCAAAACGGTGATTCATCACGTACCGAATCCAGGTGAAGAAACCGCTCTTGACATTGAAAATGGAAGCGACATTCGGATCGGACTCGAAAAAAACGGCTGAAACTTTTCTGAAGGCGATCAGATGAATTGTGGCTTCGGGAAGCGCTGCACGGATTTCAGCAAACAGCTTCGTAAGAAGAATGCAATCGCCATAGCGTTCGGGCAGCAGAATAGCAATGGAACGAACGTCGCCATCAAACCGGCCAACCTTGCGTCTTGAAACCGCCTGCAACAGCCGTGCAAAACCTTGCCGGAGCTTTAATTTATTTTCTCGTTTCATGAATCTAAAATACGTTTTATACACCACATTACGACCAATAACTTCACCTGATTCACTTCAAACCTGAGTCCATCATGCAGCAACGAGGCATGATTTCGTGAATCGAGACGGTCACACACAATACGCCTACCACAAGGTCGGCAACTATGAATAAAGGCAAAAATAGGCGTACATTGATTCCTCAATAGCGCAGTCGATAATGAAAAATCCAGAAAAATCAGCGCGGAGATGAAGCCCAAAAAAAAGAAAAAACGGCAGTTCCGACAGGCATTCGCTCGCTTTCTTCAACGCATCGTCACCAAAAAAAAGCGGCACGGAAACGTTCTCTGGCCCGCTGAACTCCATCGCAATCCTCGCCCAGGAGAAACTCGGCGACTGCGTGCTGCTCACCCCGCTCATCCGGAACCTGCGCAAACGGCATCCCGATCTCGAGATCCACATCATCGCTTTCAGCCAGGCATCTGCGGCCTTCTTCAAGAATGATCCAGCAGTCACCGCAATACATCTGGCAAAAAAAAATCCGTTGCAGCACCTGAAAGGGGTTCGCTCTGCACGCTTTGACCTGCTGTTCAACACCAAGGATCACCCGTCGACCCACTTCCTGCTTCAGAGCGTGCTTATCCCTGCCCGGTTCAAGGTCGGCCACGCAAACCCTTTTCATAAAGGGCTGTACGACCGCCTTATCGATATGGATTTTCACAGCCACATGGCGCTCAAAAACTGCTCGTTGCTGACGGTGCTAGGCATCGATGCCAGCACCGAAGATTGCCGCCCATCGTTGCCCGCAATGCCGGTGTCAAACGAGATACTGCAACTGTTGCGTCAGCTGGATGGCCTACGTCCGATCGGCGTCAACATTAGCGCGGGACAGCCCAACCGCTACTGGACTGAGGAGAAGTGGAAAACACTGATCGGAAGTTTTCCAGATGAGCGCTTCGTGGTACTCTCCGCCCCTGACGACACGGATGCAAAACAGCGCCTCGAAAAAAGCTGCCCCAACGCAATCACTACGCCCCCCACCCGCAACCTGTATGAAGCGAGCTGCATCGTAGCTGCACTCCGGTTGCTGGTCACCCCCGACACTTCGATGGTGCATGTAGCTTCTGGCGCTGGCATCCCGATCGTCGGCCTGTACCGGGAAGCCCCCCAGGACATCTCGCGCTTCGGACCTTATGCGGTACCATACAAGCTGATCATCTCGGACACAGGACAGGTCAGCGACATCGAGCCCGATACGGTTGCCACAGCGATGCACATGTTGCTTTAGGACTAAATCCTTGAGCTGATCGCTTTTGGAAAAGAGGACATAAAGCACATATATTGAGGATAAGTATTTTCACACCACACCTATACAGGGTATAGGTTACAGCGTTGAGTTGTCATGACTATCCGGTTACTGACCGCCAGATCATCAAGACTGATAAACGGTCATGAAAAACAGCAAATCCGCACAGAACGCCACCCAGTAGCTCACTCATCGTTTATACCTGAATTGTGCAACAAAGCACAAGACCGGAAGCCAGAAAATGATGTGGTATATGGAATTTTTCCTTGCCATGAAAAGTAATGAACGATGTATTACAACACCTTTTTCATTAAAGAATTTTTCCGTTCAGCAAACTGGCTCATCTTTTCAGCAAGGGAAAACGCCACAAAACACAAAAAAGAAAAAAAGCGTTTTTTATTAAAAACCGGTTATCATCTTGACCTCGACAACCCACAAAGTCTCAACCAGAAAATTGTCTGGAAAAAGCTCCATGACAGAAACCCCTTATTAACCATTACTGCCGACAAGTATAAAGTCAGAAAATACGTTCGTTTAGTATTAGGAGATGAGGTCGCCAACGAAATACTTGTCCCCCTATTGTATGTTGGCAAAAATCCCCAAACAATCCCTTTCGAAAAACTGCCTGATACATATATCATCAAAACAAATCATGCATCAAAAACAAACATTTTTGTCGAACCGAAAAATCCAGCAAAAAAAGAACAGATAATAAAGCGAATCAACCAATGGATGGCAAAACCATATGGACTTTTTGCCTATGAATGGGCTTATCAGAATATCCCAAGGCTATTCATCATAGAAAAATTTCTTCAGGATGGCAATGGCGCTTCGCTGAAAGACTATAAATTCATGATGATTAATGGCAAATGCGAGCTAATTCAAGTTTATAGCGGCCGGGAAAACGAACTCATATGCAGCTTCTATAACGCAAAATGGCAATATCAAAAAATACAATGGAAAAACAAATATGGCCCAATCATTGAAAAGCCAGCAGTGCTTGAAAAAATGATTACCATTGCAGAAAAACTGTCATCACCATTTGATTTCGTAAGAGTTGACCTTTACGAAATCAGCAACAGAATATATTTTGGAGAATTAACCCACTATCCAGCATCAGGCAGACTAGAAATATCACCGAAAAATATCGACTTTCTACTTGGCTCAAAATGGTCGCAGAAAAAGAATTACTGGAAAGACAGAAAAAACCCATCGATTTCAATATACAACACACTAAAAAAGAACGCGCCCAGCAAATCAGAGTTACCACTGCACCATGCAGACAAAAAAACCGCTATAGTGAATCAATAAAAAGTGATTCGACAACAAACTGATCACATTCTTTTTTCCTTGTAAAGAGCCATAGTATTGAGATCCACAACTCTTACGCCATCAACACCATCACAAAAATGCCCTTCCGTATCACAACAGTTAACATCATCAGAAAAAACTGTTGCATAAAAGCCGTCGTCATAAAATGAAAAAATGGATTATTCATCAAAAAATTTCGAACGGCAAAAGAGTCATCAAGCACTCTAAGGCCAAAAGCATATCGATCTATCCCCTTTATTGCCCCGCCCCACTTTCTCTTATACTGGAAAACCCCATCAGATAAAAACCCTCTTGACAAACCAAGATATACGGAATCAAATCCCTTAGAAAACAAGTATTCAAATGCGAAATAATACGTTGCCGCTATAGCGCCTTTATTCCACAATGATAAATCACCGTTTTTCAGGCCATTTCTCCAGATATATGGCCGTTCATCATCGTAACGAATAAGCATGCCGGCAACATCACCTTCACCATCACTCACAACAAGCAACTCACAACAACAGGCGTTCCAGGCTTCTCGTTCTTTTTCAACATCTTTCTCAGGATATCGTTTTTTTACAGTTGGCACCCAATAATTCACGAAAAAATCATCTATGCAATCCAAAGAGTTTGCAACTCGATACTGAAGACCGTTTTTCTTTATTAGTCGTATATCGCTTTTTGCAGAATTACTTTTCACGTGCAAAGGGAGTGAAACAGTGGTTCCTACCCAAAGCGGAAGAGAGTACTCTGACTCTTTCAAGCGAACAGAAGATGATCGCTTATACTGAAAAAGCAGAAGATCGCACTTATAATAATTTCTGCGAGCCAGAAATAAAAACAAGCTCAGCGGCATTTTTCCACGAGCAACAACAGTAAAATCACTGTCGTATATCATTTTTGTTATATAGGCAAAATCAGAAGTACTACCAGAAAACAGCAGCTTCAGGGGCTTATTCGAGCTTTTTTCTTCACCAAAGATAACTCGCCACTCAACGACTTTCACCACCATCAAACCCTGAAATTCTTCTTAAAAAAATGTCTTACTCTTCCCGAATACGGTATCCTAAACCCCATACTTTCCTCCATCACCTGCCTGCAAGGCAAACACTTTCCGCACGGCTTACCATTACGTGGATTATGACAAAACCAGGTATTCAGCATTAAATCATAAAAGCCCTGATCTTTAGCTAACTGCAATAATCTAAACTTAGGTTTGTTTATAATCGGAAAACTAAAATTCCTAAAAAAAGCAAACAGATCATCGTCTAAAGTATCACCTATAATAAAACTATCTCCCTGAGAAACCAGTTCTTTTTCCAACTGTGCGTATACCGGCCTCCTTGGGTAAGAAGAAGCCCCCTCTACACCTATTTCAATTTCACACAAATCTTTCCATGAGGCATATCGTGCCAGCCACTCATATTGCCTCCCCAGTCTACCATATTTTTTTACAATATTTTCATACTGCTCCGTAATAGCTTTACTCTGAGGAATATCATCTTTTATAACCACCTGAACTGGTTTTAACAATTGCTCATAAGCCACACCTCTATCAATAATTCCTTTTCGAATAACCATCATAGCTTTTACTTCCTCAACAACTGACCTTCGGCTCGGATCTATTATATAAATAGGATTAACACTCGTCTTTTTACAAGAATCAACTCACAAAGCCTGTAAGTAGAATCCCATCCACCCGTCCATAAAAGATGGACATCTTCTTTTTTATTTTCCGTAACCATTCAAAAAAAATATTATAATTAATCGCATAGAATATAACCTTGCTCTTAAAACTCAATAAACCACTTTTTCTCAAAAAAAACCGCATCAGCATCGATCATCCAATTTTAAATCACAGAATTTAGCGAATCAAAATTTGCCATTCCCACTTATTGACATAGAAGTCTACTTCTTAGAAACTACGTGAGCCATAAGCAGCGGAGCTTCTATTTTGGAGTTTTTATTTGCTTATCCTCAAAACTCTCAAAACCAGGCCGCCCCATAGATATGACAAAATAAAAGTATCTAATAACCATATACAATAAACGAAAAATAGTGTACCTTGTAAAAGCAAACCGCTGAACCCTTCAGCAACGTACCAAAATATAGCTATCTGCACCCTTATGATCAGGATTCTCTGTTTGCATGTTGCTGAAAACCAGGCCAGCTACCGGTATCGAGTTGCCCAGTTCCTTCCTTACTGGAAAGAGTATGATATCGATCTGCAAGCACTGCGCATCACCAGTAAAAGCTATCCCGAAAAACTCTCGATTGCGCTCCGAAGCAAAGACTACGATTACGTATGGCTGCAACGCAAACCGCTTGCCTCACTGTTAACCAACATCATTGCACACAACAGTCGCCTGATTTACGATTACGATGATGCGCTGTACGCCATAGAGAGTTATCGCAAAACAAAGCCCAAGCCAGTTCATCCAGGCTCGAAGCAGACCATTAAACGCCTTAACACGGTACTAAAGCACTCGTCGCTTGTATTTGCGGGAAGTTATGCTCTGGCGGAGTATGCACGCAAATTCAACCCAGACAACACCATCATCATCCCCACGGCCTATAGTAACATTCCAAAACCACCGCCGCCAGTTGCGGCTGAACGCCCAATAACGATTGGCTGGATAGGCAATACCGGCAATCTTTACTTTCTCGCCATGATCGACCAAGCCACATCAGCGATACAACAACGCTTTCCCTCCACCAGATTTTCGGTCATGAGTGGCAAAGCGCCGGAAGGGCTCAAAACTCGCTGGGAGTTTGTTCCGTGGTCAGAAAAGCTCGAAGAGAGCTGGCTCGACTCGGTTGACATCGGCATCATGCCTCTTCAGGATGACGATTGGAGCCGGGGTAAGTGCGCCTTTAAACTCTTGCAATATATGGCACACGCCAAGCCGGTTGTGGCCTCTGCAGTGGGCGCAAACCTGAAAGCTGTTCTCCATGGAAGTAACGGCTTCCTGGCAAGCTCCAATGCGGAATGGGAGCAAGCTCTCGAAACACTCGTTTCAAACACAAGCCTGCGCCTTGCAATGGGAGAAGAGAGCCTGAAGCACTTCCGCTCAGCCTATGAACGCCAACGGGTTCAGGAAAAAATGGCAACCCTGCTACACAACCATTTCAGGCAGACAAAAACCCGGTAACACAGCCCCCCTTCTCTGTTCTGCACACGAACAAACAAACACTCCCTCAAAACTTCCCATACCCCAAGCATACTGGGCGACAAGAAAACTGAAGTCATCAAACGCCGCTATCCGTCACACTTTTGTAACAAATTTTTTTTTGTTACAATTACGAAAACCATCTATTAACAGACTTAACAATCGCTAACTGCATGATCGATCTCACCAATTCATACCTGCTTGGAAAAGGCTCATCACGCATCTGCTACTTGCATCCCGAAGACCCCGGAAAGTGTATCAAGATCACCTACTCCCGGAACCTTGACATTGAAAAACAGGAATTAAAGCACTACCGCCTCCACCGACGGCGCGGAATTTCATGGGAAATGCTGGCAAAACCCTATGGAAAGATCGAAACAAGCAAGGGTTCAGGAGTAATATTCAGCCTTGCACACGACTTCGACGCCTCCATTTCCCGCACACTTGATCAATATCTGAGCGACGAAAAGCTGACACCACCGGCCAAGAAGCTCTCCGAGCTTTTCGACAAGTTCCGGAACTACATGCTCACGGAACGTATCGTTATCAGGGAACTCAAATCCGATAACATCATCTTGCAGCGCCTGACCCCAAACCAGCAACGCCTTATCCTGATCGACGGACTCGGCAACAACCAGTTCCTGCCCATCGCTAATTACCTGAGCACCTTTGCAAAAAGGGTTATTCAGAGAAAATGGGATAGTTTTGAGAAGCACCTGAAGGAAGAGTTCCCGGACAACAGCACTGTGCGAAAAGTCTTGGCAATGGGACGATAAAGCTGACCCCCTGCATGACCGTCAACGGCAACAAGCTCCTGCAGAAAATGTACAGCCACTTTTTACAGACCATTGATAACGACAAGTAATCAGAGAATCCCCAGCAGGACAACCAGGCTTTGGGACATCTGATCGATCAGAGTTCATCGTATATCAACGCATATTGAAGGCCCCACCGAAGCAGTGCGCCCTGACGACCTAAACAAACCACCAGTATTCATATTTCCTTGCCGTCACATCGGCAACAAGCACATGACTATAGTGTGTAGCAAAACCAAGCTTCATTGGTGAACTCCACACTCTTACATTCCGCAGGAAACCGATCTCTATCACAAAGTCAAACTTCACGTTCAAGGTTCACAGTCAGGCGTAGCCATCTTTGGGGGCACCACAACACCCTTTTCACCAAACTGGATATCGTACAGGTGTTTGTAGAAACCGTCCCGCTTAAGAAGTTCCTCGTGGCTACCTGACTCCGCCACTCTGCCGCGATCCATCACAATGATTCGGTCGGCATTTTTCACCGTCGAAAGTCTGTGCGCCACAACCAGAGCGGTGCGATCCGCCAATGCATGATCAATAGCCTGCTGCACCACCTTTTCGGACTCGTTGTCGAGCGCACTGGTTGCCTCGTCGAAAATAAGCAGTTCCGGATTCTTCACCATGGCACGGGCGATGGCGAGCCTTTGCCGTTGACCGCCAGAAAGCTGAATGCCACGATCACCAATCAGAGTCTGATATTTTTCGGGTTTCTCCTCTATAAAACCGTGAGCGTTGGCAAGACGAGCTGCATGCTCTACCTGCTCATGATCGATCTGCTCTCTCACCCCGTATGCAATATTTTCTTCGATGGTATCGTTGAAAAGAATGACCTCCTGGCTCACCACCCCGATCAAATGCCGCAACTGCTTGTAGTCGAACTCACGTATATCGGTACCATCAATTGTTATTCTTCCTGAATCGACGTCGTAGAATCGTAAAAGCAGGTCAACCGCAGTCGATTTACCAGACCCGGACTGTCCGACAAGCGCAACCATCTCGCCCTTCTTGATCTCGAAGGAAACATGATCGAGAACATTGCGCGCATCCGGCGTTTTGTGATAACTGAAACAAACATCCTCAAAACGTATCGAATGTGAAAATCCACTGATGGGCAACGTGCCGTTTTTAATATCTGGCTCGGCATCAAGTACTGAAAACAGGTTCTCGGCCGCCGCGGTGCCATGTTGTATTTGTGTGTATGCCTCACTGAATGACTTAAACGGCCCCATGATGGAGTAAAGAGTGAAGGCAAACAATAACAGTTCATTCCCCTGCATTTTCCCCTCAAAAACCTGAAGCCCCCCGAACCACAGCACCAGGGCAATAGCAGCGATCAGCAGGGTTTCGTTGAGAGGACTGATAACATTTTTCAAGCGGTTGATCCTGATCATGCGCCTGCGAAAATCGCTGGTAAATGACTGGAAACGGGTAAACTCGATATCCTCGAATGCACTGGCTTTTATGACCTTGATACCATTGAACTTTTCCTGTAAAAGAGAGTTCATGTTCCCCATTTCACGCTCCAGACCTTTAGCCTGACTGCGGATTTTTCCTCCAACCCCTCTAATGACAAACAAAATCAGACTAGAGACAACAAGCGCGAAAATCGTCAACTTCCAACTCAAGGCAAGAAGCACAGCCAAGAAAACCAGCACGGAAAACGGAGTCTGCAAAAAACTGGCCAGCACGCTGCTTATGGTATTGTTTACCATCTGAACCTCGTTATAAACGTGATTCATCAGAGAACCAACCCGCGTCTTATTGAAGTAATCCAACTGCATTTCGATAATGCTTCTGAATACATCGTCCCTGATTTTCTTCGCAGTTCTGGTCTGGATGTTGAAAATGATCTGTTTGTTCAGATAGACAAACAGATTTTTCAAGGCAAACGCAAGAATCAGGAACATGCAGATTTTCAGTAGCGACCCCTGCTGGGTATCCGCATAAAACAGTTGGGCAAAAAACTGTTTCGCCGACTCCTTGATTTGATCAACGTCGACAATGTTCTTGTAAAATGGCTTGGAGGGTATTTTTGACGATACTGAAGGGGCCTGCGCTTGACCGCCATGCGGGGAGGATACAGCAACCTGCCCAGACGTTTGTCCGGACGTAAACAATGCATTCAGCAGAGGCAGAACCGAGTAAATAGAAACCACGCTCAACAGTGAGGTAATCACACTCACCAGAACAACAAGCACAATTCTGCTTTTTAAAGGAACAAGATAACGTAAAAACCTCAGATAGACTTTCATCAGCATCAATGGCTATTTGACACAATTCTCACGCACATATTTCTCAGGAATCTGCCACATAAACGACCTCAAAGGAAAAGCAGGGGAAACAGAGCGTTCGCTGGAATAAACCGCCCCATGAACTCAAAAAAGACGGCGGGCACCCCCCTAAACAGCACAATAAGCACAATAAGCTTAATAATACCAATATTCCGGGTACTGACGACCTCTTATCACTATAAAAAGAGCTGATCTCTGCAGCACCATCCCCCCTGAACAGGCAGTGTATACAACAGAATAATGGAGTAAAAAAAGCACTGTACTGGCGAACAAATATTGAACTCTCTTACAAAAAAGACCATATTTATAAAGTAAAGCCCCCCTACCCCGCGAACATATTGAAAAGTTCCATGAACCGTCTTTCCGGAATCATCAGACAGCAGGCAAAACATGCCGAGCGAAAAGTTTCGCGCGTTAAATGGCAGCTTCGTTATGCCTTGGTAAAGAAGGCTCTGAAGAAAAGACCTGAGCATCCCGCGCTTCTGAACAAGCTTGCAAAGATACTTGTAAAGCTGAAAGATGAACAAGAGTTGCTTCGAGCGACAGAACGTTATGCCATGAATGGATTCAGGCATGACGACCCGCAAACTGCCCAAGCGCTCTTTCGCCTTGCGCATTCAAGAGCGGCTTCATTCTGGGATAATGGCAGTTATGAGGAGGCTGTAGCGCTGATTAACAGCGTCATGGAGTGGAATACACCTAATAGCAGTATGCTGCATCAATCGCTTTACTGGCAGTTATGTATAGCAAAAACAGAAAACAAGAAGAATGTCATCGAGAAACGAGTACTTGACCGGTATGTTGAAATCGAAAAGCAGCATTTACCGCACGACTTTGTAAAAGCTCACATGGCAACCGAGGCGATGATGCGTCTCGGCCTTGCTGATCAGGCTAAAAAGACCCTCCTGAAGCACGAAGACAAGCCAATGGCGCTTTTGGCCCTGTCCAATACCAGCATTGATAATGACGAGCTGTGGCTCGAGTATGTCAACCGTTTCTTCAGTTCTCGAAAGCTGGAACCGCTCTCCCTATTTGAGGGTGTCAAGCCACGCTTTCTCCGCCTTGAAGGAGCCCCGGCTACCTCATACAGCGGTGGCCCGAAAATCAGCGTCATCATGACCGCATTCAACGTCGAAAACTATATTGAAACAGCAATACGCTCTGTACTGGCTCAATCATGGAGTAATTTCGAACTGATCGTGGTTGATGACTGCAGCACAGACGCTACTCGCCGTATCGTAAAACAATTGATGGAACATGACTCAAGAATCAAGCTTATAGAAAACCAAACAAATTGCGGCACCTATATCAACCGGAACAAGGCTTATGACCTGGCGACAGGCGAATATGTAACCTGCCATGATTCTGATGACTGGGCACACCCGAAAAAGCTCGAATATCAAGTTACGGCGCTACTTAAAAATCCTGACGCTGTTTCAAGCTCGAGCCACTGGGTGCGAATGTATGAAAACGGCCAGTTCATTTTTTATACCCTTGGCACTTTTGCCCAATACAATGCGAACTCGCTGATGTTCAAAATCGACAGGGTAAAACCGGTGCTTGGTTACTGGGACTCAGTACGAATAAGCGCTGACAGCGAATTCATCAGGAGGCTGCACGCCGTATTTGGCAAAGAGCGTGAAATCATCCTCGATGACGTTCTTATGTTTGGTCTTAAACGTCCGGAAAGCCTTACAACAGCATCAGGAAGCGGTCACAGGCCTAACGGCATCTCTCCCTTGCGCAAAAGATATTATGACAGTTATACCAACTGGCATCAAACCATTGACAAGAATTCGGCATACATGGCATTTCCTCTGAAAAGTCGGCCATTCGAAGCACCTGAAGAGATACTGGCTAAAGGCTGAAGGTTCCTACCCGAAAAAACATCTCATTCCAGAAACCCGTCAGCGGAAATTGTGAACACGCCCGCCTTGTTAGCCGAGATTGCTCTGACCTCCCAAGCGTTCGCGTCCTCTCCTTTGATATACAGCACAACAGGCTGTTCACGGTCAACAGGGCCAAGAATCCCCCTTCTGAGAGGCACCCCTAAATCAGCAACCTTGTCGTAAAAGTTGATAAGCTTTTCTGCGTTTCTTACGCTATCTCGAACAATCCTTTTCGGAGACAAAACAACCCAAACCCCGCGTATCTTTTTATCGTCCCTTATTTTTTTTTGAAAAGCTTGCATCTGGCCTCTACCATAGAAAAAATTATCCTGCCCGTACAGATAGGCATATGGCTGACAAAAATTACTGTAAAATGTGGGGTAATAAACAACCAGCTCGCCATCATGTACGTTTCTGACAACAAAATCAGTGGCATATCCATACAAACAACGCTCAGGCAACCTTACAAAAGTCAAATCGACAGCCTTGAGAAACGTTACTACAACATAGATTGAAACAACCAGTAGTGTCAACCGCTTGACCATGCCCTTAGAGTAGACAATCGCTGCAACCAGACCAATCCAGATAACGACAAGAATCGGGACCAGATAACGCACTCCGATCTGGTGATGTACTTGCGCGAGGGGAAACTGTGCAGCCAACGTCAGCCCCCCAATTGCTGCTATTGTAACCGCAACGCTGCGGTTGGCGTGCCTGTAAAACAAAACCAAACCGAAAACACAAATAACCACAACCGGAATCGCAACCGGCAAACTCCCGAGGAGATCCGAAAGCAAATGGAGTATTTCCAGGCTGAGACCTCCACCGGAAACACCTGTACCTTTGGGCTTTCTCAATCTGCGCAGAAGCTGAAGCAAAGGAGGAAGATCAACAAGCAGCGCCGTGCCGAAGACGAGAACAGCGGTTTTCAAGGCTCCGTTTTCACCAGCGGAAAGGGGCTCTTTCCTCTTGCGAAAAAGAAAAAAGCCGACACCTGCGGCAAAACCAGGCCAGACGACCAGAGCCAGCTGGTGTGTCCAGCCAAGAGCGCCAAGAAGCAAGCCGAGCTGTACCCAACTCCGGCTATTCGATGCACGCAAGCCATCAGTAGCTATGGCTAAATGCAGAAGAGCCAAGAGCAGCAGCAGCATGAACAGCGTATACATCCTTGCCTGCTGGCTCTGATCAATCATGAGCTGGTCCAGCGCTACCAAAAGCGCAAAGAGGACACCCGCACCAGTGGAGATAAGCCGTTTACCAACAGCAAACGCAGCGGGAATGCACAAAACACCGAAAACCAACGAAGGCAAACGCATCGCCATGAAGTTGTCGGCACCAAAGACCTCCATGAAAGACCGCACGAACAGATAACTAAGAGGGGGATGCTCCTTGTGCGCAGTAGCGGTAAGAAGATTTAAAAATTTCGGATTATAGGCTGTCTGCCAAGTGCGAGCTTCATCATACCAAAGAGGACGGTCGTTCAGAACAGGCCAGAGGCGAACAACAACGCCAGCGACAATAAGCACACCAATAACGATGTAGACCGATTTGTGGCGCCTAAACCAAGAGAAATCAGACATACCGTAAACACCTCCAAAAGCCATATTGCAGTTATCGAAACCGGCTCCATTGAGCTCTCACCCCTTAGAAGCCAATTACAATAGCGTTTGACTGTCTGCAGAAACAGCAGCTTCTCGACAGGCAAGCAAACAATAGAGTTGAAGAAAACATCCCAGAATCACCAGAACCAAAGCAAGACAGACACCTTGAAACAAACAAAATATTTCGCAAATTTCACTATAAAACATACCCCACGGCTTACTACATAGAAACCGCTACTATCGCCAAGCATTTCAATGTCAGTATGATCCTATTTAAGGCAATTTGCTCAACCGCAAGACCCGTTGCCAGCATGGCTCAGAAACTTGCACTGAAAGCTTGACCGAGATGCAGAATATTTTCAAACAGTCAGCAACAAAATGAATTTGCTGTATGCTCAGATTTTTCACCAGCAAAAAGCGGGACGATTATTTTGAAAAGCGCAAGAACCTGCTCTACTATCAAGCCGTAAGAACGCTGGTAACAGGCTTGTCGGGCGAAGCTAAAAGCATCATCGATATCGGTTCAGCAGGCTGCCCATATCTTGACTGGTTCCCTGCAATCCCCCACAAAACAAGCATAGATATCCAGGAACCATACAGAGGGAAAAAAATCAAAGCTATCCGGGGAGATTTTCTTTCATGGAAGGCAAACCGGCATTACGACATCGCATTATGCCTTCAGGTGCTGGAACATGTGGATGATCCTGGGGCATTCGCGAAAAAATTGCTTGAAACAGCTGATATTGTCATTGCTTCAGTCCCATACCAGTGGGAAGCCGGACGCTGTAAATCGCACATTCATGACCCTGTGGATGAAAACAAAATGCTTCTCTGGTTTGGCAGAAAGCCGAACTTCTCATACATCTGCCACGAAATAAAATCCTGCAATCCAAGACTTCTGCAAGTCTACGATCAGAGCGGATGTTGCTGGAACTATCTCAACAAGCGACCAAAAAAGACAAAAAAACGTTAGCCTGGTGTAAGCTCTCAAGCCGCAAAGCAATGATGACCCGTCCGCTCATATTCAAACGATATCTTTCCAGTTATTCCTGACATACATCTTTTCATACATGGAGCGGTCCTGCTGCTGGAGATCCGTTGTCGATCGTTTGTGAAAATGATACACCTTTGAAAACGGGGTATAAATAATCCGTTTTCCCGTGCGCTCCCTTACGTGATCGCAGTAGAGACGATCGGAACGGTAATGAGGCCCGTTCTCGACATCCAGGAGACCAACCTGATCAATCACCATACGCGGTATGTACACACAGAAAAAAGGCGCGAAAGTCAATTCCATATACCCTTTGAGCGGATTGAACCGGGGATCAAGCACGTTGGCATGAAGTGCCGAGATATTGACATCGCATTCCCTTGATGCCACGCGATACGGCTGATGTCGTTCGGCACTTGGGGTGCCCGCAAGCATGACCTGCCGGGGCACAACAAGACCTGCATCAGGATGATCGGCAAAAACATGCTGCAAACCGTCAAGCCACCCTCTCGTCACGACAGCATCATTGTTAAGAAGGACGATATCATGGTCCGGCCGAGCTGCACAGATACCCCTGTTGACTGCATGGGTAAATCCAAAATTACGATCATTGAAAAAGACTCTGACCTCACCTGAACGATCCAGAGCTTGCAGGTATACGCGAACAGCTCCGCTCGATGCATTATCCACAACAATAAGTTCCACACTCTTTTCAGGGGTAAACAGCCGAACCGAATCGAGGCAGGTCCTCAAAAAAGGCTCCGCCTCAAAACTTGGAATAATTATGGAAACAGCGCGCCGTTGTGCGGGGGGCGGAGTATATCGTAGCGAAAACATCTGGTTCACCTCGGTGAGGGCTACACCCGGTAGTTTGGCGGCAACCCGGTCAGCTTCAAGGTAAGGCTCAAGCGGATGGGGAACGATATGGTCCACACTACTTCCCTTATCCGGGGGAACAATACGGGAGCTGAGCACGGCGGGAACAGGCCTTGGCGGCTTTTTTTCAGTATAACTGAGCAGGATCTGCCAAAGAAAGTGCTGATGCCGTGGATATTCCGACCTGTCGAACAGGTCAAAGAGAGCCCGTCGGTGCATGAGCGCTGATGCATCGAGAATATCGTCATTTTCATGGGCTGAGCGGCTATATGCAAAAAAACGTATGCCCCGCTCTTCGCCACTCTGCTCAACATGCTGCTGGGCGCAATACACTACATCATAGGCAGTATTGACATCAAGTTCACCAGAAAGAACCAGCATAAAATCCTGATTGAACGTACAAACACTGTCCAGATAACAGAAATAATCGCCTTCCGCGACAGCCAGAGCCTTGAAAAAGGCAACTGAACAATCATCTGAGTCCGGCACAACGATGGGCTTTATCCGTGAATCACCGACTGTATGGAGGAGTTCTTCAATTTCTGCAACCTCCCGACTTCTGCAGGCAAGAAGAAGCTCCCAATTCTTGTAGCTCTGGCCTGTCACACTAGCAATCGCTCTGCTCAACAAGCCTCTTTCAGCATAGGGAGGGAACATGATCACCGAAACTCGACAACCCTTGCTATTCGAGCGATACTGACCAGTAAGTTGCGCAGCCCTGGAAGCCAGATAAGAAATTATATAACTGGCCTCTTTCGTATAAGGCGCCAGCAAGTCCGGCATGAAGAGCGAATAAACAAGAAATTCACCATAGGTTTTAAATGCTCTTCTGGAGATATTCCTATACGGTCGGCTGTCCCGATCACGTTCGTTCTGAACAGCTTGAACATCAGGTAGCTCTTCAGTCAAAGGTGACGCATAACCGAATAGCCGTTGAATGCTCAACAATTTTTTTATGATGCTTTTCTTTAGTTTCACTACCAACAGACTGAAATAGGAGGGTTTCATCAAATACCAATGACCCGCTCGGCAGGGTAACCGCAAACGAGACTGGAGAATTCTCTCAAAATTACTTTGTTATTTACAAGGGCTGAAAACAAATTAGCTGATCTCTGATGAAAAAAATAGCCTCTTTTTCGATGGTCAAGGACGAATGCGACATCATTGAGCTTTTCGTCAGAATCAACCTGCGTTTCGTCGACAGGATGTTTCTCATCGATAATCAGAGCAGCGACGGCACTATCGCCATTATACAGAGGATGCAGAAAGAGGGTCTCCCCGTAACTCTTTGGCATGACAACAGCGTTGACTACCAGCAGAGTCTGGTAAGCACAAATGCGATAAGGAAAATCTTCGAAGAATACCAACCGGAATGGATTGTGCCGCTTGATGCCGACGAGTTCCTGACAGAAAACGGCAGGGAATTTCGAGCTGAACTTGAATCCATACCCGAAAACCATTGTGGAATGCTGCAATGGCGAACATTCGTTCCCTTGTCCGTTGATTATGCTTCACTTGAAAACCCGTTATGGCATAATTTCAGACAACGGGCCAAAGAAACTACCCAGTTCAGCAAGGTAGTTATTCCGGCAGCTCTTGCAACAAACTCGAAGTTATCTCCCGGGAACCATCACCTGCTTACTGCTGACAACCGCCGTATACCGACCGTCCCCCTCACAACAACCTTGGCACATGTTCCCGTACGATCATCTGAACAAATCGTGGCAAAAAGTATCATCGGAAGCATCAAACACCAGATCACCTGGAACAGGCTGAATAACGAAGGCTTTCACAAAGAGATAATGGCCGAAACGGTAAGAAACTGCAACTACCGCCTCGACATCCAGCAGTTACAGGAACTGGCATTTACTTATTCACAGAGACCCGGTAAGGAAGTCATCAGGGAAATCGACAACACGATACACCTGGGAACAAAAAACGACTGCATACAGTATCGGGAATTGGCTGTCATTAACATAATAGAGCGCTTTGACAGCTTCATGCAAGAACTTGGCAACGCACTACAGCAGGAGAATGCACACGCTCAAATCAAGCAAGCTGTCGCTTATGAAACCAGAGATCTGCTGGCAGCTCTTGAGGAAAAAGAAAAGGAAATTCGCTTTTTCAGGAAAACCGCCATAGGCAAAGCTATCAGTTACCTTGCCGGGAAAAAATTCCTTCGCAAATTTTCCAACAAGTAAAATTCCTCGGAAATATGAGGATGAGGAATAAGGGGTAGCCACCACTATGAGCAACCCTTTCGATCAGATAAAGCTTTTGTAACGCGTGGAGGGAAAATCGTTCACCCTACGGTCAAACTTCTTGTTGCAAAACCATTAAGCAATGATGGTAATGGGGAGAGGAATTGAATAAAAAATCATGTTCAGCAAGCTGCAACTAAATTACATTATTTTTTAGCTCTTGATATTCTTTTTATCACTGACTTTTTGACTTTATGAAAAGGCTTAATCACTCTCCAGCATATCGATTTTTTAAATCGTTGCACCTCTGCCTCCAGCTCTTCTTTCTGTTTGATCAACTCCTCCTTGGTTATATGATTAGTGGCATATCGAAACTTGACACCAGAACTATTCCTGTATGACTTCGGCGATAGTGGTTTGGCTTTCTGATCATTTTTCCAGAGCACATAAGTAAAACTGAGCTGATCTCTTCTTGAATAATGCTCCAACCAGTACCACCACTCTTCCATGATTCTGATAACAACCGGACTTGAATGACGGCGAACAATAATATTGGTCTCAAACAAGCCATTCTTCTTTGGAAATCCACTCTTTTTTATCAGATCCTCCTGCCTTTTCATAACATCAGAGTCATCCTTGCCAGCCTCTTGACAAGCATCAAATTCTTCATAGATGCACTGCCGCTTCGGATGCAAAGAACAAGCAAACAGGCCGTTGGATTTCAGCGCCTGATCAACATCCTCAAATATCTCTCCATTCAGAATATCAACATTGCCATCGACCCACAAACTTACCTCACATTCCGGAAACAGGAGATGAGGATGTAGCTTATGCCATCGCTGATTCCTAACCTGATCAAGCTTGTCAAAACACAAAGGTCTGATTTCCCATTGAGCATTCTTTTCACTCCGAATGCTTAGGTCATCAGAAAAACAGACATAATCCCAATCGGGGTTGATAAATGTATGATTCAACAGCTCATCATACCCGCCTGTAATGCAAGTATAGACAACTCTTTTTTTGTTCGCACTCATAATCAAAGTCCCAGCTTTTCAACCTTCTTTTCAAGCGCAGCAAGCACCTCATCCACACTTATTGATAACAGACAGGTATTCTCTCCTCGCTGGCAATGATCGTCATCCTGATATTGGCGGCAAGGCCTGCATTCGATGTCCTTTATGAGAATATCGTTATTCTCACCATAAGGATGGATCCGGTGATAATTTCCAGGCCCCCAAAGAACAACAGTCTCCTTGTTCATGAGATTTGCCAGATGAACGGGCCCGGAATCATTTCCGATGAAAATCTCGCACGACTTCACCGCATCTAAAAGATCGTCGGCATTTCGGGTTAACCGCAACGTGATCCCCGGCAGATCAGCATGATTCTGAACATAGTCTCTCAAATCTGTTTCTGATTCATGAACCAGAAAGGCACAGGTGACATCCCATCGGGAAACAGCCTGACGGGCAACACGCATAAATCGCTCAACAGGCCATCGCCTCGGCTTCCACTTGGCCCCCGGATGGATCAGGATTGTTCTGCTCTTGTGAGCACTTGTATGGACTGGTGGCTTTTCAGGGCGAATCAGCATCCCGATTGCCTTGCTGAATAATCGCGGAAAACGAGCTCTGACATGCTCATCGCGTTTTGCATTATAGACCACATTATACAGCAATCGGGAACCCCTGAAATATCGGCCATTTTCTACCAGCCCTACTCTATTTCCCGCATGAACCAATGATGAGTAAAATGCTGCATATGGTGTGATTGTAGCAACGATCACACCTTCATAACTATTTGAAAATACGTTCTCCTGCTCACCTTTCAGCTTTCTGGGACTCCATACGAATTTCTGTAACGGGACAACATCTACCATAGGCAAAAATTCCCTCCATATTAGTTCCAAGCCAGGCCTACAAGTAACGGTAATCCGATAGTTCTGCGTTAAAGCATAGACCGCCGGTATCAACGTGCAAACATCACCAAGATGATCAAAATGCACAATCAACAGCTCACCATTCTCTACTTTCGGAGAATAACGGAAAACATGATAAAAACCGACTCCATAGATAGCCCATCGCTTTCTCAATGACTTCAGCATAAGACAATCACATCATTAACGCTTTTTTGTATCCGTCCATCGTTAAACGAGCGGTCTGTTCCCATGAAAACTCTTTTGCGCGCAGCAACCCATCCTGACGGTAGCGGGCACGAAGCGATTCATCCGTTAAAAGCTCTTGCAATGCTGATGCTACGGAATCCCGATCTTCGGGATCAACCGTATAGGCAGATCTGCCGGCAACTTCACCGAGAGAAGTCGTACAGGAGGTCAGCACTGGACAGCCGCAGCTCATGGCTTCGATAACCGGCAACCCGAACCCTTCGAAGAACGACAGATAGACAAACAGGTGCGCGGTATTATAGAGCTTGACCAAATCATCAAGGGGAACATTTTGAAGATGATAGACATCATACGCCTGCCTTAAGTCAGCAAGTTCTTCATTGAAATTCTTTTGTGCATCCCCTCGCTTTGTCTTACCGACAAAAATCAGCTGATACTCTTTTCTTATCCTTTCAGGCAACGATTTAAATGCCTGGACAAGACCACCAAGATTTTTCCTTGGCTGAATCTCGGCAACCGATAAGATATAAGGCTTCCCCGGATCCTTCACACCAAATTTCTGAAGATAGTTTCTATCGGTTTCAGTAATCCTGAAAACAGGATTCGCGGCTAATGGTGTGGTAAAAATTTTATCGGCAATTTCAGGATACCGTTCTATCGCATCATTACGGGTAAAATCAGAAACAGTCAGAATAACACGAGCCTCTCTCAATATCTTTTCAATATTCTCCCGGTAAAACATTTTGGATCCAGATGAAGCCCATGGCTCTTTACGCAAGGCTATCAGATCGTGAAGAGTAACCACCCCATTTTTTACGCCAAAAGGATAGTTGAGCGGATTGGTGCAATGATAAAGATCGACATTTTCAGATACCGCTCTTTTTATATGCTTTGAAAAAGCAGAAACAATCGGCCTAAATTTCTTTCCAAGCGACAAATCATGCGGAAGCACATTCAGATACTTTATTGAAATCGGCTTTCCTACAGCACGCTCAGCCTCCTTACGCCTATTCATATAAAGAATAGCATAATATTCACTTTCAGGATACAAACGAACCATAGCTTTTGTCAGCTCATGAGTATAAACCTCATTTCCAGTCATTGCCCTTCCTCTCAATAAATCAATAGAAATTCTCATGCTCTTATCTTTTATCAAATGAACACAACAACGTCAGACATCGGTCAAAGTCTTGCAAGAAGCCCTCATACCGCAATCTATTTTCTTCCTCATATCTCCCCATATATTAGGAAATTTCTCGCATCGCATCATCCGGCACTCTCCTTCCTGGTTATTCAAGCAAGCGCTTGCTGGTACAATGCCATGGTTTCCGTCGCCGCATTGCGCCATGTGTAACGTTTTGCGACCATCAATCCCCTATTTTTCAATGTCTCCCGCAAATTCGAATCGCCAATCATCGTTTCCATACCATGGCTGATCTGTTCGACATCATAAGGATCAACAAGCAACGCTGCTCCATCGGCCACCTCCGGAAGAGACGACACATTCGAAATAATCGATGGACAGCCGCAATTCATGGCCTCAACCAGAGGAAGCCCAAAGCCTTCGGAATACGAGACAAAAAGCAAGGCGGTTGCCGCATTGTAAAAATGAAGCAAATCAAGATCAGGAACACCCTGCAGGTGATAAACCGAGTTGTCGATACCCAACTTCCGGATTTTATCTCTCAAAGCTGCTGCCAAGCGATCATTACCATTGCCAACAACCACCAAGCCAGCCTCCTTTCTGATTGAATCCGGAAGCATCCTGAAGGCTTCAAAAACATAATCAAGATTCTTTCTCTGCTCCAACCTGCCCACATAGAGATAAAAAGGCATTCCTACCGGAATACCGTATTTCTTCAAAACCTCATAATCAACCGGGCAACATTTAAACAAATCCTTTACCCCCTCATAAATAACAGAATTTTTTCCTATTGAATCAGGAAAGTACTTCTCCAATTCACTCTTAACGAATTCCGAGGGGACGATAACGCGATGCGACTCTTTTATAATGGTATCAATCTTGTATTTCATCAGATGTTCTCGATCAATTTCCTTATATTTTTCGATATATAAAGGAATAATATCGTGAATAGTCGATACCGCATTATGAAGGCCAGAAACATAAAACTCTGGATATGTAAAATGTATCAGATCGAGCTTTTTTGATGCCTGCCGCCATAGGGATAGCCTTACCGCATCTACAGCAAAGCCCAAGCCCTTACCAAGCAAAAGACGACTTGGCATTACCTCTTTGATATCAATATTTTCTATACCATTAAAACATCCCTGAAAACGAAATCTTTTCCTTAATTGCGTTATCAGCTCGAAATTAACTTCTGGGTAAAGAAACGACATCTCCTTAACAAGTTCTCTGCTATAAGTCCCAATACCACCATAACCATAATTATGTGTAAAATCAACCCCAACAGTAGTCATATTTTATAAACAAAAGATTCTTAACATCAAGAAAAAGCAAGCACCTTAAGAAGAAAGATCACCCTATACATAAAGCCTTAAAAGCTATAATTTTTTATAAAAAACATACTGCATCAAACAAAAAACACGAGCAGCAGTCTCACCCGAGATTCCTGTGGTTGCACAGCCAGAACCGATCCTCTTCAATTGACCACCAGACAAATCAGTGAAGCATCGCCGTTCATCCCTGTTCAGCAGGGTTTAGACTTTTTTTGATAGCTGTGCACATATCCACCTTTGAAATCATCAAGGCTCTCTTTATACCATCGTTCCAGCTCGCTCTTGTTTGGCATGTTGACAACAGTAATACCATCGAAAATTCTGGAATCCTTGAAACGGTACGTCCTGAAATAGTTGGCCTTGGAGTGCTCTCCGATTTTTCCGATGTATCGTGCATTGCATGTCGATGTGGTCAGCCGGACCATTCCTGCCATAAGGCAGGCTATCCAGCGAGACGAATCCTGGCTGGTGATGTTGCACTCAAATCCAAGATCCTTGTAAAAACTGACAATTCGCTCATTGTCGCGAAAACTGTAATCCACATTCTCGATCAGTGACCAGTATTGTTCACGAACCTTCTGCTGAGCAAGCCACGAACGCTTCGTTAGGGCCGCACCCCAATTTTCATGCATGAGAATCAATTGACCATTCCTCTCATGCTGCAACCTCCTGCTTGCCCACAAATCACCGTATGCCGATACATAGCCGATCATCGGTTCTCGTTCTGACAGGTCGAGAAGCTTGTCGGTAACATGAAGAAAATCCGGGCCCAGCACAAGATCATCTTCGAGAAACAGAGCCCGCTTCCTGTTGAGGGTTTCGAAAACATATTGTTCAGCCGCCCTGTAATTGCCTGCGATTCCAAGATTTACCGAAGACCTGAACACGTTGACATTGCACTGCTTTGCGATGAAGGAGCCGGTCGATTGCTCAAATATTCGGACACACTGCTCTATCTGACGATCATCCGCTTTTTGGCGGTTGGAAGCGGGATTAAAACTTCCGTCCTGAAACAGGAACACTTCATCTTCCGGCTGCAACTGCGGAATCAGTGATGCAAGTACTCTGCCGAGATATCGCGGCCGGTTGAAGCTAAGCAGTGCTATCGTAAGTCTTTCTCTGGACTGGTAATCATGCGAGAATCTGAAGCATCTCTGGGGAAAAAGTCTGTTGGTAAAACCATACCACATCTGCCTGAGTAACATGGTTTTCAGTGCTTGGATTTCAGGGGATTACTGAATAGGCATCATCGCCTCCAGAGCAACACTTAACTTGTCACGGCGATCTTTTTGAGAGGCTGAAGGGCAGACTTCCTCATTCATGAAGTAGCTCGCCCACGCTTCCAGCGGTCGTGCAGCCAGAACCACTCCTCGGGACGACGCCTGATGTGCTCTTCGATGGCTCTGGTATAGCGCGTGGCAAGCGTGGCAATATCGTCCTTGTTGAAGGTGAGATCGGAGGTATCGACCTGGGTGATGGTGATCGTATACCGTCCGTCACCGTTACTGGTACACATGGGCATGAAGAGCGGCACTTTCGCCCGGAGCGCAAAGAAGGCCGCACCGTGAAACATGGTGGTGCGGCGACCGAGAAACTCGCCGAAATTGGCTTCATCGGGATCGGACTGGTCGCCGAGAATAGCCAGCGTACCACCGTTCTGCAACAGGCGTAAGCCCTCCCTGACCGATTGCCTCGGATAGACCACACTGTTGCCACGCATGGTGCGGTACTCGTTCATTTTGAGGTCAACCCGCGCGTTGCGCAACCGCTTGACGATAATCGTGATGGGATTGACCAACAGGCCGAACGCCATCGCCATCAGCTCCCAGTTGCCGTAGTGGGCTGAAACCAGCACCGCACCAGTCTTGCCATTGCGATGCCACTCCCAGAAGGCCTCGTCGCCTTTGATATCGACCAACGCGGCTGCATCGTCGCGATTGCGGATAAGCGGCAGACGCAGCACTTCGAGCAGCGTCGTGGAGACATTGCGATACATAGCCGTCGCGATGCGGTTGATCTCTTCCTGGGATTTTTCAGGAAAGGTCAAACTGAGGTTCCGGTGAACCAGCTCCCGCCTGAGCCCGATGCCCCGGTGCATGAAATCCCCGATGAAACCGGCCAGGCGCCGGGTCTGCTTCCGGCTCAGCTTTCGAACCAGAGCGCCGAGTAGCATGACTGCCCCATAGGTCACGGTATTCGATGCCGAGCGCATGGCGCGTTTGACTTTCTTTCTCAGCCTGTTGCGATCGATGCTCATGAAACGCGCACCTCATTCATATTCGTAACCACTATACTTTCAAACGGATCCTTTATCCCGTGAAATGGCCGGGAAAGCCTTGTCCGTAACAAAAAAAGCAATCCCGAGCGAAAAGCCTTCCTGAAAGTACAAAACCGGCAGAAACATGGAAAACGCGAAGTGCGGCCTGACCGGAGAGCTCCGTGCTGACGACAGGCCACGAATTTCATCGGCTAAGACGAATCCGTGGGGAGTGAACAACTTTTTTAGGGGCTCTTGAGTCTCGGATTATATTTATTATTTAGGGATTACACCTGAAATCTGAAGACCCGGAAAGAGAGATGCCCCCCAAAGTGCTCACCCGAGACAAAATCGAACTGAAGATTCGTGACTGGCAGGCTGCCGGAGAAAAAATCGTGTTCACCAACGGCTGTTTCGACATTCTCCACGCCGGTCATGTGCGCTATCTGTCGGCTGCCCGTGAGCTTGGTGACCGGCTCGTGGTCGGCCTGAACAGCGATGCTTCGGTCAGGCGGCTCAAAGGCCCGAAACGGCCTGTCGCGCCGCAAGATGATCGCGCCGAAGTGCTGGCCGCACTCGAAGCAGTCGATGCGGTGACGCTGTTCGGCGAGGATACCCCCGAAGAGCTGATCGGCCAGCTTCTGCCGGATGTTCTGGTCAAGGGAGCCGACTGGGCGGTCGAACAGATCGCTGGAGCGAAAGCGGTCATCGAAAACGGCGGCGCCGTCCTGACCGTACCGCTGCTCGAAGGCCGCTCGACAACGGGCATCATCGAAACCATCGTTCAACTCTACTGCCCCGAAACGACCGTTGGAAAAGGTTAAAAAATACAGTCACATCGTGATGACCGTTGCCTCGATTACGGTCATCGTGCTCGTCATAGCCGCAGCGGTCGTGCTGAACAGTGGCATGATCGACCTGTTCGTCAAACAGCAGTTCCTGTCGCTCTTCAACAACGAGTACCGCGGCCGTCTGGAGCTGAAAGAGACCAGAGTGCGCTTCCCCGACCAGATCACCCTGGTCGCGCCAGCCATTTACGAAGAAGATGCCAAAACTCCTGTAGCCGGCGCTGAAACCATCGACATACGGTTCAACTTCCTGTCGCTGCTTCGGCCGAAAATCACGTTACTCTCCTTCCGGAACGTGGAGGTCAAGGGAGCAAAAATCGACATCATCGAACATGATGATGGAGAGCTAAACCTGCAAAAAGTCTTCTTGCGGGAGCATCCGGAAGCGCCCGAAGTGCTGGCCATCGAGAAGTTCCGCGCCCGTCACTTTACGATTCAGAACGGCTCGTTTTCCTGGAAAGAGAAGACCGGTCGTACCTGGAAGGCCGAAAACCTGAAACTCAACGTTTCGAAGGCGTTCGTAGCCAAATACGAGATCATGGGCAAGATCAAAGAGCTGCACTTCGACATGCCCGACCGTAACCTGAAGCTCCGGAGCGGTACCGGCATGCTGGCCTTCACCTCGGTGCGCAGCGATGTGATCAGTCTCGATCTCCAGACCGACAAAAGCCGGGCGCAACTGTCGGTGTCGATGGACGGGCTGGACATCTTTTCAGGGCTGTCCAAAGAGCGCCTCATGAACAACCGCACCTTCGTGCATATCGAAGCACTCGATATCGATTCGTCCGAACTGGGCCGCTTCGTCGAGCTGCCCGCCATTCCATCGGGCATGTACTACCTTCAGGGCGATGCGAAAGGCACGCTGAGTGACCTGAAAATTCTGCCAACCAGCATCGAACATGGCGACAGCAACCTTGCCCTCGAAGGCGAGGTGCTCAACCTGCTCGACCCGAAAGTCCTGTCGTTCAAGTTGGACATCGACCAATCGAGAATCGAGCCCGAACTGTTCGACGGCCTGCTTAAAGAGGAGCGTTACCGGGAACTCGCCGCCGAGTCCGGAGGCATCGAGTTCAGTGGTATGCTGAGGGGACGCCTCGATCGCTGGACGACTGAGCTCGACTTCAGCACCGCTCTCGGCGATGGCTCGGCTGATTTTGAAACTTCGCGAACAACCTCGGGCAATTACCAGGCAACGGGTTCGTTCACCCTCGAAGACGCGCAACTCCACCGTTTCATCGGCATCGACGACGTCGAAAGCGGGTTCAGCGGAGATGGAAATTTCCAGGCCAGCCCCGGCGCCGTCAATGCGGAAGTTTCGGTCAACAGCGCCTTCTGGCAGGAGCAGACGGTATCGTCGGGCTCGCTCAAGCTCGATTTCAATAACAACAAACTCGACCTCTCGACCAGGCTGTACGGCGAAAACGGCGAGGAGCTGGTCATGTCGGGGAACCTCGATCTTTCGAAGCAAGTCCCTTCGTACGAAGCGTCCGGCACGGTCAAAAAGCTCGATCTGTCCAAGGCAAGCGGCATGAAGAAGTTGGCCACCGATCTGAACGGTTCGTTCAAGGTGAATGGCAGCGGGCTGAATGCGGCGGCGCTCAACGTGAAGGCCAGCATACTGTTCGAACCGTCGTACTTCAACAGTTACCGGTTCAGGGAAAAATCAGCCGTGACCGCCAGCATCGCCCAGTCGGAAGGCTCATCCTCCATCGCCATTTCAAGCGACGCGTTCGATCTGGCCGTAGAGGGCCGCGCTTCGCTCGACCAGATCATCAACGCCACGCAGAACGCGGCGGCCTGCATCGCAAAAGAGTTCGGTGCCGCCCAACCCATTCCGCCGCAAGCGAGCAATGCACCGTTCACCTTCAACTACCGGGCGGCCGTGCGCGATTTGTCGCCGCTCCGCCCCTTCCTGCAAGCCGGAGAGCTACAGTTCACCGGCAGCGCATCGGGAAAAGCGTCCGGCAACAGCGACAAGCTCTCTATCGACGCCGCAATCGATTGCCCGTCCTTGTCGAGCGGAAACACCTTCTCCATGAGCAATGCCACCATGAACGCTTCGGTGAGCTGCCAAGCCGGAAGGGTTTCGTCGGCAAAACTCAGGGGTTCGATCAGGGAGATGAATCTCTTCGAGCGCAAAGTCAGCAACCTGAGCCTCACCTCTTCGCTCGACAATGACCGGATCGACGCCTCGCTGAAGTGCGCCATGCCGCAGTTCGATGAGACCCTCACGGCAACCGCTCATGGCCTGCGCCGCGACAAACTGACGACCGTGACCATCGACAGCTTCCAGCTCACCAACCCGAATGGCACCTGGCAGGCACGCGCAGGAGGAACAATCGATATCGCCCCGAACTTCCTGCGTTTCAACCGTGTCAGGTTCTCCAAAGCAGCACAGGCGATGGAGCTTGACGGCCTGCTCAGCAGCTCCCAACCAGGAACGTTCCGTTGCACCTTTTCTCAGGTTGACCTTGCCGAAACCAAATTCGTTCTGCTCGACCGGGCATTCGAGCCACTTAAAGGCCTGGCGGACATCCGCCTGACGGTCAGCGGCTCCCCGGGCGCCAAAACCAGCGCGCTCGACCTGCAAGGCAGAGGCATCACCTGGAACGAGCTGAACGTCGGCACGGTAACGATGAATGCAACCCACTCGGGCAACGCCCTGCGGTTCGACCTCGAAAGCCGCGGCTCTTCGGCACCGGCAAATGGCTCCAAAGGAAGCATACCGGTCAATACCATCAAAGGATCGGGCTCGATTCCTCTGGTGCTGAACTACTCACCCTTCGAGCTGCGCATACCCGAAAACCGCCCGATCCGGGTATCGCTCCGATCGGATGATCTTTCGGCAAAGGTCATCGCCGCTCTCGTGCCAGCAGTGGTCGATCAGGCCGAAGGCACCATTCCGACCGATCTGCGCATCGCCGGATCGATGCCGAAACCGGAAATTTTCCTGACCACAACCCTGAACAACACCAGCCTCCGCGTTGCGGCGACCAGAGTTACCTACCGGGTCAACGGCCGAATTATCGGCACCCCGTCGAGAATCGATTTCGGCAACCTGAAGGTCAGTGCCGAACAGGGAGGCACCGGCACCGTCAGCGGCATAGTCGGCATCGAGGGACTCAAGCCCGTCTCGGTCAACCTCTACGGAACCCTGGACAAACTTCTGCTCTACAACAAGCCCGACCTGAAGGATGACACCAACTTCGGAACCATCACCGGGTCGACCCGGAACATACGCTTCTATGGTGATTTGAGCGCGCCGACAGCCGAAGGCGAGCTGAGGTTCAACTCCGTCGATTTCAGCATTTATCGCAAAGGTTCCGGCGAGAGCGCAAAGTATATCGGCGTCGAGAAGTTCATCACCTTCGTGCCACGCAATCCGCTGCCCAAACAGATCGAAGCCGCCAAAGAGACTCAGGAGGAGGCTCCGGAATTCTACTATACGCTGCTGGACATCCTCCAGATCAAAAACCTCAAGCTCTCGGCCAACGTCCCGCTCAAAGGCACGATGATTTTCGACCGCATCAGGGGCGAGCGCATCGAGAGCACCCTGAACAACCTGTCGCTGGTGGTCAACAAATCGGGGCAGCGTTTCAGCCTTTTCGGCTCGGTCGACATTACCGGCGGCAAATACACCTTCTCGAATTCGGGTTTCGACCTCGAAAACGGAGGCCGCATCTCCTGGAACAACGAGGAGATCAGAGATGGCCGTCTGATCGATATTTATGGCGGCAAACAGGTCTCGGCCTACGATCCGCGGACTGGCGAGCGCGACAACGTCAAACTGCTCATCGCCGTCAGCGGAACCATCGAAAAGCCTAACGTGCGCATGGGCTACTACCTCAACGACGATCCGCAGCCATACTCGGCGGTCAACAAAATCGGCAGGCAGGCAAGCCACATCGACCCAAACGCCGATCTGAACGTCATCACAATGCTCTTTACCCGTCAGTGGTACCTCAATCCGCAGCGGCAGGGTGTGATCAACGGTAATACCCCAGTTTCGAGCGTCGGCGTTTCAGCCGGCACTGGTCTGATCTCCTCCCAGATTTCAGGCCTCGTTCAGGACATCGCCGGACTGGAAAGCTTCAACCTCAACCTCGGCACCGGAGCTGACGGCAACCTGAGCGATCTGGAACTGTACTTCTCGCTGCTCGTGCCCGGCACGGGTGGCAAAGTCCGCTTCATCGGCACCGGCACCACCCCGGTCTCGAGAAGCAACACCACGACGCCAAACTACTATTACGGCTCGTCGCAAAAAATCGAGTACCGGGTCAATCCGAAAGTCTATATCGAAGCGTTCCGCTCCTACGGCATGACCGGCAATGACGCCGCGTACATCAACCTGCTCAAGCCGACCGAGAACTGGGGCGTCAGTGTTTCATACCGCAAAAAATTCCACACCTGGAGCCAGTTCTGGGATGGTCTGTTCGGTGGGAAAAAGAAAAGCGAAGAGCAAGAGGCTGTGAAAGAGAAGCAGGAGTGAGACTTCGCATGCCCATTATTTTTCATACATTTAAAGTTAACCAATTGTATTTCCGCGCCACGATCAGCTCCCCACCGCAGAAGGGGACATCTCATTCGTGGCCCAAGACCGGCGCCATGACCAATAACCGCTTATCTGTTTGCATACCGTGCTGACCGGCAAGAACATTCTCCTCGGCATTTCGGGTGGCATTGCCGCCTATAAAACGCCGCATCTGGTCAGGCTTCTGAAGAAGTCGGGAGCCGATGTGCAGGTCATGGCCACCGATTCGGCACTGAAGTTCGTCAGCGAGCTGTCGCTTGCGACCGTCTCGAACCGGTCGGTGCTCACCGATATTTTCACGGCGGATACGGAGGGTGAACGCACCCGCCACATCTCGCTCGGCGAGTGGGCCGACGCGCTGGTCATAGCGCCCGCAACGGCCAACACGCTCGCAAAGCTGGCTGGCGGCCTGTGTGACGACATGCTGTCGATCTCGCTCATCACCCTGCGTCCTGGCAAACCGGTGCTGCTCGTGCCCGCGATGGACGGCTACATGTACGACTCCCCGTCGGTGCAGCGCAACCTTTCGGTGCTCAAGCAGCAGGGCTGCCGAGTCCTCGAACCGGAGAGCGGGCCGCTCGCCTCGGGTCAGTGCGGTCTGGGACGCATGCCCGAACCGGAGACGATTTTTGAGGCGCTCGCCGAGATGCTCGCCGCGCCTGAGCCCTCGGCGCTTAGCGGCAAGACGGTGGTGGTCACCGCCGGGCCGACGCGCGAAAAGATCGACGGCGTGCGCTACCTGTCGAACTACTCTTCCGGCAAGATGGGTTTCGCCATCGCTGCCGAAGCCGCGCGGCGCGGCGCAACCGTACACCTCGTAAGCGGCCCGGTCACGCTACCAACTCCGCCGGGCGTGCAGCGCCACGACGCAGAAAGTGCTGTCGAAATGCTGGAGGCGGCGCGCCCGCTCTTCGCCGATTGTGACCTCTTTATCGGAGCCGCTGCCGTGGCCGATTACCGACCCGAAACTCCGGTCGAGGGCAAGATCAAGAAGCATGACGCGGAGATGGAACTCCGTCTCGTCAGGAATCCCGACATTCTCGCCGAGTTCTCGACAAACCGGAAACCCGGCCAGCTCGCCGTGGGTTTTGCGCTTGAAACAGCTGGGGGAATCGACTACGCCCGCCGAAAGCTCACGGACAAGAAGCTCGATCTGGTCGCCTTCAACATCTATGACGGAACCACCTCGGGATTCGAGGTCGATACCAACGTGCTGACCTTGCTGGATCGCGACGGCGCAATCACCGAGCTGCCCCTGCTCAGCAAGGAGGAGGCTGCCGAGCGGCTGCTCGATGCCATCGAACTGCTTCTGCCCCGATAATCGAAATTTCCGAAAAACCATCATGACGCAGGAATCGCTTTTCGATCCCGTTCCGGAACAACCGAAACAGCAAGCAGTCCCGGCCCTCGATCTCGGCTCGCTCGGCAAAGTCGTTCAGGAATGCCGGAAATGCAGGCTCGCTGAAACGCGCAACAGCGTGGTGTTCGGCGAAGGGAATCCCAAAGCGCGGGTTTTCGTTATAGGAGAGGCTCCCGGAGCGGATGAGGACGCGCAGGGGCGCCCCTTCGTGGGCCGGTCGGGTCAGTTGCTCGACAAAATTCTGCTCGCTATCGGCTTCGAACGCAGTGACGTCTATATCGGCAACATCATCAAGTGCCGACCGCCGCAAAACCGCAATCCGCTCGGTGACGAAATCGAGTGCTGCAAGCCCTGGCTAATGCAGCAGCTTGAAATCATCAAGCCGAACATCATTCTCCTTTTGGGTCGGGTAGCGGCAAACACCATTCTTGAGAACACGCTCTCGATGAGCGCCATGCGGGGCAAGCTGATCCGATGGAACGGATTCGACTGTTTTGTGACCTACCACCCGGCCGCGCTGCTCAGGAATCCAAACTGGAAGCGCCTTTGCTGGGAGGATGTGCAACTGCTCCGGGCGCATTACGACAAGGTCTGCCCGAACAGCTGACCGCATATGGAAACCATGATACGACGAGGAAAACAAGAGGAATGAAGCCGCGCGAAGCACAAGTAGATTTAAGCCGTGACATCGACTTCAGCAAAGAGAGTCGGGTGCCCCCCTACTCGATCGAGGTCGAACAGGAGGTGCTTGCCTGCATCCTGCTTGAAGACGACCCGATCGAACAGGTCATCCAGATTTTCGGCGACAACGGTGAATCGGTCTTTTACGAAAAGCGTCACCAGATCATCTACAAGGCGATGCTCACGCTTTACCAGAAGCGGCAGGGCATCGACCTCATCACGGTCAGCGAGGAGCTTTCGCGCGTCGGCGAGCTGGAGAACGTGGGAGGCCGCCCCTACCTCGGCGAGCTTTCCGGCAAGGTGATCAGCTCGGCCAACATCGAGTACTACGCCCGGCTGGTGAAGGAGAAGTTCCTCTACCGGCGGCTGATTTCGATTTCTTCGCACATTTCGAGCGCGGCCTACAACACCTCGATGGACATCTTCGACCTGGTCGAGAACGCCTCGCAGCAGTTCTTCAACATCTCGCAGGCGGGCATCAAGAAGAAGGCCACCAGCATCAAGGAGCTGCTCAAGACCGCGACCAGGATGATCGAGAATCTCGGCTCCTCCCACTCCTCGGTCACCGGCATCGGCTCGGGCTTTTCGGAGCTGGATGAATACACCGCCGGGTTCCAGCCGTCGGACATGATTATCATCGCCGCACGCCCGTCGGCCGGTAAAACGGCATTCTCCCTCGCCCTTGCTCGCAACGCCGCGGTGAACTTCAACACGCCGGTGCTCTTCTTCAGCCTTGAAATGGCCGAGATCCAGCTTGCCGTCAGGCTGATGTGCGCCGAGGCCTACGTCGAGTCCCAGCTCGTGCGCCGAGGCCAGATTTCACCCGAGATGATGAACAAGATCATCAACAGCATGGACGCCCTGGCCGATGCCAAGCTATTCATCGACGACACGCCGGGCATCTCGATCATGGAGCTGACCGCCAAGACCCGCCGCATGAAGCAGGAGCACGGTATCGGCATGGTGGTGGTCGATTACCTCCAGCTCGTCACTCCAGTCAGGGACGGCCGGTCGAACCGCGAGCAGGAGATCGCCCAGATTTCGCGTTCGCTCAAAGCGTTAGCCAAGGAGCTAAATATTCCGGTCATCGCGCTCGCGCAGCTCAACCGCTCCGTCGAACAGCGCTCCGGCGACCGGCGACCGCAGCTCAGTGACCTTCGCGAATCCGGCTCGATCGAGCAGGACGCTGACATGGTGATGTTCCTGTCGAGGCCGGAGATGTACGGCATCAAGAACTTCGAGGACGGCTCGTCGACCAAAGACATCACCGAAGTGGTGATCGGCAAGCAGCGTAACGGCCCGATCGGCACCATCAGGCTGCTGTTCCTGAAAAATTATGGACGTTTCCAGTCGACGGCCAACAGCTACATCACGGCCAGCGAACCTGAACAGCATCAGGTCGAAGCGCCACGCCCTGCGGCAGCGAGCTTTCCGGAGCCGCCATCCCTGCCCGAGCCGCCGCCGATTGACGACAGCTATCTCAACAACACGGATACCGCACCGTTTTAGCTCTTCCGTCTATGGTTTACAAAAAAGCACCGAACCCCTCCGGCGATGTGCCGGACGCCAGTGAAACCCCCGGCCATCAATTCGGCCCGGCAGCAAAGGAACGCCGCTACACCGGCATCGGCAGTTCGAAAGGTTTCGCGATCGGCGAGGCCCACGAGTTCGTTCAGGAGATCATCGATCATGAAATCGCTGAACTGAACGAGAGCAACATCGAGGAAGAGATCGAGCGCTTTCAGGCCGCCCTGAACCGCTCGGAAAAGGAGCTGAAAAAGATCGAGAGGGTCACCACCCGCAAAATCGGCAAGCTCTATT
Source organism: Chlorobaculum parvum NCIB 8327 (assembly GCF_000020505.1). Taxonomy (NCBI): domain Bacteria; kingdom Pseudomonadati; phylum Chlorobiota; class Chlorobiia; order Chlorobiales; family Chlorobiaceae; genus Chlorobaculum; species Chlorobaculum parvum. Next base: position 2,010,922 of record NC_011027.1, read on the forward strand.
CCGACCTGTTCCAGGCGCAGATCATGCTGCTCAACGATCCGGTGCTGATCGAAAACATCACCCGCCGCATCCGCGAAGAGCTGAAACCGGCACATCTGGTCATCGAGCAGGAGTTCGAGCAGTACCTCGGCAACTTCATCCACTCCGACGACCAGATTTTCCGCGAACGGGCCGCCGACCTGCACGACATCAAGGAGCGGATCATCCGGAACCTGCACATCCGGAAACTGCACTCCTGGGTGCCCGAAGGCACCATCGTGGTCTCACACCACCTCTCGCCAGCAGACATCATTCTGCTCAGCCGCAGCAACGTCAAAGGGTTCGCCACCGACACCGGCGGCAAAACTTCGCACGTCGCCCTGATCTGCAAGTCGCTCAACATTCCGATGGTGGCCGGTCTCGGCAACTTCTCGCAGAAGATCGGTTCGGGAATGCCCGTCATTCTTGACGGCACGGAGGGGGTGATCATCACCGAGCCAAGTGAGCAGACCATCGGCGAGTACCAGCAAAAGCGGGAGGACGTAATCCGTCGGGAAGCCGACGATTCGGCGCTGGCGCATCAAAACGCATTCACGCGCTGCGGCATGCGGATCACGGTCTGCTCAAACATCGACTTCAAGGAGGAGATCGAACACCTAGAACCAACCGGTTCGGAAGGTGTCGGACTGTTCCGGACGGAGAACCTCTTCCTCGACGACCTCAAACCGCCGCAGGAGTCGGTGCAGCAGGAGTACTACCTCGAAATGGCCGAGATGCTCAGCCCGAAACCGCTGGTCATTCGGCTGTTTGACATCGGCGGCGACAAACTGATCTACTCGCCGGTCAAGGAGCCGAACCCGAACCTCGGCTGGCGAGGCGTCCGGATTCTGATCGACGTGCCGGAAATTCTCGACGCGCAGCTCCGCTCCATCATCAAAGCCAACGTTCACGGCAACGTCGATCTGATGATTCCCATGATCTCGTCGCTTGAAGAGATCGAACACATCAAAGAGCGCCTCGAACACCACTACAAGCGCATCAGCGAAGCGTCGCACGAAACGATCTACAAGCCCGGCCTCGGAGCGATGATCGAAATGCCGGCGGCCGTCGAACTGATCGATGAAATCACCAGCATGGTCGATTTCATCAGTATCGGAACCAACGATCTGACCCAGTACACGCTGGCCGTTGACCGCAATAACCTGATCGTGCAGGATCTGTTCGAGAAGTTCCACCCGGCCATCATCCGCCAGCTCTACCGTATCATCTCGACGGCGCAGAAAAACCGCTGCCGGGCAACCCTCTGCGGCGATATGGGCTCCGATCCGCTGGCCACACCGTTCCTGATCGGATGCGGTCTCCGGGAGTTCAGCATCGTCAGCTCCGACATCCCGGCGCTCAAGGCGCGGGTAGCCAATCATTCAATCACTGAGTGTGAAGCGCTGGCCGCCGAGTGCATCAAACTCTCCAGCCCTCAGGCCATCAAAGCCCGCCTCGAAGTGTTCCTCAAGGAGCACTGAGGCGGATCGGAAGGCGCGAGCAGGCTGTCGGACTTATCGGGAAAAAACATCTCATCCGGAGTATGATCCAGCTTTTGGTCATTCCCGCGTAGGCGGAAATCCATGCACTCGATTCAGCTTCTGGGTTCCCGCCTTCGCGGGAATGACGGATAGAGATGGCTTGCAATGACGTTAGGACATCTGACAAAATCTGACAGTGTAGAGAACCATAAACGCACAAGGCCGCCCTGGCAAACTGCCGGGCGGCCTTGTGCAAACCGTTCATCTACGGGTTATTCCGCGATGTTACCGGTTATCCTCGATCTTGGCGGTTCTGCGCGCCGCCTCGAAGTATTCGTTGAAAAGCTGCTCCTGTTTGATCTTCATCAGTTGAGGAAGAATGCGCTTTTTTTCAACCTCAAGATCCAACCCGTAAGGTAGCTGCCGCCCGTCAAGCTTGACCAACGCGAAGCCGTTCGAGGTCTGAACGGGAGCCGAAAGTTTGTTGAGCTCCATCCCGGCCATCGCCTCCACGAGTCGGCGATCGGAGCCGTAACCGTCGATATTGCCGTCGCGCCACGAAATGATGCCGGAGGTGATTTTGCGCAGCCCCGGATTGCTCTGGACAATGGCATCGAGCGAGCCGCCGCTGGATTTCGACAGCTCGGCAAGTTTGGCTTTGAGGGCCGTACCCTGCTTTTCTCTCACCAGTTCGGCTTTGATCATCTCCTTGAGCTCGTCATCGAGCAGACGGTAGCCGGTATCGTTTTTGGTCAGGAGCTTCATGACCACGAATCCGTTGTCGTTCTTGATGACCTGGGAAATCGCTCCATCTTTTGATGAGAACGCGAAACTGGCGACATCTTCATCCATCCCGAGCTTTGAAACCAGCGTCTGGCGCGTGAAATCACCGGTCTGCACCACGTCGAGCTTCTGGAGTTTGGCGGTCTCGGCAAAGCCTTTCGATTCAGCATCATCGCGGAACACCATCGCTTTGCGCTTGATCGATTCCGAGGTCAGGCTGGAGGGTTTGAGCTGCCGGACGACTTCCGAACAGACGATCTGCCGGTTGTCGAAGCCATCGATCTTGATGATATGCAGCCCGAACCGGGTCAGCACCGGGCCGACAACCTGACCTGGTTTTCCGCTGAACACAGCCTGCGTAAACTCGGGCACCATGCGCTCTTTGGTGAACCATCCCAAGAAACCACCACGTTGGGCGTTGCCCGGATCCTGTGAGTATTTGGCGGCAAGCTGGGCGAATGAAGCGCCATTTTTCAGTTCATCGAGAATCTTCCGGGCAAGCGCCTGGCCACTCTCGACCGAGGCTTTATCGGCCGGATTGACGCGAATCAGGATGTGTGAAGCGCTGGCCATCGGCTCACCGGTGGAAACGCTCTTGATTTTGAGCAGGCGATAGTAGCCCTGATCGGCAACCGGCCCAACAATCTGGCCGGGAGCGAGCTTTGGCGAATCGAAAATCTTTTTGCCGCCTTCCAGAGAAAAATCGGCGCGCGTCCGGGTCACGTTGACCGCATCGGGAATATCGCTCTGGATTTTGACAAACTCGGCCTCATCGGGCGCCGAAGCGAACTCCGATACAAGCCCGTCAATCTCTTTTTTGGCCCGAAGGCTGTCCTGCGCGGAAGGGGTCAGCGGGAAGAAAACAAACTCGGCACTGCGGGTAGGCTCCTGCTGGAACTGCCCTTTGTGAGCTTCGTACCATGCCGTGATCTCCTCATCCTTGACGGGGAAGTTCGAGGCAGGCCCGGCAAAGTCGTAGGGAAACGGAATGAACGAGCCGGAGAAAGTGGTGTACTGGCGCTGCACCAGTTCGGTCACTTCGGGATCGGTCACGATGGCCATGCTCTTCAGATCCATGAGCAATTTGTTGATCATCAGCTCGCGCCTGACCATCTCCTGAGCCTTGAGCCAGAACTCCTTGGCTTGGGGATCCTGCCTTGCTTTTTCAAGCAGCTCACGGTCGATCTGGCCGGTTTTTGGATCGGTGAAATTCTGGCGGATGATCCCCGGAGGATTAACCTCGCTGTTGACCGCTTCGAGCACCTCCTGGTCGCTGACCTGAACAGCATACTTTTTGAGCAACTGGTTGATCAGGGTCTGATCGACAACCATGTTCCATGCCTGTTCCCGCAATCCGGCATCGATGCGGGAAGTAACTTCAACGCCAGGGTTCCGTTGCCGGAAACTGGTGCTCACCATGTTGTACAGCTGCTCGTACTCTGCAGCGGGAATCGGTTCACCGTTAACCGCACCGACATCGCCCCCGCGGCTCTGCTTCGGTCCGGTAAAATTCATGCCCCACTCGAAAACGATGAGACCTACAAATGCGGCCACAAGGATAAAGAGCACGATGTGCGTCTTGTCCCTCAACTTGCCCATTAATGCCATAATGCTTCTTTTTGCGTCTTGATTAACGTAGTACAATCATGCTCATTCATCCGAATCCGGCCACCCTTCGCGCCCTAAAAGCGGCACAAAAGCGAAGTGGTCGAATCCCTCATGCTCGAACCGGTTGCCTTTTCGGCGAATGACGGTCATCTGCTGCGAGGCGAGACTGCCGAGCGGCAGAATCAGCACTCCACCGTCGGCAAGCTGACTCATCAGTTCGCGGGGCTCATGCGGCGCGGCTGCCGTAACGATAATGGCGTCGAACGGGGCCTCTTCCGGCCAGCCGAGCGTACCGTCGCCGAGGCGGCTTTGCACTGGAATACCCAGCTTTTCGAAACGCGCTGAGGCCAGTTCATACAAGCCCGCAACGCACTCGATCGTAAAGACCCGGTAACCGAGCGCATCGAGAATCGCCGCCTGGAATCCCGATCCGGTTCCGATTTCAAGCACCTTGCCAGACGAACAGTTCTCGACCAGCAACTCCATCATGTAGGCCACCGTGTAGGGCTGCGAAATGGTCTGCCCGAACCCGATGGGCAACGCGGAGTCGTGATAGGCGAACATCCGGCTTTCGCCATCGACGAACAGATGGCGTTTGACCGTCAAGAACGCGTCGAGCACCCTCGAATTCCTGATGCCGTAACGCCTGAGCAATTCGACCATCCCCCTGCGCTCCTGCACCATATCATCGGTATGTTGCATGCTTCTCCCTCCCCTGTTCGGAAAACCTGCGGCCAAACAAACTATCGCATCTTTACAACAGATTGGCTAATATTGCACCTGACAGCAAATTATCCAATTCCAGCCGATGCCATTTACCATTTTCGGGCTTCCTGACCGTCAAGGCAGCTACATCCTCTCGATACGGATCGACAAGCGGATCGAAGTATCGTTCGGAAAATTCCGGAATGGCCAGCCGATCGATTTCGAACCGGGACGCTACCTCTACGTCGGCTCGGCGCTCGGCGGCCGGAAAGGCGGCTTTCCGCTGGCATCCCGCCTGCTTCGTCATGCGTCGAGAAGTAGCGGCGCCGACCATGCAATCCGGACGAAACTGTCGGTGCTGTTCGTCTCGTGGGGCTATCTCCCGCCTGCCCGGCAAAGCATCAAGAAACTCCACTGGCACATCGACTACCTGCTCGATTGGGCAGAAGCCGAGCTCGATCACGCATTCATCTTCCCAAGCCCATTGAGGTTGGAACCGCAACTCGCCGAACTGCTCGACTCGATGCCCGAAACCTCGGTCGTCGCCGACCGCCTCGGTGCGCAGGACGCCACGTCCGGCACGCATCTGTTCAGGATTGACGATGCAGCAACTCTCTTGAAGCGTCTCGAAAAAGCGATGGCGGAACGGCGACAGGAGAGCTGAACAGCCTCACTCCTCGTTGCCGTTCTCCTTTTCGAGCAGCGCTTCGACGAAGCTCGCGCGATCGAAAAGCTGGAGATCGTCGATCTTTTCGCCAACACCGATGTACTTGACCGGCAAATTCAGCTCGCGGGAGATCGAAAGCACGATACCGCCTTTGGAGGTGCCATCGAGCTTGGTCACGATCAGGCCGGTGACATTGACAAACCGGGTGAACTCGCGGGCCTGCTGCACAGCGTTCTGACCAGTGGTGCCATCGAGCACCAGCAGCACTTCGTGCGGCGCATCGGGAATCTTTTTCTTGGCCACGCGCATGATCTTGGCAAGCTCCTCCATCAGGTGGCTCTTGTTGTGCAGCCGCCCCGCCGTATCGACCAGCACCACGTCGGTGCCTTTGGAGACCGCCGAACTGACCGAGTCGAACACCACCGATGCCGGATCGGCACCCTGCCCCTGGCCGATGATAGGCACTCCGGCGCGGTCGGCCCAGATCTTGAGCTGCTCGTAGGCGGCGGCGCGGAAGGTGTCGGCGGCGGCGATCACCACCTTTTTGCCCGCTTTGTCGTAATTGTGGGCGAGCTTGGCCACGCTGGTGGTCTTGCCCGCGCCGTTCACGCCAACAATCATGATGACGTAGGGCTTGGCCGAAAGCGGCGCGTCGAAATCGACCGGGTGTTCGTGGCCCGACTCAACGAGCAGGTTGCGAATCTCGCCCATCACCATCTCGTTCAGCTCATCCTCCGAACGGTAGGTCTTGCCTTTGGAGCGCTCGGTGACCGCATCGACAATATCGAGCGTGGTCTCAACGCCCACATCGGCAGCGACGAGGATGTTTTCCAGCTCTTCGAGAAACTCGTCATCCACCTCGGTTTTGCCCTTGGTGACGACTGCGAGTTTCTCCTTGAGTGTGTCGCGGGTTTTGGTAAGCCCCTCCTTGAGGCGCGACAGCCCTAACTTGTCAAAAAAGCCCATGGAAAAAGAGAAATTGGCTATGTTTATGGACGATTGGGCCGGAGAAATTCCGGAAAACCCGCTTGAATTTTAATGTAGCTAAATATATGGCATTCAAACCTATTTCCGAGATTGGTGAATTCGGTCTGATCGACCGGCTCGCAAAGATTACCGCCCCCTCCGCGAACCAGCGACCGGAACTCATCGAGGGCATCGGCGACGACTGCGCGGTATGGCAAAGCGACGAGTCGGCGGTGCAGGTGGTCACGACCGACATCCTGACCGAGCACGTCCACTTCGACCTGTTGACCACACCCTTGCACCACCTCGGCAGCAAGGCGATCAGCGTCAACGTCTCGGATATCTGCGCAATGAACGCCATGCCGGACTACGCAGTGATCTCGATCGCCGTGCCGCCGAAGATGCCGGTGGAGATGGTCGAGGAGCTGTACAAGGGAATGAACCACGCCGCCGAAGTGTATGGACTCGCCATCGTGGGCGGCGACACCTCGTCTTCGGCATCGGGCCTGTTCATCTCGGTTTCGATGACCGGAACGACAACGCCGGAACTCCTTGCGCTGCGCAAAGGCGCGTCGCCGAGCGATTTGATCTGTGTAACGGGAACGCTCGGCGGCTCGACCGCCGGACTGCACCTCTTGCAGCGCGAAAAGGCGACCATGATCGAGCAGATGCGCAACAACGAGCCGTACAACAAGGAGGTGATGGCCGAGTTGCAGGAGTACGCCGAAGCGATCCGCTGCCACCTGCTGCCCGAAGCGCGCATCGACATCATCGACTTTTTCAGCGAAGAGGGCATCGTGCCGACCGCCATGATCGACATCTCCGACGGCCTGGTCTCCGACCTCGGCCACCTCTGCCGCCGCTCCAACGTCGGCGCGAAGATCGACGAAAGCAAGCTGCCCGTGCTGCCCGAAGCGCGAACCGTGGCCGAAGAGTTCCAGCAGGACGTCTTCGACTGGGCGCTCACCGGCGGCGAAGACTACCAGCTCCTCTTCACCGTGCCGAAAAAGGACTACGACCTCATCGCCGCCCACCGCGACATCACGGTCATCGGCGAAATTACCGAGAAGGAAGCGGGCATGATGCTCACCGACATCTTCGGCATGACGATTGATATGACGGACATGAAACGGGGATTCGATCACTTCGCGGAGTGAGGTGGACAGGATTGGCAAGCACAGATCATTTGCCATCCCGTAGGGGCAGACCTGCGTGTCTGCCCTCCCCGGAAACCCGACAAATCAGAAATTTCCCAACTTGTGTAATCACCGTGAAAAGAGTAAATTAGCCGACCTCACAGCACAAAGGTTGCCGAAGTGGCGGAATTGGTAGACGCCCGGGACTTAAAATCCCGTGTTCAGCAATGGACGTGCGGGTTCGATCCCCGCCTTCGGCACCAAATCTTTTATCCACTCGTTTTTCCCCGCACTCCCTCTTCCTCATTTTCCATTTTCATTGATTTTTTTTACCATATAGTTAGCTTACTAATTATAAGCAAACAAAACAATAAACCATGGAGCCACCCACAACCGGCAACATCCAGCGGAGCAACCTGATCTACAGGCTTAACATCATGACGCGGCGTTGGCGAAAAGTGCTGGATGCAGCTTTTCGCGTAGTCGGGCTGACCGATGCTGCCTGGCGGCCACTCCTCCACCTCAGCCTGCTTGGCGACGGCGTGCGTCAGAAAGAACTCGCCCAATCAATCGGAATAGAAAACCCATCGCTGGTTCGCATTCTCGACGACCTTGAATCCAGGGGACTTGTCGTCAGACTTGAAGACAAAAGCGACAGGAGGGCAAGGCTCCTGAAACTGACCATGGAGGGACATAACGCGGTCATCAGAATCAGAGAGATTCTCGTACCGCTTGAAAAGGAGTTGCTCGGCGGTTATACGGACAGCGAGATGCACATGCTGACCGCTCTCCTCGAAAGGCTCGAAACGTCTATAAACGATTTTGCCCGACAGGTTGAATAATTCGATGCTCAATACAGTATACCGCTCGCTGCTACGCTTCTGGCCTGAAGCGTGGCAAGTGACGCGGAGTGTGACGGCGGCGCTGGCCGCTTATACCATCGCCGTAGCCATGAAGCTGGAAAGCCCCTACTGGGCGGCAATGACAGCCCTCATCGTTCTCCAACCGACTGGCGGCCAGTTGCTTGAGAAAAGCTTTTACCGGCTCGCCGGCACCATCGCTGGGGCGCTGGGTGGCTTGATGATGCTCACCTTTGCGACAAGCTCTTTCAGCCTGATACTCATGCTTTGTCTATGGCTCGCCATTTGTGTCGGCGTAGGCAACCTTATTTACGGTTATCGATCATACGGATTCATGGTTGCCGGATTTACGTTGGCACTGATTGTTCTGGAAGGATGGGGCCATCAGGAGCAGATCGATGCGCTTGTTGTTGCCAGAATCGACTGCATTTTCATCGGTATCGTCGTCACAACGGCAATAAACATCTCTTTTACTCCTCGTAACGGGATGAAAAATCTGAACCGTTCGATCCGGAATGCGGTTTTGGCATCCCTGAAACTGGTGAGCCTTACCCTCCAGAGCAGCGAGCACGCAAAAGCAGAAAGAGGCCGTCACAACCTTCTTTTCATGCTTGCCGACATTGAAAAAAAGCTTGACAGTGCAGGCGCCGGAACCCTGGCACTCAAACGGCGACGTTTTCACATCGAAAACCTGATCGTCGATCTCCTGTCGCTTCTGGAAACAAGCGTCCTGCTCGAACAGCAATTGAACCCGAATGATGAGAAAAGCATCATGATCCGGCAAACCATTGCAGAGCGTCTGGATGCCGTCACTTCACGACTGGAGGGTAGCTGGAGGCCTGTCGGAACGGACAAAGAGTTTGCCAGGCTCGTTGCCGAGGTTGGCGCCAAGCTTCCGGTCCTTGCATCCCCCTTGCTTTCGCTCTCTGCTTCGCTTGATCTGCTCCTCGATCAACGGAAGAAATCAAAGCTTCCGAACGTTCCCGTCACCGCACCAGAACCAAGGCTTCGGGAGCGGAACTGGCAAGAAGCCGCCCGCGCATCGCTGCGAGCCGTCATCGCCGTAGGCATTACCGGCACAATCTGGCAACTGACCGGCTGGAGAGAGGGACCGGTCATGATGATGGCGACCGCGATCATGGTCAGCATCTTTTCAACTCATGACCATCCATCGGTCTTGCTGTCGCACATTTTTGGGGGGGCATTGGTCGGGGTGCTCCTGGCGTTTGTCGTCCGCCTTTTGCTCATTCCCGGACAGAGCAGCGCCTTCACGCAAGGCCTCCTCACCCTCCCCGTCCTGCTCGGTGGCATGATCGCCAAAAACCGCAGAAAGACGGCTCTTGGAGCGATGGATACCATGATGTTTTTCCTCTTTGTCATGCAGCCAGGCTTGCCGGTGGTCGCCAGCCGGATACAGTTTGTCGCGGGTGGAGTGGCCGGGCTTGCCGGTATTGTACTGGCCCTGCTCTCTTTTCGCTATGTCGTGCCGGTCAATCCGGCTTTACGACTGCGCACCCTCTTGATTTCCATTGCCAAAGACCTGCTTCTCATGACCGAAACAAACTCGCCGCAAATTCTGGAACGCGGCCTGAACCGCACCAGATATCGTGTTCTCCGAATGCTCGACAACGCAAGCCTCATGAATCGGGATATGTCTGACGTCGTTGACGGAAGCCTTGCCGCATTGGCAATCGGCAGTTTCCTGAAGCGGATGCAGGAAGAGCGTGCACACACTCCCCTTTCAGAAAAGCGCTCTCTGGCAATGCGTGAATTCGGCGCGAAACTCTCCTCTTCGGGCATGAATTCAGAAGCGATTATTTCATTGTTGAAAGACTCTTCGTTCCATTTCAGCCGTCTCGACCAGATTGCCTCAAACTGATGCGATAAAAAGAGTACCGCTAAAGTGTGTGGTAAATGGCCTGAGCGCAAGGTCATGCGAACCCTGATCGATTGTTTGCCGGAGAGTATTTCATGTTCAACATCAGCATCGCAAACAGCACGGCTGCAAGCAAGGCTGTCGCCGCGCCGAACCAGAAGGTGGCGGCGGCGGAAAAGCTGTCCCACAACATTCCGGCAATCAGGCTCGACGGAAGCGCCGCGAATCCGACTGCTCCGGCATAAAGGCCGAATGCCGTGCCTTTGAGGCCTTCCGGTATGAGCGTGGCGAGAAACGCCTTCTGAATCCCCTCGGTCAGCCCCATAAAGACGCCGTACAGCGCGAACAGAACCCAAACGGCAAGCGCGCTTCCCGCCACGGCAAACCCTGCGTACAGGGCGGCGAACAGCACAAATCCGGCCAGAATAAGCCGTTTGCGACCATAGCGGTCGGCAGCAATTCCGGCAGGAATGGCCGTGATGGAGTAGACAAGATTGAACAGAAGGTAAACGACGGGAATCATCGCCGCAGGAACGCCGAGCTGCCCGGCCCGGAGGATCAGAAACGCATCGCTTGAGTTGCCAAGCGCGAAGATCGCGACGATCACGATGAAAAACCACGCCCGCCGATCGAGTTTCCGGCTGCCGCTTGTCTGCGGAGTTTCGGCTTCGGCTTGGACCGGCGGCGCTTGCTTCTCCCGGATGAAAAAGATGATGAGCAGCACGGCAAGGATGCCCGGCACGATCGAGAGCCAGAAAAGGTGACGGTAAGTGCTGTGATAGATTTGAAGGGCGATAAAAGCGATGGCCGGGCCGACGACCGCGCCCATCGTGTCCATCGAGCGGTGGAAACTGAAGGCACGGCCAAGCCATGCCGGCTCAGCGGAGTCCGCGATAATGGCGTCACGCGGCGCGGTGCGCACTCCCTTTCCGAAGCGGTCAACCAGACGCGCGACCAGCACCTGATGCCAACCACCAGCCAGCGCAATCAGCGGACGGCTCAACGTCGATACCGAATAGCCCGCCAGCATCAGCCGCTTGCGCTTGCCGAGCCGGTCGGAGTACCAGCCGGAGAAAACTTTGACCAGGCTCGCCATTGATTCGGCACTCCCCTCGATGAGACCGATCATCGACTTGTTCACCCCCAATGCGCTGGCCAGAAAAAGCGGCACCAGCGGGTAGATCATCTCCGAACTGACGTCCATGCAGAAGCTGACCAGCCCGGCAAAAAAGACGTTGCCGCTCAACCCGAAAAAGCGCCTCTCCTGCTTCATCTCCGTCCGTTTTAGGTTTGACGATCACCGCGCCCGTTCAACCTCTGCAAACACCGAAACAGCCGCCACAAATCCATTACCGACTTCCATCCGTCGCGACCGCCACGGCGCGGCGCTGCCCGGCGCGGTGGTTGAGCATGATCGCCACGACCATGAGCGCGAGAATCACCAGCGAGGAGCTGATGCGGTCGAGCGCAAGGCCGCCGTGCGCGAGCGGCTTGGTGAGCGTGTCGCCAAGCGTTGCACCAAGCGGGCGGGTCAGCACGTAGGCCGCCCAGAAAGGGATGTTGGGCGAGATGCCCGTCTTGTAGTACGCGATGGCCACCGCGACAATCAGCACACTGAAGAGCAGCGCGCCAAGCTGAAAGCCGAGACCAAGGTCGTCAGCTACGAAGTCGCCGAGCGCCGTGCCGAGCGTGTTGGAGACCAGTATGGTCAGCCAGTAAAAAATTTCGTCTCGCCGGTCGGCAATATCCTCGAACTCGATCTTGCCCATGATCCGGCTCCACGCAAACAGCACCAGCAGCACGCCAAGCAGCAGGATTGCGGATGAGTTGACGTAGCCGAGGCCGAGCGTGCGGTCGAGGTAGTCCGACATGGTGGTGCCAACGGTCGTCGTGGCGGCCACGACCGCCCAGTACCGCGCCGGATGGTAGCCTTCGGAAAAGACCTGGAAGAGCAGCGCCACCGCGAAAAAAGCGAGAAAGATCAGGCTTCCCTCGGCGTACCCGAGCTTCATCGACATGGTGACCGCATCTCCGCCGGTTTCGCCGAGCGTGGTGGCCAGAATCTTGATCGCCCAGAACATCAGCGTCACCTGCGGCACCTTGCTCAACGCCTGAACGGCGGCATCGTTTTTATTCATCAGCATTCGTTTCCTCCTCTGTCGATTGGATCATTCTCTTCACAGATCAGGATACGAAATGAGAATTAGTGCAGAGTTAGGAGCGTCGCTTCATCACAGAATCACCAAGCGCCGGATAATCGGGAAATTGACAATCACCGCTTTTTCAGGGAAGTCTGCTGGCTTCGGCCACTCGCCCGCGCTGGCGGTAGCGGAACACCGTGCCCCGGCCATTCGGGCCCGGCAAAAGGCGGAGGTCGCCGCCAATCGTCCGGGCCGCCTCCCGCGCGATGGTCAGGCCGAGGCCGCTGCCGGGCTGGCCGGAACCGGGTGAGCGGTAAAAGGCGTCGAACACCCGCTCCCGCTCGCTCTCCGGAATGCCGGGGCCGTCATCGATCACCTCCATGACCCCATCGCCGTTTTCGATGGCAAGCCTGACCGTCACCGTGCCGCCCTTTTGCGTATAGTTCAGGGCGTTTTCAAGCCCGTTTTTCAGAATCAGCGTGAAGCTTTCCGGATTGCCGTCGAGCAGCATCGCGCCCGGCTCGTCAAGCCCGAGATCGATGCCGCGAGCCTCGGCCAGCGGCAGGTATTCGGCGATCAGCTCGCGGGCGAGCGCCGGAAGATCGACCGGCACCCCCTCGGTGGGCTGCGCCTGCACCCGCGCCAGATTCAGGAGCTGCGCGGTGAGCTGCCGGGCGCGCTCGATGCCCGACTGGAGCGGCGCGAGCCGGGCGCGCATTTCGTCGGCGCTTCCGGCTTGCCGGAGATTTTCCGCCTGAAGGGAGAGCGCCGTCAAGGGGCTCCGAAGTTCGTGAGCCGCATCAGCGATGAAACGACGCTGCTGGCCGATCAGAACGGAAATTCGCGCAAGCTGCCGGTTGATTGAATGCACGAACGGCATCATCTCTTCCGGAAGATCATGCTCCGGCAGAGGCTCCGGCTGATCGGGACTCTGCTCGTCGAGCAGATGTGAAAGCGTGGTGAGCGGTTTGAGGCCGGAACGAACAATGAGCATGACCAGAAGAGCCATGACCGGCAGCATCAACAGGCCTGGCACAAGCGTGTGCAACGCGCTGCTGGTTGCCAGATCGTCGCGGGTTTCGGTAGGCTGAACGACCGCAGCGACGGAGGACGAGCTCCGGATGATGAAGACACGCATCGGTTCGCCACGCTCCCTGAGCGTGTGAAAGCCGGGAGCAAGCGCGCCAGCAAACCACGCAGGAGCGCTCTCTTGCTGAAAATGCAGAATGCGGATCCTCGTCTCCGGATCAATTGTGGTCACCAGAGCTGGCGAATGGCCGATCCCGTTCAAAACGACCGACTCAGCCGTATCGCCCCCCTGCAACATCGCGATCTGGCGAAGGGTATTGTCCTGAAACTCTTTGGCCTCTTCATACGCGAAGTAAAAGGAGGTCGCTGAGGCAATCAGCGCAACAGCGACAATCATTCCGGCCAGCATCACGGTCAGACGCTTTTGCAACGAAGGGTTCACTGCTCTTTTTCGACCATCCATCCCGCACCTCGAATATTTTTGATGCTTGCCGCGCCCAGCTTTTTGCGCAACTGGTGAATCAGGTAATCAATGGCGTTGCTCTCGACCTCCTCATCCCAGCCATAGACTCGCTCTTCGAGCGCCGAGCGACTCAGGATACGGCCCGGCTGAAGCAACAGCGCGTGCAGCACCGCGAACTCGCGCGAACTGAGCACCTCCCTCGACTCCCCGCAGAACGCCGTGTGCGTGGCGGGATCGAGCGTGATCTGGCCGTTGCCGATCAGCCCAGACGCCTGCCCGCCCTGTCGGCGGATCACCGCCCGGAGCCGCGCAAGCAGTTCATCGAGGTCAAACGGCTTGACGAGGTAATCGTCCGCCCCTGAATCCAGCCCCGCGATGCGCTCGCTGAGGCCGTCACGCGCGGTGATGATGATAACCGGAATGGAACTGCCCTGCTGCCGGAGCCCGGCAAGCAACTCCAACCCACCGCGCCCCGGAAGCCCGAGGTCGAGCAGCACCGCCTGATGCTCACCATACCGAAGCGCGTCGGCAGCCTCGTCGCCACGGCGAACCCAGTCAACCGCATATGCCGCATCTTTCAACGCCACGCAAACCGCTTCACCGATCATGGCATCATCTTCAACAAGCAACACTCGCATAACTTCTCGTTTTTTCATCAACCGTTGCGGCTCGAAAGCCGAGGAGTCAGGATAAACAGAAATAACCGAAACAGACCCGGACATCGGCCCGGAAAAGAGGAAAACTCCCCCACCTCCGAACCTCAGCCCGCGCATCTGTTTCAGCACAACACAACACTCAGAAGAAAGAACAGGTCGCCCGAAATGAGCGTTCCATCAGCCGGTTAACCATGGCGGCATCCAGGCGTTCATAAAACCCTTTACCGGGATAGCGCAACCGCTCTGGCAGAAATGGCAAACGGATCTGTTGACCCTTAATCTTCTGCATCATGGGCATCGTCATGATCCGCTTTATCAATATTGGCAGCAAGCACCCTGCCGTTATCTTTGTCTACCCGGACATCCATAACCTTCATGCCATCGACTACCTCAACATCGTAAACCGGGCGGCCATCATGCGTTTCAAGCTCGGCGCGAACAGCTCGCCCCCGCGTAAACTTCTCGGCGGCATTGACAGCCTGCGACAGGCTGATTGCCGGTTTTTGCAACGTCAGCGCATCATTCCCGGCATCCGCCGCATAAGCCGACCGGGCGAACATGCCGCCAAACATCCAAGCTGAAAGCATAACGCCAACGGCCACATAACCATAACGTTTCATAATCATCACTCCTTGTGGATTCAATTGTCAACGCGATCATCCGCGTCAGGAGTAATGGTACGAAGGGAGAGTTAGGGGGAATTAGGGGGAGTGGAAAAGGAGGAATTTGGAGGAAGATGACGCCTGATTTTCCGGAAGGATTGCCGAAGTGGCGGAATTGGTAGACGCATAAGTTCCATTTCCGCCTTTGGTACCAAATCTCTCATGCCTCAGACTTTCCTACCACAGAATCGACTTCGACAGCTGATAGAAATTGATTGGTGGTGAGAAGTAGTTCATTTTGATATATATGTCAAACCCCCGTCGAAAGTGACGGGGGTTTGATTGAGAGGTATGTTATTGACAATGATGCCTAATGTTAAAGTTGATCGGCACTCTGGAAATTCATCCGATCAAAAAACTTGTCAGGCGCTTTCATTCTTTGATTCCATTGTTGAAACCAAGAACTGCGCGAATTGCAAAATCTCTGTTTCGCGGAAGGCAAAGAGTTCTGACTCGTGATGGTATCTGGCTTTGATAAACACATCATCATTGCGTTGCAGGAAATCGCTGAACGCGGATTGAAAAGCCGAGATATGATTCTGCATGTCTTGAGACAGGAGCCCATAGAGTTCGGTTAATCGATGCCCCTTAACCTCTTCCTCAGTTTCGTTGTAAATCAACCACTTCAGGCAAAGTTCGCAAGCAAATGCTGCACATACAACGCCAGGCACCAACAGCATGGGCTTGCCTTCGATGATCTCACCATTATTGAGGCAAAACTCTGCCGCAGCCAGGAACTGCCGCGCAGATGAAAAGATATCAATCCGGTAATCCTTGGAGAGCTTGAACGTACCCATCGAAAAAGTGCCTGGACCTTTTCCTGCCAAGTCTACGGTACCCAAATGTATCTTCATTGCTTCATTCCGTATAAAACAACTTCAATAGTAAACCTGTTAAGCCGTTATCCTCTCAGCATCTTCCCCAACAACCTGCCATCTCGCCTCGATGGTATCCGCAGACAAATCAGCGCCGCACTCCCATTCGATGAAGTAGCCCCCGTTGCTCACCTTCATAAATTCCTCATGGTCGCGAAGCGCTTCAAACGCTTCATACTCCAGATAAGGCGATACATCGAAAATGCCAACGCGACCATCTTCCGCAACAATCGACAATACCCAATCCGATTGTGGATGTAGTTCTGCAATTCTCATTGGTCAAGTCCCTTTATTGGAAATGGTTTCTTACCGTTTACAGCCAGATTCCAGTCCGCCAGCAAATCCTCTTGGTGAATTTCGATCCATGCAACAACCAGCTTGTGCTTGTTCGGTGGCAGCTCGCCAGCCAGAAGCATACCGTCAATAATTGAGTACACGGCCACTTTTCCCTGATAATCAGCATGGATGTGCGGCAAATGATGTTTCTCGGTATCCCGAAAAAACATCCGGATTAGAATCCCGTAAAACATTGAAATCGTTGGCATTCGGCTTGTCACATTCTATTGTTCATACATCAAACACAATTTGCGCCCTCCAGATTCAGAAAAAAGAAACTGACATTATTTCAAATCTAAACAACATTCGCAGTTCGTCAAAAATCCAACCCTGACCCCGATTCTCCCTCCAACCTTTGCAATCCGACCGCACTCTCCCTACCTTGAAAAATGGCCACCAGACACCCGGCCATGAGAGCCGTCACCGGCCTCTTTTCTCTTACTTCAAAGCACTACACGCATGAGTACAGAGCCTACCAAAATCCTCCTCGGCGAGGATGAACTTCCCCGTCAGTGGTACAATATTCAGGCTGACCTGCCTTCACCCATGCCACCGCCGGTGGGACTGGATGGCAATCCGATCGGGCCGGATGCGCTGGCCAAGGTTTTTCCGATGAACCTGATCGAGCAGGAGGTGAGCACCGAGCGCTGGATCGATATTCCGGAAGAGATTCTCGGCATCCTCAAGCTGTGGCGGCCGTCGCCGCTCTACCGCGCGCGGCGGCTCGAAGCAGCGCTCGGCACTCCGGCCAAAATCTACTACAAGAACGAAGGGGTCTCGCCCGCCGGGAGCCACAAGCCCAACACGGCGGTGGCGCAGGCGTGGTACAACCGGGAGTTCGGCATCAAGTACCTCACCACCGAAACCGGCGCGGGGCAGTGGGGCAGCGCGCTGGCGATGAGCTGCAAGCTGATCGGCATCGAGTGCAAGGTGTTCATGGTGCGCATCAGCTTCGACCAGAAGCCGTTCCGCAAAATCATGATGAAAACCTGGGGCGCGGAGTGCATCCCGAGCCCGAGTCCGCAGACGGCCATCGGGCGCAAGATTCTCGAAGAGATGCCCGACACCCCCGGCAGCCTCGGCATCGCCATCAGCGAAGCGATCGAGCAGGCCGTCGAACGCGACGACACCCGCTACGCCCTCGGCAGCGTGCTGAACCACGTGATGCTGCACCAGACCATCATCGGCCTCGAAGCCAAGAAGCAGTTCGACAAGATCGGGCGCTACCCGGATATCGTCATCGGCTGCGCGGGCGGCGGCTCGAACTTCGCGGGCATCAGCTTCCCATTCCTCTACGACAAGATTCACGGCAGGGATGTGCGGGTAATCGGCACGGAACCGGAGGCGTGCCCGACGCTGACCCGCGCCCCCTACGCCTACGATTCAGGCGACGTGGCGATGATGACGCCGCTCCTGCCGATGCACAGCCTGGGCCACACCTTCATTCCCCCGGCCATCCACGCAGGCGGCCTGCGCTACCACGGCATGGCGCCGCTGGTGAGCCACACCAAGCAGCTCGGGCTGATCGAAGCCACCGCGCTGCCGCAGACCGAATGCTACGAAGCGGCGCTGCTCTTCGCCCACACCGAAGGCTTCATTCCCGCGCCGGAGACCTCGCACGCCATCGCACAGACCATCCGCGAGGCGAAGCAGGCAAAAGAGGAGGGCAAGGAGAAGGTGATTCTGATGAACTGGTCGGGCCACGGGCTGATGGACTTGCAGGGCTACGACGCCTACCTCTCAGGCAAAATCAGCGACTACCCGCTGCCAGAGGAGCTGCTGCAACGCTCGTTGACCGCCTCACTGGCGGGACTTCCGAAAGTGCCGGGAGTTTAAAAAGAGGGGCTGTCTTATCTATTCAATGATGGAACAAACCCTCTTTTTAATGACCCCATGAAAACGCAAAGGGCTACCAAGATAAGAAGGTAGCCCTTGTTGTCGTTGATGTGCTGTTTTCAGCAAACCCTATGCATAACTTATCTGAAAAACGTTACAGCGAAAGGCGAAGGCCAAGCATGACACTGCTAGAAGAGATATTTTTGACGGTGTTCATATAATCATCTTCAGCATAATCATCCCAGAAATTTGCCGTATCGTCGATGGTGAAATCAGCAGTTGCGAAGTAACGGTAGCGGGCTTCAAGCCTTAAGTTTTCTGCAACCTTATAAGAGAGTCCAGCACCAAGCTGATAAGCAAAGGCTGTTGCGGTTACTTTATCGTAACGAAAATCATCATCAACATCCCCAACATCATTGAAGCTCACAAATGCAGCACCGGCACCCGCAGTAAGGAACAATTCCAGATCGTCAGTAAGGTTAATGTCGTAGTAAGCATTCCCCATAAGAGAAATAACCGACATATTACCGGTCATGGAATACTCATCGTAGACACTACCATAGAGATAATCAATCGATTTGGCAATATCATTACGCTGGTAACCAAGTTCTGCCTCTATCCGATAGTCACCGTAATCATGTCCATAAGCACCGGTAAGCGCAATCCCTGAATCAAGATCAACACAAAAATTTTCTTCATCATCCGCATTGTCGGTAAGTTTTGCATCACCAAACCAGGAGATGCCTGCATTGGCGCTGACATAATTCCCAGCAGAGTAACCGGTAGACGACCATGCGCCCGTGGCCAGAAGCACTGCGACAAGTGCTAAAAGTTTCTTTTTCATGTTCTTGTGTTTTTGTTAGGGGTTGTGATATGTTTAGTGACACTGCCTGACATCTTTTGGCAATTACACTTTATGAAGTTAAAGAAACTAAAAGCCACTTTCAATAATTTGTAACACGTTACAGTGCAAAACAGGGCATAGACTTACTTAACTAATCTTCTAATAATGACCTCAACTGATATATCCATAAAAAAAGCCCCGCTGAAACGGTAATTCCAACGGGGCTTCGGGGGAGTTAAAAACGTTAAACTACGGGCTACTCCTTGTCGAGCTTCTCCTCTTTCTTGCCTTTTTTAGCAGGAGGCTCGGCAGTTCCTTCGCTGAAACGCAGCTCCTTCTCCTTTTCGTCGAAGGTGATCTGAATCACGCTGCCTTCGGTGAATCTACCCTTGAGCATCTCCTCGGCGAGCGGATCCTCGACATACTTCTGCAAGGCCCTCTTGAGCGGGCGTGCGCCGTACTTCTGGTCGTAGCCCTTCTCGACGAGGAACTCCTTGGCTTTCTCGTCGATTCGTACGTCGATGCCCATCTCTTTCAAGCGCTTGAAGAGCTTGCCAGCCGTGATGTCGATAATCTGGAAGATATCCGACTTTTCGAGCTGGTGGAACACGATCGTGTCGTCGATACGGTTCAGGAACTCCGGATTGAAGACACGCTTCAGGGCATCCTCGATGGTGGACTTCATCGCCTTGTAGTTGCCCGTGGTGTCTTCGGGAGCCGAGAAGCCCATGCCGGTGCCGAAGCTCTTGATCTCCTTGGCGCCAATGTTCGAGGTCATGATGATGATCGTGTTGCGGAAATCGACCTTGCGGCCAAGCCCGTCGGTCAACACACCCTCGTCGAGCACCTGTAGCAGGATGTTGAACACGTCGGGATGCGCCTTTTCGATCTCGTCGATCAGCACCACCGAGTAGGGCTTGCGGCGCACCTTTTCGGTGAGCTGGCCGCCCTCTTCATAGCCGACGTATCCGGGAGGCGCGCCAACCAGGCGACTCACCGAGAACTTCTCCATGTACTCGCTCATGTCGGCGCGGATCAGCGCATCCTCGCTGTCGAACAGATAGCGGGTCAGCGCCTTGGCCAGCTCGGTCTTGCCGACACCGGTGGGACCGAGGAAGATGAACGAGCCGATGGGACGCATGGGGTCTTTCAGCCCCGCGCGGGTGCGCTGGATCGCCTTGGTGATCTTCTTGATCGCCTCGTCCTGGCCGATGACCTCTTTCTTAAGCTCCGCCTCCATGTTGAGCAGCTTCTTGGACTCGGACTGCGCAACCCTGACCACCGGAATACCGGTCATCATGGCGATCACCGACGATATGTCGTTCTCGGTCACGTCGTAGACGCTCTCGGCGGACTCCTCTTCCCACTCCTGCTTGGCGTGGTCGAGCGCTTCGAGCATGTTCTTCTCCTTGTCGCGCAGTCGAGCAGCCTCCTCGAAGTTCTGCATCTTGACCACCTTGTTCTTCTCGGCCTTGACCTCTTCGATGCCCTTTTCAAGCTCGAGAATATCCTGCGGCACATGAATGTTGCTCAGGTGTACCCGCGCGCCGGCCTCGTCCATGACGTCGATCGCCTTGTCGGGCAGGAAGCGGTCAGTGATGTAACGCTCCGAAAGCTTGACCGCCTTTTCGATAGCCTCTTCGGAGTACTGCACGTGGTGGTGCGCCTCGTACTTGTTCTTGATGTTGTTCAGGATCTGGATCGTCTCCTCGACCGTGGTCGGCTCGACCATGATCTTCTGGAAACGGCGATCCAGCGCCCCGTCTTTCTCGATGTACTGGCGGTACTCGTCGAGCGTGGTCGCGCCGATGCACTGCAACTCGCCTCGCGCGAGAGCCGGCTTGAAGATGTTGCTGGCGTCGAGCGAACCCGAAGCGCCACCCGCGCCGATGATTGTGTGCAGCTCGTCGATGAAGAGGATCACGTCACGCGAACGCTCAAGCTCGTTCATCAGCGCCTTCATGCGCTCCTCGAACTGGCCGCGGTACTTCGTGCCCGCCACGAGAGCAGCAAGGTCGAGCGCCACGACGCGCTTATCGTAAAGCACGCGCGAAACCTTGCGCTGCACGATCTTGAGCGCCAGCCCCTCGGCGATGGCCGTCTTGCCGACGCCCGGCTCACCGATCAGCACCGGATTATTCTTCTTGCGGCGGCTCAAAACCTGCGCCACACGCTCGATCTCCTTCTCGCGCCCGATGATCGGGTCGAGCTTGTCCTCCATGGCCAGCCGCGTAATGTCACGCCCGAAGTTGTCGAGCACCGGCGTCTTGGTACGCTCGCCACGCTTCGACTCCGACTTTTTGGATGGGCGCTCGGATGCACTGCCCGTGGAGTAGGAACCCTCCATCGGCGGCTCGTCAGCCTCGCTGCGCCCGGTCGTAATGGTCATCAGTTCATCGCGAACCTGGTCATAGGTGACACCGAACTGTTCGAGAATCTGGGCGGCGATGTTGTCGTCACCCTTTAGGATCGAGAGCAACAGATGCTCCGTGCCGATGATGGTCGACTTGCAGATCTTGGCCTCCAGATAGGTGATCTTGAGCACCTTTTCTGCCTGCTTGGTCAACGGCACGTTACCCATCTGGGTAGCCGGAACCTTGGGATGGGTGTTCTCCTCGATCTTCTGTTTCAGTTTGAACAGATCGACTTTGAGGTTTTTAAGAATTTTAGCGCCGATGCCCTCTCCTTCCCGGATTAATCCAAGCAGAAGATGTTCGGTGCCGATATAGTCGTGCCCCAGACGCAGCGCCTCTTCGCGGCTGAGCCTGATCACGTCCTGAACTCTATTCGAGAAATTTCCTTCCATTTATGATCCTGTATCGCTAAAATTGACGGGAAGCTCCCTGAAATGCGCTGTAACTCTGGCTATGAAGCACGACTGGGCACAACCGATCGGTTATTCGCTACATTCAGTTAAATAACTATAATTAAGACGTCATCTCAAACCATTTCCTTCGATCAAAACAGTGGCGAGAAATTAATCGTTTCAGACCGCCCCTTGCGCTATGACCGTCACCCACATACTCCTCGACGACCAGAACCCCCTGCACCGCGAACTGCCGATCTACCGAAGTGGCAAAATCGGCGCCGTCAGGCTTGCCGACAAGAGCTACAAGGTGTACGATTCGATGGAAATCTCCGCCCACGACTACACCGCCCTGTTCCACTACGGCGTCATCGAACAGCTCAACGCGCTACCGTTCATCTCCGAATCGAATAACGGGCTCGACAGTTGGGACGAGGCATTTCTACCCTCTGGCGCGATTGGCAGAATGATTGAGATTATCGACGAATTCGTCGGAGAGATAAGCGGGAAAAGCCCCGAAAAGGTGATGCTCGGCTGGCAGGACGATCCGGAACGCATCGCCTACTGGCGCGAGATCGATCCCGAAAAGACGATTGATTTCCTGAGGAAATTCCAGGAATTCGCTACCAAAGTTCAGGAAGAGGAATACGATCTAGAATTCATTTTGTAGGAACCGACCCTTCGCGTGACGAAGCGAAAAGGGTAGGCACAAGGCCTACCCCTACCGATCAATTATCAACTTTCAATTGCCGCCCCGCGCCATGCCGAGTGGATCGGGATGCAGGAACTTGTAGTCCAGCTTTTTGACGAGCCAGTCACTGTTGACAATTTTGAAGTGGCTATTGCTGGAAGCCTCTTCCGGCAATGAGGCAAAACCGTGACTCTCAGCGGCAGCCTTATAGAGTTCACCCCGTGTCGGATGTTGCGGCGCGCAGGCGTTGAACACCTCACCCCAACTCCCCTGCCGGATGATTTCAGCGATCACGTGCACACAATCGTCGAGATGGATAAGGTTCACCGGATGAGCGGGACTCGTGATTTCCGTCATGCGCTGGATGAACTCCGCCGGATTGCGTCCGGGGCCGATCAGCCCACCGAAGCGCACCACCGTGGTGTTGAACGCAGACTCCGAACGAAGCATCTCCTCGACGTACATCAACGCCCGACCGGCGGGAGAGTCCGCTTCATCAGGATCGGTAGCATCCGCTTCCACCACCTCGCCCCCGGTGGCGGGATAGACCGAGGTCGAACTGACGAAAATCACATGCTTCACCGGCGAATCGGCAAGCGCGTCGATCAAAAGCGAAATCTGTCCGACATGGTACTCGACCACATCCGGCCGGCGCTGGGGAGGGATGTTCACCACGAGGATGTCGCTCTGAAGAAACGAAGCAATATCACCCTCGATGCTCTCGCCGATGGCGATCCGGAACGGCTCTACGCCCGCCTCTTTCATCTTGGCGATTTTCGCCTCGCTGGTGGTCGAACCCTTGACGGCATACCCCTCGCCAACCAGAAAACGGGCCAGCGGCAAACCGAGCCACCCGCAGCCGAGGATGCTGATGCGTTGTTTTTCAGACATAATGATGAAGTTCAGAAGTTCAGAATCGCCCGTGACGGCCCCCCGGTTTTATGCCGGCTTTTTGTCTGGATAATGTATTCATTCCCCGTCAATTCTAAGCTATGCAGAATCCTTGTTGCCTCATTACCGTTGCAAAAAAAACGTTCCAAATGCGCATTGAAAAACGAACCCATCAAATTGTTGCACTCCTGCAAATAGTGATAAAAAAACACGTCAAACCACCAAAAACGAATTCCAACTACACCTATATTTCTATATATTAAGAAGTTAGTTGTCGTTTTTTCTTTTTTCCCTCACCTATAAACTGAAGGATCATGAACACCCCTACCTTCGACAGCAGCACACTTACGCTCTCACCAGAAACAATGCCCTCGATGCACTGTGACACGTGGGATCCAGACAAACCGACAGCACAGCCCGGAAAAATCTCCATGCACTGCGACACCTGGACGCCTGACGAACCGTCAAAACGCACCAGCAGGCTCTCCATGCATTGCGACACCTGGGTACCCGAACCCGAAGAAGGAGACAAGTAATCATTCCTGCACCTGCGGCAAGAATCGTGAATGGCTTCTTGCCGCAGGCAACGCTTGGTCATGATAACGGCACTTCAGCCATCACCCCTTTCCCGATCCACCACCCAGACAACAGCAAAAGGAGCGGACTCCGAAATGCCCGCATACTCCATTGAACAGAAGGGTGATATAACCTTCCTTCAGCCGTCATCAGGCAAATTCTTCGTCGCGCTCGACAACCGCTGCGGCCGATGGCAGATGTTCGACGGCAATGCGTCCGAAGCACAAAAAGCTGAAATCGCGGCCAGCCTGAAAGAGTCGCCAACCCCCGATTTGATGGAGCCAGACGATGACTATCTGGAGGTGGTCATTTTCATCACCGACCGCTGTAACCTTGGCTGCGTCTATTGCAAATACGCCGATCTGACACAGCTTTCGGAGGTGCGGGGAACGGATGTCGAGCAAATCTGCCGGACGCTCGAAAAGCTGATCCGGGGAAAAAAACAGGTGCGAATCACCTTTCAGGGTGGCGAACCCCTGCTCATGCACCGCGAGATCGACCAGATCTGCGCCTTCCTGACCGGCAACTTTTCGGAAATCGAGTTTTCGTTCGCCCTCCAGTCCAACGGCACCCTGCTGAATGACGCCATTCTGGAGATGCTGAAACAATACGAGATTACCGTCGGCATCACCATCGACGGCCCGGCAAGCCAGCACGACCTGTCGCGCCCGTTCAAAAACGGCGAAGGGAGCTTCGCGACGATCACAAGCAATCTCGAACGGCTACAAAAAAACAATGTGCGTTGCGGCGTGCTCTCGGTTATCCGCGATCCGGACGAACTGGAGGCACTGTTCCGCTTCAACCGAGAGGAACTCGGGCTGAACTCCTTCTACCTCAAGCCGCTGGAGTTCGCCGATTCGGGTGCGGAAAGCAGCGAAGAATTCTCCGCCTACTACGGCAAGCTGGCCGACCGTCAACTCGAATTGATACAGGAACTGATCCGCATTCACACAACGTCGGGAGAACGGATTCACGAACAGATGCTTAAAACCGTGCTCGGCAAGATGTTCAGGCCTTCGTTCTACAACGACGGCTGCATCAGAACCCCTTCATGCGGCAGCAACGAGCGCTACAAGAGCATGAATTGCGACGGCTCAGTGCAGTGGTGCGCCCATCTTAAAAATCAGCAGGACGAAGCAGTCAAGCAACGCTCGAAGGAGCGCTACGGCTTTTGCGCCGACTGCCCGATCAGCTCGATCTGCCTCTCGTTCTGCCCCGCCGTCATCCCCGGCTACCGCCACGGCGACCCCGAAGCCTGCTACCTGCCGCTCGCGAAACGATTCTGCACATACCGCCGCCAGATGATGATGAGCCTGTTCGAGCTGATGCACGAAAACATGCAGGCCGTCACCGCCTGTTTCATGCAGAAATGAATCCGCAATGAGCAGCGCGCTTGAACAGATGCGAGTCGCCTTGCGCTCAACCGGGATGGAGGTTTGCGAAAAAACCCGTCAGGGCAGCGAACTGCCGTTTTTCACCACCATGCTCTTCGCAGGTAAAACTCCGGACGACGACTCCTTACCGCTGGTTTCCGGGCAAGGCATCACCGCCGAAGCCTCGCTTTTGAGCGCGTACGGCGAGTTCTTTGAGCGGCTCCAGAACAACTTTATCATCGCCGGCTACCGCTACGCCTGCGCTTCGAATGGCGGATACGACCGGCTGCCAGAGCGGTGCCGTCAGCGCCTCGACCGGCAGGGCGGGCCGCTGGATTTTTTCATCGCGCCGGACGAAACGTGGATCGCGGCAGATCGGTTCGGTGCGGCGGAAAACCCCGACCTCATGCCGCGCCACCAGATGCCTGCGAGCAGTGGGGTCGATGGCGACACGCTCCTGTGCGTGCCGTTTTACTCGGTGTTCGACGATTCGGTACGGCTCTGCCCGATCGAACGGATGCTCTTCGCCAGCGGAAGCACAGGCTGCGCGGCCGGAAGGACTCTTGAACAGGCAATCGCCAAAGCGCTGTTCGAAATCTGCGAGCGGCATGTCTTTCACCGGATTTTCTCGGACGAGCCACCACTGCCGCTCATCCCGCGCGAGCTGTTACGGAACACCGAAGCTGACCGGATCATCGAAGCCATCGAAGAGCGCAGCACAAGCGTCACCTTGCTCGATTGCTCGCTCGGCGCACGATTTCCAGTCGTCGCCATGCTGCTCATCGACCGCCAGCGGCAGCGCTACAACTGCAACCTCGGAGCCGCAGCGACGCTCTCCGGGGCAGTCATCGGAGCACTGAAAGAGCTTTACGACGGCGGCAACGACTTCCACGCCCTGCCGCTCTCCGGCCTCGACAACCCGTTCGCGGCAACAACCGCCGATGAGAGCCACCGCCTGCGCTTCGCCAACTACTACGCAGCCAAAGCGTCGAGCACTGGCCTCTGGCCGAAATCGCTCTTCGCCAGCCGCAACTCCGCGTCACAGTGGATCGACGAAACCTGGAGCGACGAGCTGGCCGGCCGCCCACTCAAAGTCCTGCTCGAACGCTTCGCAAGCTGGACGCCCACGCTCTACATTCGCGACGTCTCGTGGCTCGGCATCCCGTCAGTCTACTGCTACGCACCCGGCCTGAGCGAGGTGAACTACACCACGGGTCGCAACGAACTTACCATGCTGCTTGAGCTGCGAGCCGAAAGCGAACGTCTGCAAAGCTCCGGAGAAATGGAGATGAAACGGTTGCTGCGAATCATGGAGCTTCACCGAAGTCTGAAACGCATCACCCTTCCGGCCTCTGTCAGGTTGCTGAACAGCTTTGCGTGCCCGAACCTCCCCGGCAGTGCCCGGCAGCGTGAAGCGACACTGCTCGCCGCACTCGCACAGCTTTTCGGCGACAAAACGCCACATGACGAATCGCTGCTTGATCGATGCATCCGCGACAGCAAACAGCTTGCGGATGAAAGCTGCAATGCGGCGGAAATCAACTCGCAATTGCGGCAATTCTATCCTGACAGCGTGGTCGATCTGGCCGCCCGGTGCAGACAAGCGCCAGCAGAAGTCATCGAAAATGCGCTGCATTCAATCGAACTGCCTGGCAATGAATCGGCCTGCGACGACTGCCATTTCCTGAAAACTGTCGAAACGGCGAGGCGGCTTCAGAAACGACAGATCACCAATCTGCCCGACCAGCGCCGCCTTGCAGAAATCCTCACAACCGCCAGGAACGAAACATGACCATCGCTCTCACCATCTTTCCCTGCTTTTCGGACAAAACGCTCCCGCTCGGCCTGGCTTGCCTGAAAAGCGTGCTGGACGGCGAGGGCATCGAAAGTGAGGTGTTCGATTTCGACCTGTTGCTGAGCATCGAAGACCCGGCGCTCTACTACCAGCTCCATCGCCTCGGAGCCAGCCCCGGCGCGGCGCTCGACGACCGGATGATAAACTTCATCGGCTACCGCCCCGACCTCACCCTTGCGGCACTCTTCACCCCGCCCGAAGAGGCGCGAAAGCGGTTCGAAACGGACGGACTTGAACAGCTTTTCGACAAGCTCGACCACTTCCTCGAACGCGCGGTCACGCGGCTGCTCGCAACGGAGCCGGAGCAAATCTGGCTCTCCACCTACATCAGCAACCTCTGGGTTTCGATGCTCGCCGCCCGCAAACTGCGCGAACGCACGGAAGCGACAATCGTGTTCGGAGGCCCGGCGGTGTTCCCCGAAGAGGTGCAGCGTTTTCTGATTGTGAACGGTCTGGCCGACAGGGTCGTCGTGGGCGAAGGTGAACTGACGGCGCGGGAGCTGATCCGCGCGAACGGCAGGCCGGTGGCGGGCGCGGCGCAAATGATCGAGGGGGAGTTCCGGTACGAGCCGCGCCACGAATGGCTGAGGCCAGAGGAGTTCCCGATGCCCGATTTCAAAGGATTCCCATTCGCGGACACGCCCTTCGACGCCTACCTGCGGCGGCGCTTCGAGGGCCTCCCGGTCTCCTTTTCGCGCGGCTGCGTCAACGGCTGTATCTACTGCTCCGAAAAGCAGATATGGAAGCGCTTCCGCCACCTCTCGCCCGAAGCCTCCGTCGAACGGCTCGCCGCGTACAAACAGCGCTTCGGCATCGGTCTCTTCTACATTTGCGACAGCCTCATCAACTTCAGCGAAGCGTGGCTGTCGGAGTTCTGCGACCTGATTCTGTCGAGCGATCTGCAACCGCTCTTCACCTTCGCCTTCTGCGACCTGAAGCACCTCAAACCGGAGCTGACCGCAAAGATGGCTGCGGCGGGATTCACGAGGATCACCTTCGGCCTCGAAAGCGCGTCCGAAAACGTGCTGACGAGAATGCACAAAAAGCTCGATCTCGACCTCGCCCGCGAAAACATCGTCGCGGCAACCCGCAACGGGCTGTCGATCCACGTATCAACCATCATCAACTTTCCGGGCGAACAGACCGCCGACGCGCTCGACACAATCCGGTTTTTCAGAGAGATCGACCGTGAGCTTGCTGGCAACAACCTGCCGATGACGCACCTGCCCCGCCGAAGCCTCAGCAACCGCTTTCGGCTCGAACCCGCCTCGGCGATCTACCTGCACCCGGAGCACTACGGCATCCGCATGGAAACGACCGGAGCATCGTGGACGCCGCTTGCTGAAGAGAGCGCCTTTCTGGCCAAACGGTGGCGTTCGTCCGACGACCAGGAGCAACTGGAGTGGAACGCTTACCTGCTTTCCGGCTTTTCAAAAAACCCGCGACCGTGGCACCTGCACGACAGCCAGTACAGAAAACAGGCCGAAGCCATTGCCCCGCTCATCGACAAGGAAAAGCATCGCTTCACACTCTCGCCGCATGTCGTATTGCGACAATCGACTCCCGAAAACGGGCTCATCCTGCACGATTACCGCGAAGAGTTCCAGCTCGACGACTGGCAATCCCAAGTTATCAGGCTGCTGGCAAAAAAAGCTTCTCTCCATGAAATTACGGAAAAGATCACCGCCCTCACCGAAGCGAAATCGGCTGGCGCAATCAGAGACTTCGTGCTTTTCCTCTATGTGAGAGGCATCGCCCGAATCACCTGAACAAGCCGGACCGGTTTATTTGCCCAACGAAGAGGAGGGGTTAAGAGACTGATGGTAGAGAATCAGCGATTTCATCTCAACCGATTCAAGCGGCAGGGGTTTGCCGCGTAACGCCCCGGCAATGCAAGTATTGATCTGCTGGACGAGCTTCGGATTCTGCCACGCATTTTCGACTCCCTTGCCGTTCGGGTGGCAACTCGCACAGGTTTTGGTTCCAGTCGCGCCGCCAAGTGTCGGATCATTGAACAGTTTTTTGCCAAGCTCCACGGAGGGAGTTTGTGCGGCCTGAGCAGCAGTACCCATGCCAACCATCGCAGCGACAAGCATCGCCGTTTTCACACTTTTCATCATATCGAATCCTCCTTGCTGATTATCGTTTTCTGAAAAAACATCTCACTTCGGAAACGGTGTCACTGCTTCAGCCAATATAGGCAACAAACAGTGAGCGTCACATGAGGCTAATGTTGTTAAGAGCGTTACCTTGTCAGAAATCGACTGAATTGAAACCTGTGCCGACATTTGACTGCATCATGAAACTGACCATTCTCACCGACAACCAGGCCGCACCCGGACTTGCCTGCGAACACGGCTTCGCGGTGCTGATTGAAACCGGCGGCAAGCGCATCCTTTTCGACACCGGCCAGCTCGGCGCATTCGACGCAAACTGCCGCGCGCTCGGCATCGACTTGTCGGACATCGACATCATCGTGCTCAGCCACGGCCACTACGACCACACCGGCAACCTCGCCGACGTGCTCCGAATCGCCGACCGCGCCACGCTCTACCTCCACCCGTCAGCGCTCGTCGAACGCTACAGCATCCGCAACGGCAAGCCCAAACCCATCGACATGCCCGAAGCCGCCAAGCAGGCAATTGACGAACTGCCGAAAGAGCGAATCGTGTGGGTTAGCGAACCGACGCGCCTGACCGATGGCGTCTTCCTGACCGGCCCGGTCCCCCGCCAGACAACCTTCGAGGATACCGGCGGCCCGTTTTTCTTTGATCCGGACGGAAAAACGCCTGACCCCATTGAAGACGATCTGTCGCTCTGGATCGAGAAGCCGGAAGGCCTGACCGTGCTCGCAGGATGTTGCCATTCCGGCATCGTCAACACGCTTGACTACATCGAGAGCATCACCGGGCAAAAACGGATCGCGACGCTTATCGGCGGAATGCACCTCTCGGCAGCCAGCCCGGAGCGCCTCGACCGCACCGTAGCATCGCTCGCCGAGCGCGACATCGCCCGCCTCATTCCCTGCCACTGCACCGGGGAGGCAGCCGCAGAACGCTTCAGCAAAGAGCTGCCGTATCCAGTAGAGGCGGGTTATGCAGGCATGGTGGTGGAGTTAGGGAAAAAGTGAGGCCATCTACCAAGTCCACTTCCCAAGCCTGTTTCACTCCCCCTTCGCTTCAGCAATGAGCCGGTCGAGGCAGGTGCTGCAGACGCAGGTTTCGTAGCGTTCGGCGAGGTAGTTCCTGACCGAATCGGGCACCACGCGCGTGGCGCACCAGCATGAGGTGGACATGCCGCAGGTAAATTGCTCACCGCACATCGGGCAAACGACGGTTTTCGGCACGCCTTCTCCGGGATGATCGTTGTGTGTCATCTTCCTTTGATTGAATGGTTTACGATACCAACGTCTGCCTCAGCGCCTTTTGCCAGCCCGCCAGCAATGTTTCCCGTTCCGCCTCCGGCATTGCGGGGGTGAAGACCCGTTCGACGCCATTGAGCGCTCGCAGTTCGTCGGCGGAGTTCCACACTCCGGCTTCGAGGCCCGCGAGGCAGGCCGCACCGAGCGCGGTCGATTCGATGTTGCGCGGGCGGTGCACCGGCACGCCGAGCAGGTCGGCCTGGAACTGCATCAGGAACTCGTTGCTCACCGCACCGCCATCGACGGTCAACGACTGCGGCTGGATTCCGGTGTCGGCCACCATCGCGCGGAAAACGTCGTGCGACTGGTAGGCGATCGACTCCAGCGCCGCGCGAACGATGTGCACCCGCGACGAGCCGCGCGTCAGGCCGGTAATCGTGCCCCGCACCTCCATGTTCCAGTGCGGTGCGCCAAGGCCGACGAACGCGGGCACGACGTAAACCCCGCCGTTCGATTCGACCGACCGCGCAATCGCCTCGGACTCGGCGGCACTGCCGATGAGTTGCAAGCCATCGCGCAACCACTGCATCACCGCGCCGCCGATGAACACCGACCCCTCCACTGCGTAGCAGCTCCGGCCAGCGCCGTCGAGCGCGAGCGTCGTCAACAGGCCGTGGCTCGAACTCACGCACTTGTCTCCGGTGTTCATCACCATGAAACAGCCGGTGCCGTAGGTGTTCTTGACCGACCCCGACTCAAAGCAGCACTGCCCGAAGAGCGCCGCCTGCTGGTCGCCCGCCACGCCCGCAATCGGCACGCCGTCAAGCTCCGGAATCGCCCGCACCGCGCCGAACCCGCCCATCGACGGACGCACCTCCGGCAGCATCGACAGCGGCACGCCGAACAGCTCGCACAGCTCCGCATCCCACCGCCGCTCGTGGATGTCGAACAGCAGCGTGCGGGATGCATTCGTCAGATCAGTTGCGTGAACCTCTCCGCCGGTCAGCTTCCAGATGAGCCACGTGTCGATAGTGCCGAAGAGCAAGTTGGACGGATCGGCCTCCGGGTGCGCATCGAGAATCCAGCGAATCTTGGTGGCGCTGAAGTAGGCGTCCACCGGCAGCCCGGTCTTCGCGCGAATCGCCGCCTCCTCGCCTCGATAACGATTGCAAAGCTCCGCCGTCCGGCGGCACTGCCAGACGATGGCACGGTGCACCGGCTCTCCGTTCCGCCGATCCCACACCACGGTGGTCTCGCGCTGGTTGGTGATGCCGATGGCTTCGATGTGACCTGAATATGCGCCCCGCACCTCGACCACGCACTCGACCACCGTTTGCCAAATTTCCTTCGGATCGTGCTCGACCCACCCTGCCTGCGGGTAGCATTGCGTCAGCTCTCGATACGCGCGGGCGAGCACGTTGCCCGAACGGTCGTAGATCATGCAGGTGGTGCCGGTCGTGCCCTGGTCGATGGAAAGAATGGCCATAGGATTTGCGAGGAAAGGTTCAACGTGCTGTTGAAAAACAAGATACCGATTAACGGAAAAATTCCGACCCGCAGACGATTCGAGAGTTGCGCAAAGCGTTGCTGAATCTTACCTTCAAATCAAACCAGAACAGCCCCTCGACCACCACGACCATGCCGCAACCGACAACCGACATCGCCATCCAGACCGACCGGCTCACCCGCTCGTTCGGCTCGCTCGTGGCCGTTAACGAGCTAAATCTGACGGTGCGGTCGAGCGAGATTTTCGGGTTGCTCGGGCCGAACGGGGCGGGCAAGACGACGACGATCAAGATGCTCACCACCATGCTGCCGCCGACGAGCGGTGCGGCGACGGTCGCCGGGCACAGCATCCTCGGCGACAGCATCGGCGTGCGCAAGCGTATCGGCTACGTGTCGCAGATGATTTCGGCGGACGGGGCGCTGACCGGCTTCGAGAACCTGCTGCTCTTCGCCCGCATCTACAACGTGCCGCGCCGCGAGCGCACCCGACGCATCGACGAAGCGCTCGCCTTCATGGGCCTCACCGACGCGCGAGACAAGCTGGTGCGCACCTACTCCGGCGGCATGATCCGGCGGCTCGAAATCGCCCTCTCGATGCTCCACCGGCCCGAGGTGCTCTTCCTCGACGAACCGACCATCGGCCTCGACCCAGCCGCCCGCCTCCAGGTCTGGAAGCGGCTGAAGGAGCTGCTCAAAACCTTCGGCACCACGATTCTGCTCACCACGCACGACATGGAGGAGGCCGAAGAATTGTGCGACCGGATCGCCATCATGAAGGAGGGAGTCATCGCCGCCGAAGGGTCGGCGAAAGAGCTGAAGCACCGCGCCGGAACAGACTCGATGAACCAGGTTTTCATTCACTTTGCAGGAGAGTTCAGTGACAGCAAGCCAAACTTCCGCGACATCAACCGCACTCGCCGGACGGCCAAACGGCTGGGCTGAAAAGTTCGACCCCGCCGGGTTCCTGCGCGACACGGCGGCCATCGTCGCCACCGAGCTGGCCAAGCTGCGCCGCGACCCGTCGGAAATCCTCAGCCGCTCGATCCAGCCCGCGCTCTGGCTGCTGGTCTTCGGCCAGGTCTTCGGGCGGATGCGCGCCATCCCCACCGGCAAGCTCGACTACTTCAGCTTCCTCGCGCCGGGCATCCTCGCGCAGAGCGTGCTCTTCATCGCGATCTTTTACGGCATCAACGTCATCTGGGAAAAAGACCTCGGCATTTTGCAGAAGCTGCTCGCCAGCCCCGCCCCGCGCAGCGCGCTCGTCTTCGGCAAGGCGGTCTCGGCGGGAATGCGCGCCATAGCGCAGGCAGCCATCGTCTATCTGATGGCGCTCGTCGCAGGCGTTCATCTGAACTGGTCGCCGCTCGCGCTCGGCGGCGTGCTCGTCGCCATCGTGCTCGGCGCGGCGCTCTTTTCGACCTTCTCGCTCATGATCGCCTGCCTCGTCCGGTCGCGCGAACGCTTCATGGGCATCGGTCAGGTCATGACCATGCCGCTCTTCTTCGCCAGTAACGCCATCTACCCGATCTCCATCATGCCCACCTGGCTCAAAATCGTCGCCCATATCAACCCACTCTCCTACCAGGTTGACCTCCTCCGCGCGTTGATGGTCGTCGGCGGCACGAGCACTTTCGGCATCGGGATGGATTTTCTGATGTTGATTGGAATGCTTGTTGCGCTGATCGTCGTGACATCGAAATTGTATCCGACGATTGTGCAGTAACACCCCCTCACTCCCCCTGCTTTTCAGTGAGATACTTCCAGTACTTCGCAGGCATGTTGGATTGCTGAAGGCGGGGGTTTTTGCGTTCGGGAATGGCGATGGTTTTGAAGAAGGTTTGCCAGTGCTGCTGCACGACCCGTTCCTCCGGGGAGAGTTTCGGGCGGCTGAACTGTTCGAGATTACCGAAGCTGAGTGCGTGGCCGTTCCAGTGGGCGGCGCTGTGGCGGCGAGCGTCGTAGATGAACCACTCCTGCGCGCGCAGGCGGCGGCTGAAGTGGCGGGCGAGGGGCTGGATGACGTTGTGGTCAGGTTCCATCCGCGCCAGCCAGGAACCATCGCGGAGCTGCTCGAAGCGCAGCAGCCCTTTCATGCGGTGCAGCTCGCGCCCGGCCTTGCGGGCGATTGCAACGACCGCCTTGACGTCAGGATGCGTCAGATAGCCGTTGACCCGGTCGCCGTGCTCGAAGGCGAGCGCGATGTAGCGCAACAGGCTCGTCTCCAGCTCGCTGGTTTCGGCCATCGTGAAGTACCACAACGTCTGCACAGCGTCGGGCGCTCGCTGCCGGAGCCGCCCGAAAAGCGCTTCGGCAAAAGCGGAGTCGGTGCGCAGGAACAGCCCCTCCTCGAACAGCGTGTCCTGCCGGATACCAAGCACAGTCTTTTCAGGATCATCACCGCTTTCGAGAATCGCGCCAATGGCCGATACCAGTCCTTCAGGCGTTCCGTCGTAGAGATACTTGTTCATGGCAATCAGGCGAAAAGCCCAGGCAACACGAGCTGCCGTGGCTGTTTCTGCTCACTTCCGTCACCAAGCAGCAGGCGCTGGCGGAGGCGAGCGGGCTGCTGGTCGATTTTGTCGAACGGGCGGCCCGAGCAGGTAATGAAATACTTTGCCCGCTTCATCACCACGCCGATCTTTTTCATCCCCTCGTGCGTGACGGGCGCGAAGCGCCGCGCGGCGATGATGCGTTTGGCGGAGACGACGCCAATGCCGGGAACGCGCAGCAGGGTGGCGTAGTCGGCGCGGTTGATTTCGACCGGGAAAAACTCCGGATGGCGCAGCGCCCAGGCGGTTTTGGGATCGAACGATTCGTCGAGGTTCGGCGCGTCGTCGGAGAGAATCTCCTCCGGCGAAAAGCCGTAGAAGCGCAACAGCCAGTCAGCCTGGTAGAGCCGATGCTCGCGCAGGAGCGGCGGGGCGGAGAGCACCGGCAGGCGGTTATCTTCATTGACCGGCACGAAGGCGGAGTAATAGACGCGTTTGAGGTTCATCTTGCGGTACAGCCCCTGCGAGAGCTGGAGGATTTGCAGATCGGTTTCGGGACTCGCGCCGATAATCATCTGCGTGCTCTGCCCGGCGGGGGCGAAGCGCGGTGCCTTGCGGCTCTTGCGCCGCTCGACGAGGCTGACGCCCGCCTCCGTGCCGATCAGCTTCATCGGAGCGAGAATCGCCTCCTTCTTCTTCTGCGGCGCAAGCCGTTGCAGCGACTCGTGCGACGGCAGCTCGATGTTCACGCTGATGCGGTCGGCGGCAAGCCCGGCGCGGCGGACAAGCTCGTCGCTGCTGCCAGGAATGATTTTCAGATGGATGTAGCCGCCGAAGCGCTCCTCGTTGCGCAGAATCTCCGCGACGCGCACCATCTCTTCCATCGTGTGATCGGGACTCACGTTGACCGCCGAGCTGAGAAACAGCCCCTCGATGTAGTTGCGCCGGTAGAACTCCATCGTCAGATCGACCACCTCCCGCGCGGTGAACGACGCGCGCGGCACCGGGTTGGACGAGCGGTTGACGCAGTAGGCGCAGTCGTAGCGGCAATCGTTGGAGAGCAGGATTTTCAGGAGTGAAATGCAGCGCCCGTCATCCGACCACGAGTGGCAGATGCCGCCTTGGGAGGTGTTGCCGACGCCACACGCCGACCCCTCGCGGCTGCTGCCGCTCGAAGCGCACGAGGCATCGTAGCGCGCCGCCCCTGAAAGGATGGTGATTTTTTCCTGAAGCTCCATAGAACGAATATACAAGGAGAGGGAGAAAATTGTAGGGGTAATCCCTTGCGGTTGCCCTTATTCGCCAGCATTTACAAGGTTCAGTGGTGGACCGGAATCCGGGCATCCCGACCAGTCGGGACGCCCCTACAAAGGGAGAGAGAACCTATCGGTTTTCGGACGGTTTCTGTAGGGGCGACCCTCGCGGTCGCCCTGAACTCCGCACCATCACCGCCCCAGCTTCGCGGCTCGCCGCAGCACCAGCTCCACCGTCCGGCGTGCTCCGGTGACGACGCCGGGCAGCGACTGACCTGGAAAGATCGAATCGCCGACGAGGAAGAGATTGGTGTACTTCGTGGCTGGCCCGCGCGCGCCGAAGAGCGAGGTCTGCGCATAGCCGCCGACCAGCCCGCGATGACGGCCCGTCCACTGTTCCCACGAATGCGGCGTGGCGGCTATCATCGAACGAATCGCACCGCGAGCTTCCGGAAGCTGCTCGTAAAGCAACGCGAGCGCCCGATCGGTGTACTCCCGCTTCAGCGCTTCATACGCCTCGCGACCCTGCCGCAGCGCCTCGAACCAGCGCTCCGGGCGGGTGTGCGTGGAGACGGTGACGGCTCGCTGACCCTCCGGTGCTCGTCCGGCATCGCCTGCCGGGGAGGCCGAAACGAAAAGACTGCGGCACTCGCCCAGCTCCCCCTCCGGTGCGACGATCTGTAAATGATCGGCTCCTGCCCGTTCGAAAAGCGACGAATCTACGCCGAGGTAAAGCATAAAGGCGCTCCAACCGGAGGGGGCTGGAACTTCGGATTCCGGGGCGGAATCGTCGAGAAGAATGAATGAGTCAGGCGTAAGATTGGCCACAACCATATCGGTTGCCAAGGCATCGCCATCGGCGGTTTCGACGCCCAAAACCTCACGGTTGATCGTATCGAGCCGGGTCACCTTTTTGCCGTACAGCACCGCCCCGCCGTCGCGCTCGATCGAGTCAACGAGCCACTGGGCGATCGTGCCGATTCCCCCCTGCACACTCCACGTGCCAGCCATCGGCAGATCGAGCGCAATGGCCGCGTTAAGCGCGTTGGCGTAGAGAGAGGTGGTCTGCACGGAAATCAGCAGCTGGGCGTCGATGAAGCGCACGAAGTCCGGATCGGCATGGAGTCGGTGCTGCCGGAGCCAGTCCCAGGCTGTGCGTCGCATGAAGGGCAGAAGCTGCGCAGAATCCGGCAATGCTGCAAGCGAGCGGCTGGCTAAATCGGCAACATCCCGAACGCCGGAAACCGGCCACGGCAAAGCTTCCACGGAGAGCTGCCAGAGCAGTCGGGCAATCTTGCCCTGCTCTTCCCAGAAAGCTTTCGAGCGGGGAAATCGCGAGATGATCGAGTCACGCGAGGAAAGCAGATCGAGACGAAGATCGCGATGGCGGTACTGCCAGGCCAGCGGCTCGGCGTGAACCGGCCACTCGATGCCGAGTTCGCGGCCAAGCCGGTCGAGCGGCCCGCCGGAGTGAAAGCCGCACCCGACCGTCGCGCCCGCATCAAACCGGTAGCCTCCGGTCGAAAACGTGGCCACGCAGCCTCCAGGGTAGCGTTGTGCTTCGAGCACCACCACCTGCACGCCACGCCGCGCCAGCAGCGCTCCGGCGGCAAGCCCGCCGATTCCGGCGCCGATGACGATACAGTGCAGATCACGCAAATCCATGGCAAAAAAACGAAAGGGTGAGTAAAAGACTCACCCTTCATAATCGCCGAAACAGGAAGACAATTCCCGTTAATCTTCGCGCAGCAACAGATGAATCTGCGTCCTGAGCTTTTCAGGTGGCGTTTCGAAAGGGTCGTCCAAGTAAATTTCGTAGGCCTCGCCATTCATCTCGAGACTGTTCTCGGCAATCCACTTCATGAGCGCACTGTACGCAGGCTCGATTTCGCTGTAAGGCCCGATATAGAGGCAGGTTGCCGCTTTGCCGGAAGGCGTCGAGGCGGAGACCACCCGGCCACTGACCTGAACGTTTCCGTCGACGGGATAACCGAATTCGACATCGAGCGATCCTTCACTCATATCGTAATACCGCGCAAAAGACGGGGCTGAAGGTTGCTTGCCCTGGCTTTCAAGCACCTGCCTGATCTCGCGAAAGCCGGAGTCGAACAAAGGCCCGATTTCAGACACGGCTACGCGTGTGCGAATAACAATGGCGGGAACGGGCGCAAGCTCTTTCAGCTCGCAGACGAACTGACATTCAAAATCCATAACTGAATTCCGGTTTGGTTACAGGTACGTATCCGGATGCTGAGGGAGGGTAATAAGAGTCGGCGTAGCGGGATTTGAACCCACGACCCCTTCCACCCCAAGGAAGTGCGCTACCAGGCTGCGCTATACGCCGATTAAGGACTGGATAATAAGAATATTCAGGAAATTACCCTAATGATTTTTACTGCGGATCATCTCAATCCGCGTTAAGTCCTGCCCGGCTACGGAAGCGATGCTTCACATACTCGATGCCCGGAATCAGCACTGAAACCACGATAATACCGAGAATCAACAGCTTCAGATTATCCTTGAAAAACGACATTTGGCCGAACCAGTATCCGCTGTAGGTAAACACCGCAACCCACAGCAAAGCACCGACAACATTGTACATGATGAAACGTGAGTAGGACATGGCCCCGATTCCGGCGACAAAAGGCGCGAAGGTTCGGACAATAGGAACGAAACGGGCGATAATGATGGTTTTGCCGCCATATTTCTCGAAAAATTCATGCGTCTGGCGCAAATGATCGGGATTGAAAAACCTCGACTTCTTGAAAGAAAACACTTTTGGCCCGAGCGCATGGCCGATGGAGTAGTTGACCGTATCTCCGAGAATAGCTGCAACGCTGAAGATGACAAAAAGCCAGTGCGGGCTGAGCTGCGACATCGGGATCGACGCCAACGAACCTGCGGCAAACAAGAGGGAATCACCCGGCAAAAGAGGCATAACCACCAGACCGGTCTCCAGGAAAACAATCAGAAAAAGAATCCCGTACAGCCAGAGACCGTACTCCGAAGCAAGAACCTGAAGATGCCCGTCAATATGCAGGATAAAATCGGCAAGTGTCGAAAACAACTCCATAAAATCACCACAATCCAAATTAACTTGATATAAAATCGTTCGTTACGCTATCAATTACATAGTCATCGCCACATGAGAAACAAACGATAATATAATCGCATAAAAACAATATCGAGCATAAAGGCAACTTTCGGCATGCGGCCTCCGGTATTCATCATTACAAATAATGATATATTAAGGTTTTTGGCAGAGCGCAAACCATGCGAACCCATGAGCTACCTTACAACATCCCGATGCCGGCTTTATTATGAGGATACGGCCGAGCAGGATCCTTCACAGAAAGAGAAACCTGCAATCCTGTTCGTCAACGGATGGGCCATCTCATCCCGTTACTGGAAACCGACCATCGAGTTGCTGAAGTCCGAGTACCGCTGCATCACCTACGACCAGAGCGGCACCGGCAAGACCTCCATCGACGGCCTGCATCCCGATTTGACGATTGCCGGGTTTGCCAATGAGGCCGGAGCGCTGATCGAGCACATGGGGCTCGACAAGAGCCGGAAGCTGCACATCGTGGGGCATTCGATGGGCGGCATGGTGGCAACGGAGCTGTGCCTGCGCTACAAGGATGCGCTGCTCTCCTCGACCATCCTTGCCTGCGGCATTTTCGAGGAGACGCCGTTTACCTCGCTCGGACTCATGTTCCTCGGCGGGCTGATCGACGTTTCGATGAGTTTCAGGAACATCTTCCAGGTCGAACCGCTGCGCTCGCTCTTCATCAAACGGGCTGCCACCGAACCGATCAGCAAGGAGTACAGCGACATCATCATCGAGGATTTCACTACCTCCGACAAAGCAGCCACCAACGCTGTCGGCCACTTTTCCATCGACCCGGTGGCACTGCGCACCTACACCCGAAGCGTCATTGAAATCGCCTCGCCGGTGCTCTGCTGCGTAGGCATGGCCGACCACACCATTCCTCCGGAAGGCACCGTCACGCTTTTCGAAAAGCGCAAGGCCTCGGCCTCGTCGCCCACCCGGCTGGTGCAGTTCATGCACCTCGGCCATCTGCCGATGCTCGAAGATACAGCGCGCTTTGTCGAAGAGCTGAAAAAACATTTTGAATTTGCGCAACATTTTTATAAAAAGACTCAGCCCTCAGAGTCCCTTGCCGAGAGGGTGCAGATACCGTGACCACCGGAGCCTGACACCAGACCATCCGACAGAAAGCGCAAAAGCACGAACCAGAATGAACCACCTTTTGAAATCCATGTTCACGTGAGCACGAAAAGCAAAAAGACGAAAAAGAAAAGAAGCAAAACCAAAAAGCGCGGTACGAACATCACCATGAAAATCGCCGGACTACTCCTTGTTATCATTATCGGTGCCGGCTCGCTGTTCGGCATCAGCCTGTTCAAAGGGCTACCGAGCCTTGAAGAGCTTGAAAATCCCAAACCGAACCTGGCCTCGCTGGTCTACTCCGAAGACGGCGTCCTGCTGCACAAGTTCTTTCTGGAAAACAGAACCTTCGTGCCGCTCAAGTCGATCTCCAAGTGGGTGCCAAAGGCCCTGATCGCCACCGAGGATGTGGCATTCTACCAGCACTGGGGCGTCGATCTCCGCCGCCTGACCCTGGCGATGGGCGAAAATATCATCAAGGGCCGCACCCGCTGGCATGGCGCGAGCACCATCACGCAGCAGTTGGCCAAAAACCTTTTCCTGACCCAGGAGCGCACCCTGAGCCGCAAGGCCAAGGAGTTGATTACGGCCATAGAGCTTGAAAAAACCTACACCAAGGACGAGATTCTGGCGCTCTATCTGAACACGGTCTATTTCGGTTCAGGAGCGTACGGCATCGAAGCTGCCGCCAACACCTATTTCGGCAAGAAGGCAAGCGAACTGACGATTCCGGAAAGTGCCTCACTGATCGCGACCCTCAAAAATCCAACCGCATACAATCCGGCCAAGAATCCGTCGACTGCTCTTGGACGCAGAAACCTGATCATCGGGCTGATGGAAAAAGAGGGCTTCATCACGCACGCCCAGGCGGTCAAGGCGAAAGCCACGCCGGTCACGTTGCACTACACGCCGAGCACCCATCACGGCCTGGCCCCCTATTTCACCGAATACATCCGCCAGAACATCAAAACGAGCTCGCAGCTTGACGGAGTCAACGTCTATAGCGATGGCCTGACCATTCAGACCACGCTCGACAGC
The DNA here is from genome assembly GCF_000020505.1 of Chlorobaculum parvum NCIB 8327. Classification (NCBI taxonomy): domain Bacteria; kingdom Pseudomonadati; phylum Chlorobiota; class Chlorobiia; order Chlorobiales; family Chlorobiaceae; genus Chlorobaculum; species Chlorobaculum parvum. The sequence continues at coordinate 2,051,895 of NC_011027.1, forward strand.
CGGATGCAGCGCTACGCCCAGGAGGCCATCGCCCAACAGGCCGCGGCATTGCAGGCAGAGTTCGACAAGCGCTGGACATGCAGCGACGCGCTGAAAAAGCAGTTCATCAAGGAGAGCCCGCAGTATCGGGAGCTGGTGAACGAAGAGGGCGTTGCGCCGGCAACGGCACTCTCGAAGCTGCTGGCCGATAAAGTGTTCGTCAAGAATCTGCTGCACGATAAAAGCCGTGTCCAGATGGCCCTGATCTCGCTCGATCCGACCAACGGCCATGTAAAGGCCTGGGTCGGCGGCACCAATTTCAGCCCGGATGACTACCGCTACCAGTTCGACCATGTCTGGCAGGCCAAACGGCAGCCCGGCTCGACCTTCAAGCCGTTTGTGTATTCGGCGGCCATCGATCAGGGAATTCCGGCCAACTACAGGATTCTCGACCAGCCGCTGGCGCTGAGAGGCGGTGACGGCTCCGTCTGGATGGCTCGCAACTCCGAAGGCCAGTCCGGCGGCATGACCACCTTGCGTGACGCACTCCGACGCTCGCTGAATCAGGTGACCATCAGGCTTGCCTACCAGTTCCTGACCCCGTCGGAAATCATCAGCTATGCACGCCGCATGGGCATTACCACCCCCATGCAGCCGAACCTTTCGATTGCGCTCGGCACCTCCGAGGTCTCCCCGCTGGTGCTGGCCCAGGCATTCACGACGTTTGCCAACAACGGCACCTGGAGCGAACCGCTTCCGGTCACCAAAGTGCTTGACAAGCGCGGGGGCCTCATTACCGAACACAAACCGGTCAGCCATTTCGGCCTTGATCCAGCGAGCAACTTCGTCATGGTCACCATGCTCAAGGATGTCATCGATCGCGGTACCGGTATCGCCGTTCGGGCGCGCTACGGCTTCGACGCCGAGGCCGGTGGCAAGACTGGCACCACCCAGAGCATGAGGGATGCGTGGTTCGCCGGCTTCACGCCGCAGCTCGTCACGGTGGTGTGGGCAGGCTTCGACGACGAACGGGTTCATTTCACCTCGATGTCGTACGGTCAGGGCGCCAGAGCTGCGCTTCCGGCATGGGCTTCGTTCATGAAAAAGTGCTATGACGACCCGGAACTCCATCTGGAAAACCGCTATTTCACCATGCCCGACAATGTGATTGCCGTGCCGATTTCAGCTGGTTCGGGCGATCAGGGAGACCTGTTCAACCGTGATGTTTATGTAGAGTACTTCACGCCGAAAGGCTTTGCCCGCTACCGCTCTGGCGAGCTGAACAATACGCCGCCGCCGGCCCAGCAGGAATCGGACAACCCGCAGGACAGCACGAAAACGCAGACGGCACCGACACCGATACAAATGCCGGTGCTGACGCCTCAGGAACAGTATTAAATCAACATCTTCTTTGGTTTCAACCTCAATATGGCAACAACCCTTCAATCGGTCATCGTCCTCGACTTCGGGTCTCAGTACACCCAGCTCATCGCGCGTCGCATCCGTGAAATCGGCATCTACTCCGAGATTTTTCCCTACCACACCAGCGCCGAGGAGCTGAAAAAACACCAGCCGAAAGCGATCATCCTTTCCGGCGGCCCGAACAGCGTGTACGACGAAACCGCCTTCATGCCCGATCCGGAGGTGTTCAGCCTCGGCGTGCCGGTGCTCGGCATCTGCTATGGCCTGCAAGCAATCGCCAAGCACTTCGGCGGCAACGTCGAAAGCTCGTCGAAGCAGGAGTTCGGCCGCGCCAAGATGCTGGTGAGCCACGACGAGCGCGAGAGCATGCTGTTCAAGGACATTCCGGACTCGGACGTCTGGATGAGCCACGGCGACAAGGTGACCAAACTGCCCGACGGCTTCCGCGTTACAGCCAGCACGGCCAATGCCGAGATGTGCGCCATCGAGAGCTTCGGCAGCAAGGCTGCGCTGAAGGTGTTCGGCTTGCAGTTCCACCCTGAGGTGCAGCACTCGCTCTACGGCAAGCAGCTCCTTTCGAACTTCCTGATCGACATCGCGGGCATCACGCCCGACTGGTCGCCGAAGAGCTTTATCCAGCACCAGATCGAGGAGATCAAGCGGGTTGCGGGCGACTCGACCGTGGTGTGCGGCATCAGCGGCGGCGTCGATTCCACGGTGGCTGCCGTGCTGGTCAGCAAAGCGATTGGCGACAAGCTGCACTGCGTCTTTGTGGATAACGGCCTGCTCCGAAAGGACGAAGCGACAAAGGTGATGGAGTTCCTCAAGCCGCTCGGCCTGAAGGTGACGCTCGCCGACGCCAGCGACCTCTTTCTGGGACGACTCAAAGGCGTGGCTTCGCCGGAGAAGAAGCGCAAGATCATCGGCCGCACCTTCATCCGCGTGTTTGAAGAGAACATCCACGACGAGAAGTTCCTCGTGCAGGGCACGCTCTACCCGGACGTCATCGAGAGCGTCAGCGTCAAGGGGCCGTCTGAAACCATCAAGTCGCACCACAACGTCGGCGGCCTGCCGAAGCGCATGAAGCTCAAGCTCATCGAGCCGCTGCGCGAGCTGTTCAAGGACGAAGTCCGCGCCGTCGGACGCGAGCTTGGCATCGCCGAGGACATCCTGATGCGCCACCCCTTCCCCGGCCCTGGCCTCGCCGTGCGCGTGCTCGGCTCGTTGACGAAGGAGCGCCTCGACGTGCTGCGCGAAGCCGACCAGATTTTCATCGACGAACTCAAAGAGAGCGGCTTGTACCAGAAAGTGTGGCAGGCCTTCTCGGTGCTCCTGCCGGTGCAGTCGGTTGGCGTCATGGGCGACAAACGCACCTACGAAAACGTCCTCGCATTGCGCGCCGTCGAATCCACCGACGGCATGACCGCCGACTGGGCGCATTTGCCGCACGACTTCCTCTCAAAAGTCTCGAACCGAATCATCAACGAAGTCCGAGGCATCAACCGCGTGGCGTACGATATTTCGTCCAAGCCACCGGCGACGATCGAGTGGGAGTAAAGAAAAAGAGAGATTTCTGGAGATATGAAAAAACCCCGTCGATTTCGGCGGGGTTTTTTGTTGAGGGGAAGGAATGGTTAGCCAAAATGATTTTTGATGTGAAGAGATAAGATTAAAATAAAAGACTCGTCTCTACATTGTAACCTCATCCAGCTTCTTACTAATCCTGTTTTGCTCGTCGCTACCAATCGTTGAGAGACGCAGAATCGGCAAGCCGCATTTTGCCAACACGGCATCTTTGAGGGCGTCACGTTCAGCCTGTCGCGTGCCTTCGCGATGGAACGCATAGCCATCAACCTCGACAGCAAGCACCGGACTGTTATCGATGGTGCGGTAGATCACAAAATCGACATGCGTCCACGGATGGGTGGCATAGGCCGCCTCTTCGGGACTCAGCCCATCGGTATTGCGCACCAGCATCGAAAGCGGAAGCTGGAAAACGACACCCAAGCCCTGCTTCTCCTGAAGCACCGACTCTATGACGCCATGCACAAGGTTCTCCGAATCGTAGCGCGAAACCCGCTTTCCCTTTTTCAGCATCTCCCGGCGCACGGCGGCGTAGTCGCGATAGAGAAGGTCAAAGACCGAACGAGCCTTGCCCGGCAGAACCTCGCCATTGTTGTACCGGATGTAACGGACTAAATCGGCGACGTTGCCACTCCCCTCCGCCATCTCCGTCGAGACGACCAGCCAGAGCCTCTCCTGCGCACGGGATACGGCCACGTTCAGCAGATTCGGGTTATCGACGAACTCGTTGGCATCGTTCGCAACGGTCGATATGACGATGACCCGCTTCTCCCGGCCCTGATATTTATGCACCGTATCGACCTCGATCTCCTCCGGGCCAAGAGTGGACTGCATCAGGTCGGCCTGTTTCCTGAATGGCGAAACGATGCCGATGTCGTCGGGGTTGACCGATCGTAGCTCCGGCAAAACCTGTTGTGTGATTTCGTCAATCTGGCGCTGATTGATGGTGCCACGAGCGTGTCGCCCCTCGACGGTCACGATCGCTTTGAGCACCTCAGGCTCACCATGGTCGCGCGTCATGATCAGGAGTTCGCCCCCATAGAACTTCCGGTTGCAGAACTGAATGATTTTCGGATGGCACCGGTAATGCTCCCGCAGCAGCGTCTCCGGAAGTTCAGGGAACGCCGCACGCACGGCGGAGAGCAAGCTATGACGCTCGAAACGGCAATGCTCCGGAACATCGTAGCGCAACGCAACTTCGCTTGCTCTTTTGATATCCTGACCGGTCATCACATTGGGCAACTGCATGGGATCGCCCACAACGACGAGCTTCCAGGCGCAACCCATCGCAAGCACGCCGCTGAGCAGATCGACCTGGCTCGCCTCATCCACGATGACGCAATCGAACAGATAACCAGACTTGAGCGATGTGATAACCGAAAAGGTAGTGCTGAGAATGACCGGATATTCATCAAGAAATGCTTTGGGCTCCCGCCTGAGATCATCGAGCGTGAATCGCTTCCGTGCGCGGTTGTTGTAGTTCCCGGCAAGACGGTGCCTCAGCAGTTGCATCGACAGCTCTGTCAAGCGCTCCAGACGCTCCTCAAACCGGAATCCCGCGAGTGACGCTTCGAGCCCTTTCCGCCTCGCCTCCAGATCGGCGATCGAGCGAAGGTAGTAGGCTCTTTGCAACAGGGCAATGCGCTCCTCAACGGTGAGCGCGAACAAGACTCGACCCGCCAGACCAAACCGGAGCAGAAAACGAATCTTCTCCAGAAAACCGGCGCGATTGCCCGACGGCGAACGCTCCACCGCCTGACGCTTCATCTCCTCTTCACAGGCGAGCCAGTAGTTCAGCAGCTTTTTCGCGGAAGCTTTTGGCTTAAACGACCCCTCCGTCGCCTTCAGACTCCGCCCTCGGGTCTCCTCATAAAACTGTTCGAAGTGAACCATTTCAAGCCGGAGTGCATCGAGTTGCTCAATGACGGCCGCCAAATCGTTCTGCTCGGCAAACGCCTTATCGAGCTCGCTGTTCAGACGCAGAATCTCCTCGCGCGCAGCAGCCTCCTCGTCCGGTTGGAGCATCGGCAACTGAACTCGCCCGTCGCTCTGTGCCTCGATGAATGCCTCTTTATTCTCGTTGCTTCCGAGAAATGCCGCCATGAAATCCAGCTCGTACTTCTGAAGCTTTTCCAGCACATTGGCCGTCGCCGAGTTGTTGTTGGAGACCACGGCGATCCGCTTGTTCTGAAGCAGCAGGTTGGCGATCAGGTTCAGGATGGTCTGGGTCTTGCCGGTGCCCGGCGGCCCCTGAATGACGGAGACAGGATGCTGCATCGCTCGCTGCACGGCCATCTTCTGGCTCATGTTACAGCCGAATGGAAAAATGAGATCGAGCGGCAAACGCTTTGCAGAACCGGGAAAACGAGCCTCCAGAAAACTGGAAAGAATACTGCGGGTCGCACCCTGTTTCAGGTGCCGATACTTCATCGCCATCAGCGACTGGTCGTCAATCGACCGGAGAGGCGAACCTTCAGCGAGTTCCCGGAAATAGGCCAGAACATCCTGGCTTCGACCACTGGATGGCTCTGCTTGCTGAACATCAAGATCTGAAAACAGGCAAAGCCGCTGCTCTCCGCTTTTGTGAAAGAGTTTCACCCACTTCCCGAAATGGAGCACATCATCTATGTCGGCAAGCTGTGCCCCTTGAACGAACACACGGCTATCCCCGGTTGGTATGCGCTCAGGATTTGAAAGCCACTCAACATTACCGCTGGCATAGCGATAGGTCTTTCCACCGACATAGGTCACCGCCATCCGCCCGGCAGTTCGCTCGATGCGTGTGACTTGATCGGTAAGCTCCTTGCCTTTGATAATGATGAGGTGCCGTCTTGGATTCATACTCATCCACTTGTCTTTAAACTAAATCTCATTTAGCGATTTCCAGACTTGCTGAAATGGTCACATACGCTAATATCACCATTCCAGATAAATATTTCTTTCGCCCAACCCGCCTTTACAGTAAATAACTCCAGCCACATCTCCGATTTCAGGAAACAGCGTACCCGCCCCCTCCTTTTGAAGGTTCGCAAAACAACGCTATCTTTCCCCGTGCTTCACCCGCAAACCGGGCAGAATCATAAGCCATTACAAGACAACGCCTTGCCGCTCTCCCTCCGTCGTGGAGGAATAACCGACACCTTCAGCACATGCGCGAACTGCTGCTCATTACCATTTCCGGCCCGGACAAGCCAGGCCTGACCTCCAAAATCACCGAAGTCCTGGCACGCTACGACGTACCGGTGCTCGATATTGGCCAGTCGGTCATTCACAACCACCTCTCGCTCGGAATGCTCATCGAGGTGCCGAAAGCCTCCACCTCCGCGCCGATCCTGAAAGACCTGCTCTTTACGGCGCACACGCTCGGCCTTGTGATAGAATTTTCGCCGATCAACACGCGCGAATACCACAAATGGGTCGGCGAACAAGGCAAGCCGCGCTATCTGCTTTCGCTGCTCGGGCGGAAAATTTCATCGGAACATCTCGAACGGGTCACCACGCTGGTCTCGAAGCACGGCCTCAACATCGACACCATCAACCGCCTCTCCGGACGCCTGCCGCTCGAAGACGAGCGCGATCCGGGCCAGACCAAGGCGTGCATCGAGTTTTCGCTGAGGGGCGCGCTCAACGACGAAGAGCAGCTCAGGGCAGAAATGCTCGACATCACCGACAGCCTCGGAGTGGACATCGCGTTCCAGGAGGACAACATCTTCCGGCGCACCCGCCGCCTCGTGGTGTTCGACATGGACTCGACGCTGATTACGTCGGAGGTGATCGATGAGCTGGCGAAAGAGGCCGGGTCGGGCGATCAGGTGGCGGCCATCACCGAGCAGGCGATGCGCGGGGAACTCGACTTCACCGAAAGCCTGAAAATGCGGGTCGGCACGCTAAAAGGGCTGGAAGAATCGACGCTGCAAAAGGTGGCCGAGCGGCTGCAACTGACCGAAGGCGCAGAGCACTTGTTCCACAACCTGCACCGCCTCGGCTTCAAAACCGCCATTCTCTCCGGTGGGTTCACCTACTTCGGGCGCTACTTGCAGAAAAAGCTGAACATCGACTACGTCTTCGCCAACGAGCTGGAGATTGTGGACGGCAAGATGACTGGCAACGTCATTGGCCAGGTGGTCGATGGCAAACGCAAGGCGGCACTGCTGGAAGAGATCGCCACCACGGAAAACATCCGCCTCGAACAGACCGTCGCGGTCGGCGACGGAGCAAACGACCTCCCCATGCTCGGCAAAGCCGGACTCGGCATCGCATTCCGCGCCAAGCCAATCGTGCGCGAAACCGCAAAGCAGGCAATCTCTACGCTCGGCCTCGACGCGATACTTTATTTGATGGGATTCCGCGACCGCGACGCGCTGGAGGTGTAAGAAGCCGAATCAGGGAAAAGAAAAAATGGACGCTTATGACGTCCATTTTTTTCGTTAATCCACGTATTCCACAAAACGCTCGAACTCCCGAGGATCGGGCAACGTAATCGCGCCGGAGGGGCAGACGGGCACGCAGCGGGTACAGAGGACGAGGCAATTGTAGGGATTGGCTACCGTCATTTTGGGACGCTTCACAACCTCCGCATTCTCTTCTGCCGAGCCAAGGGCGAACACGCCGGGACGGCAAAATTCCGCACACTCCCCGCAGCCGTTACAGAGGTCTGAATCAATCGTCGGATACCACGCAATCTCCTCCCTCGGTGCAAGCAGCCGTTTCTTCTTTGCCATCATTTCTCCATTATCAATTAATCAACTTTCCAATCTCTACTGATCACTCGTCCAGATACTCCACGTACTTCTCGAAATCTTCTTTTTTCGGCAAGGTGATTGCTCCCGAGGTGCAGATGGGCACGCAGCGGTCGCAGAGTACGATGCAGTTGTAGGGGTGGCCGACCACGAGTTTCGGGCGCTGAACGCCGGTCGGGTCGGGTTCGCCCAGCTCGAAGACGCCGGGTTTGCAGAGCACTTTGCAGTCACCGCAGCCGTTGCAGAGGTCGGGCTTGATGGTCGGGTACCACGGAATCTCCTCACGCGGCACGAGCAGCCGCTTTTTGCGCATAGGCTTGGAGGTGTTCGATTTCTGGCTGTTGCCGGCGAGCGTCTGCTCCACCGCTTTTTTCCAGGCCTCGTCTGAAGCATCGTCGCCTGCGTCCATTGAGCGTGCCTTGAGGGCGCGCCGCAGGTTGCGCACGGGCACCAAACCACAGCCATCGCAGGTTGGCTTTTCGCATTTTCCGAAAAAACAGTCGAGAATCAGCATAAGCTATCGTTATTCAGTGCGTTCATCAGGCAAGCGCGGACTTGACCGAGGCGACGAAGGTTTCGATGGCTTTGCCGATACCATCCGGATCTTTGCCGCCGGCCGTGGCCAGTTCGGGTTTGCCGCCACCGCCACCTTTGACGCAGGCTGCAGCCTCTTTGACCAGCTTGCCGGCGTTGATCTTTTTCAACTTCACCGCCTCGTCGGAGGCGAAGCCTACGAGAAACACCTTACCATCCGTGACGCTGCAAAGCAGACCTGCCGCGCATGAAGCCTGTTCACGCAAAGCCACGGCAGCCTGTCGCAGTTCGTCACCGCCAAGACCGTCGAGCTGCTCGGTCATGATGCGGCAGCCGCCGATCTCTGCAGCGCTGGCAAGCGTTGCCGAAAGCTGGTTGAGCAAGCCGGAGAGGCGGCTCTCCTGAAGCTGCTTGTCGAGCGCTTTTTTCTCGTCGAGCAGCTCCTTGATTTTCGGCCCAGCCTCTTCGTCCGCCTTGAGCTTCAACAGATTTTTGATCTCCTGGAGGTTACGGTACTCCTGCCAGAGCAGCGCTTCGGCGGCTGCGCCCGTGACCGCCTCGATGCGGCGGATACCGGCGGCGACCGACGATTCGCTGACGATTTTAACCATGCCGATCTGGCCGATGTTGCCGACGTGGGTGCCGCCACACAGCTCGATGGAGATGCCGGGCACATCGACCACGCGCACGCGGTCGGCGTACTTGTCGCCGAAGAAGGCAAGCGCGCCGAGTTCGAGCGCCTCTTCGTACGGCACGTCGGCGTGCTTGGTGACGCCCGCCGCCTTGCGGATCTGGGCGTTCACTTCGTGCTCGACCTGCTCCATTTCCTCCGGGCTGACTTTCGAGAAGTGACTGAAGTCAAAGCGCAGGCGTTCGGGCGTCACCAGCGAGCCCTTCTGCTGCACGTGCTCGCCGAGCACTTTGCGCAGGGCGGCGTGAAGCAGGTGTGTGGCGGTGTGGTTGCGCTCGGTGGCGACGCGGCGATCGCGGTCAACGGCAGCCTCCACGCTGACAGCTCCCTCGAAGCTGAGGTCGGCGGGCGAAACCGCACAGTCGCGAACCTTGTCGCGCGCCGAGGTAACGAAATGGATAACAAGCTCGCCATCCTTACGCGTGTCGGTGACGTCGAGGCGATAGTCATCGGTCTCGATGGTACCGTGGTCGCCCACCTGGCCGCCGCTTTCAGCGTAGAATGGCGTCCTGTCAAGAACGACCATCAGCCGGTCGCCGCCAGTCTTGACGGCAGTAAGCGTCGCGCTGGTTTCAAGCGTGTCGTAACCGACGAACTCAGTCGGCGCTTCTGGCGCGAACCACTGCCATTCGCCGCCGTCGTCCTGCACCTGCATCTTGTCCTTGCGATCCATGCGGGCGCGTGTTTTCTGCTCGGTCATGCAGTGCTCGAACCCCTCCTCGTCGATGCCAAAGCCGACTTCAGCGGCCATCAGGCGAGTCAGGTCGAGCGGGAAGCCGAAGGTGTCGTAGAGCTTGAAGGCGTCCTCGCCGGAGATGGTCGTGCTACCGGAGGTTTTCATTCCGGCGACCACCTCGTTGAAGATTTCGGTACCGCGTCCAAGGGTGACAAGGAAGCTCTCCTCTTCGGCACGGATGATCTTTTCGACCGTCGGCTGCTGTTTTTCGAGTTCCGGGAAAACATCGCCCATCGTGCGCACCAGCACCTCGACCATTTTGTACATGATCGGTTCGTGGCAGCCAAGCGTGCCCGCGTAGCGCACCGCGCGGCGCAGAATACGGCGCAGCACGTAGCCTCGTCCCTCGTTGCCCGGCATCGCGCCGTCGGAGAGCGCAAAGGTAAGCGTACGGCAGTGGTCGGCGATGACGCGCATGGCGATGTCGGTCGCGCTGTCGAGCGAGGCAGTGTAGCGCACGCCGGTCAACTCGGTGATCTTCTCGAAAAGCGGGGTAAAGACGTCGCTATCGTAGTTCGAGGACTTGCCCTGAAGCACGGCCGTCACGCGCTCGAAGCCCATGCCGGTATCGACATGCTTTTGCGGCAGCGGCTGAAGGCTGCCGTCAGCCTGGCGGTCATACTGGATGAAGACCAGGTTCCACAACTCGATCACCCGGTGATCGCCGACGTTGACAAGCGGGCCGCCCGAACCGTCGGGGGTCAGATCAATGTGGATTTCCGAGCAGGGGCCGCACGGGCCGGTTTCGCCCATCTCCCAGAAGTTGTCCTTGTCGCCGAACTTCAGGATATGCGAGTGCTCGATGTCCGTTTCGCTCTGCCAGAGCTTGAAACTCTCCTCGTCGTCGTGATACACCGTTGCGTAAAGGCGCTCTTTCGGCAGCTTCCACACATCGGTCATCAGCTCCCACGCCCAACCGATCGCCTCTTTTTTATAATAGTCGCCGAACGACCAGTTGCCGAGCATCTCGAAAAAGGTGTGGTGGTAGGTGTCGCGCCCCACATCTTCAAGGTCATTATGCTTGCCCGAAGCACGGATGCACTTCTGCGTGTCGGCAGCGCGAGTGTACTCCCGCGTGCCCTTGCCGAGAAACACGTCCTTGAACTGGTTCATGCCGGCATTGGTGAACAGCAGCGTCGGGTCTTCGGCCGGAATAACCGGAGCCGAGCGGACGATCCGGTGCTCTTTGGCGGCAAAAAAATCCAGGAATGACTGTCGTATCTCTCGTGAATTCATAAGTGTCTGTTGCTTGCGGGTGTCGGGAAAGCCATGAGCGGCACTCCGGAGACCCCCTTGTGGGTATGAGCTGTGAAGCCCTGATTATGGCCGCGTACAGCGGTATATGGCCCGGAATTTAAGGTTTTTTACGCCTTCATGCCAGTGGATTTTGCGAGCAGCAAATTTGGCCGACAATGTCGCGATTACAAGCCTTGAAAGTGGTCTTAACAAAAAAGACACTATATTATCTTTTCAGTAACGAGTGACAGGTAACAAGCGACATGGCCCAGGGAATCCACTCTATCCCAAAGGCTCCATCGTTACCATTCCTTCTCTCAACCGTAAAGCGCAAGAGGCACCATGAGCTGGGGAATCGAAGATCCGAAAAAGAGAAAAGACATCCTCGACCTGATGGACATCGGAATCAGGAAAAACATGGCCAATCCGAACCATGTCAACGAGGTGAAAAAGAGTGAGATCGGCTGCTGGATGGAGCAGATTTACGGCATCATGCGATGTGACATCTGCGACCTGAGCAGCGAGTGCCCCGTCAGGGAGGAGCAGGAGTGGCAGGCCTGGCTGAAAGAGAACAATATGGTGGTCGAGAAGAAAAAAGAGCAATAGCGCCCCCATCCTCTTGCATCAAGCCTTCAAGGACTTTATATTTAACAATTGGCAAAAATTTGCCTCGGGCTGAGCATTGTCTGCCCGAACCCTCCGTTAGTGAGATTTTCTCCATACAGCCACGACATCGACTTCATGCCATGATCTGGTCATGCTTTGGAGTTGTTTTTGTCGTCAACAGACTTTTTCCTGGAAAACAGGAAGAAAGGTAACAGAGGTGACACTGCAATCTTAAACAATAACGACATGGTAACATCGAAAACCAGCGTGTCTGTGCTTTTTGCCGGTGACTCCGGCGACGGCATGCAGCTTACTGGCACCCAGTTCGCCAACACGGTGGCCGTTTATGGCTCGGACCTGAACACCTTTCCCAACTTTCCTTCGGAGATCCGCGCTCCTGCCGGCACCATCTCCGGCGTTTCGGGCTTCCAGATGCAGTTCGGCAGCAAGGCAATTTACACCCCCGGTGCGAAGTTCGACGTCATGATCGCCATGAACGCGGCGGCCCTGAAAGCCAACCTGCATAACCTGCACCACGGCGGCATCATCATTGCTGACAGCGACGGCTTCGACGCCAAGAACCTGCGCCTCTCCGGCTATGGCGAAGAGAACAACCCGCTGACCAATGGCAGCCTTGACGATTACCGTGTCTTCGACATTCCGGTCATCTCTCTTACCCGCACAGCCCTGGCCGACACCGGCCTGAGCGTCAAGAACATCGACCGTTGCAAGAACATGTTCGTGCTCGGCGTGCTCTACTGGCTCTACAGTCTGCCGATCGACACCACCGTCGATATGCTGAAGTCGAAGTTCAAGAACAAGATGGACATAGCTGAGGCCAATATCAAGGCGGTAAAGGCCGGTTACAACTTCGGCGAGACCACGACCATGTTCTCCGACTTCGGGCGCTTCAGCGTTGCTCCGGCTGGCAAGACTCCCGGCACCTATCGCCGCGTGACCGGCAACGAAGCCTCCGCTATCGGTCTGGCTGCCGCAGCTAAAAAGGCTGACCTGAAGCTGTTCCTCGGCTCTTACCCGATCACTCCGGCCACCGAAATTCTGCAGACCCTCGCCAACCTCAAGAAGTGGGGCGTCAAAACCTTCCAGGCTGAAGACGAAATCGCCGGCGTGCTGACCAGCATCGGCGCTGCCTACGGCGGTTCCCTGGCTGCAACGAGCACCTCAGGCCCCGGCCTTGCGCTCAAGAGCGAAGCCCTCGGCCTTGCGATGATTCTCGAAATTCCGCTCGTGGTGGTCAACGTGCAGCGCGGCGGCCCGTCGACCGGCCTGCCGACCAAGCCCGAGCAGTCCGACCTTTACATCTCGATGTTCGGTCGCCACGGCGACGCCCCGGTGCCGGTCATCGCGGCCTACTCGCCGGTCGACTGCTTCTACGCAGCTTACGAGGCTGCCAAGATTGCCGTCGAATACATGACCCCGGTGATCTGCCTGACCGACGGTTACCTTGCCTTCAGCTCCGAACCGATGCTGATCCCCTCCGGCGATTCGCTGGCAAAGATCACGCCGGTCTTCGCCAAAGAGCGCAAAGCCGATGACGAACCTTACCTGCCCTACAAGCGTGACGAGCGCGGCGTAAGGGCGTGGGCTATCCCCGGAACCAAGGGCCTCGAACACCGCATCGGCGGTCTGGAGAAGTGGGATCAGACCGGCAATGTTTCGCACGACCCGGCAAACCATGCTCTGATGACGAAGCTCCGTGCCGAAAAGGTAGAGCGCGTCGTCGATATCGTGCCCGACCAGACCATCGACAACGGCCCCGAATCAGGCGACCTGCTCGTGCTCGGCTGGGGTTCGACCTACGGCGCGATCAAGATTGCTGTGGAGCGCGGTATTGAAGCGGGCCTCAGCGTCTCGCACGCACATCTGCGTTACCTCAACCCATTCCCGAAGAACCTCGGTGAGCTTTTCGGCAAATTCAAAAAAGTGCTCATCCCGGAGAACAACAACGGCCAGCTGGTGCACATCATCAGGGACCGCTTCCTTATCGAACCGGTCAGCTATACCAAGGTCGAAGGCCTGCCGTTCAACGAGATGGAACTCGAAGCAAAAATCACCGATATCGTAAAGGAGCTCTAAATCATGACCGAAACCCATACCCAACTGACGGCGAAGGATTTCACGTCGAACCAGGAACCCAAGTGGTGTGCCGGCTGCGGTGACCACGCCGTCCTCCAGCAGCTGAAAAGCGCCATGGCCGAACTCGGGCTCAAGACCGAAGAGGTTGCGGTGATCTCGGGCATTGGCTGTTCGTCGCGTCTTCCCTACTACGTCAACACCTATGGCCTGCACGGCATCCATGGCCGCGCCCTTCCGGTGGCCAGCGGACTGAAAGCGGCCAACCCGAATCTCAGCGTTTGGGTTGCGACCGGTGACGGCGACGCTCTCTCGATCGGTGGCAACCACTACATCCACACGATCAGAAGGAATCCCGACATCAACATCATCCTTCTGAATAACGAGATCTACGGTCTCACGAAAGGCCAGTACTCCCCGACCTCGAAACTCGGTCAGAGGACGGTCACCTCGCCACAGGGCGTCATCGATTATCCGATGAACACCATCGCCCTCACGCTCGGCTCGGGCGGCACCTTCGTCGCAAGGGTCATGGATCGCGACGGCAAGTTCATCCGCGAGGTCTTCAAGCGTGGTGCCGAGCACAAGGGCACGGCGCTCATTGAGATCTACCAGAACTGCCCGATCTTCAACGACGGCTGCTTCGCCCCGTTCACCGACCGCGAGCGCAAAGCCGACACGACCCTCTACGTCGAGCACGGCAAACCGCTGGTTTTCGGCAAGGACGACCAGAAGGGCATCCGCCTCGACGGATTCACCCCGAAGGTGGTCGATCTGAACGACTCGTCGGTTTCGAAGGATGATCTCTGGATTCACGACGAAAACGACTTCAACAAGGCGAACCTCCTTTCTCGCTTCTTCGACGATCCGAACGCCTCCGAAGAGGTGCTCCCGAGACCTTTCGGCATTTTCTACGTCGAGGATCGCTTCACCTATGAAGAGGCTCTGGACGCACAGGTCGCAAAAGCCCAGGAGAATGGCGAAGGCACGCTCGACGAGCTGCTTGCCGGAAAAAGCACCTGGACGATCAAGTAAGCTGTACACAGCTGTACACCAACAAAAAACCGGCTTCGAGCCGGTTTTTTTGTTACAAGTCTGACATGCTATGTCTTCAATAAAAAAGCAGGCGTCGGAGAAAACTCCGCGCCTGCTCGAAAAATGTCAACGATCACTCAGGCTTCTGCCTCGTTCCATACTCCCATCGAAGAGAACTTCGCGATGCGCTCATCCACCAAAGTTGAGGCATCTTTGCTCAACAGCCCCTGCAACTCCTCGATCAGCATCGACTTGAGGGTCGAAGCCATCACTTCCGGCTTCTGGTGCGCGCCACCGAGCGGCTCGGGCACGATGCGGTCGATGATTCCCTGGGCAAGCAAATCGTCAGCCGTGAGTTTAAGCGCTTCGGCAGCCTGCTCCTTGTAGTTCCAGCTCCGCCAGAGGATCGACGAACAGCTTTCCGGCGAAATGACCGAGTACCAGGAGTTTTCGGCCATCAGAATTCGGTCGCCGACGCCGATGCCGATCGCTCCACCGCTGGCGCCTTCGCCGATAATGACACAGATAACCGGCACTTTCAGCCCGGCCATTTCGTACAGGTTGCGCGCAATCGCTTCGGCCTGTCCGCGCTCTTCAGCCTCGATGCCCGGAAACGCTCCGGGAGTGTCGATCAGGGTGATAACCGGCTTGCCGAACTTCTCGGCCATTTTCATAAGGCGAAGCGCTTTTCGGTAACCTTCAGGCTGCGCCATACCGAAGTTCCGGTAAAGGTTCGATTTGGTATCGCGCCCTTTCTGGTGGCCGATGACCATGACGCTTTGCGAAAAACCGGAATCCTTGTCTTCAAGACGAGCCAGGCCGCCGATGATCGCCTTGTCATCTCCAAATTGACGGTCGCCCGACAACTCGACGAAATCTTTCGTCATCATGTAGATGTAGTCGAGCGTGTAGGGGCGTTCCGGATGACGGGCCAGCTGCACCTTCTGCCACCGGGTCAGGTTTTTGTAGATCGTTTTGCGAAGTGACTCAACCTTGGCTTCGAGGGCTTCGATCTCGCCTCTCAGCCCTTCGCGGCTTTCCGTACGGGCATCAAACTCTCCGCTTTTCAGATACACCCTCATTTCGCTGAGCTTCTCTTCAAGCTCATAGAGGGGTTTTTCAAAATCAAGGACAACTTTGGCAGCCATAACGTGCGTACTCCTGATAAAAAAAGTCCATCACTGCGCAAGCATATGATGGACTCTTAACATTCGATCGATGATAACTTCTTTTTCGGTAGAGGGTTAACAGCCAATCTCGTCTTTAAGTGCCTTGCCCGGTTTGAACTTGACAACTTTCTTAGCGGCAATGGTAATGGTTTCACCAGTCTGAGGATTGCGCCCCTGACGTTCGGCGCGATCTCCGGTCGTAAAGGTTCCAAAGCCAACCAGAGTTACATCATCTCCACCTTTCAGGGTAGAGGTCACAACGTTGATGAAGGCGTTCACCGCTCTTTCGGCTTCCGCTTTGGTCATGCCGGTCTCTGCGGCAATTTGTTCTACTAACTCGGCTTTCGACATAAGAAGTGTGCGATTTACGTTGGAGGAAAAATAGCTTATCTCTTTCCAATTACTACTATAAGATCAATTTACAGACTGACAAACAAACATCCAATTTGTTTTTACGCTTGTTCAGGGCGGGTTTCGACTCGTCATTGGTATTGAACGCCTGCGGTGTTATATTCATTTTCTTTTTTCTTTTAACCATTGTTTTGCAGGCACCGCTCAGAAATCGCCTGTTTCACCTAATCACGTCATGGTTTCAATAAGCAACGTCTCAAAAGGGGCCATCATCCGCTGGAAGGGTGAACCCCACAGCATCGAAAGCCTTGTGCATCGCACGCCAGGCAACCTTCGCGCCTTCTATCAGGCCAGCATGAAAAACCTCAAGACCGGCCGCAACGTCGAGTACCGCTTCAGCGCCACCGAGCAGGTCGATGTCATCGTCACCGAGAGAAAGAAATACCAGTACCTCTATCGAGACGGTGAAGATTATGTCATGATGGATACCGAAACCTTCGACCAGATCAACGTGCCGGAAGTGGCCATCGGTTCTGCATCACGCTTCATCAAGGATGCCGTGATGGTCGATATCGTGTTTGCCGATGACGGCTCGATTCTCGAAGTTGAACTGCCGACCTTCGTTGAACTGGAGGTTACCGAAACCAACCCTGCAAGCAAGGATGACCGCGCCACCAGCGGCACCAAGCCGGCCATCGTCGAAACCGGTGCCGAGGTGAACGTGCCCATGTTTATCCAGACCGGCAGCATCATCCGCATCGACACCCGGAGCGGCGAGTACATGGATAGAGTTAAAAAGTGATTAACTTGCCAGTCATAACCGAATTGCGCGTAAAAATCTTAAGACCACACTCATGAACCTCAAGGAAATCCAGCAGCTTATCGAGATTGTCAACGGTTCGTCTCTTGATGAAGTCGTCATCAAGAACGGCGAGTCCGAAATCACGCTGAGACGAAACAACTCGAAAGCCCAGGCTGTATTGCCGACCGCCCCTGCCATGGCGCAACCCGTTCAGGCAGCGCCGTCCGTGCCACAACCTGCAGCCGTGCAGGAACAGCCAGCTCCGGCTTCTGCCGCGCCAGCCGCCGCCGGGGATCTCATTGACATTCACTCTCCGATTGTGGGCACGTTCTACCGTTCGCCTTCCCCGGACGCCGAGGCATTTGTCAATGAAGGCGACAAGGTCAAGGCTGGCGATGTACTGTGCATCATCGAAGCCATGAAGCTCATGAACGAGATCGAGGCAGAGGGTTCCGGAACCATCGCCGAAATTCTCGTTGAAAACGGTCAGCCTGTCGAATACAATCAGGTCCTGTTCCGAATCAAGCCATAACTTTCAACCAGTACTGCACCTTGTTCAAAAAAATACTCATAGCTAACCGTGGAGAGATCGCCTTAAGGGTCATGCACACCTGCCGGGAGATGGGCATTTGCACCGTCGCCGTCTATTCGACCGCCGATGTCGATTCTCTTCATGTCAAGTATGCAGACGAAGCGGTCTGCATCGGCCCGCCCCTTTCGCGTGAAAGCTACCTCAACATCCCGCGCATTATCGCGGCTGCCGAAGTCACCAACGCTGACGCCATTCATCCCGGTTACGGCTTCCTTGCCGAGAACGCCGATTTTTCAGAAGTCTGCCACTCCTCGAATATCAAGTTCATCGGCCCATCGGCTGACATGATCAACCGGATGGGCGACAAGAACACCGCCAAATCGACCATGATCGCCGCCGGCGTGCCGGTGGTGCCCGGTAGCGAAGGCTTGGTCGAGGATGTCGGTCACGCAATCGAAACCGCCAAAAGAATTGGCTACCCGGTCATCATCAAGCCGACTGCCGGTGGCGGCGGCAAGGGTATGAGAGTGGTGCATGAAGAGAGCCAGCTCGAAAAAAACCTCAAGACCGCGCAGAGCGAAGCCGGCATGGCGTTCGGCAACAGCGGCGTCTATATCGAAAAGTTCCTTGAAAATCCTCGTCACATCGAAATTCAGATTCTGGCCGACCAGCACGGCAACGTGCTGCACCTCGGCGAGCGCGACTGCACCGTGCAGCGCCGCCACCAGAAGCTGATCGAGGAGACCCCCTCACCGGTGGTCGATGAAGCCCTGCGCACGAAGATGGGCGAAGCAGCCGTGGCCGCCGCCAAGGCGATCAACTACGAAGGCGCCGGCACCATCGAGTTCCTGCTCGACAAGCACAAGAACTTCTACTTCATGGAGATGAACACCCGCATCCAGGTGGAGCATCCCGTGACCGAGCAGCGCTACGATGTCGATCTGGTCAAGGAGCAGATTCGCATCGCCGCTGGTGGAAGTCTCGAAGGCAAAGTGTTTGAGCCACGCGGCCACTCCATCGAGTGCCGCATCAACGCCGAAGATCCCGAGCACATGTTCAGGCCGTCGCCGGGCGAGGTGCAGGTGTTCCACACTCCGGGCGGGCCGGGCGTCAGAATCGACTCCCACTGCTACGCAAGCTACGTGGTGCCGTCGAACTACGACTCCATGATCGGCAAACTCATCGTCACCGCGCACACCCGCGACGAAGCGATCGCCCGCATGTCGAGAGCGCTCGACGAGTTCATCGTGATGGGCATCAAGACTACCATTCCGTTCCACAAGCAGGTCATGCACGACCCGGTCTTCAGGAGTGGCGAGTTCGACACCAGCTTCCTCGACAGCTTCCGCTACGAAAAGCACTAAGCGCTCTCGACAGAGCGCTCTGGCTCGTAACAGTAAAGCCCTGCGACCTCGATGGTTTGCAGGGCTTTCGTTTTTCCGCCGTTTCAAATCAACAACAAACTGATAAGACACTGACCCTGCTGACCCCTCTTTGTGAAACAGAAGAATGTGCGAAAAAGCTTCTCCGGTCTCAAAAGCTATTGCATTGCTTACAACTGTGACATAAACTAAGACAACATTTGTAGAACCAACGGCACTCACACATTACACTCCTCTCCCTCAAAAGTGATCCCATTTATTGCACGTCCAGCATTATCTCTGAACAATAGTACTTCCGCATCCGAAAGATTACCTGGCACCTCTCAGGGAATAATCGATGTCGTTACAAAGAGCACTTGACAAAAAAGCCACCCAGCCCGTTATAGGCTGGATGGCTTTGTAATCAGGAAATAACGTAAGCTAAAAGCAGCTTTACCAGTTAGTTCTCCTCCTCTGCATCTCCAGTCGAAGCTGACTCAATGACGTCGACCTCTTCAGGTTCGTTGGACTGAAGCCTGATTGAGCGGTATTTGCGCAATCCGGTACCGGCAGGAATAAGCTTACCAACAATAACATTCTCTTTCAGACCGGCGAGATGATCGACCTTGCCAGCCACGGCTGCATCGGTCAGCACCTTGGTGGTCTCCTGGAAAGAGGCTGCAGAGATGACGCTTTCGGTCTGCAAGGCGGCGCTGGTAATACCCAGTAACACCGGATGCGAGGTTGCCTGCAGCGCTGGCTCGATAGTAATGAGCGACTTGCTGTTGCGGCGTAGCTCGCGATTCAGCTTGGTGATGTCGCGCTGCTTGTAAAGCTGCCCCTCCTGGATTCTCGGCGGAGCGTCGCCACGATCAATCACCCTTACCTTTTCTGCCACAGCTTCGTTGGCTTCAATGAAGGTGCCCCTGTCGATCAGGTCACCCGGAAGCAGATTGGTATCACCGGCCTCCTCGACGCGTACCTTCTGCAGCATCTGGCGCACGATCACCTCAAGGTGCTTGTCGTTGATCTCCACACCGGCGTTGATCTGATAAACCTTCTGAATCTCGTTTACCAAGTACTGCTGCACAGCGTTGGGGCCCTGGATTCGCAGAATGTCCTGCGGAGAAACCGCGCCGTCGGTCAGCGGATCACCGGCCTTGACCTCGTCGCCCTCGGTGGCCAGCACGTGCTTACCAACCTGGACGTAGTAGGTCTTCTCTTCACCAAAGTCGTTCTTGACCTTGATCTCCTTGCTGCTGCGGCGCTGCGAGCCGAAGCTCACGTAACCGTCGATTTCGGAAACGATTGCCGGATCGGTCGGGATGCGTGCCTCGAAAAGCTCGGTCACCTTTGGCAGACCGGCGGTGATGTCGCCGCCGACGCGGTCAAGGTTCCTCGGCACCTTGGCAATGGTGTCACCCGGATTCAGCTTCTGGCCATCCTCGACATAGAGGTTGGACTTGATCGGCACCGGATAGGTCTTCTTGATTTCGCCCGACTCGCTCACAATTGCAATACGCGGCTCACGGGTCTCGGATGCACGAAGCTTGGAGCGCCAGTTGATAATGGTGTGCTGGGCAAAGCCGGTCTGCGGGTCGACCTCTTCCTTGTAGGTGACGCCTTTTTCGATGTCGATAAATTTCGCAAAACCGGGCATCTCGGCGAGAATCTGCGTGCTGTTCGGCTCGCTGCTGAATAGCACCTGATCCTTGCGCACCATCTGGCCGTTCTCGACGTTGATGTGCGCGCCGTGAGGCACGACGTAACGCTTCAGCACCTTGCCCGAATCGGGGTCGATGATGTTGAGCTTGCCGTTCTTCTGGATGACGATCTGGCGAGTCTCCTCGATGCCGTCCTCGGTGATGATGGAGTGCTCGACGCTCTTGACATCCTCGAGCTCGACCTGACCTTCGTAGAACGCCTTGGTCTCGGTTTCGGAAATACCGCCCTGCGCCGCACCGCCCTGGTGGAAGGTACGAAGCGTCAGCTGCGTTCCTGGCTCACCGATGGACTGGGCTGCGATCACGCCGACCGCTTCGCCCATCTCCACAAGCTTGTGGACCGACAGGTTGGTGCCGTAGCACTTCGAGCAGATACCAACCTTCGACTCGCAGGTGAGCACGGAACGAATCTCGGCCTCTTCGACGCCGATGTTGTCCTGAATGGCGGCGGCAAGCTCATCGGTGATAATTTCACCAGCCTTGACAACCACCTTGTCGTTAATGACATCGACGATGTCGCGGGCCGCCACGCGCCCCTTGATTTTTTCGCGGAACTTGATCTGCCCGCTGGTCTCCTCCTCGATGTTGCGCTCGACGTGCAGACCGCGCGTGGTGCCGCAGTCGTCGATGGTGACGATCACATCCTGCGCCACGTCGTGCAGACGCCTGGTCAGGTAACCGGCGTCAGCCGTCTTGAGCGAGGTATCGGACAGACCCTTACGGGCACCGTGCGTTGAGATGAAGTACTCGAGCACCGTCAGTCCCTCCTTGAGGTTCGAGATAATCGGGTTCTCGATAATCTCACCCGGCTGGCCGGACATGGACTTCTGCGGGCGAGCGATCAGACCCCTCATACCGGTCAGCTGCCTGACCTGCTCGCGGGAGCCACGAGCACCCGAATCGAGCATCATGTAGAGCGGATTGAAGCCGTCGCGATCATTCTTGAGCTTCTGGTACGACTCGTCAGCGACCAGGTTCGAAGTCTTCTGCCAGACGTCAACGATCTGGTTGTAGCGTTCGTTGTCGGTCAGCGTACCACGGTTGTACTCCTTGACCACCTTGGCGCTGTCGCGCTGGGCGTTCTTGATATGCTTGACCTTGGTCTCCGGCACGATCGCATCGGACAGACCGATGGAAAGGCCGCCCCTCATGGCGTAGCCAAAGCCGACCGCCTTGATGTTGTCGAGGAACTGCGCCGTTTCGACGTTACCGACCTGGCTTGAAAGATGAGCAATCAGCTCTTTTGCCACTTTTTTATTGATCAGCTTGTTGATGAAGCCGATCTTTTCAGGCATGTGCTGGTTGAAGATAACTCTGCCAACCGTGGTGACCAGCACCTTCTTCTGCTCGATCTGGCTCTTCAGCCACGCTCTCCTTTCTGCCTGTTCTTCGGGGACAAGCGTATCGACCAGGCGAACCGGGTCGGAGACCTGGTCGACCTTGCCGTCGTACTTGACGAAAATCTGGGCATGGAGACCTGCGCGCTCCTCGTTGTAGGCGATGATCACCTCTTCCATCGAGTAGAAGAGCTGTCCCTGGCCTACATCTCCGAAACGCGCCTTGGTCAGGTAGTACATACCGAGCACCATGTCCTGCGAAGGAACCGTAACCGGCTTACCGGACTGCGGCAGAATGAGGTTGTGCGACGAGAGCATCAAGAGCGATGCTTCGAGCTGCGCTTCCTGCGAAAGCGGTACGTGCACAGCCATCTGGTCACCGTCGAAGTCAGCGTTGAACGCCGTACAGACGAGCGGGTGAAGCTGGATCGCCTTGCCCTCGATGAGGGTAGGCTGGAAAGCCTGGATACCGAGACGGTGCAGGGTCGGAGCACGGTTCAGCAGCACCGGACGACCGTCGATCACCTTTTCGAGCACATCCCAGACCACCGGGTCTTTCTTGTCGATCAGCTTCTTGGCCGATTTGACCGATTTGGCGATGCCGCGCTCGACGAGACGACGAATAACGAACGGCTGGAACAGCTCGATGGCCATGCTCTTCGGCAAACCGCACTGATGGAGCTGAAGCTCCGGGCCGACCACAATAACCGAACGGCCGGAGTAGTCAACACGCTTACCGAGCAGGTTCTGGCGGAAGCGACCCTGCTTGCCCTTGAGGGCGTCGGAGAGCGACTTGAGCGGACGGTTGGATTCACCGGTTTTGACTGCGTTGGCTTTGCGCGAGTTGTCGAACAAGGCATCAACGGCTTCCTGCAACATGCGCTTTTCGTTGCGGAGGATGACCTCGGGAGCGCGAATGTCGATCAGCTTTTTGAGGCGGTTGTTGCGGATAATGACGCGGCGATACAGATCGTTCAGATCGGACGTGGCGAAACGGCCACCTTCGAGCGGCACGAGCGGACGAAGCTCCGGCGGAATCACCGGCACGACCTCCATCACCATGTACTCGGGCTTGTTACCTTCGTAGATGTACAGCTCAGGAGAATCCTCCTCGGGGAACAGGCCGGTCGATTTCTTGCGGGTACGCTTCTGGGGCTCGTAGCTTTTGCGGAAGGATTCTACAACCTTGAGGCGTTTGAGCGCATCGGCACGCTTCTGCTCCGAGCCGCTCTCCTTGAGCACCTTGCGGAGGTTGACCGCGATCTCGTCGAGGTTCAAGCCTTTCAGCAGCGTGTGGATCGCCTCGCCGCCCATCTTGGCGACGAACTTGGCCGGATCGTTATCTTCGAGGTCCTGGTTGTCTTCGTACTCGGTGATAATCTGGAAGTACTGCTCCTCGGTCAGGCGGTCGAACTTCTTGATGCCCTGCTTCTCGCCGGGCTCACCGGGGTTGATGACCACGTAGACTTCATAATAGATAATGCGCTCGAGCTCCTTGGTCGAAAGATCGAGCAGCGCACCGATCTTGCTCGGCACGGAGCGGAAAAACCAGGTATGCACCACCGGTACGGCCAGCGAAATGTGGCCCATGCGCTCGCGGCGCACGTTTTTGGTGGTGACTTCAACGCCACAACGATCGCAGATGATGCCTTTGTAGCGCACCCTCTTGTATTTGCCGCAGTAGCACTCCCAGTCCTTGGTGGGACCGAAAATCTTTTCGCACATCAGGCCATCACGTTCCGGCTTGAAGGTACGATAGTTGATTGTTTCCGGCTTGAGCACCTCGCCACGCGAATGGGCCAGAATGCTCTCCGGAGAGGCGATGCTGAACTTTATCTTCGAAAAATCACCCTTGATCGGTGATGATCCCTGTGAAAATATCATGGTCGATTTCCTGTTAAAACAACCTTGTAATTATCCTCGTTACTGCTTTTCGGGCCAGTGCAGCTCCGCTCGGGAACTGCGCTGGCGTGTAGTCACACTGCCTCAGGGCACCCTGTCGTCGATCCTGATCTCAAGACCAAGACCCTGCAGCTCCCTGACAAGAACATTGAACGATTCAGGCGTTCCGGGTTCCGGAAGATTCTGTCCCTTGACAATCGCTTCGTAGGTTTTGTTTCTGCCGATCACGTCATCGGACTTGACCGTGAGCATCTCGCGCAGGATGTTGGCCGCGCCGTAGGCTTCAAGCGCCCAGACCTCCATTTCACCGAACCTCTGGCCACCGAACTGCGCTTTACCGCCGAGCGGCTGCTGGGTGATGAGCGAGTATGGGCCGATGGACCTGGCGTGAATCTTGTCGTCAACAAGGTGGCTCAGTTTGAGCATGTAAATGTAGCCGACGGTGACCTCGTCATGGAACTGCTCACCGGTACGGCCGTCGAACAGCTTGACCTTGCCGTGGCCCGGCAGACCGGCCTTTTCGAGATTTTCCTGCACCTCTTTGTAGGTGGCGCCGTTGAAGATCGGGGTCTTGAACTTGACACCGAGCTTCTTGCCGGCCCAGCCGAGCGAGGTTTCGTAAAGCTGACCGATGTTCATACGACTCGGCACACCAAGCGGGTTGAGCACGATGTCGACCGGGGTGCCATCCGCCATGAACGGCATATCCTCGATCGGCAGAATCTTGCCGACCACACCCTTGTTACCGTGACGACCGGCCATCTTGTCACCAACCTGGATTTTTCGCTTCTGGGCTATGTAGACCTTGGCCAGCTCTTCGATACCGGGCGGCAGCTCGTCGCCGACGTTGACCTTGTACTTTTCGTTCTCGCGTTCGTCTTCCAGATCTTTCAGCTTCAGGCGGTATTCGCGGATCAGACGGACGACGTTTTCGTTGGTTTTTGCACCGCTCACAATCCCTTTCGACACATCGATCGATTCGAGGAACGGCAGGCCGTTGAACTTGGCCAGCAGCGCTTCATCGATGACCGTGCCTTCGGGGACGAGCACCTTGCCTTTGTCGCTGGTGATGGCAACGCTCTTCTTGCCGTTGAGGTGCTGCTTCATCCATTTGGCAAAACGGCTGCGCAGGTCGGCCTCTTTCAGATCGAACTGCTTGTCGATCGCCTCCATGCGCTCTTTTACGTCCATGCCGATCTTTTTCTTGCGGCTGAACAGCTTGGTCTTGATGACGATGCCCTTCATGCCGGCCGGCACGTGCATCGATGCATCTTTCACGTCGCTGGACTTGTCGCCGAAGATGGCACGCAGGAGCTTCTCTTCCGGAGTCGGATCGCTCTCGCCTTTCGGGGTGATCTTTCCGACAAGAATGTCGCGCTCCTTGACCTCGGCGCCGATGCGCACGATGCCGTTCTCGTCGAGGTTGCGCAGGGCGTCCTCACTGACGTTGTAGATGTCGCGGGTGAACTGCTCTTCACCACGCTTGGTGTCGCGCACGTTCGACTCGAACTCGTGCACGTGGATCGAGGTGAAGACGTCGTCGTAAACCAGCCTTTCGCTGAGCACGATGGCATCCTCGAAGTTGTAACCGCGCCAGGGCATGAAGGCCACCAGCACGTTTTTACCGAGAGCCAGTTCGCCGTTGTCGGTCGAGGAGCTGTCGGCCAGCACGTCACCGGCGTCGACCCTCTGGCCATTGTGCACCAGCGGGCGCTGCGAGATGCAGGTATCCTGGTTGGAGCGCTTGAACTTGATGAGCTTGTAGACCTTGACGCCTTCGTCTGGGTCAAGCAACGAAACGGTATTGTTTTCCGGATCGAGATCGTAGCGCACTTCGATTCGCTCGGCGGTGACGTTCTGCACCACGCCGGGGCCTTCGGCCACGATCACGGCGCGGGAGTCGCGGGCCACCTTGGCCTCCATGCCGGTGCCGACAACCGGAGCGTCCGAAACGAGCAGCGGCACAGCCTGGCGCTGCATGTTCGCGCCCATGAGCGCACGGTTACCGTCATCATGCTCCAAAAACGGAATGAGCGCCGCAGCCGCGCTGACGATCTGCACCGGCGAGACGTCCATGTAGTTCACATCTTCGGCAAGCACCAGCGGATAGTCACCCTTGGTTCTGGCCTGCACCGACTCGGCAGCAATACGGTTGTTCTCGTCGAGCTCGATGCTGACCGGAACGGTGATTTTGTTCTCCTCATCCTCTGCGGAGAGCATCAGCACCTTGTCGGTCACCAAGCCTTTATCGACCACGCGGTACGGGGTCTGGATGAAGCCCTTGTCGTTGATTTCGGCATAGACTGACAGCGACGAAATCAGACCGATGTTCGGACCTTCAGGGGTCTCGATCGGGCAAAGACGCCCGTAGTGAGTGTAGTGAACGTCGCGAACCTCGAAACCTGCACGCTCGCGGGTCAGGCCACCAGGGCCAAGGGCCGACACGCGCCGTTTGTTGGTCATTTCGGCCAGAGGGTTGGTCTGGTCCATGAACTGCGAAAGCTGGCTGGTAGCAAAGAAGCTCGACACCACGCTCGACACGGTGCGCGCGTTGATGAGATCCGCCGGAGCGATCTTGTCGGTATCACGAGAATTAAGCTTTTCGCGGACGTTTTTGCCCATTCTCGCCAGACCGATTACGAACTGTGCGGCAAGCTGCTCGCCCACCGAACGCACGCGGCGGTTGGCCAGGTGATCGACGTCATCGACCTCAGCCATGCCGTTGACCAGCTTGATGAGGTAGTTGATAACCGCGATGATGTCGTAGTGCGTAAGCACCAGAATATCCTCGCCGATCGGCTCTTCGGAATAGGTGCTGATCGTCTGGAGAATGCGCTCGTAAATAGCGTCGGAGAGCTCCTTCAGTTCAGGGCGCTCTTCGAGGTAGCTCGAAAGCTCCGTCAGCTCGTTATGCAGCTTCTTCTGAATACGGTAACGGCCGACATCGCCGAGATCGTATTTCTTCTGATTGAAGAACGTCCGCTCAAGGAAGCTTCTGGCGGCGTCGATGTCCGGCGCTTCGTTGGAGCGAAGCTCTTCGTAGACGATTTCCAGTGCCTCTTCCTCGGTAGCCGAGCTGTCGTTGAGAATCGTGTTGATGATGACCGACTTGTCCACGCCTTTCTCGGGAGAGGTGGTCTTCATCACCTTGATGGTTTTGTAACCGGCCGCCACGATCTGATCCAGAATATCCTCGGTGATCGCCGAGCGGGCACTGACCACCTCGCCGGTGTTCATGTCGATGATATCGGAAGCCAGATACTGACCGAGAAGCTGTTCGCGTTTCGCGCTTTTGGATGAAACCTCGACCTCTTCGACCAAGTCGAACAGAGCAAGAATATCTTCATCCTTGGCGAAGCCGATCGCGCGAAGCAACGCTGTAACCAGGAAGTTCTTCTTCTGGTCGATGTAGACGAAAATCTGATTGTTGATGTCGGTCTGGAACTCGATCCAGGAACCGCGAGTCGGCACAATTTTGGCCGAGTACATCTTTTTACCGTTCGGGTGCACCGCCTCGCTGAACACCACGCCCGGTGAACGGTGAAGCTGGGCCACGACAACGCGCTCCGCGCCGTTGACGATAAAGGTGCCTCGCTCGGTCATATAGGGAATCCTGCCGAGATAGACCTCCTGCTGGATGGTCTCCTTCCAGTCCGGCTCGTCGGCCTCATCCTTGTAGGAGAGCTTGAGCTTGATCTTGAGCGAAACATCGTAGGTCAGGCCGCGCTCAATGCACTCCTCGACGGTATATTTCGGCTTGTCGAAGCTGTAGGAAATATATTCCAGGAGATACAGCCCCCTGGTATCGGTAATGGGAAAGGCGCTCCTGAGCACTTTTTCAAGCCCCTGATCCTTGCGCTTTGCAAGCGGAACGCTGTCCTGAATGAAATTATGAAACGAATCGAGCTGTACCTTGAGAAGGTCGGGGGGATTTATGATACTCTGGATCTTGGAAAAGTCAATACACGGTGTTGGTGTTGCATCAGCCACTTTCACATGCACCTCGCTTTTAGTCAATTGCAGGGAGTACTTAACAGTTAATGGGCAATTCTCTTTCGGGTCTCGTCGTTCGAAGTCGCAACCAATATGTATTCGCGACATCGATCTGGAGCCCGCTTTGCTCCGTTTTGCGACCGGCGACGTCAACCGGTGCTGCACTCCTTATGTCCCGACAGGCCGGCACATTCAGGCTCCGCACTTCGACAACCGCTCACTCGAATCGCTCACGGCAGTAATCAGTGGTACTCTTTGGTCATTACAGGATTCGTCAATACCTTATCGAAGTGGGTCATCGTTCTGCGGTTTTTAAGCCGCGTAACGGTAAAAAGAAATTTCTTACCACAAACGGACAAAGCTCCGTCCCGGAAACGGCACGGAGCTTGTCAGCTACTTGACCTTGCGAACGATCAGTTCAGCTCGACTTCAGCGCCGGCGTCCTTGAGCTCTTTGGCGATCTTTTCAGCCTCGTCCTTGGAGACAGCCTCTTTGACGGTCTTCGGTGCACCATCAACCATCTCTTTGGCCTCTTTCAGACCAAGACCGGTGATTGCGCGAACAACTTTGATGACGTTGATCTTCTGTGCGCCAGCAGCCTTGAGAACGACGTCGAACTCGGTCTTCTCTTCAGCAGCAGCAGCCTCACCAGCAGGAGCGGCAGCCATGCCACCAGCAACAACGGCCGGAGCAGCGCTCACACCAAATTTCTCCTCAAGTGCTTTCACCAACTCGGAAGCTTCGGTAAGGGTAAGTTTACCAATCTCTTCTACAAGGGTTTCGATAGATGACATTATTTCCTCTCTCAGTTTGAATTGAAAATATTGAAGCTTTGAGTGCGTAATTCGTTTATTTTTCGAGCTTTCCAACCTGGTCGATCACCGACACGAGGTCACGCATTACCGCATTCATCACCATCGGCACCGAAGCGATCATATTGTTGATCAGGCCTGCGGTACGGGCGATGTTATCGGTTTTGCTGAGCATTTCGGAAAGCTGCGGCAGTGCGTCGGCACCGAACACCGTGCCATCGACAGAGGCCATCTTGAACTTCAGCGCTTCGTTGTCTTTGCTGAACTTCTTGATGATCTTTGCCGGAGCGATCGGATCGTCGTAGCTGAACGCAACAGCGGTTGTATTCTTCAGCCCTTCAGCCAGTTTATCGGCACCGGCTGCATCCCTGAGCGCCTTCTTGATCAGGGTGTTCTTAACCACCTTGTACTCAATACCGGCTTTGCGGAATTCAAGGCGGAGCTGACCCATCTTCTGGACATCGAGGCCCTGGAACTCGGTAAAGTAGAAGCCCTGCGACTTCTGGAATTTCTCGGCTATCTGCTGAGCAATCTCTTCTTTTTTATCTCGCTTCATCATAACGTGCACAATCGGTTTGTGTTAGGCCCGCTCGCGTCAGGCAACAAATTTATCTTTTTTGACCTTCACGCCCGGAGACATGGTGCTTGAAATCGTGATGCCCTGAAGGTACTGGCCTTTTGCGGCCGAAGGCTTCAGGCGCACAACCTCTTTGATGAAGCTGCCGATGTTGCCAGCAAGCTTGTCGCTGTCGAACGACACCTTTCCGACGGGAGCGTGGATGTTACCAGCCTTGTCAACCCTGAACTCGATCTTACCAGCCTTGACTTCACTGACCGCCTTGGCCACGTCCATGGTGACCGTACCCGATTTCGGGTTCGGCATCAGGCCGCGGGGGCCGAGGATTCGGGCAACCTTGCCAAGCTGACCCATGACGTCAGGGGTTGCGACAACCACATCGACATCGGTCCAGCCGTTCTGGATTTTCTCGATATAGTCTTCGAATCCGACGAAATCGGCACCAGCCTCACGAGCCTCTTCAGCCTTGTTCTCTTTGCAGACAACGAGGACGGAAACGGTTTTACCGGTACCGTGCGGAAGCATGACCGTGCCGCGAACGACCTGATCGGCATGACGGGGATCGACCCCGAGCTTCATAGCGACGTCGATCGTGGCGTCGAATTTGGTGGTGGTAATTTCCTTGACTTTCTCGATGGCTTCCGCAAGCTCATATTCCTGAGCGCGATCAACCTTCGCAGCAGCATTCTTGTAGTTCTTTCCTGCCATTGATTGTGTTGTGTTAGTGGTTAAATAAGCGGCTTATCAGGCCTCCCACGATAAAAACTTATACCTCAGCCTTCGACAACGATACCCATGCTGCGGGCAGTGCCCATCACCATCTGGGCGGCACCTTCGATATCGACCGAATTGAGGTCAGGCTTCTTCAGCTCAGCGATCTTGCGCACCTGCTCCATGGTAACCGTACCGACCTTGTTGCGGTTCGGCTCACCGGAACCCTTCTGCAGCTTGGCCTCCTTGAGCAGGAGCACAGCGGCGGGCGGAGTCTTGGTAACGAAAGTGAACGACTTGTCGGAAAAGACAGTAATCACCACAGGGATGATCATGCCGGCTTCAGACTGCGTCTTGGCGTTGAACTGCTTGCAGAACTCCATGATATTCACACCCTTCTGACCGAGTGCCGGTCCGACGGGAGGAGCAGGATTCGCACCTCCTGCAGGAATTTGCAACTTGATGAACCCTGTTATCTTTTTTGCCATGTGCTATCTCTCTTTCAACAGCGTGAATTAATACTATGATCTCTGTTATTGCGAAACCGACTTGACCTGGGAGAAATCCAGCTCGGTAGGAGTGCTTCTGCCGAAGAAGTTGATCATCACCTTGACTTTCATCCTCTCGGTGCAAACCTCATGCACAATGCCGGTAAGGGAGCTGAACGGGCCATCGATCACCTTGACCGAGTCGCCGACCTTGAAAGGAGCCTCGACCACTGCGCGGTGCTCGACAGCACTTTCAGGAACAAGGATTTTCTCTACCTCATCAGGACGTAGCGGGGTGGGATTGTCATCAACGCCAAGAAAACCCATGACCGATGGAATATCCATGATCAGGTTTCTGGTCTGCTTGTCAAGAACCGCTTCAAGCAGCACATAGCCGGGAAAAGCGTTCTTGGTCAGGCTTCGTTTCTTGCCGTTCTTAACTTCGACAAAACGCTCGTAGGGAATATAGACCTGCTTGATCTTGTCGACAAGACCATGACGCTCGGCCTCCATCTCGATCCCCTCTTTCACTTTGCGCTCATGGCCGGAATAAATCCTGAGAGCGTACCAGTGGAGTTGCGGGGGATGCTGTTCTTCCATCACCTTTTTTCTGACGCCCATGCTGTGTACCTCGAAATCTCCTTAGTCTTACAATATTTTCCCCATCACGGTACTGATCACCCAGTCAACCGAGAAGGTGAACAAGGCAAGAATGCCTGAAACCGTCAACACAACAACCGTCATATCTTTCACCTCATCGCGGGTCGGCCACGAAACCTTGCGCATTTCGCTGACGACATCACGATAATACTTGCCTGCTTTGTCGATATAATTCTTCATGATTGAGCATCGAGGTAAAGATCGTGAACAGAATTCGAGTCCAGCCTGCCTGCACGTCAGGAGGGACTCGAACCCCCAACCTGCGGTTTTGGAGACCGCTGCTCTACCAATTGAGCTACTGACGTGTAACCGCCCCTGCGGGAGCCGGAGCTGATGATCGGACTTGAACCGATGACCTCTTCCTTACCAAGGAAGTGCTCTACCGACTGAGCTACATCAGCTTGTCATCAACAAAACCAAGTGGGTAGGGGGGATTCGAACCTCCGAAGACATATGTCGACAGATTTACAGTCTGTTGCGTTTGACCGCTTCGCTACCTACCCATATTCTGACACTGCGAGCTGGCGATGGGACTCGAACCCGCAACCTGCTGATTACAAATCAGCTGCTCTACCAATTGAGCTACACCAGCAGCTCACTAAAAATACAGGGCTGGTAATATAATTTCCGGACCATAAAATCCAAAGAAAAAAAACATAATTCTCACTTTTCCGAAAAGAGGAAGCCGGCGGCTTGAAAAGGATGCATTTCTCTTGCCGGTTTCGCTGAAAACGCGGACGCTGCAAGCAAGATCGGCAAACAGGAAAACAAGATACAGGCCTTGCGCTCAGCGTTTTTCCTGAGCGCCGGCAAACAGACCGGCGAGCCACACCACCATTTTTCTGGGCACAAAACGCTGCGTGAAGCGCATCATGCTGTCAAAGCCGGTCGGCAGAATGAGGGTCGAGTTACCGGCAAAACCGCGCCGGACAGCGCGAATAACGACCTCGGGACTGGACACCGGCGTAATGATCCTGCTCCGGTCATGCCCTGCCCGGTTGTAAAACTGGTCGTTGTCGATGAAGCCGGGGCAAATAGCGAAAACGCGAACACCGGTCCCGGTGAGTTCCCCGGCGAGGGCTTCGGTCAGGGTAACCACGAACGACTTTGTTGCCGAGTAACAGGCCATACCGGGCACGCCCTGAAACCCGCCGAGCGAGGCGATGTTGACTACCGCACCCTGGCGGCGCTGGAGCATGGACGGCAAAAACAAACGGGTCAACGTCGCCACAGAGACCATGTTGACCATCGACATCCGGACAAGCTCCTCTTCGGGCATCCGCTCAAAGTTGCCGGTAACCGAAAACCCCGCACAGTTGACCAGCCGGTCAACGGCGATGGCGCGCTCCTCGCAGAAGCGGAACACCTGTTTGGGAGCCCCTGATTCGGAAAGATCCTGAGCGCACACCTGCACATCGACTCCGTGTGCTTGTCGCAACTCCGAGGCAAACGCTTCCAGCTTCTCGCCGGATCGCGCCACCAGCACAAGATGCTCGCCGCTTTTGGCGCGATCTGCCGCGATAGCCTTGCCGATGCCGCTCGAAGCACCAGTGATCAGCGTGTACAACGTCATACCGGATCGACCCACTTGCCGTTCTGGCGAATCAGCTCGATCAGCCGCTCAAGAGCCACGTCCTCGGGCAGATTCTCCTCGACGCACTCCTTACCTACATAAAGGCTGATGCGCCCCTTGCCGGAACCGACATAGCCGAAATCGGCATCGGCCATTTCGCCGGGACCATTGACGATGCAACCCATGATGCCGATTTTGAGCCCTTTGAGGTGCGAAACCCGCTGCTTGATGAGCGCCGTGGTCTTTTCAAGCTCGAAATAGGTTCGACCGCATCCCGGGCATGAAATGAACTCGGTCTTGGACATCCTGATCCTGGCGGCCTGCAGAATGTTGAAGCCGAGCGCAACCTCATCGGTGACGGAGAGCTTGGTGTCAAGCGCCAGAATGTCGCCAATGCCGTCGCAGAACAGCGTGCCGGTCTGGATGGCGCTTTCGATCATCACACCGGAGCGCTCCCCTTCGCGGCGGCGGTAGCGCACCACAAGCGGATAATCGATCTCCGCCTTTTTCAGTTCAAGCGCCAGCTTGCGGACAGCGAAAAGCGGCTCGCGAGAGAGAATAGAGAGCATCACCCGCTGCATCCCTTTGGCTTTCAGCTTGGAAGCAAGACGCACCAGTACCTCGGCGGGCACGTTCTCCGACGCATTTTCATGAATGAAGCAGAACTCGATGGCAGCCTCGTTGTCATGCAGCGAATCGATGAAGCCGGTCGAGAGCGCCTCACCCTCGACAATATCGAGCCGCACCCGCCCGCAGAGCGGCAGCAGACTTTCGACCAGGGCTGTATCGGCAGTGGAAACGACAACCTTTTGACGCAACTCACCAAGTGAATCGAGCACCCTTTCGAGCGGCGGCACATCCTCAATGCTGCCGATAGCGATACCGACATATTCGGAGCGAATCGCATCGTCCGGCTTGTCCGGAGCAAGACGGTCGAGAATCTCCTGCGTCAGCGCATCCGGATCAGAAACCGGTGTTTTGGCCATCGTCTCCACACCGGGCAAGGCGTCGGCGCCGACAGGATTGCCCGCGCCATCGATGCTGCAGGACGGGCGCCGCGAATAGCCGAACGGCTCGAACGGCAGAAGCTCGTGGCCCTGCTTGCGCATTTCATGCTCGACCACATGCTTCACCGAAAGATGCCCCTGGTCACCCTTGACCAGCAGGCGATCGTTATATTTCTTCACGATCGCGAAACCGACCGGGACTTCGTTGACCGGGTCCTCGGTGAGCGAGACGCGAATGGTGTCGCCAAGACCATCCTCAAGCAACGAACCGATACCCATCGCCGACTTGATTCGCCCCTCGTCGCCATCCCCCGCCTCGGTCACGCCGAGATGCAGCGGATAGGCGTAACGCAGCTCCGCATCCGCGCGAGCGACGAGCAAACGGTAGGCCTGAATCATCACCCTGACGTTCGAAGACTTCATCGAAAAGAGAATATCATAATACCCCTCGTCCTCGCTGATGCGCGCAAATTCAAGTGCAGCTTCCACCATACCTTCCGGCGAGTTGCCCAGACGACTCACGATCCGGTCGGAGAGGGAACCGTGGTTGGTGCCGATGCGCATCGACACGCCAAGCGACATCGCCTTTTTGACCAGCGGCGTGAACTCCTCGCGCACCTTGTCGAGCTCGGCCTGATACTGCTCGTCGGTGTAATCCTCGCTCGAAAACTTCGCACCGGTAGCGTAATTGCCCGGATTGATGCGAATATTCTCAACAAACTCCACCGCTTTCATGGCTGCCTTGACCGAAAAATGAATGTCGGCCACCAGTGGCGTATCGATACCGTCGCGCCTGAGCTGATCGCGGATGTTGCGAAGATTTTCGGCATCGCGCTCGGTCGGCACCGTCAGGCGGATGATTTCGCACCCCGCCTCGTACAGACGCCGGCATTGCTCGACCGTAGCCGCAGTGTCCATCGTGTGCGTGTTGGTCATCGACTCCACCCTGATCGGCTGGTGGCCACCAAGAGTGATGCGGCCGAACGGGACCTCTCTGGTAAAGCGGCGGCGATAGCTGTACACCGGCACGGGATAGACGACGGACTGGGCTCCGGCAAGCGTTTCTTCAGTCATGAAAACGTGGCGTTGAAATTGAAAAGAATTGTCATGGAAGGTATGGATTGGGCAGCATAAAAAAAAAGCCGGCGAACCGGCTTAAAAACTATGGAACGGAGTCGTAACGAGGTTCAACAGCGTGCAGCGAAACCTCATCATTCATCCTTGATGGTGAACACGGTCTCGTCGTCTTTGTGAAAATTGTAGCGCTCTCGTGCCACCTTTTCAACACTGTCCGGACTGTAGGCGTGTTTGATAACGGCCTGCTGTTCGACGATCTTCTGCTCTTCTTCGGCAAGACGCTTTTCGAGTTGCCGGTTTTCCACCTCCATGCTGATTCGCTTGATCAAACCATAATCACCGAAAATAAACGACAGAGCGAGCAGGCCCAAGGCCAGTCCGATCAGGAATTTTTTCGGATTTGAAAAGATCCAGTCCCGGATCTCCAAGAAATGGTTCATCATGGTTCGAAACAATTGCCTTGGAGAAAAGGCATATCGTTCATCCAGATATGCCTTTTACTGCAAAGGTTGGGCGGATAGAAAATCTCCGCTGAGGCTCAGACCCGGAAAGCCTTGATACCGGGATAGACGGCCGTGTCGCCGAGCATCTCCTCGATACGGAGCAGCTCGTTGTACTTGGCCATGCGGTCGGAGCGCGACATGCTGCCGGTCTTGATCTGGCCGGCGTTGGTCGCCACGGCGATCTGCGCGATGGTGGTGTCTTCGGTTTCGCCGCTGCGGTGGCTGATGACCGAGGTGTAGCCGTTGCGCTTGGCCAGGTCGATTGCCTGAAGGGTTTCGGTCAGGGTGCCGATCTGGTTCACCTTGATGAGAATGGAGTTGCCGACTCCCTTTTCGATGCCTTCGCCGAGGCGCTTGCTGTTGGTCACGAACAGGTCGTCACCCACGAGCTGCACGCGGTCGCCGATCTTTTCGGTCAGCAATTTCCAGCCTTCCCAGTCATCCTCGGCCATGCCGTCTTCGATGGAGATGATCGGGTAACGGCTCGCCCAGTCTGCCCAGTAGCTTGCCATCTCTTCGGAAGAGAGTTCACGACCGGAGGACTTTTTGAACACATATTTTTTCTTCTCGGTGTCGTAGAACTCCGAGCTGGCCGGATCGAGCGCGATCATGACGTGACCGTCACCGAGGCCGCCCTTGTCGGTCGGCGCGCCAGCCTTGTAACCGGCCAGGCCGATGGCCTCGATCACCAGTTCGATCGCCTGTTCGTTGGACTCCACGTTCGGCGCAAAACCGCCTTCGTCACCAACGGCGGTGCTCAGACCGCGTTTGTGCAGCAGAGCCTTGAGCGAGTGGAACACCTCGGCGCCACAACGCAGAGCGTCGGAGTAGCGCTCGAAGCCGATCGGCATAATCATGAACTCCTGGAAATCGACCGTATTGTCGGCGTGCGCACCACCGTTGAGCACGTTCATCATCGGCACCGGCAGGGTTTTAGCCGTCGTACCGCCAATGTAGCGGTAGAGCGGCAGTGCCGAATACTCGGCTCCAGCTTTAGCACAGGCCAGCGAAACACCGAGGATCGCGTTGGCGCCGAGTACGGATTTGTTCGGCGTGCCGTCCAGCTCGAGGAGCTTGGCGTCGATCTCTTCCTGTTCAGTCACATCCATGCCCTGCAAAGCGCTGTTGATCACGGTGTTGACGTTCTCGACAGCCTTGAGCACGCCCTTGCCGAGAAAAACGCTCTTGTCGTTGTCCCTGAGCTCGACCGCTTCGTGAACGCCGGTCGAAGCACCGCTCGGTACAGCCGCACGGCCAAAAGAGCTTTCGGTATAGACATCGACTTCGACAGTAGGATTGCCTCGCGAGTCCATAATCTGACGAGCGTGGATCTTGGTAATGACTGACATGATACGGTGATTTAGAATTGAATGAAGAACATAGAAGGAAAAGATACGCAATGGTTCCCATTCTTCGGAAACCGGCAGGCTATTTTATCGCCCTCAAGGTCGCATTAATGGTGACAATAACAGCGGATACAATATTTTTTTGATTAAGTTTTTGTTAAGTGCCGCAGGCTGAATTCCCTGCAAAGACCGTCGTGAAGCAGTAATCTCCGGCCACAGCGGACCGCTCCGTTCAACCAAACCAATAAAGGAGTACTGACATGCAAGCTGTTCCAACCGACCAATTGAGGAACATTGTCGTTACCGGCCATTCCGGAACCGGAAAAACCATGCTGTGCGAATCGCTTGCCCTGAGCATGGGGATAATCAACCGGCTCGGCAGCATTGAAGAAGGGACGACCCTGTCAGATTATGCATCCGATGAAATCGAAAGAAAACACAGCCTGAACACCAGCCTCATTCACGGAAACTGGAAAGACAAGAAGATCAATATCATCGACACTCCCGGCCTGCTCGACTTTCACGGGGACGTCAAATCGGCTATGCGCGTGGCCGATACGGTGCTGATCACAGTCAACGCAGCCACGGGCGTTGAGGTAGGCACCGACACCGTCTGGGACTATACGCAGGAGTACTACAAACCGACCGTGTTCGTGCTGACCAAGCTCGATGCCGATCGGGCTGACTTCGACACAACCCTCGAAGCTCTGCGCGACCATTTCGGCCATCTGGTCACGCCGATCCAGTTCCCAGTAGAAGAAGGCCAGAATCACCACATTCTGATTGACGTGCTGCTGATGAAGCAGCTTGAATTCAATCCCGACAAGCCGGGCAGCATGGAAATTTCCGAGATTCCCGACCTCTACCGGAAAAAGGCCGAGGAGCTTCACCAGCAACTGGTCGAGGCAGTCGCCGAAACCGACGAGGAGCTCATGAACCGCTTTTTCGACGTCGGCACCCTGGCTGAAGACGAGCTCCGGGCTGGCATCAAATCGGCGCTCGTGACGCGAACCTTCTTCCCGGTTTTCTGTACCTCCCCGCTTCATCTGATCGGTTCGGAGCGCCTGCTCAACGCCATCGTTAACCTCTGCCCTTCGCCGATCGAGCGCGGCCCGGAACACGCCTACTGTTCGGTGATGAACGACGAAAAGCTGCTCGATCCCGACCCGGAAGGCCCGACGGTCGCATTCATCTTCAAGACCATGTCGGAACCGAGAGTTGGCGAAATCTCCTATGTACGCGTCTATTCCGGCCACATTGAAACCGGACATGAACTGATCGACGCCCAGACCGGGCAGCTCGAAAAGCTCGGACAGGTCTATACCATGCTTGGACAGAAAAAAATCCCGGTCGACAAGCTCCTTGCCGGCGACATCGGCATGGTGGTCAAGCTCAAAAACTCCCACACCAACGACACGTTGGCCGACAAAGGAGTCGATTGCCGCATCAGCCCGATCATCTTCCCCGAACCGGTGCTTTCCACAGCTATCGTTCCGACCACCCAGGGTGATGAGGAAAAGATTTCATCCGGTCTGCACCACCTCCACGAAGAGGATCCGAGCTTTACCATCGAGCACGATACGGAGTTCAACCAGACCATTCTGAAAACCCTCGGAGAAACCCATCTCGACATCATCATCAGCCGTCTGTTCAACAAGTTCAACGTAAAAGTCGAGACCGCCCCCATCCGCATTCCCTATCGCGAAACCATCAGAATCAGCGCCTCGGCGCAGGGCAAATTCAAAAAGCAGTCGGGTGGCCGTGGCCAGTATGGTGATGTGTGGATCAGGATCGAGCCTACGGAACGAGACTCTGGATTCGAGTTCGCCAGCGAAGTGGTTGGCGGCGTAGTGCCAACCCGCTATTTACCGGCTGTCGAAAAGGGAATACGCGAAACGATCACTCATGGACTCCTTGCCGGCTATCCACTGGTCGATCTCAAGGCCGTAGCCTACGATGGTTCGCACCATCCGGTTGACAGCTCGGAGAACGCTTTTAAAATCGCGGCAAGCATGGGCTTCAAAGCCGCCTTTGACAAAGCAAAACCACTGATTCTCGAACCGCTCTGTTCACTCACCGTTCAGACACCTGACCAGTATACCGGTGAAATCGTCGGGGAAATCTCAAGCAAGCGAGGCCGTATTCTCGGCATGGATACCGACTCACGATTCCAGATCATCAAGGCGATGATTCCGCAAGCCTCGCTCTCGGATTTCCATCATGCGCTGACCAGGCTGACCCATAGCCGAGCCCGATACAGCTACACGTTCAGCCATTACGAAGAGGCTCCATCCGATGTAGCAAGCAAGCTCATTGCGGAGAAAAACAACGAAAGCTAAAGGCTTTCTTCTCAAGCGAGTAGACTTAATCAAACTTGTCAAAACAAAAGCGGCTGTACAATCATCGAGTACAGCCGCTTTTGTTTTGTTCTGATATAGCTTAAACGTCTGGCGATCAGATCAGGTTAATTTTAAGGCTCACAGTCCCGCATTCTAAATCCCGAGCCCTATAACCGCCCGACAATTGAAAGTAGCTTAAGCCACCAGACCATCCAGACTGCCTCCACGATATTTTTTCTGGTCATTTTCGATTTTCCAACCGTCCGATCGACAAAGACAATCGGCACCTCACGAATGGCTAACCCTTGCCTCCAGACCCGAAAGTCAATCTCGATCTGAAACGAGTACCCCTGCGAATGAACTCGATCCAGGGCAATGGCTTGAAGGGCTTTTCGGCTCAGGCATTTGAAACCGCTTGTTGGATCTGAAACCGGCATTCCGGTAATCCAGCGGGTGTAAATGCTGGCTGTTTTGGACAGGATAAGCCGCGAAAGGGGCCAGTTGATCACATTGACCGTGTTGTTCAGGTAACGCGATCCGATCACCAGATCAGCATTCTGTGCCTCCTTGAGCAAAGAGGTGATCGCAGCAGGATCGTGTGAAAAATCGGCGTCCATCTCGATGATCCGCTCATAGCCATGCTCAAGGGCATAACGGAAACCTGCAAGATAAGCCGTTCCAAGCCCAAGCTTTCCCGGCCTTTGTATAAGGTGGACTCGCGATTCGTTCTCGATGATCGATTCGATGATCGATGCCGTGCCATCAGGAGAGTTGTCATCAATCACAAGAATCTCAAGAGCTTGAGAATAGGAGCGGAGAATCGCCCCGATAAGGGGCTTGATATTCTCGGCCTCGTTGTAGGTTGGAATGATAACCAATGTCTTTCCGGTAAGCCCAGAAATATCGACAGGATTCTGAATCGGCTGCTCTAACACGCTTGTAAATTTTGTCGGAATGCGCCAGGCTTTTTACCAATAAAAAAAGCATTGCTTCGTAAAAAGCAATGCTTTTTCAAGTCCGTCAATACGGTATAGGGTTCTTGATTTACCTGACCTCGCGATGGAAGCGATGCAGGAAGCGCAAATCAAAATCAAGCCTTTCCGGCGGCGTGTAGCTGAAGTCGAGCACTTCGCCATCAGGAAGCTGTTCGATCAAGGCACCTGAAGGACACTCGTCACCAGAGAAACATGCCGAACATGAAATACATGCATCCTGATCGATGTAGCAGCGGAAGCCGCCTTCCTGAACGTCGCCATAGAACTTGTAACCAATAGCGTTGATCTTCGGCGGGCATTTGTCCAGACACAGTCCGCAGCCGACGCAGAGGTTCTCGATAATAAAATAGTGCTTCTTCGGACGCGGCGGAGCTTTCTTAACCGGTGCAGCAGCTTTGGGTGCGGCCTTTGCCACTGGCTTGGCTGCTGGAGCGCCCTCTTTCGCAACAGGAGCACCTTTAGCTGCCGGAGCACCCTTGGCCGCAGGCTTGGCTGCCGGTTTCGGAGGCGGCGCTGCCTTTGGTTTGACATACGGAAGCGCAGACTCCTGGCGAACACCGGAACGGCCGAGCGTAACATCAAGCGGAGACAGCCTTGCCTTGCCAGACTGCTTGGCGGCAGGCGCTTTAGCCTTCGGCGCAGCCGGACCTTTGGGTGCGGCAGGCGCGCCGCCTTTCGGAGCCGCTTTTGCTCCCGGAGCAGGTGCCTGGTTTTTGTTTTCAACAGGTTCGGCCATACAAACCCCCCTCTCTAAAATTGTTTTGCGTTGTAAACGTTATGACTCAAGATGGTCGAAGGGGCAAAAAGCCCCTTCGTACCTTAACTGTTACGCAATCAGTTTCATCAGCGTATCAACCAACTGGGCAAGCATCTGCTGTCCCGATACTGCTGCGTGGCTGACGGGAGGCGGCAGCGGAGAATCGGTCTGATAGAAGCCGTTGGCGATGAAGAGGAACACCAGCATGAAGGTACCGCCGAAGTACAGGAAAGTACCAGCAAGCTTGGAGTCCGAAATGGTCAGCACCGGGAAGCGGAACTGGACGTCCCTGTTGAGGAACTTCTTGCCCAGCCAGCGGATGGTGCGGGTCTGAATATCAGCACCTTCAAGACGCGAACCGCGATCCTCGAACCAGACAGCAAAGCTGATGAACCACACCAGGTGACCAATCATGAGAATGGTCGAGAGGTGCGAGCTGGAGAAGATCGTCACGGTCTCAGTCCAGAAGTAGTAGAAGATACCCGAGGTATAGTGATGATGCAGTCCTGCAATCGCATCCCAAGCCTTCGCATCTGCAGCAGGCACGCCGTACATCATCGATGCAATCCAAGCACCATCGATATACCAGCAAACTGCGGACAGACCTTTGATACCCCAGAGCATGGCGAACCAGAGCTGGTCCTGAATGGAGACACCGCAGGTACCGCCATAGACCGGACCAAGGCACGGGAAAGAGTAAGAGTTCTTCTTCAGACCCAGGTCATCCCACAGAGGAGAGGTATGAGCGAAGAAGGCGATACGAACAAGAGCGATCAGCGAGAAAAGCGAACCGGCCGTGATAACGTGGGCCATGACCCAGTCGTTGATGCTCGGGTCAGCGAACATCCACTGGAAGATCGGCAGCGGTTTGAGCCAGTAGAACGACATCATGATGTTGGTGCCGAAGATGTTCAGCTCGCAGATCGTGTTCCAGACGATGACGGCATACACCGAAAGCATGGTCGAGAAGCAGAGAGCCATAACGGTACCGAGGATTTTGACCTGAACTTCCTGGTCGCGGCCCTTGGTGATCCAGATCGACTTGATCTGGTTGTAAATACCGTTGAGCTGGATCTTGAGGAGATACTGGCCACCATGATACACACCGGCAAACACATAAAGCACACCACAGATGATGTGGTTGAAGGTAATGAGGTTTGTCACCACCCTTGCCATGCCGAACGAAGCGCCGTTCCTGGGAAGAATAGCGTACGGTGCGAACTCGGCAAACTCCTTGGAGCCGGAGATGATCTTGCCGCCCTGCTCAACGAAGTCGAAGCTGACGCGGTTGAACGGCTCACCATAGATATAGAACACCAGATTGTCGAGCTCTTTGTAGTAAGCATGGAACGACGGCTGCTGGAAGGCGACAAAGGCAATCACGCCAAGCGCGATGTTGATGTAGCCAATAGCGGTCAGGTGAACCGAGAACGCGGCCTTCATATCATCGTTAAGATGGATAGCTGCATTCGGGGGATTGTTCCACCAGTAGATACCAAGAGCGAAGAAAACGACAAACCAGACAAACGACATGAAGGTTTCGGAGTTGATCGTCTGGAAATCGGGAATCGGAGCGAAACCAAGGAGAAGCCACATCAGAAGGCCCCAGCCAAGGAAAAGCAAAGACATGTAAACAGCGTGTGGCCCGAGAGCTTCTTTGTAGCTCTTTGCGCTGGTGCCGCTGAAGACCATGTCACCGAATTTGCCGAGGAAACGGAAATCGCGGAAGTTACCGCAGCGGCCGGTGAAGGGGTTGGTCAGATTGTGCGTCCAGTGGCGCCAGCCGCCGAACAGGAGAATCGAACCGGAGAGGAAATGGAAGGCTGCCCATCCGAGGAGCCTTGCACCAGCAGCCTCGAGATCGGCAGTTTTGGTGCTGTAGGTGTCGATGCCGAGCGAAACCATTCTCGGCTTGATGGTCAGGTAGAACCAGTTGTCATGGAAACCCGGGGCTCCCCAAGGAAACACCTGGATACCCGAGATGTAGTAGATTGCCATGATAAAGCCGAGCACACCGAGCAAGGCAAGATGGCCGCCTACGACCTGCTCGTCATCGAGCTTTTCGGTATCGAAGATCTGGTACCACTTCGTCGAGCGCGTTTCTGTTCGCTGGAACAGAAAACGTCTCATCTTGGCGGCATCCTGCTCTTTAATGACCGATGCTCCGCCTGGCGCGCCATTTGCCTTCGGAGCCGGCGCCTTTCCTTTTGGAGGAGGCACTGTCCCCTTCGGCTTGACCCCTGCGGGTTTCACTTGTTCAGCCATTGTATTCTCTCCTTTGTTTGGACGTATTTTCAGGTTGAAGAAACCGAAAAAACCGGTGATACACCCCCACGGTAAGCGGCCACTTGTCTGTCACGGATACATTTCCGCTGGCTGACACGACATGGAGAAATTCCCGGAAAAAACAGTTTTGCAGATGATCTCAGAGAAAAAAGCATCCTGCAACAGTAGCAAATAAAATAAGAAAATTTATTTAATAGTAAAGTTTTTTGCCCCCGCTTCCCCTTTAGCCAGAGGGCTTTGGCGCGATTTGTCTGCGCTCGGGCGAGCTGCCGGGAAAACGGGTACCGCAATCAGCATCTCAGCAAAACAAAGCATCCGGATCAACATCATGCAGATCGAATTCACCAAAATGTCGGGAGCCGGCAACGACTTCATCGTCATCGACAACAGGCAGAGTCAGTTCAACCTCGAACCGGAACAGGTGCATGCGATGTGTACCCGGCGAACCGGCATCGGTGCTGACGGCCTGATTCTTATCGAGGCATCCGAAACTGCCGATTTCAGAATGAATTACCACAACGCCGACGGGTATCCCGGTTCGATGTGCGGAAACGGCGGCCGGTGCGCGGTCTACTTCTCCTACCTCATCGGTATCCGCCCGGCAGGAAATCGCTACCGCTTTGAAGCCGGCCCCGGAACGTATGAGGCAGAGATCACTGGCAAGGAGTCGGTCAGGCTACATATGCTTCCGCCAAAAAACTTCAGAGACGATCTGCATGCGGGCGCATGGAGCTGCCATTTCGTCGATACCGGTTCCCCGCACGCCATCGCCTATGTCGATAACCTCGACCAGATGGACGTCTTCACCGAAGGCCGCACCATCCGGAATAACAAGGAGGTCTTCCCGGAAGGCACCAATGTCAACTTTCTGGAAGTCACCGCACCCGATGCACTCAGCATCAGGACATTCGAGCGGGGCGTCGAGGATGAAACCCTCGCCTGCGGCACCGGCACGGTAGCGGCCGCTCTGATGAGCTACCGGCTCGGCAAGGTTGCGTCATCGCCAGTCAGGGTGACGGTAAGAAGCGGCGAAACACTGATGGTCGGCTTCAATGACGCGATGGACGAGATTTACCTCGAAGGGCCGGCCCGCCCGGTCTATCAGGGAACTATCGCCCTGTAAGTCCGCCTTATAATTAGTTTGTCGTGGCAGGGTCAACAGCCCTGATCCGAAAGCCTGAAGTCGATGAGCCATGCATACGACAAGCTTCTATCATACAGCTCCGGACGGAGTGCTTCAGTGTGACCTCTGCCGTCACTACTGCCGCATCCGTCCTGGGCGCAGCGGCCTGTGCAGGGTAAGGAAAAACATCGACGGCCGACTGATTGCGCTCACCTACGGCAGGGCGCTGTCGCAGTCGGTTGATCCGGTGGAGAAAAAGCCGCTCTACCACTTCATGCCAGGCACGGCGACCTGGTCGTTCGGTACGGCGGGCTGCAACTTCACCTGCGCCAACTGCCAGAACTGGCAGATCAGCCAGGCGCTCCCGGACGAAGAAGCCACGCCATTCATCCCACCCGAAAAGATCGTACAGAACGCCATCCGCGCCGGATGCCCATCAATCTCCTGCACCTACACCGAGCCGACAATCTTTGCCGAATATGCAC
Source organism: Chlorobaculum parvum NCIB 8327 (assembly GCF_000020505.1). Taxonomy (NCBI): domain Bacteria; kingdom Pseudomonadati; phylum Chlorobiota; class Chlorobiia; order Chlorobiales; family Chlorobiaceae; genus Chlorobaculum; species Chlorobaculum parvum. The sequence continues at coordinate 2,096,461 of NC_011027.1, forward strand.
TCGACGTCATGAAGCTCGCCAAAGAGAGCGGGCTCAAAACGATCTGGGTGAGCAACGGCTACCTGTCGCCGCTCTGCCTCGACACCATTCACCCGTGGCTCGACGCGATCAACGTCGATCTCAAATCGATGGATGACGCCTTTTACCGTCGCCTCTGCGGCGCACGACTCGCCCCGGTGCTCGACAGCCTGCGTCAGATTCGCAAAAGCGGCATCCATCTTGAAATCACCACGCTCGTCATCCCCGGCCATTCGGATGATCCGGCCATGCTCGAACGCCTTGCAGGCTTCATCGCTGACGAACTCGCTAGCGACGTGCCCTGGCACCTTATTCCGTTTTACCCGGAGATTTCATGGAAGATGCACGAAACACCGGCCACCGAACCGTCAGCGCTTGAAACAGCTTGGCAGATCGGCCGGGATGCCGGATTGCAACACGTGTACTCAGCGTCTCACAACGACACCCTTTGCGCGCACTGCGGCGCGACGCTCGTTAAACGCGAACGCCAGTTCATCGGAGCGCAGGTCAAACGGTTCGACGCTGGAGGTCGATGCCCATCCTGCAACCAGCCATCGCCTGTAAAAAACTAAATGATGGCAATGCAGCGAAACATCAGGAACCCAGCTGTTGCAGGCGCTTTTTATCCGGCTGATCCCTCTGAACTCAACACTCTGCTCGCTGAGCTTTTTGAGAAAACAAGCCAGCCATCGAGCCAACCCAGCCCCAAAGCCGTCATCGTCCCGCACGCAGGCTACCGGTTCAGTGGGCGGGTTGCCGCTCGGGCGTTTAGCACGCTGGAGGGACAGCACATCCGAACCGCGGTGCTGCTCGGCAATGCCCACGCTGCACTGTTCGACAGCATCGCCATCGATCCGCACGACGGCTGGCGCACACCGCTGGGCACCGTACCGTTGGACAAAATGATGCGAATCCGGCTGATCGAACTCGATCCGACACTGTATCATCAATCTGACATCGCCCACCAACGCGACCACGTGCTCGAAGTCCAGCTTCCGCTGCTCCAGCACGCACTGGCGTCCGGCTTCAAAATCCTGCCCGTACTATTTGGCCAAAACCCGGCGGGTACGTACTGGCAATGCGCAGAAGCCCTCCTTTCGCTCCTCTCGGACGACGACCTGCTCATAGCCAGCTCAGACCTGTCGCACTACCCGACCTACCACGATGCCCAAGCCATTGACACCCGAACTCTCGAACATCTGGTTGAGCTGGACATTCAAGGACTCGAACAGCACGAACAGGAGGTCATGCAGCGCAGAATCCCTGGCCTTGAAACCGTTTTCTGCGGCCCGGATGCCGTCAAAACCGTCCTCGAAATCGGCAGCAGGCTAGGCTGGAAAGGCAAGCTGCTCAGCTACCGGAACAGCGGCGATGCCGATCAAGCCTCCCGGGATGCCGTGGTCGGTTATGGCGCAGTCATGTTCACCACCCACTGATTTACACACAACCCCTAACTCCATTTGTCATGCAGACAATCGACGACCACCCGCCAGAAGGCACGCCAGCTCCCGAACCCTTCGTGCTCGACACCTGCACATCCGCCGGAGCAGCAAAAGACAATCCGTTCGAAATCGCCCGCAGGCAGCTCGACGAAGCGGCAACGGTCATCGGCCTCGATCCGGAAGTGCTGGAACTGCTCCGATGGCCGATGCGCGAAATGCATATCACCATTCCGGTCAAAATGGACGACGGCTCGGTGCGCGCGTTTCACGGCTTCAGGGTGCAGTACAACGACGCGCGCGGCCCCAACAAAGGCGGCATCCGGTTCCATCCCGACGAAACCATCGACACGGTCAGGGCGCTGGCTGCATGGATGACCTGGAAAACCGCCGTCATGAATATTCCGCTCGGCGGCGCCAAGGGCGGAGTGATCTGCAATCCGAAAGCCATGTCTGAAGGCGAGCTCGAACGGCTCTCGCGAAGCTACATCCGGCAGGTCGGTCGACTGCTTGGACTGACAAAGGACGTGCCCGCGCCTGACGTCTATACCACCCCGCAGATCATGGCCTGGATGGCCGACGAATACTCCTTCATGCAGGGACACAACGACTTCGGCGTCATTACCGGCAAGCCGATCGCCCTCGGAGGATCGCTGGGGCGCGGAGACGCAACGGCACGGGGCGGCATCATCTGCATCCGCGAAGCCGCCAAAGCGCTCGGCATCGACCTTCACGGCAAAATCGTCGCCATCAACGGCTACGGCAACGCAGGCTCGTTCGCGCACAAACTCGTTGTCGAACAGCTCGGCATGAAGGTGGTCGCCGTCTCCGACTCGAAAGGCGCAATCTATCAGCCGGACGGTATCGACTACGACGCCATCATGGAGCACAAAAGACGCAACGGAACCGTGGGCGGATTTCCGGGCTCGACACCGCTAAGTAACGGCGAACTGCTCAAGCTCAACGTCGCCGTGCTCATTCCGGCCGCCCTCGAAGACGAGATCACCGGCGCCAACGCTCGCGACATCAACGCCGCCATCGTGGCGGAACTGGCCAACGGCCCAACTACCCCCAAAGCCGACAAGATCCTCCACGAACGAGGCGTCTACCTCATTCCCGATCTTCTCTGCAACGCAGGTGGCGTAACGGTCTCCTACTTTGAAATGGTGCAGAACACCAGCGGCTGGTACTGGGAGGAAGAGGAGGTTCACCGACAACTCGAAAAAAAGATGACCGCCGCCTTCAGCGCGGTGCACGAAGCCGCCCTCGCCTGGAAGGTCGATAACCGCACGGCCGCAATGATCGTAGCCATACGCCGCATCGAGGAGGCCATGACACTGCGTGGCTGGGTGTAAGCCACTTGATGCCGGTCAAACCCTAACGATGCACTGGCAAAAAAGGAAATAACTGATTAAGGTAGAGCGCGGAGAACTTTTTATAACGATCGTGACCTTACTTGGTTATTGATTAACGCCATGCCTTGGCAGAAGAGCGTTTTTCGATGTTAATCCGAAGTACAAGAATGTTTTTGTGAACCCCCCATAACTTTTCATTCAAAAGGAGACGAGATATGCAGAAATACGTATGTGTGCCTTGTGGCTATGTTTACGATCCGGCAGATGGCGATCCGAACAACGGAATCGATCCGGGAACGCCGTTCGAAGATCTTCCGGAAGACTGGGTATGCCCGGTGTGCGGAGTGGACAAATCCTTGTTCGAACCCGAGTCCTGAAAAAACTTCGCCTTGTTGTTTCCAGCCAGTCCGGCAGACACTCAGTCTCCGGACTGGCTTTTTTGTTCGGACTCTACATGCACCGGCTCTTTTTCAGCACTATCACCACCCTTCTCTGCGGTGCTGTCCGCCTGCAACGCCTCATCGATAAGCCCCTCCGGAATACCGACGACCACCGAATCGGGCTGAGCGCTTCCGGTTGTATCGGGTTCGCTGATCACCTCACGATAATCGGGCACGACAAGCCCTCGCCTCATCATGATGCCCTGAATCAGCCTGGCGCGCTTTTCGACAAAACGGGACGTTCCGTTCGGCTTGAACCTTATCGGGTTGGGCAGCACCGCCGCCAGCCGCGCCGCCTGATTTGCAGTGAGTTGTGAAGCGCTGATGCCGTAATAGTGTTTCGCGGCCGCTTCGATACCAAAAATCCCACTCCCCCACTCAACGGTGTTGACGTAAAGTTCGAGAATGCGCCGTTTGGAAAGCGTGCGTTCGAGGCGCCAGGTCAGAATCGCCTCCTGGAGTTTTCTGACCGGATTTTTCGATGGCGACAGATAGAGATTCTTGGCCAGTTGCTGGCTGATGGTGCTCGCCCCGAACCTGAACTCACGCGCTTCGATGTCTTTTTCGACAGCGTTCCGGATCGCCTCGTAATCAAATCCTTCATGGTGCCAGAACTTGTCATCCTCGGCAATGAGTACCGCTTTGACAAGCATTGGCGAAACCCGGCTCAACGGCACCCAGCGCTGCGAAATGGTGCGATCAATGCCATCACGTCGCCACTGGGCCTTTCGGGACTCCATGAACGCTGTGGTTTCGGGATTGACGGTCTTCAATTCGGCAACATCCGGCACGACGAAGTACCGGCCCACATCAACCAGCAGAATGAACAGGATGAACAGGAACAGATTTCTGAGCAATTTCATGAGGGTGAAGTGAACGGTTCCGGAAAGACCTTTGGTTCAGCTCGAAGGCATCTTCAAGTATAAAGATTTACAACGCTTCGTAAAACATGATGCAGCTCGTTGATTCCCTGACTGGCTTTTCCGTTTTTTAGCTACTTTTATATTCGTACGAAAGGCTGACGAATTTTCGAAACCATGAAATGCGATGAACCATGAACAAGATTAACGACATGCTTACCAAAGCGAAAGTGCTTGCCCTGTCGGGCCTGATGCTCTGGGGCTTTTCTTCGACAGCGTCTGCCGCCGTGGACGGCAAGGCGGTCTTCGACAGGAGTTGCAGCGTCTGCCACTCGATTACGCCGCCGCCAAAATCCGCGCCACCCATTCTGCCTATTTCGGCAAGGTACCACCAGCGCTACTCCTCTCGAGCTGAGGGAATCAAGCAGATGGCTGACTTCATCAAAGCCCCCAGCAAAGAGAAGGTGCTTGCCGACCAGCAAGCCATCACCCGTTTCGGCCTGATGCCAGCCATCCCCCTCAGCGCTGAAGAGCTGGCGGCTGTGTCTGCATGGGTATGGGATCAGTACTCCGGCGGGCAATGGGGCCCCGGCAAGGGTCAGGGCAGAGGAACCGGACAGGGCGGATGCTACCAGCAATAAGCACTTCGCATTCGAACAGACGATAAAAAAAAGCAGCAGGGAAAACCCTGCTGCTTTTTTTCCGCCGGAGCGACCTCGTATGAGTGGTATGAGGAGTACCCTTGGGCAGACTCGAACTGCCGACCAACAGTTTAGGAAACTGGTGCTCTATCCACTGAGCTACAAGGGTAAAAAATCGTTCTGGCCGGTAATGTACAAACTTATTTTTCAGGAAACAAGACAACTGCTCGCGGCGTACAGACATCCAACTTTTCCGCCACTCCGTGCATCTACGTTCTTCCGAACATGCGATCGAGTTCGCCGAGTGAGAGGCGGATGATGACCGGTCTGCCGTGCGGACACACGTAGGGCATTCGTGTGGCGAACAGGCGATCGATGAGCATCCGCATCTGTTCGACGTCGAGCTTCTGACCAGTCATGATGGCGTTGCGGCAGGAGTACGATTTGGCCAGGTTATCGCGCTTTTCCAGCTTCAGCTTCGAGGCGTTCTCCTGATATTCGGCAATCATATCCTGCAAAATCGTGGCCTCATTTCCGTCGCGCACGTCCGGCGGGACGCCTTCGATCATGACGCTCAGCCCGCCGAAAGGACGGATCGTGAAGCCGAGTCGGTACAGCTCTTCGGAAATTTCCTCGTACACCTCGTACTGCCACGGCTTGAGGTCAATCTTCTGCGGAAACAGCAATTGCTGCGAGTTGGGCACAGCCTCGTTCATCACGTCGATCGCGCGTTCGTACAGCACCCGCTCGTGCGCCACGTGCTGATCGATAATCATCAGGCCGGTTTTGATCTGGCAGATAATGTACTTGTTATGCAGCTGCCAGATTTTCGGTTCCTTGTCCGGCGCGACAGGATTCTGCTCGTCAGCGGCGGACGGCTGATCTGCAGACGGCGTCAGAAGCGACTCCTGCACCATCGAAGGGTATGGTTCTCCGGAACCGGAGCCGAAAGACGATTCAACCGGGTCAATCGATGGCGGCGGCACGGACGCGCCGGAGAGATCGAACGCACCCTGCCGGTAGTTCCGGTACAGATCACCCGTGGTCGAGGATTTGCCGGAAAAGTCCGAATAGGCCAGTTTACGAGAGCTGCTTTCCGGCAACCCGATGCCATGTGAGCCGACCGGTGCCGGCGAAGGCGCTACGGTCGCCTCAGGAGAAAAATCAGCCGTCCGGACGGCGCGCTTGACGACCGGATAGACCATGCTCCGGATGCTTTTTTCATCCTCGAATTTTACTTCCAGCTTGGCCGGGTGCACGTTCACATCGACCAGCGAAGGGTCAAGGCCGAGAAAGAGCAATGCAAACGGAGACTGCCGCTCCTCAAGCAGCTCGGCGTAGGCCTGCTGCACCGCCTGCACCAGCATCCGGTTCTGGATCAGACGCCGGTTGATGTAGAAATACTGGTCATATTTCTGGCGCACCATCATGCCGGGCTTGCCGAGATAGCCGCCGATGGTCATGTAATCGTTCTCCTCGGTCACCTCGATCAGGCTTTCGCCGAATCCCTCGCCGTAAAAGTGGCTCAGGCGCTCACGAACGTCCGGCGTGCGAAAATAGAACAGCTCGTGATCGTCGTTGATCAGGCGCCACTCGATTTCCGGGTAGGCCAGCACGAACGCCTTGACGGTTTCGTGAATGTGCTTGAACTCGGTAGCGTTGGATTTGAGGAACTTGCGGCGGGCCGGAACGTTGAAAAAGAGGTTGCGCACCGAAATCGACGTACCGGGCTCGCACTGCGCAGGCTGAGGGCCTTCGATCTCACCGCCGTTGCTGATGAGCTGGATGCCGACCGGCTCGCTCTGGCGACGGGTCTTCAGCTCGAAGTGCGAGACCGACGAAATGCTTGCCAGCGCCTCCCCGCGAAAGCCGAGCGTCCGGAGTGCATTGAGATCATCCACGTCGGAAATCTTGCTGGTGGCGAACCGTTCCACGCTGAGCAGGGCGTCATCGCTGTCCATGCCGCAGCCGTTATCGATGATCCGGACGAGTTGCCGGCCGGCCTCCTTGATGACGACGGTGATGGCCGAAGCTCCGGAATCGATTGAATTTTCGAGAAGCTCCTTGACCACCGAGGCCGGACGCTGCACCACTTCGCCAGCCGAAATTTTATTGGCAACGATATCAGGAAGTTTTGCAATGGAAGGCATAAAACACAAACGCAGTTTTCATTGGGTAGTCATCTCTTCTTCGCGCCCCTGTTCCGGAGCAGACAACCTAACACTTGCGGAACACCAGCGAAAAAATATACACAATTCAAAAGCCCCTGAAAGCGTTCGGCAGCAATCGGAAGCTCGTCTATCAGGAGCCGGGCTGTTTCAGCCTGACCAGCAATGCGCGGAGAGCTGCCTCACTGAAGCGCGCCTTGTTCTGCTGGCGGTCACCGTGCATCGAGAACGTCGAGGCCTCGACTGTCACATCGCCCTTTCCTGAACGGGAAGCAACCGCGATGCAGACCGTGCCAACCGGCTTTTCCGGCGATCCTCCACCCGGCCCGGCAATGCCTGTCGTGGAGACCGCGATGTCCGCGCCGCTCCGTTCGAGGCAGCCACGGGCCATCTCTTCGGCCACAGGCTCGCTGACCGCGCCGAGCTCTTCGATTGTCAACGGATCAACGCCAAGCTGTGCGACTTTGGCCTCGTTGCTGTAAGTGACCAGCCCTTGCAGAAAACAGCCGGACGAACCGGCCACATCGGTCAGACGGCTCGCGATAAGGCCACCGGTGCAGGACTCAGCCACAGCCACGGTCATCTTTTTTTCAAGCAGCGTCTCGACCACCACCTCTTCGAGCCGTGCATCCCTGATCGCATAGACAAAAGACCTGGCTCGTTCAACGATGGCATCGACTACCCGGCGGTTCTGTTCGTCGACCTCCTCTTTCCGGCTCCCCGAAGTGCTCACCATGAGGCTCACCCCGGCGGCATGGGGCAGATAGGAGAGCGTGGTGCCTGACGGCAGTTCGTCTTCAACCTGAGCAATCAGCCCCGAAAGCTGCGACTCGCCGATGCCCATTGTCATGATAGGGGTGTGGCGAATGAACGCGCCAGAGAGCGGCTCGAAAAACGGAATGACCGTGAGCTGCATCATGGCCTCCATCTCCACCGGCACGCCCGGCATGAGAACGAGATAGCGGCCCGCGAACTGCGGCGCGCATTCGATAATCATGCCGGGTGCGGTGCCTTTCGTGTTGGGCACGGTGACCGAGCCTTCAATGACCATCGCCTGCGCTTTCATCGCCTCCGTTACCGGGCGGCCGCGGCGTCGGAACATCTCGGCAATTCGCTCGAACGAAGGCTCGTCAAAGACGAGGCCGCGGCCGAGCAGCTCCTGTACGGTGGTGCGTGTCCGGTCGTCGTTGGTCGGGCCGAGCCCGCCGGTCATGAGCACCGCTTCGGCCTCTTCGAGCGCCGACGTCACCGCAACGCGAATCGATTGCGGATCGTCCGAGCAAGTAATGATGCGGCTTACGGGAATGCCGATGGTGCCAAGCTGGCGCGCGATGAACGGAGCGTTGGTGTTAACGCGATGCCCTTTGAGCAACTCGTCGCCGATGGAGATGATGACTGCTTTCATGCGCCGCCTCAGACCAGATAACTTGCGATCCGGAGAATGTCGGCGAACACACCGCCCGCGGTCACTTCACCGCCCGCACCCGGCCCCTTGACCACCAGCGGGGTGTCGAGGTAGCGGTCGGTGGTGAAAACCACCAAATTCTCCGTCCCGTTCAGGCCGGCCACCGGGCTTTCCAGCGGCACGCGCTTCAGGCCGACCTTCGCCTTGCCATCCTTCAGCTCACCGGTGTAGGCGATGGTCTTGCCCTCTTTGGCCGCACTCTCCATCTCTTCGACATACCAATCGTCGATGGTTGCGAGTCGGTCGAGGAATTCAGCCGTACTCATGTCGCCCTGGCAAGATTCGGGAACGAGGCTCTGGCACTCCACATCGTCGTACTCGAGCTGGTAGCCAAGCGCACGCCCGAGGATGAGCATTTTGCGAGCGAAGTCCGCGCCGGAAAGATCGTCGCGCGGATCGGGTTCGGTGTAGCCGGACTCCTTGGCTTTGCGCACGATCTCACTGAAGCGTCCGCCTTTGCGCAGCTCGTTGAAGATGTAGCTCAGAGTGCCGGACAGCACGCCTTCGATGCAGATGATCCGGTCACCGCTGTTCTTCAGGTCGTTAAGCGTGCTGATGATCGGCAGGCCCGCACCGACGTTGGTTTCGTAGAGAAACCGGGCGTTGCTCGACCGCTCGGCCTTCATGATTTTGCCGTACAGTTCCCCCGAACCGGCCATGCCGAGCTTGTTGGCCGTGGCCACGGAGATATTGGCCTGAAGCAGCTCCGGGTAGCTCTCGGCAACCTGCTTGCTGGCCGTGCAATCCACCACGATGGTGTTGTGCAGGTTCTCTGCCCGGATCAGCTTGATGTAGTGGCCGATGCCCTGATGCGCTTCCCTGGTCTTCATCGATTCCTCCCAGTGCTCCAGATCGATGCCCTCCGGCTCGATGCAGATCGCCCGGGTGTTGGCCAGACCCGCAACCACGATGTCGAGCGCCATCTCCTGCTGAAGGGTCGCGCGATGATCCCTGATCTGGCTGATCAGGCTCTTGGCGATCGTGCCGGTTCCAGCGATGAACACGTGCACCTTGCGCATCGAGAGGAAGAAGGACTCGTGGATGCAGTTGAGCGCTTTGTCTTCATCGCTGCTGTCGATGACGACCGAGATGTTCATCTCGTTGGCGCCCTGCGCAACGGCGATCACGTTGACGCCATTCTTGCCGAGCGTTTCAAAGAGCTGCGCCGACACGCCAGGGTGCCCCGACATCTTGTTGCCGACGATGGCAACCATCGCCAGGTTGCGGCGAACGCTGACCGGGTCGATCCGACGCTCCTTGATCTCACGCGAGTACTCCTCTTCGAGCACCTTCTTGGCCATCGATGCCTGATCCGGAGCGACCGCAAGGCTGATCGACTGTTCCGACGAAGCCTGCGAAATGAAGATGATGTTGATGCTGTGCCGTGCAAGGCAGGTGAAAAGACGCGATGCCGTGCCAGGCACACCGGCCATACCGCTGCCGGAAAGGTTGAGCAGCACGACGCGATTGATCGAGGTCAGGCCGGTCACCGGTCTTGGCTGGCCGTCGGTCGAGGCGGGTAACTGACCGATTCGGGTACCGGGATTCTCCGGATCGGAGGCGTTGCGGATCAAGAGCGGAATGCTAGCCTTCATCACCGGCTGCACGGCCAGCGGGTGCAGCACCTTGGCGCCGGCGTGCGAAAGCTCCATCGCCTCGGCGTAGCTGATCTCCGGCAGCACCTTCGCATCGGGCACCCGTTTCGGATCGGCACTGTAGAAACCGTCCACGTGGGTCCAGATCCAAACCTCTTCGGCATGAAGCGCCGCGCCGAGAATCGTGGCGGTGAAATCGGAACCGCCGCGCCCAAGATTGGTCACGCTGCCATCTTCCGCAGATGCGATGAAACCGGTCACAACCGGAACAGGATCGTACGTCTGGAAGCGCTCTTTGATGCGCTTGCCCGTGGCCAGTCGATCGACTTTCGCATAGCAGTAATTCTCGTCCGTCACGATGAGCTCACGAGCATCCACACACTCGGCTGGCGTACCCGAAACATCAAGGCATCGGCTCATGATCCGGCACGAAAGCCGCTCACCGTAGCTCAGAATGAGGACTAGGCTCTTGTCGGAAAGCTCCCTGAGCAACGCAACACCGTGCAGCACATCGTTCAGCTCGGCCACCACTTCCCGAAGCCACGCCTCCTCTGGAGCGGCTTCTTCGCCGAACAGCTCACGGATGACGTCAGCATGCAGCGATCCGATCACGTCAAGCGTTTCACGCCAGGCCTCGTCACCCTTGCCGGCCTGCGCGCCGGCTTCGGCAAGCAGATCGGTCACTCTGGCAATGGCTGAAACCACGACGATAAGCTCCGAGCGCTCCAGCTCCTTCCTGATGATAGCGGCTGCGTTACTGATATTGGCCGCCGATGCGATCGACGATCCTCCGAACTTGAATACCTTCATGCTGTACAATGGTGCGTTACACGTTTAAACGGACATCCTAATTTCTTACGGCCGGGTGAATAATACAAGCCAAAGTGCGACTCTTTTTTCCTTCCCCGTCAACACAAAAAAAGAAAGCGCCCTGTATGGGGGCGCTTTCCAATGGTTCCTGTAACCGCTGAAATTACTGCTTCAGGGCGTCGGCGCCGGCGACAATCTCGCTCAGCTCTTTGGTGATCGCAGCCTGACGTGCGCGGTTGTAGCTGATGTTCAGCACCCGGATCAGCTCCTTGGCGTTCTCGGTTGCCGAATCCATGGCAGCCATTCGGGCAGCCTGCTCGGCGGCGTTGGACTCAAGCATCACTCTCCAGACCTGGGTATTGAGATGCTTGGGCACCAGCTCGTCGATGATGGCTTCCGGCGAAGGCTCGTACAGATACTCGCTGCCTGCGGCCTCTTCCGTTCCCTCTTCAGGAGCGATAGGCAGAAGCTGCTCTGTTCTGAGATTCGGAGCGAGCACTGACTTGAACTCGTTATAAACCAGAATGACCTTGTCGGCCTCACCTTTCAGGTACATCTGCGAGGCGAGCTCGGCAATCTCTTTTGCCGAAGAGAAGTCGAGATTCTGGAAAACACCGGGATAGGCCTTGGTGACATTGTAGCCTCTCTTGCGGAAAAAGTCACTGCCTTTGGTTCCCGCGCAGATCATGGTCACCGCACCTTTGGCGTGCTGCGCTGCGTAATCCTCATGAATGACCCTCTGAGCGAGCTTCATGATATTGGCGTTGAAGCCACCGCAAAGACCTCGGTCGGAGGTAACCAGCACCACCAGCACCTTGTTCACCTCTTCGCGAGGCGAGAGCAGCGGGTTGAGCGAGGTGTCGACCTTGGTCGAAAGGGAGGCGAGCATCTCTTTCAGCTTCCCGGCATACGGACGGGCCTGAATCGCCCTGTCCTGGGCCCTTCTCAGCTTGGCGGCCGCAACCATCTTCATGGCCTTGGTCACCTGCTGGGTGGATTTGATACCCTTGAGCCGTATGCGTATATCCTTTAACGTTGGCATGTATTCCGAAACATTGTTGGTATTGCCGAATAACTTGCAAACGCCCCTGAGTTTTCAGGGGCGCTCACTCACTTGTGCTGCCTTCAGGCCTTGTGCTTCTCTTTGAATGCGGCGACATACTTCTGCGCCACATCTGTCAGCTTGGAGGCCATATCGGACTCAAGCTTGCCGGTTTCGGCAATCGACGAGAGAAGGTCGGGATGCTTCTGCTCCAGCATCTCGAGGAAGCTCTCCTCAAACTGGCGGACATATTTGATGTCAACCGTATCGAGCAGACCCTGGGTACCAACGAAAATAATGGCAACCTGCTTCTCAACCGCCATTGGAATATACTGGCCCTGTTTCAGGATTTCGACCAGGCGAGCACCACGGTCGAGCTGAGCTTTGGTGGCCTTGTCGAGGTCAGAACCGAACTTGGAGAAGGCTTCAAGTTCACGGAACTGCGCCAGGTCAAGCCTGAGCGTACCGGCAACTTTTTTCATCGCCTTGATCTGAGCGGCACCACCCACACGGGAAACCGAAATACCGACGTTGATAGCAGGACGCTGACCAGCGTTGAACAGGTTCGACTCAAGGAAGATCTGACCGTCGGTAATCGAAATCACGTTGGTCGGAATGTAAGCCGAAACGTCACCAGCCTGGGTTTCGATGACCGGAAGCGCCGTAAGGCTGCCACCGCCCTTCACCATCGGCTTCAACGGCTCGGGAAGGTCGTTCATCTGCCTGGCCACTTCGATATCGTCGGTGATCTTTGCAGCGCGTTCGAGAAGGCGCGAGTGCAGGTAGAACACGTCACCGGGGTATGCTTCGCGTCCCGGCGGACGGCGGAGAAGCAGGGAAAGCTGGCGGTATGCCACAGCCTGCTTGGAAAGGTCATCATAAATAACCAGAGCGTGACGGCCGGTATCACGGAAAAATTCGCCGATGGTCGCGCCGGCGAACGGAGCGATGAACTGCAGCGGAGCCGGGTCGGAAGCCGTAGCCGAAACGACCGTGGTGTATTCCATAGCACCGTGCTTCTCAAGGGTGTTAACAACCTGAGCAACGGTCGAGCCTTTCAGGCCGATAGCCACATAAATACACTGTACGCCCTTGCCTTTCTGGTTAATGATGGTGTCGAGCGCGACAGCGGTTTTACCCGTCTGGCGGTCGCCGATGATCAGCTCACGCTGGCCGCGGCCGATCGGAATCATGGCATCGATAGCTTTCAGACCGGTCTGAAGCGGCTCGTGCACCGATTTACGGAAGATAACACCGGGAGCCCTGCGCTCAAGCGGCAGGCGGATTTCGGTGTTGATCGGGCCTTTACCGTCGATCGGCTCGCCAAGCGGGTTGACTACCCTGCCGAGCATTGCTTCACCGACCGGGATGGAAGCGAGAATGTTGGTACGCTTGACGGTATCGCCTTCCTTTACCGAACTCGCCTTGCTGAACATCACAGCACCGACGTTGTCTTCTTCGAGGTTCAGGGCCATGCCCATGACATCATTGGGGAATTCGAGGAGCTCACCGGCGGCGACATTCGACAAACCGTAAATACGGGCGATACCGTCACCGACCTGCAGAACGGTTCCTACATCATATACATCCGCTTCCGACTCGAAACCTGCGAGCTGCTTGCGGAGTATGGAAGACACCTCATCGGGTCTGACTGCTGTTGACATATGGAATTCGATAGGTTATTGTTAAGAAAAGAAAAAGATTCTCCGTACCTTCTCTTGAATCTGGCTACGGCCCGTTACCCTCCAAAAAATAAAAGCCAAATTTAATGAAAAGCTTCCAGTTATTCAAATGCACAAGACAATTTGGATAAGAGACTTTTCCGGAGCAACCCGTCGCCGTACCGTTTCAGCAATCATGCCCCCTATCACGCTATGAAAACCGTCACTGGATTTGCGTCGGCAACAGTAGGAAATGTTGCCTGCGGTTTTGACGTCCTCGGTTTTGCCATTACCGAACCCGGTGATGAAGTTATCCTGACGCTTCATGACGAACCCCGGAGCGGCAGCCCTGTCACGATCACCTCGATTTCGGGGGACGGAGGCGCCTTGCCGCTCGACCCGAAAAAGAACACGTCGAGCTTCGTCGTGCTCAAGTTTCTCGAATATATCCGTTCGACCAAGGGCATCGACTTCAAGGGGCATATTGACCTGGAACTGAAAAAGCATCTGCCGCTCTCAAGCGGCATGGGCAGCAGTGCGGCCAGTGCCGCAGCGGCGCTCGTTGCGGCCAACGAACTGCTCGGTTCGCCCTGTTCCAAGATGGAGCTGGTACATTTCGCCATCGAAGGCGAGCGCGTCGCGTGCGGCTCGGCCCATGCCGATAATGCCGCGCCGGCCATGCTGGGCAATTTTATCCTGATCCGCAGCTATCATCCGCTCGACCTGATCACCATCAGGCCACCCAAAGACCTGTTCTGCACGCTCGTACATCCGCACACCGAAGTAAAAACCTCGTTCGCCCGCTCCGTGCTGCCAAAATCGATTCCGCTTTCCATGGCTATTCAGCAGTGGGGCAATGTTGGCGCACTGGTCTCCGGACTGCTGATGGAGGATTACGACCTGATCGGCCGCGCGCTGGTGGATGTGGTCGCCGAACCGAAGCGCGCACCGCTCATTCCCGGCTTCAACGAGGTCAAACAGGCCGCGCTCGACGCCGGAGCTTTGGGATGCAGCATCGCCGGATCCGGCCCGTCAGTCTTCGCATTCTCCTCATCCCGCGCGACAGCCGAAACGGTCGGCGCGGCCATGCAGGAAACCTTCAAACTCTCGAAAGCCGAGCTGGATTCCGACATGTGGGTCTCGCCCGTGTGCAGCCAGGGCGCACGCGTCATCAGCTCAACTCTTTGAAACGCATCACGATATGATTTTCTACAGCACCACGAAAGCTTCCGCTCCCGTCACGATGAAAAAAGCTACCCTCGAAGGCCTCGCGCCCGATGGGGGGTTGTACGTGCCATCCGAAATGCCGCGCTTCTCCGCCGAGGAGATTTCGCTGCTGGAGAGCGGCTCGTTCACCAATATCGCCTTTGCCATCGCCAAGAAGTTCGTAGGTGATGAAATTCCGCTCGACCGCCTCTCGGCGCTGATCGACGACTGCTTCACCTTCGAAACGCCTCTGCACGAACTCGATGCCGATACCTTTGTCGAAGAACTGTTCCACGGCCCGACGCTCGCGTTCAAGGATTATGGCGCACGCTTCCTGGCAAGGATGACCGGCTTTTACGCCGCCGAAGAGAGCCGGATGATCACCGTGCTGGTGGCCACCTCCGGCGACACCGGCAGCGCGGTAGCTTACGGCTTCCACGGCATTCCCAACACCCGGGTGGTGCTGCTCTACCCGTCGGGCAAGGTGAGCCATTTGCAGGAGCAGCAGCTCACCACGGCGGGCGACAACGTCCATGCTCTCGAAGTCAAGGGCGATTTCGATGACTGCCAGCGCCTGGTCAAGCAGGCCTTCGTCGATCAGTCGCTTCGGCAGAAGCTGACGCTGACCTCGGCCAACTCCATCAACATCTCGCGCCTCATTCCGCAGTCGTTCTACTACGCCTGGGCTGCCCTGCAACTCCGCCAGCACCAATCGAATGCGCTGCCGACCTTCTCGGTGCCGAGCGGCAACTACGGCAACCTGACCGCCGGCGTGATGGCGAAAATGATGGGCTTCCCGATCGGCGGATTCATCGCGGCCTCGAACGCCAACGACAGCGTCACACGCTATCTCGACGAGGGACGCTTCGAACCGCGGCCGACCATCAAGACCCTGACCACGGCGATGGACGTCGGCAACCCGAGCAACTTCGCCCGCCTGCTGCACTTCTACGAAGGCGACTTCCGCAAAATGGGTGTTGACATTGCAGGCATCGCAGTCTCGGACGCTGAAACCGTTGAAACGATCCGTGCTGTACATGATCGATACGGCTACATCATGGATCCCCATACCGCCGTCGGATATCGGGCGCTCGAACACTTCCGCGATACCCGCTCAGGTGCCGGGAAACCGGCGGTCGTGCTCTCCACGGCGCATCCGGTCAAGTTCGACGAAGCGATCAGGACGGCCACCGGCAAGGAGGTGCCGATCCCGGAATCGATGCACGACATCATGAACAAGCCGAAACAGGCTACGCTGATCGGTAACAGATACGAAGATCTTGCCGGATTCCTTGGCAATCTCGACCGGTAAGCAACCAGACCCCGACAGAACCCATGAATCTCCAGACGATTCTCTTTTTCCTGGTGATCATCCCGGTCATGTTCTTCGGGATGCTCTTTGCGCTCATCCTGAACCTGTTCGATCCGACCGGTGACCGGTTTCATACCATGGCCGCCTGGTGGGGACGCTTTGCCGCAAAGCTGCTCGGCATTACCGTCACGGTGGAGGGAGAGGAGAACTACAACCCCGACAAGAACTACCTGGTCGTCAGCAACCATGCCGGCATGGCCGACATTCCACTGATTCTTGGGGCGATAAAACTCAATCTGAGGTTTGTAGCCAAGGAGGAGCTTGGCAAGGTGCCGATATTCGGCCATGCGCTGAAATCGGGCGGCTATGTTTTCATCAAGCGTGGCCAGAACCGGGAGGCGCTGCAAAGCATGCTGAAAGCGGCCGACACGCTCAAAGCCGGGCGTTCGATTCACATCTTCCCCGAAGGCACGCGCTCCAAAACAGGCGACATCCTGCCCTTCAAGCGGGGTGCATTCATCATTGCCGAGAAAGCGAAAGTGCCCGTGCTGCCCGTAACCATTGTCGGCAGCAACCTCATCACTCCGAAAAAGAGCCTGAAAATCAACCACGGCACGGTGCGCATGATCATTAGCAAACCGATCGATCCCGACCAGCACGCCAAAGCCGAAGAGTTGATGAAGGAGAGTTACAGAATCATCAGCGGCAATCTGGAGCAAGTGAACAACGCCGCGTAAGAGTTGAACCTGTAGCGGCAAGTTCGCAAACCACCGCTACAGCTCACCGAGGGCGACCGGGCGGCCACCCATTGCTAAACGTTATCCCAACTGCTTGTAGAGATTGACCATCTCGATAGCCCCAAGCGCTGCATCAAAGCCTTTGTTGCCAGCCTTGGTGCCAGCCCTCTCGATTGCCTGCTCCAGATTCTCGGTGGTCAGCACGCCGAACGTAATCGGAATCATCGTTTCCAGTCCGACCTGCGCGATCCCTTTGGTCGCTTCGGCGGCAATCACATCGAAGTGCGGAGTCGAACCGCGGATGATCACGCCGAGGGTAATCATGGCGTCGAACTTGCCGGACATGGCAGCCTTACGGGTCACCGACGGCAGCTCGAACGCGCCGGGACAGCGGATAACCGTGATGTTGTCAGCCGATCCGCCGTGGCGCACGATGCAGTCGATTGCCCCTTCCACCAGCTTCTGGCCGATGAAATCGTTGAAACGCGAAACAACCAGCCCGAACCTGATGCCCTGGGCGGTCAGCGTACCTTCGATATTCTGTACCTGCATAATTGTGTCGTTGTTTGATTTGTAATTCCGATTATGAACAGATGAGGTGGTATGGACAAAATTTGCCCCCATTCCTTATCAATTGTCAGGCGTATCCCATCATTGATTCAACAAGCTCGACGATGACGTGGCCTATGGCGATGTGGCACTCCTGCGTCCGATCTGCGCTTCCTGTGTGCGGAACAACCACGGCAAGATCGGCATGTGGGCGGATCGTGCCACCATCACCTCCGAGCAGGGCAAGGGTTTTCAACCCAAGCTTGCGCGCCGTTTGCAGCGCCTTCAGCACATTGGGGCTGTTGCCGCTGGTCGAGAGGCCGAGCAGCAGATCGCCCGGACGTCCGTAAGCCTCGGTCAGACGCGAGAACACCTCATCGAACCCGAGATCGTTCGCACCCGCCGTCAGGGCCGAGGTGTCGGTCGAAAGCGCGATAGCTGGCAGCGCTGGCCGGTTCACCGAGCTGCGATAACGGATGGTCAGCTCGGCAGCCAGATGCTGCGCATCGGCAGCGCTTCCGCCGTTGCCGCACAGAAGCACCTTACCTCCATTCCGGAAGGTCTCGGCAATCATCGTGGCCATCGCCGCGATCACGTCGCTGTCGCGCCGGGCGACCGTCTCCTTGAGTCGGGCGCTGTAAAGCATCCGCTCGAGCACCAGCTCTTCGTAACGTCCGGAACCGCAGCTTCCCTCCGAACAGTTGCACTGCCTTGTCATGGCGTAACTGCTTTGTTGAAAATTTCTTGCAATATAAAAAAAACTCCGCCTTGCAAGCACAGGGCGGAGTTTTGAAAGCGAAATCGGGAAGGCGCTTAGTGGTACTTGGCGCTCTCTTCCTTGACGAACTCGACGAGGCACTTCAGGTTTGCCGGATCGACGTCGGGCAGAATGCCGTGGCCGAGGTTGAAAACGTGGCCTGAGCAATCGGTGTGCTGACCGAACTGCTTGAGAATCTTTGCAGCTTCCGATTTGATCTTCTCCGGAGTGCCGTAGAGCACCGTCGGGTCCATGTTGCCCTGGAGGCAGACGCGGTCGTTGAGCTCTTTGCGGGCCTTCGCGATATCGATGTTCCAGCCGAGGCCAACTGCATCGGCACCGGTGTCGGCGACGTCGGAAAGGATGGTGTTCATGTCTTTGGCGAAGACGATCACTGGAACTTCCGGATATGCAGCCTTCACGGCAGCGACATTCTGCTTGATGTACGGCAGAGCGAACTCGCGGTAGTCATCCTCGGAGAGCGCGCTTGCCCAGGAGTCAAAAATCTGGATAGCGTCGGCGCCGGCTTCGACCTGCTTGATGAGGTAGTTGCTGATGCAGGTGGTGATCTTCTGGAGAAGCTGGTGGGCCATCTGCGGCTCACGGTACATCATCTTCTTGGCGTTGGCGTAGTTCTTCGAACCGCCGCCTTCGACGGCATAGGTGAAGAGCGTCCATGCAGCGCCCGAGAAGCCGATGAGCGGCACGCGGTCGTTCAGCTCCTTCTTGGTGAGGCGGATCGCGTCGAACACGTAGCCGAGCTTCTCCTCGACGTCGGGATCGATCAGCTTGTCGATGTCGGCCTGCGAGCGGATCTCTGGAGTCAGCTTGATGCCTTTGGACTCGATGATCTGCACATCCATGCCCATCGCTTCGTTCACCACAAGGATGTCGGAGAAGATGATCGCCGCATCCACGCCCATCAGATCGACCGGCTGAATGGTGACTTCACAAGCCAGTTCAGGCGTTTTGCAGAGGGTCAGGAAGTCGGTTTTTTCCCTGACTGCACGGTATTCCGGCAGGTAACGACCAGCCTGGCGCATTACCCAGATGGGAGTACGAGGGGTCGACTGCCTCTTCAACGCCCTGAGAAAAAGATCATTTTTGAGCATGGAGTGCGATGATTAGTGATGTTGTGAAAAGAGCTGCCCCTCGGGCCGGACGGTGCCGGAAACCTTGCGGACATTGATAAATCAGGTGCAAAAGTACACTTTTTCAGCCATTTATTAAAACAGACAGGCGCCCTTAATAAGGCGCCTGCGAGGCCCGATGGCTCAGGCCGTAACGATATGCCGCTTGATGCCGAGCTGCCGTTCAGAGTATCCTAGTGCCAGGCCCACCATTTCGGAGAGATGATAGACCGGAATGGAGCCCTTGAGGCCATTCTGCTTGAGCGCCTTGGCCTGATAGCCGTCGAGCACGGTGTGGCAGAGCGGGCAGGGCGTGACGATGAAATCGGCCTTCTGCTCCATAGCCTCTCCCAGCGCCTCGGCAGCCACGTTGAGTGACTCCTCCTCGGCAACCAGCAGGGTGTGGAAACCGCAGCAGCGGTTTTTGTGGTCGTAAGGAATCGACTTGCCGCCAAGTGCTTCGAGCAAAAGATCGAGCGAGGTCGGTTCGAGCGGATTGTCCTTGCCGAGCACGGTAGAAGGACGGAGAATATGACAGCCGTAGAACGGTGCAATCCGGAAATTCGAGAGCGGCTTTGTGACCTTTTTGCGGATGACATCGAGACCGACATCGTCGATGAGCACCCACAGCAGGTGGCGCACATCGGAGGTGCCGCGATACTCGAGCCCTTCCTCTTTGAGAATTTCGTTGACCTCTGCCCTCAGCTCGGCAGACTCATCGAGCTTTTTCTTGGCGGTTCTGATGGTCATCAGGCAGGTATTGCAGGAGACGATCAGGTCGAGGCCCTGCTTTTCGGCGAGAGCGATATTGCGGGCGTTGACCAGCGCGAACTGCTTGGGGCTCACGTAGTCGAGGTTGCTGCCGCCGCAGCAGACGCTTTCGTGCAACTTGACCATCTCTATGCCAAGATCATGCTGCCAGAGATCAATCGAACGATCGACCTCGCGGGTCATCGCTTCGTTGATGCAGCTCTGATAGTAGGCGTAACGCTTCATACTGCTATTCTCCGGATTTTTTTTGGTGATCCTTCGCCACATGGCTGGCCATCTCCTTCATCTCCTTGCGAAGGGACTGAATGCCTTTTGAGGCTTTGACCAACGGCGGCGGCGGCGGGGTGCGTCGCTTGAGTATCATCTTGAAGGCCATCGGCAGCAGGTTCTTGAGCGTCCAGGCGATACCGTTGGTGCGGATCGGAAGGGTGGCTTCAACCAGCTTGCCCTTCTTCTCGATGTCATCCATGAAGGCTTCGGCATGACGGGCACCACTGGTATCCTTGGTACCGCGGCGTTCGATAGCGTCCTCCCTGATGCCGTGAATGGCATCCATGATGGGGATGTTCTTGACGCAGGTCTCCTGGCAGCGATAGCAGTGGGTGCAGTCCCAAACACCGTGATCCTTGACAAGCCCGGCAAGCCGCTGTTCGTGAATGCCATCACGGGTGTCGGCGTTCATGCGATATGATTTGAGCAACACGACCGGGGAGACGTACTCCTTGTTGGCACGCAGAATGGTGCACTCCGAAACGCACGAAGCGCACAGAATGCAGTCGGTGGCCTTGTCGTAAGCCGAGAACTCCTCTTCGGAGATCAGGAACTCCTTCTGGCCCCACTGCTCCTCAGGCATTTTGGAGTCCACCCAGTTCGAGTGCTGCTTCATCTTGCCGACCAGCGGATCCATCTCCACGACCAGATCCTTGATCAGCGGAAGGTTCCTGAGCGGCTCGATAGTGATGACGCCGGGCTCACGGGCCTTGTCAAGCTCATCCCACACCTGAGTGGTGCAGGCCAGCTTGGAAATACGGTTGATCCTCATGGAACAGGAACCGCAGATACCGGCCTGGCAGAACGCCCTGAAAGTCAGCGTCGAATCGACATGCTCCTTGATATAGTTGAGAGCCCTGAGCACGGTAATACCTTTTTCGAGCTTGATCGTGTAGTCATCGAAATAGGGCTTGCTATCCACCTGAGGGTTGAACCGGTGCACCCTGAAGGTGACGTCCCGACTCTCCTCATGATGCTGTATCGTAGAATCGCTCATTGAATATCCTTCGGTTAATAGGTTCGTTCCTGAAGCTCGTACTTGCCCATCGTGACCTCCTTGAATCCGATCTTCGGATGACCGCCTTCAAGAGTGTAGGTAGTGTGCTTGTGCCACTTTTCGTCGTCACGCGTCGGGAAGTCGGTCCTGGTATGCGAACCGCGGCTCTCCTCTCGTACGAGAGCGCCGGCGGCCACTGTATCGGCCAGATCGAGCATATTCTTCAGTTCAAGCACCTGAACCAGGTTGGTGTTGTAGATGTCACCCGTATCGAACACCCTGACGTGCTGGAAGCGCTCCTTGAGGCTGTCGATCTCCTCGATTCCTTTCTTGATCTTCTCCTCCACGCGGAAGATGCCGACGTTCTGGGCAAGCGTCTGACCAAGCTCTTCGCGGAGTGTGCCGTAGCGTTCGTAGTGGCCCTTGGGCTGCATGTAGCTTCTGAGCTCCTGCTCCTTCTCGTTCACCTCGGTCTGCGTAATGGTCGCGGGGTTGAAGTTGCGGGCCTCCTCGGCAGCCGTGCGTCCGGCGATGCGACCGAAAACGAGGATGTCAAGCAGCGAGTTGCCGCCGAGACGGTTGGCGCCGTGCACCGAAACGCAGCCGCACTCACCGGCGGCGTACACGCCCTCCATGACGGTGCGTCCCTGGTTGTCGGTATCGATGCCGCCCATCGAGTAGTGAGCCGTCGGTCGAATCGGAATCGGCTCGTCGATCGGATCGACGCCCTCGAAGTACATGCACATCTCGCGAATCTGCGGCAGGCGCGACTTGATGAGGTCGGCGCCGAGATGGCGGAGATCGAGATGCATGTATTTACCGGCTGGGCTGTCGAAGCCACGGCCTTCGAGAATTTCAGTTTCAATGGAACGGGAGACCAAGTCACGCGGGCCAAGCTCCATTTTGGAGGGAGCGTAACGCGACATGAAGCGCTCGCCGTCGATGTTCACCAGATAACCGCCCTCGCCGCGTGCACCCTCGGTCACGAGCAGGCCGCTCTTGCGCAGGCCGGTCGGGTGGAACTGCACGAACTCCATATCCTTGAGCGGAATGCCCGCGCGGTAGGCGATCGCCTGTCCGTCGCCGGAATTACCCGCCGCGTTGCTGGAACGGTTCCAGTACATCTTGGCGTAGCCGCCGGTCGCAAAAATGACCGTGCGTGCTGGGAAAGCCTCGACCTTGCCGGTCTTCATGTTCATGGCGATCAGGCCGCGCGAACGGCTGCCGTCATGGACGAGATCGAGCGCGAAATACTCGTTGAAGAAAAACACGCCTTTGCGCAGGCACTGTTCGTACAGGGTCTGCAGAATGGTGTGGCCCGTCTTGTCGGCACAGTAGCAGCAGCGCGGACGGCCGGCACCGCCGAACGGACGCTGGGCGATGGTCTTGTCGTCGAGCCTTGACCACGGCGTACCCATGTTTTCGAGCTCACGGATGATCTTGGGAGCCTCGGAGCAGAGCACCTCGACGGCGTCCTGGTCGGCCAGATAGTCGCTACCCTTGATGGTATCGAAAATATGCATCTCGACGCTGTCGTCCTTGGCTGTGTTGGCCAGGGCCGCATTGGCGCCACCCTGGGCGGCCGAGGTATGCGAACGGTTCGGATAGACCTTCGAAAGCACGGCGATATTGAGACCCGGATTGGTCTTCATGGCCTCCATAGCCGCGTAAAGGCCGGCACCGCCACCGCCGACGATGACGATATCAAATGGTTTCATAGACAATCGGAATTCCTTGCACGCCCGCCTCGGGCAGGCATGCTGGTTGGAAAAAGGGCTCGCCGTCCCCGCCTTTTGGCGACGCGGGACGAGTCAGCGAAAGGCAGCGTTACAGGGCGATATGATCGTCGTGCACCGGAAGCTCCTCGACGGCATGCAGCACATCAGCCATGTTGAGCACACCGATCACCTTGTTGTTGTCCATGATGGTGAGCCGCCTGACATTGGTGCGCTTCATCAGACGCAGAGCATATTTGATTCTCATGCTCGGATTGACGCTGATGATGGGTTTGCTCATGATCTGGAAGACCGGAGTATTCCATGGATCGCGATGCACATCTTCACCGGGGTCGATCACTTTTTCGAGAATATCCTTTTCGGTCACGATGCCGTAGCAGTCATCTTCATTGCGCGGCAGAACAATAAGTCCGCTCTCACCGGTCTTTTTCATGAGCTGCAAAGCTTCAGCCACGGTGGAGCTGCCCTTGATGGTGTGGAAATCCTTCTGCATAAGGGCGGAAACCGGAAGGGTCCGTAAGGTGATGAGCTGATCCATGTCGATATTCTCTCGTTTGAAAAAGACGGGCTGTGTCCCGTTACATATTGCTTGAAACTGATCGCGCAGAAGCTACGAAAGTGTGTTCTGACGCAGGGTAGGCATGCTTCGGCAGAGAAAGCCCAAAAAAGCACTATCCTGTAATATAATGGAATGAGATATGAAATAAAAATCAAGGCGACGGAGAAAAGCTCAGGCGATGCCGTGCGCTTTTTTGTAGGCAGCCCAGTTAGCTTTCAGGTCGATGAAGGCCTCGACATCGGGCTGAAGCAGGAACGGATTGCTCTTTTTTTCCTCGCCGATCGTCGAAGAGGGACGGGTGCCGTAGTCATGTCCGGGGAAAACACGGAACTGTTCGGGCAGCGCCATCACCCGGTCGTGCAATGAGTGATACTCCTGCCTGGAATCTTCGTCGCTCCAGGTACCGCCGACCTTACCGACAAAGAGCGTGTCGCCCGTGAAAAGCGCATCTCCGGCCTGAATACAGATGGAGTCCGGCGTATGGCCGGGCGTGTGAAGAATGGAAATCGAGCTGTTGCCGAGAGGAAACACCGCGCCGTGCTGAACGGCGATACCGGTGAGCGGGCAACGGTCTCCGTAAAGAAGCACCCGGAGCCTGGTCAGGCGCTCGAACGCTTCGTTACCGTTGGTGTGATCGCTGTGGCCGTGCGTCGCAAAGGCATAGCCGAGACACCAGCCCTTGCGGGTAGCGGTCTCGGCTACAACGTCGGGGGAAAAAGAGGGGTCAACGGCAAAGGCCGCTCCCGTCGCCTCATCGGCGCAAAGATAACCGAAGTTACGATCCCCTCCGGTTCTGATCTGTTCGACCAGCACTCCCATGGCGGCGCTCCTCAGGCGGTCTTTTCGACGTTCATGAGGAAAGCTCTGGCCGGAAAGTTCGGCTCGACGGCGACCGGCTTGCTCTCAAGCTCCTCCATGATCGAGACGGCTTTATCGTCCTCAAGGATGGCGAAGCAGAGCGAAGAGTAGGCTCCGATCGACTCGTCAGCGGGCCACCAGGACTGGCTCTCGAAATCCGAGGGCTGGCAGTTGCAGCCCCGGATTGAGATATTGCTGAACATATTGACCCGGTGCTTTTTGAAGAGTTCCCGCACCAGAGGGCGGGTCTCTTCGTGGCCCATGACCGCAAGCAATTTCATGGCGTGTACTCCACTTATTTGTTTCGTTTTTCAATCATGTAGTAGACCAGCGGCACCACCACGAGCGTCAGCACCGTGGAGAGCACGCCACCCCAGATCATCGAGATGGCCAGACCCTGGAAAATCGGGTCGAAGAGCATCACGATCGAACCGGTGACCACCGCACCCGAGGTGAGGATGATCGGACGGGTACGCACGGCGGCAGACTCGATAATCGACTGTTTGAGCCCAATGCCCTGATCCAGACGGATTTCGATAAAGTCGATCAGCAGCACGGCGTTACGCACCATGATACCAGCCAGCGCGATCATACCGATCATACTGGTCGCCGTGAAGAAGGCATGATGAATGAAGTGACCGGGAATGATACCCACCAGACTCAACGGGATCGAAATCATCATGATGAGCGGCGTCTTGAACGACTGGAACCAGCCGACAATCAAGAGGTAGATCACAACCAGCACAACAGCGAAAGCAGTACCGAGATCGCGGAACACCTCGAAGGTGATCTGCCACTCACCGTCCCACTTCATCGAGAGATTCTGCTCCGAGGTCGGCGGTGCCGTGTAGAGCGGGCTGATCTTGTAGCCGCCCGGCATTTCGAGCGCCTCGATCTTCTTGTCCATTTCAAGCATTGCATACACCGGGCTTTCGGTCACGCCGGCCACGTCAGCCGTCACGTACACAACCCTGCGCAGATCTTTGCGATAGATGCTCTTGTCCTGAACCTTTTTGACCACCTTGACCAGTTCGGACAGCGGCACCATCTCACCAGCGCGGCGGCGCGTGGTAAGCGTACCCATGCCCTGCGACTGGACGAAAATGTTCGACAGATCCTTGAGCGAAGTACGGTCGGCCTTCGGCAGGCGCACCTGAATAGTGACCTGTTCGAGGTCTTTCTGATGGTGCAGCACACCGGCATCCATGCCGGCGATGGACATGCGGAGCGTGTAGGCGATCTGCTCCGGAGTCACGCCGTATGCAGCAGCCTTCTCCTTGTTGACCACGAGGTTATAGACCTCCTGGTCATCCTCGACGAGCCAGTCAACGTCAACCACGCCCGGAGTCTCGGAGAAGATCTCCTTGACCTTTTTGGCAAGCTCGATCTGCTGCGCCTCGGTCGGGCCGTAGATTTCAGCCACGATGGTCGAAAGAACCGGAGGGCCCGGCGGAATTTCGACGATCTTGGCGTTGCCGTTGTAGCGCTTGGCGATCTCCTGAACACCGTCCCTGACGCGCTTGGCAATGTCGTGGCTCTGCGCGCTGCGCTCGCCTTTGTGCACCAGGTTCACCTGAATATCAGCCATGTTCGGGCCTTTGCGCAGGTAGTAGTGACGCACCAAGCCGTTGAAGTTGATCGGCGCATTGACGCCGGCATAGTACTGGTAGCTCTCGACCTCCGGAACCGTTTTGAGGTAGTCAGAAATCTCCTTGGCAACCTGCGTGGTCTTTTCGAGCGCAGTGCCTTCGGGCATATCGAGAATCACCTGGAACTCGTTCTTGTTATCGAACGGCAGCATCTTCAGCTCGACCGCTTTCATCGGAATGAGGGCAATCGCGCCGACAAGCATCAGGCCGACGATACCGAAAGCCATCCAGCGTTTGAAGGCGCTGTCGATCATCGGCGAAAGGATGCCGTTGAAGAACTTGTAGTAGCCGGTCTTCTTGATGTCATACTCTTCGTGGCCATCGTCGTCAGCCTTGAGCAGCCTGTAGGAGAGCCACGGGGTGACGATCAGCGCGACCATCAGAGAAAAGATCATGGCCAGCGAAGCGCCGATCGGCATCGGGCTCATGTACGGGCCCATCAGGCCGGAAACGAACACCATCGGCAACACGGCTGCGATCACCGTGAAGGTGGCCAGAATGGTCGGGTTACCCACCTCACTCACAGCCGCGATAGCAGCTTCGAGTTTCGGCATCTTCTTCATAGAGAAGTGGCGGTGGATGTTCTCGGCGATGATAATCGAGTCATCGACCACAATACCCGTCACGAAGATGAGCGCGAAGAGCGTCACCCTGTTGAGCGAGTAATCGAAGAGATAATAAACAAGCAGCGTCAGCGCGAAGGTAATCGGCACCGACATGAAGTTGACCAGCGCACCCCTCCAGCCGAGGAAAAAGGCTACGATAACGGTCACAGCCACGATTGCGATGCTGAGGTGCTCGAGCAGGGTGAAGACCTTTTCGGTCGCGGTCTCACCGTAGTTACGGGTCTGGGTCACCGTGATATCGGCAGGCACAAGGGCGCCTTTCAGATCCTCGACCTTGGCAAGCACCTGGTCGGCCAGCACGGTAGCGTCTGCGCCTTTGCGCTTGGCGACGGTCAGGGTCACGGCAGGGAACTCACCCTCGCGGCCTTCATGGTCGGCTGCGCCCCAGCCGAAGAAGCTGTAGTTGTTCACCTCTTCAGGGCCATCGATGACCTGAGCCACATCACGCAGATAGACCGGCGAACCGCCGTACAGACCGACAACAATGTTGCCAACATCTTCGGCACTCTCGAAGAACTGACCGCTTCTGACGATCACCTCTTTATTGAGGTTCTCGAGGTTGCCGGAGGTCATCTGGCTGTTGGAGGTCTGGAGCTGTTTGACAATCTGGAAAGCGCTCACGTTGCGAGCGGCAAGCTTGTCTTTATCAAGCAGGACGCGGATCTGGCGTTTCAGGCCACCCTTGACCTCGACGTCGCCGATGTCCTTGATCTGCTTGAGCTGGTCACCAACATCGACGGCCGCCTTGCGAAGCTCGTATGGCGTAGCGTCCTTGCCCCAGAAAGTGAGGGCGAGCACCGGCACGTCATCGATGGAGACCTTCTTCATGAGAGGCATCTGGACGCCCTGCGGCATTTTGTCCATGTTCTTCATGAGCGTGGCCCAGAGCTTCACCATGCTGGCCTCGGCATCCTCGCCCACCTTGTAGCGGACGGTTACAAGCGCGAAGTCCTGCATGGAGGTCGAATAGACGTAATCGACACCGGGAATCTCGGTGAGCGTGCGCTCGACCGGCTTGGCAACCCGATCCTCGACCTCAGCAGGAGCTGCACCGGGGAACGGAATGTAGATATCCACCATCGGAACCACGATCTGCGGTTCCTCCTCTCGGGGGGTCATGAAGGTGGCCAGAAGGCCGACCAGCAGAGCCGCCACCATAATCAGCGGCGTAATCTTTGAATTGATAAACTGTTTTGCCAGTTTACCGGCAATACCCTCATTCATTTGACTGAACCTCCTCTGCTGCAGCCTGATTCTGTTTTACAAAAACACCTCCCTCAAGTTCGGGATCGTACGATCCCACGATCTGCGAGTCTCTTTCGAGACCGGCAAGCACGATCACGTCGGAACCGACCGTGTGGCCGGTGCTGACCCAGCGGGCTTCGACCCGTCCATCGACGTTGACGGCAAGCACGCCGACAAGCGCACCCTGGCGGAACAGGGCCGTCTGAGGCACGACGATATACTCGACGCCACCTTCGTTCAGAACCCTGACCGGCGCGACTGCGGAGGCCGGCACCTTCTTGGCGTCATGGGCAGCCTTGTGCGGAGCGGAGCCCTCATGGCCGTGACATCCGGTCAGAAGCACCGGAACAGCAAGAGCCATAAGGAGCACTAACTGTATGGATACCTTTTTTATCATGATATGGTTGACTTCGGTTAACAAGCAGATTGATCCGACTCCTTAGTTGCCGCCGGTATAATAGTCATACTCGCTCTTGGCGATGCAGTAGTCGTATCGGGCCTGGTTCAGACGCATCTTCGCCCAGGTGTATGCGCCTTCACGCATCAGGAGTTCGAAGGTCATCGCCATGCCGCTTTTGTACTGCTTGCCGATGAAGTCGAAGCTTACCTTTGCAGCATCGAGCGACTGGCTCACAACGGCAATCCGCTCACGCGAAGTTACCAGCGTACGACGCGCCATGTCGAGATCGAGATCGCTCTTCTCCTTGGCAGCCTCATAATTGTAACGGGCTTCGAGTGCCTGAGCCTTGGTTTCCTGAATCTTGCCGCGGGTGGCCATGCCGTCGAAGATCTGCCACTGCACATTCAGGCCAACCGTCCAGCTCGACCCGTCAGTTCCAAGGAAGGAGCTGTCGTGCCAGTTCTGCTGGGCAAAGGCGTTGACCCTTGGCAGGTTCTTGGCGCGCTCCATGTCGTGCTGGTAATCGGTCACCTCTTCGAAGGCCTTGAGCGCCTTGAGGTCACTGCGGCCTTCCGTGCTGGCCGTCTTGACCGAAGCCGGGATTTTCGCGTCAACCGACAGGCTGCCGACCGGCACGATAGCGTCATCTTTGCCGAGCGCAAGCATCATGCGCAGAGAGTCTTCAGCATTCTTGATTCCATCCAGAATCTGGAGCTTCTGATCCTGCATCTCGGCAAGCCGTACCTGCGTGGAGAGCTTGTCGGACTTGTTCATCACCCCTGCGTTGTACCCACGGGCCGCCTCGTCGCTGTAAACCTTCATGATGCGAATCGACTGCTCCAGGTCGGCCAGGTTCTTCTTTGCCAGCAGGAGGCCGTAAAAAGCCTTTTTGACGTTCAGCTCGATGGTCTCCTCGGCGCGATCCACCATGAACCCCTGCGCCTTGCGGGCACTCTTGGCCATCGAACCGCCGATGAAGGCGTCACGATTGTAGATCGGCTGCATGATCTGGAGGCTGGTGTGGAAGTCGGTGATCGCCGCAGGATGGTTCAGCTTGTCCAGCGCGAAGTCACCAAAATCTGGAGGCGCGTTGTTCGGAAAATTGTAGTAAGCAATCTCCTGCTGGAGCTTGCCCACAAGCACCGCACCGGGATCGTTGGAGTGCAGGAGGGTTTCGGAAAGCGTTACCTTCGGCAGATAGGCCTGGCGGCTCTGCACGATGCGTGCATCGGCCTGGTCGATCTTGGCGCGCTGCGCCTTGAGCATGGTGTTCCGCTCACGCGCCATCTTCAGCGCATCATCGAGCGAGAGCCTCATGGTTGCAGCATCAGCCTGCCCGAAGGCGGCCATACCGGCCACGAGCAGGGCGATGAACCTTCTGGTTACCTTCTTGGTCATCTATTTTTTCGATATAAGTTTGAGAATTTTTTCCACGCTTCCCGAATCCTGCCTGCTCAGGCAGTTCTGGAGGTTTCTGTTCAGAACAAGAGAGTAGGTGTTGTCGAGCGCGGCTTTGGCAGCCTGAAACTGGGTCACCACCTTCTGGCAATCCTCTTCGCCCTCGAGCATCCTGATCAGACCGTGAATCTGACCATTCACCTTCTTAAGTCTTACGATCACATCGTCCATTCGGCATTCATCGCTCATCGTCCGTCCCCTTTCCTGTATGTGCAGGAAACCGTTTAACGGCCACCTCCGAATCCGCGTCATTCCTGCAACTGCCGGGATTATGACACATTTTCAGGGCGCCACAAAGCTTACCTATACCCCGTTAGGGTATTGAAAGTAAGAAAAAACAATCCTTTGTGCAACAGCGATTGTTTCCGGAAACAATCGCAATCCGCCAAAGCATCAAGAATCAAAATCAAGAGACGGGGCGGAACTGAACAAAAAAAAAGAGCGCCCGGGACGCGGACGCTCTCGAAACAGATTGGCTCTGAACAGCTTCAGGCCGTTCCGCCGGAAGCGTTCAGTTCGGCTGTGGTGCAGCACAGATCGCTCTGCACCTGGCAGAGCATACTTTCGGTAGCCTGCTGCATGATGTTCGACATGATCGCTTCAGTCGTGAACTTGAGAATAGCTTCCGGCATCAGGTTGAGCGGAAAGGAGAGTTCGAAGTCCAGCGTGATGTCGGTTTCAAAGTGCACCTCGGTACGCTGGTTGTCCAGATGGTACAGGCAGATTCTGGTGTTAGCCCGCCCCACAAAAGTGTTTTTGCTGTCCAGCGGTATCTCGGGAATCTTAGCTGCATTGACCCATCTGATGCATCGACCTCCAACAGCCTCGCTGCGCGCTGCCTCCTCTTCCGGAGACGCCGGTGCAATGGAGGTGTCTTTGAGATGCTCTTCGTCCTGCGTGACGAAGAAAACTGCTGTAATGGGATTGTCGCGCGGATCGTTCACCTGAAAAATCCACTGATAGACGCCATGCTCCTTCAAATAGGTGACCCCGGTACAGTAGGGATTGCATTTGAGAATTTTTACATGATCCGAAAAATATACCACCGAATCATTCAGGTGCGACTCTATGACCGCTTTGGCCTTGCTTCTTCCTATAACTTCCATATCGACTGCAACACTTGGTACTTGAGTGCGCCGCTAAAAAAGTCCCGACGGCAGCCGGGATCATGACGCGTTTTCAACAGCGCGAAGAAAGATTCTTTTCACAATTTTTTCAATGAACGCCCCCCCAAATCACAGAGTTCCCTCCGCCTGCTACCATCCCGGAAGAGAACAGAAAAGGCCTTCGCCGGTAAAAGCCTGTTGCAATACAGGTTTTTTCTTATTTTCATCACACATGGCGTTGCAAGCAAGTGGCGTCCACTGCTTCAACAACCGTCTCCATAACAACGCGATAATCATCACCCAATGGCTGACGCATTCAACTATACAACCATTTTTGCTCCGCTCGGCTTCTTTCTCGGCGGCATCGTTCTGGTGCTTCTGCTCAACCGGTTCATCGGCAAATCGCAGAACAAAAAGGCTAACTGAAAAGCAACGAAAGCCTGGCCGATCAGCCGACCGACCTCTTCATAGTGCGCCAAGAGCAGCCACGCATAACCGGCTGGAATATACCTGCTGAGAGCATGACCAGTTAACACGTTTTTTACGCACCCGCGCTTGCGCAACCGGTTAAAATATATTAGCTTTATTTCATTATCACGAAAGCCTGCCTTTGTGCGGAGAATTTCTCTTATGTGCTTTCTAACAACTCAAAACATATACGCATCATGTCAAACGGAACTAACATCGATGTCGCGGGTGCAATCAACACCCTCACCGAAACCTTCGGCAAGCTTTTCCAGATGCAGGTTGATGTTGCCAACAACAGCCTCAAAGCTCTTGCTGAAGTCGCCGAGCCCCTCGGCAAGACCGCTACCGATCTGGTTGCCAGCTTCGCTAACGTTGCTACCCAGGTTCTGCAGAACGTCTCTTCGGCTGTAGCCCCGAAAAAATAAGGGAACTTCCCTGATTGCAAGCACCTTATGCCTCCGCGTAAGGTGCTTTTTTTTTAGGGTTTCGTTTCAATCCACCTCGCTTCATGAACGCCCTGGACTCCATCCGCCAACTCTATCCCGTCAGCGAGCGCGCAAGCCTCGGTATACGCCGTCTCAAAGGAGATGCCTCGACAAGGAGCTATTTTCGCGTGACAGCACCGCACGGCACGGCCATTGCTTGCATCGATCCGGCATTCATCAACGCCGCTCCTGACACCTACCCATTCCTCATCGTCCGCGAGCTGCTTGCAACGCATGGCGTACGGGTACCCGAGGTGTACGGAATGTCCGGCGGAACCGGCTCGCTATTGCTCGAAGATTGCGGTGACCTGATGCTTCAGGACGAGATTCCGCAGCTCGATCGTGAGCAGCTCTCCGCACGCTACCGGCAGATCATCGACCTGCTCGTCAAGATCCAGTCGATCCGACCTGATGAAAAAGCACTGGAATCAGCGATTCCCTTTTCGCTCAGTTTCGATCATGAGAAGTTGATGTTTGAATTCGACTTCTTTATCGAACACGCCCTGAAGGACTATTTTGCAGGAAGGCTCGGCGAATCTGCAATCGGACGGCTTCGCGAGGAATTTCTCGCCATCACGGATCTGCTGGTGCTGCCGGAGCATTTCGTGCTCAACCACCGTGACTTCCATTGCCGCAACATCATGCTTTTCCGGAACGAGCCGGTGATCATCGACTTTCAGGATGCCCGTATGGGACTACCGCAATACGATGCGGTATCGCTTTTGCGCGACTCCTATGTGCGGCTGGATGCCAACCTCGTGGAAGAGTTGAAACGCTACCACTTCGAGCAGCTCCGCCAGCATGGCCTGACGACGATGAGCGAGGAGGAGTACCGGCGTTTGTTCGACCTGATGGCATTTCAACGCAACGTCAAGGCGGTCGGCACCTTCTGCTACCAAACCTCCGTGGTCGGCAACTCCTCGTTCGAGGCCGACATCGCACCGACGCTGGGCTACCTGCGCGACTACATCGAAGCACGCCCGGAGCTTGCAACCGCAGGCGAGCTGCTTGAACCACTCATTTCCCGCTGACCATGAACGCCTTCGTCCTGGCCGCCGGATTCGGCACCCGCCTGCAGCCGCTGACCGATACCCTACCCAAGCCGCTCATTCCGGTGCTGAACGTGCCAAGCCTCTGCTACTCTCTGTTCCTGCTGAAAAGAGCTGGTATCAGCAAAGCGATCATCAACATTCACCACCATCAGGAGAGCATCCGCCGCTTTTTCGACGAGCACGACTTCGGCGGTCTCGAAATTGTACTGTCCGAAGAGCCGACCATCCTCGGCACCGGTGGCGGCCTGAAGAAGTGCGAAGCGCTGCTCGGCGATGAGGAGTTCCTGCTCATCAACAGCGATATTATTAGCGACATCGACCTGCGCTCGCTCATCGACACGCACCGGCGATCGGACACAGGTGGCACGCTGGCCCTGTATGAAACTCCGCTGGCAGCAGAGATCGGCCACATCGGCGTCAAAGATGGCCGTGTGCTCGATTTCCGCAACCGGCGTGGCACTGGGCTTGACTCTTCCTTCATCTACACCGGTACGGCGATATTGAGCCCTGCCATTTTCCAGCATCTGGAGAGCGGCTACTCAGGCATCGTCGAAACCGGATTTAATGGGCTCGTGGAAAACGAAGGTCTCGCCTTTTACGAGCACAAGGGGTTGTGGCAGGACATCGGTACGTTGCCGAACTTTTACCGCGCGAACCTTGACGATAATTTGCGTATCCTTCAACTTGCGGCAGAAATGAAACAGCAGATCGGCTTTTTCCCCCATCGGATCTCGCCTGAAGCCTCGATCAGCCCGGATGCAACGGTCATCGATTCGGTGATCGGCGCGAACTGCTCCATCGCGAAGGGCGCGGTCGTGGAGCACTCGGTACTGCTGCCCGGCACGATAATCGGCCCGGATGAAGCTGTCAGAAATTCAATTGCCGCACCACCGAACGTGCGCATTCCGCTCTGAACCTCTCATTTCACAAACGGCATGGTCATCAACGGTCTCGACATCCTGCTCGGCAATCCCGATCTGCTGGCTGGCAGAAGCATCGGCCTGATCGCCAACCAGACATCGGTATCGTCGAAACTCGACTATTCGTGGACGCTGCTGCGACGCGCCGGTGTCGAACTCACCCGAATCTTTTCGCCCGAACACGGCCTGTTCGCCGTCGAGCAGGATCAGATCGCCGTAGATCGTGAACCCGAGACCGGCTGTGAAATCGTCAGCCTGTACGGCCACAACGAGCAGTCGCTCGCCCCGGCCCGCGAGCTGCTCGAAGGGCTCGACCTGGTGCTGTTCGACATTCAGGATGTCGGCTCGCGCTACTACACCTACGTCAACACGCTGGCGCTCTTCATGGAGGCTGCGCAGGGGCTCGACATCGAAATCATGGTGCTCGACCGGCCGAACCCACTCGGCGGCGAGCTGATCGAAGGCCCATTGCTCGACCCGGCGTTCCACTCGTTCGTCGGGGTAATGCCGGTGCCGGTGCGCCACGGCCTGACCGCCGGAGAGATCGCCCACTTCTACCGCGACTACAAAAAGCTCGACCTCAACCTGAGCGTGCTTGCGATGCAGGGCTGGTCGCGCCGGATGCTCTTTCCGGAAACCGGACTGCCGTGGGTGCCGCCGTCGCCGAACATGCCAACGTTCGAAGTCGCGGAGGTCTATCCCGGCATGTGCCTGTTCGAGGGTCTCAATGTTTCGGAGGGGCGCGGCTCAACCACACCGTTCCTGCTGAGCGGCGCGCCATTCGTCGATCCGGAAGCGCTTGCCGCACGTCTCAGCTCGATGCCACTGGAGGGCGTTGTCTTCCGTCCAACCTGGTTCAGACCGACCTTCCACAAGTATGCCGGTGGAGTCGTCGGCGGCATCTACCTGCACGTGACCGACCGCGAGCGATTCCGCCCTTTCGCAACCGGAGTAGCCATGACCTGCGCGCTTCGCGAGCTGTACGGCGACCGCCTCTCGTTTCTGGACGGTGTGTATGAGTTCAGGGATGACATCCCCGCATTTGACCTACTTGCCGGAAGCAGTGAAATCCGTTCGATGATTCTCGACGGAAAACCCGCCGAAACCATCATCAGCTCCTGGCAGCAGGACGAAGCCTCGTTTGCCGCCATCAAACCCAACTTCCATCTGTACGACTCGTAACCCGCAGATCTCGATGCAACCGATCGATTACGCTATCATCATCAGCTTCCTCGCGGCCAGCACGCTTTTCGGCCTCTGGCAGGGTCGCAGCAACAAGCAGACCAGCGACTACTTTCTCGGCGGCCACAAGCTGCCATGGTTCGCCGTCATGCTCTCCGTGGTGGCTACCGAAACCTCGGTACTCACCTTTGTGAGTGTTCCGGGGCTGGCCTACCGGGGCGACTGGACCTTCCTGCAACTCTCGTTTGGCTACATCGTTGGCCGGATTCTGGTCAGCTTCATTCTGCTGCCAGCCTATTTCAAACACGGCGTCACCTCGATTTACGAAGTCATCGGCATGAGATTCGGCCCCGGAATCCAGAAAACCGCGTCAGGCATTTTTTTGATTACCCGCATCCTCGGCGACGGCATCCGGTTCCTCGCCACCGGTGTGATCGTGCAGGTGGTCACCGGCTGGCCGCTCTGGCTGTGCGTGCTCATCATTGGCATGGTTACGCTGATCTACACCATTTCTGGAGGACTCAGAACCGTCGTCTGGCTTGACAGCTTTCAGTTCGGGCTCTACCTTGCCGGTGGGTTTATCTCCATCGGTTACGTCCTCATGCACATTGGCATGCCTCTGCCGGAGATTTTCAGTTCGCTGTATGAGGCCGGAAAGCTGCGGGTCATCGACACCGATCCCCACCTTTTCACCCACCCGCTCTCCTTTGTGAGCGCCTTTGTCGGTGGGACACTCTTATCGCTCTCCTCGCACGGTGTCGATTACCTGATGGTGCAGCGGATTCTGGGGTGCAAGGGGCTCGGTTCGGCGCGAAAGGCGATGATCGGCAGCGGCATCTTCGTGCTGTTTCAGTTCGCGCTCTTCCTGCTCGCCGGATCGCTGATTTACCTCTTCATGCACGGAGCGCCGGCGACCAAAGACCGCGAATTCACTTCGTTCATCGTCAACGTACTTCCGGCAGGCCTGAAGGGCGTGCTGCTGGCCGGCATCTTGTCGGCAGCGATGTCGACCCTCTCCTCCTCGATCAATGCGCTCGCCGCCTCAACCGTGACCGACCTGCTGAAAGGGAACGCTTCGCTCACCGCATCCCGCTTCATCAGCATCGGCTGGGCCGCAGTGCTGATCGGCATCGCGCTCGTATTCAACGAAAACGACAAATCGATTGTGATGCTGGGTCTTGAAATCGCCTCGTTCACCTACGGCGGACTGCTCGGCCTGTTTCTCCTTTCGCGCAGCAGTCGGGAGTTCCACTCTACCAGTCTCATCGCCGGATTGCTGGCAAGCACGGGCGTGGTGTTTCTGCTGAAATTCCTCGGGCTGGCATGGACCTGGTACATAGCCGTCTCGGTAATCGTGAACCTGCTGGTAACCTTGCTCATCGAGGCTTTACAGTCGAAAAAGAGCAATACGAAGTTGTCCTGAAAGTTAAATACGCCCAAGAAAAATGAGCGTAAAGTCTGGCGTTATTATAGAAGAAAACTGTATCTTCGCTTATTAGCGCTATACACTGGTTCCTGTCATTACCATCCAAGACTAAGCGCTAAACCGGCATTTTTCAAAAACCATTGACAGAAAAGACCATGAAAATTGAAGCTCCCATCCTAGTCATCGAGGATGAGGAGGATATCCGGCAGATGATTTGCGATATTCTTAATGAGGATGGCTACAGTACAATACAGGCAGCGGATGGGCACGAAGGGCTCCTGTCTTTGAGAAAAACACCCGAGATCCACATAGTCATCACAGACTTATTGATGCCTAAAAAAGAAGGCATCGCAACCATCAGCGAACTACGCAAGGACTTTCCCTGGATAAAAATTATAGCCATATCGGGAGGCGGCATCTGTTTTCCGGAAAACTATCTCAATCGCGCAAAGGCCATGGGGGCAGATGCAACGCTCTGCAAGCCGTTTGGAAACTCAGAACTACTTAGTATCATTGACGAGTTAAACCAGTAGGCTGAACCACTACCGAAAAAGGCCACAGAACATTACATTCTCAATGTAAGAAACGGCGACAAAGCTCGAAGAGCGACCTGTAGTGATGGAAACGCAAAAGCAAGGCAAAGGAGACGATCGTGCAGGTAACAGTTCCATGCGCGAACGTCGCGCCTTAACATCTGAGCAAGCAATAAAGGACGCTAAGATGGCCCACTGGGAGTGGGTTACGCCGGGGAAGGTCTTACCCCCATAACCATAGAACGATGGAAACAACAGCTCCCCCAGATGATCGTGAACGAGCCATCAAATCTCTCGAAGAACAAGCGGCTGGAAAATCCAGCTCATTGTGGAACTACGATGAGGGGGCATCACAAATGCGGATGCTGGGGCAGTATCCTTGATCGTGAAAAAATCCTGCATCACGACATGAACAGCAAGCCGCTGAGTATTGCCGGATCACGGCGGCCCATCAATACAATCAGAACCGAAAACACGTCAACAATGGAAAACTGCGCCCTGGAATTGCGCTCCTTGATCGAAAACATCCCGGGGACGATCTATCAAATCGACACTTCAGGTAAAACCACCCTGCTATCCCGCCCCCCGGCTTTTCTGAAGGAGGCGTCTGCTGAGCAGTACACCAGGCATCTGTTCGATACCCTCTCGATAATACACCCTGATGATCGGCAAATGGTAGCCGAGTCGTACAAAAAACTCAAATCAGCCCCACAATCGATCAAGATATCCTACAGGGTTGTCACACCAGAGAACGCCATCCGCTGGCTCGAAGACCAGAAAACCTCGACATTCTCGGATAACGGAACCTTCAAAAGCATCGGAGGAATTCTGTTTGATATCACCGATCGAATTGCTGCTATTGAAGAAAACCGCAGATTGGAATCGCAAGTACGGAAATCGCAGCGCCTCGAAACCATCGGCACACTTGCAGGCGGCATAGCCCACGATTTCAACAACATCCTGACCCCAATCCTCGGATATTCTGAAATGGGCCTTGGCAGTCTCGACGAAGATGACCCGATGTATGAGTACTTCACCGAAATCATGCAAGCTGCCGAACGCGCCCAGAAGCTTGTTTCACAGATTCTGACTTTCAGCCGAGCACAGGACGGCAATCCTGCCCCAGTGCTTATACAAGACATCATCGGCGAAGCGCTCAAGCTGCTCAGGCCATCTCTGCCATCGACCATCTCAATCGAACAACGCATCGATCAGGCCTGCCGGAGTGTACTGGCCGATCCGTCGCAGATTCATCAGGTTATCATCAACCTCTGCACCAATGCGTTCCATGCCATGGAGCATACCGGCGGCACCCTGACCATCGGCCTGAAAGAAATACTGCCTGGAGAACAGCAAGCCGCCTCGCTGCCAGATCTTCTGGAATCCGGCTACGTCAAGCTAACGGTTTCAGATACGGGAAACGGCATAGACGAGGCAACCATGGAACGTATTTTCGAGCCCTTTTTTACGACCAAATCGATCGAAAAAGGCACCGGGCTCGGGCTTTCGGTCGTGCACGGTATCGTCACCGGTGCTGGCGGACAGATCATCGCTGAAAGCAGCCGAGGCAAAGGCTCGGCATTCCATGTCTACTTACCGGTTATCAACGAAAACAAAGCCCCCGAACCGCCCCAAAAACTGCAGTTCAACAAACATAATGCCAATATTCTTTTTGTTGATGACGAGCCTGCGGCAGTTCAGATGATGACCATTATGATGCAAAAACTTGGCTATACGATCCATGCCGAGAAATCACCCATCGAAGCGCTCAGGCGATTCCGGGAAAACCCGGAACAGTACGACCTGATCATTACGGACCTGACCATGCCGGAAATGACTGGCACTCAACTTGCTGAAAAACTGCACAAGCTCATGCCATCAACCCCGATCATCCTGATGACCGGCTATGGCAAACTCATCGGTCATGAAACACCGTTAAACCATTACGGCATCAACCGCCTCCTCAAAAAGCCAGTCAAGCTGCATCAATTGGCATCAACAGTCCATGAAGTACTCAACGAAACCAACCACTGTAAAACGCAATGAAAATACTAGTCATCGACGACGATCCATCCGTCAGAAAGTTTATCGCCACAACCCTGAAAAATGAGAACTATACAGTCACCGAAGCGGAAAATGGCGAGGATGGGTTAAAAAAATTCCAGGAAGAAAGAGATATCGGCATCATCATCACCGATCTGCTCATGCCCGATAAAGAGGGAATTGAGACGATCATGGAAATAAGAAAAGTCAATCCATCGATAAAAATTCTTGCCATTTCTGGCGGTGGAAAAGCTGGCCCTGAGAACTACCTTCTTCTGGCCGATGCCGTTGGAGCAAATGCAACACTCAAAAAACCATTCAGCGGTCAAGAGTTAATCATGTGCCTGAGACTACTTGAGTAACGGCAACCCTGAGAATGGCTATTGCTACGATCCATTATTTTTTTTACCTTGTTACAAAGTCTGATAATCCATCAAAAGGAACATCTTATTATGAACAACCCGTCAGGAGCATTCGTCCAAGGCGCTGCAGCATATGGCAGATTTCTTGAGGTTTTTATCGATGGCCACTGGTGGGTAGTCGGTGATGCACTTGAAAATATCGGCAAAACAACAAAAAGGCTTGGTGCGAACGCCTATCCTCACCTTTATGGTGGTGCAGGATCTGGATCCGGTCTCAGAGGCTCGTCACCTGTTGCTTCCGGATTCGCGACTCCGTCCAAAGAGGTGAAAAGTCGTTTCAAAGACTAAGCGGTTACCGGCATTGGAATCTCAAAAGGGGCTTGATAGCCCCTTTTTTGTTTTCACACCTGCTGAATATTGAAGGAGTCTGGCCGAATGAGTACATTTCACCAATAAAACCAATCCAATGCCCGCTAAAAAACTATCGCCGAATTCCCCGCGTTACAGCGATACGGCCAAGCAGGTACGGAGCGGAAATTCTTAAAGCTGAATCAAAGGAGAACAGATCATGGCAGAAGAAGCAAAAACCGCTGCAGCAGAACCTACCACTGAAAAAATCGACACCATGAAGTCTTTTGACTTCGCCGTTAAAAGCATAACGGAAGCAGGAGTCAACCAGCTCAACCTTATTTCGAACACTATTGAGTCCGCAGTACCAGCCATTACCAATGCCGCTCAAGGCATTACCGACGCTGTTTCGGCATCGGTCAAGTCGGTAAGCGAGGCTGCTGGCTCGATTACCGGCGCATTGGGCGGACTTGGTGGCGCTGTGGTCAATCTCGCAGGAGCCGTGGCCAACTCCGCCGTTTCGGTGGCCCAGTCGGGTGTCGACACCGTCAGCAAAGCCATCTCCAAACCGGCCAGCACCGAGCCAAAAGCTGTTGCATCCCCCAAGCCAACCTACAGCACTCCCGCCAACCCGGCCGGATCAAACCAGACCGCAGCAAAGAGCTGAACCAGCTCACGCGCCATTAAAAGCAAACCCGGAGACCTGCAAAAGAGGACTCCGGGTTACAGCGTACAGAATATCTTCCCCTCGACTCTGCGGCTAGCTCAATCGGAAAGCTTGTCGAAATAACCTGCAAGTGACTGCTGAGGTTCAGGTGCCTCAATCACCACCTCGAAGGTCTTTGTTTTTCGCCTTGTCAATCCAAAGCGAAAGTACCGCCAGCTCGGCCACGTCAGACCGGTTCATCCAGCCGTTCCACAGTCGATCGCCCTGATCGACATGCAACCGGTGCTGCAGCGGCTCCCCGTCTCTGAGCCCGCCGGGTCTGATAATGGTGTACGAACGCCCATCAGTAGCAAAAACCTTCCGAAGATGCTCCTCTGCAGCATGCTTCATTGTCAGTACACCTCCAAAAAGATTGAGCGGATGAAACCATTTGGTCACGGCCAGAGAGCTGACCATCGCGATATGCCTCACCCCAGCTTTCGCGGCTTCATCGATCAGCCTGATCGCGCCATCGCGGTCAACCTCTGAGGGAGAGGCCTCGCCGCTCACCGCAGAAGAGCCAAGAGCAGAGATGACAGCATCACATCCGCTAACCGCCCGTCTGACCGCCTCGGGATCCTGGATTTTTCCTTCCACAACCTCAACGGTATCTCCGAACATTTCCCGCGCTTTCTGTTCCGAACGGGCAAGAACCCGCACCGGAACCTTGTAATGCAGCAAGCGCCTGACGACCCAGCTGCCCGTTTTTCCGGTTGCGCCCGCAACAAGCACCTTTTTGCCGTATTCCGTTTTGTCGTCCATGATTACATTTATTTATGTTCATTCAGATATCTATAAATCAAAACCAGAGCTGGCACCATTCAGTTTCCGACGGGTTTTTGACTGAATTTCCCTGACAGAGGCTGCGAATCTGATGGACTCTCTCTCTTTTTCATTAATTTTGAGTCAAACCGTCGCACGTCATTCCGACAAGCTGACACTCTTTCAGGCATACCACCCTACTGCATCATGAAAGCTCATACCCTTGCCATTCCAGCCATGCTTTTTGCAGGCCTTTGCGCGCTGACGCCTTCGGCTCATGCGTACAACCGCGACCAGCTCAACCTGCTTCGCAGCAATGTCGAAAAGTGGAATGCCATGCGAGCAGCGCAGCCGGAGCTGCCGATCGACCTCTCGAAAGCCAATCTGGAGGATGCCAATCTGGATGGAGCCAATCTTTCAGAGGCCAACCTTTCAAAGGCAGACCTGAGCGGAGCTTCACTTGACCAGGCCAATCTCCGCAAGGCAAACCTGTCGATGACCTATCTGAAACGAGCCGACCTGAAGAAAGCCGATCTTTCCGAGGCATGGATGGTGAGCGCAAATCTTAGGGATGCATTCCTCAAAGATGCCCGGCTGTCGAGAGCCAACCTCTCCGGAACAAATCTGCGATGGGCAAAGCTCTGGGATGCCGACCTCGGGCAGGCAAATCTGAAAGACGCCAACCTTTTTGAAACCAGTTTCGAAAGAGCAAACCTCAAAGGCACGCTGTTTACCAAGGCCCGGTTTCTTGAAAACGCAGTCATGAACGATGCCAAAGTATCGAACAATACCGTCATACCGTCCGGAGAACCTGCATCGAGAGGATGGGCAATGCGGCACAACAGCCGCTTCGTCCAGGAGGAGCCGAGCGCACCTGCCGAGTTTGTCCCGCCGGTTGTTGCACCGCCAGTCATCATTCCGGAAAACCTGCCTAATGGTGCGACCTCGCAGGCCGTTCCAACTCAGCCCGTTCCCGATGTTCGTGAGGTTGAAGAGTGGAATACGATGAGAGAGAAGCACCCGGAAGCGCCCATCGAGATGAGCGA
The DNA here is from genome assembly GCF_000020505.1 of Chlorobaculum parvum NCIB 8327. Lineage (NCBI taxonomy): Bacteria > Pseudomonadati > Chlorobiota > Chlorobiia > Chlorobiales > Chlorobiaceae > Chlorobaculum > Chlorobaculum parvum. The sequence continues at coordinate 2,138,654 of NC_011027.1, forward strand.
GGAAAAGCTTGGGGATGCCAATCTCGAAGAGGTTGATCTGAGCAATGCGAATCTGAAGCAATCGGACTTCGAAAGCGCCGATCTCGACAAAGCCAATCTTGCCGGAGCCAACCTGGCGGGCGGCAATTTCAGCCGTGCAGACATGGAAAAGGCAAACCTGAAAGGAGCTAATCTTGAAGGTGCAGTGCTGGACCGTGCGTTTATGAAACAGGCCGACTTGTCGAACGCTAATCTCCGAAATGCAAACCTGTTCGGCGCCATGCTGTCCGGAGCCAATCTTGACGGCGCTGACCTGACCAATGCCTCGCTGTTCGATGCCAATCTGGAAAAAGCTTCGCTGAAGGGGACGAACCTGACCGGAGCAAACCTGATCGGCATCAATCTGACCGGCGCGGCAATCTCGTCCTCGACGCTCACCCCCTCAGGCAAACCGGCCACCCGTAGCTGGGCAGTACTCAACAACGCAACCTTCACGGAGTAACCCGGAGCACAGTCAGCCAAAAGAGACTTAACGGAAAACAACGCGCATCATGGCAAACATTCTTGTCGCAAGCTATTACAGCCGCTGGGATCTGACTCACCACAAGGGCCGAATCGCGCTGTACGACTCAAGCAACCAGCTTATCGAAAATCATCTGTTCGCCGATCCGGCTGAATTCCAGGCCGTGGCCAGCATGCTTCGACATGAAAAACCGCTCTGGTTCGATACCGAAGCAAAACACCTGCGCACCGGCTCAGAGCCGGTAGGCGAGTGGGAAATGTGACCGACAGCGAAGTACGCAGCAGCTAATTGGGGAAACGCTTTCTGTAGAGAAACTGCTGCAGGGGGTGGGCTCTACTGAGATTGGGGTCATTAACCGGCAGAGTGTGCTTCTTGCCCGTTCTGGTAACAACTTCTATGGTACCATCATTGTTGACCGAAGAGACTTTCCAGTACTTGTCAACCACATAGTGGTAATGCTCTCCGTGCTCGAGCGCATAAACCTGCCTGGCCCTCGGTCCCGGCGATACCGAGCTTTTGGGTTTGTGATAAACAATGGGATCACCGACTCTGAACTGAGACATTACGCCCTCCTTTCTTACCGTTACAAACTTCGGGCTTAACGATTATTAAAAAAGTTGTACCGTTGATTGTATAAAAAAAATTGCAATTATACCACCCTTTGTCCAGAACAAACTTTTCAACCAACGTCGTAATCTGCTCTTTACGGCCAATCCATCAATTGACAGACTCCCTGAAACTGATCACAAGCCGGTCAGCCTCGCGCCGAGCCCCGGTGGTTTTCAGGGTTGCCAGTGACTGGGGAAGCACCATGTTTCGGCGGTGGTTGCCGATCCTGATGTTCAGTTCATCGCCGCTTTTGCTTAACTGAACCTCTTCGTCGGGAACCCCTGGCAAGAGCAGTTCAAGTTCGAAGCCGCCTTCTGTCTGGTGGATCTGATAGGGGTTGCGGGTGTAATAGACCTGTGATGGATCTTCGTCACCATACAGCATATCCTTGAGCTTTTCGAGCGTTTCGAGACCGCAGATTTCACGGGAATACAGCGGCACCTCCTTGACCGGGAGCGGACTGAAGCTGTCGATAATTTCCTGGCGGTAAAGCTTCTGATTCTCTTTCCAGTACTGAAAATAGGGGTCGGTCACCTCATCTGGAATGATGCGATTGGCCACCACCATGTCGATCGAGATGTTGTACAGACTGAGATAGGCCTGTGCGCGAAGCGACTCCTTGATAACCATCTTCTCAGGGTTGGTAACCAGCCGCACCGAAGTGACGCTGTGGTCGGTCAGAATTCTGCCGAGCGCCTCGATCTGCTCATAGAACTCGAAAGGCAGATCCATCATCTCCTTGTCGGGAAGCGAAAAGCCGGCAATCGGCCTGAAAATCGGCTCGACGATCGGACGCAGGTACACAGCCATTTTTTCGAGCGGCTTGTACAATCGCCTCATGTACCAACCGCCGACCTCCGGAATACTCAGCAGCCTCAGCGCAGTACCGGTCGGAGCCGAATCGATGATCAGCACATCGTAATGCCCCTCCTTGTGATGACGGAATACCCTGACCAGGCCAAAAATCTCGTCCATGCCTGGCAAAATGGCAAGCTCTTCGGCCTGCACGCCTTCGAGACCCCTGGCCTGCAGCACCTCGGTCATGTACCGCTTGACGCTGCCCCAGTTCTGCTCAAGCTCTTCAAGCACATCCAGCTCCGCGCCCCAGAGGTTCTCACAGACCTTCCGCGGCTCATGCCCGAGAGGCATATCGAAACTGTCCGCAAGTGAATGGGCAGGGTCTGTACTCAATACAAGGGTTTTGTACCCGAGTTCGGCGCAGCGCAACCCGGTGGCCGCAGCCGTCGAAGTTTTGCCGACACCACCTTTTCCCGTCATCAAAATCAGTCGCATAAATCCCCCTTATATTCGTTTATCTACGCCCGTAGGAAAAACATTGGTCAGGGGGAAAAAGTTTGCGTCATTAAGGCAGCACTTTGGCTCGCTAGATCAGTACAACTGTGCGTCTGTTTTGCGCAGAATCATCGCATATTCGTTCTGATCGGTCATTGGCTTTCTCTTTACCGAAAGGCTCCACTCCGCGTTTAACCACTCACCGGTACCGGTCTTGAAACGTGAATAGAACATAAGCACCGAATCCTGAGAATTCTGGCGTTCAAGCGCCATTTTGAATTGGACATAATCCTCGGGATGAATAATATCGGAAAGCGGCACGGAGGCCAGAGCGCCCAGCTCATAACCAAGGAATTTTTCAATCGAGCTGCTCAGATCAACAATCTTCTCCTCATCATCAAGCACGGCATAGGCCTCGATGGCCGGTTTGAGGCGCTCTTCGAAACGCCCGATATGCACACGAACCTGCCGAAGAAGATTGTCGATATCCATCCGATAACGTGAAATAGCAAGTGCGTCACTTATAGGACTTGACTGCTCTCCGACGGCATGGCCAGTAAGAATCCAGTCTACATCGGCACCATCCTTTTCGAGCCGCTCGATCATCTTTTTCCCCGGCTGACACTTCCCTTTGAGATAGGGTGTCATCTGCGCAGGGTATTTAATACCAACAGCCCGACAAAATGCGTTTACTGAACCATGTTTTTTCAGAATGTAATTTCTGAGACGGTGATGGAACCCACTTTGTGTTGTCATGATCGTCAGAGAATATTGTCCGTTAATCGTTATCGAATAGAACGACAGGCTCAAAAGCTACTAAGTGCCACCTGTCAAAACGCCGCATGCGGAATCACAAAGGATATGAGCCTATACCTGGAACCGGCAAATACCTCCGATCTCATCCTTTTGCGGAAACAGTGAAAAGATGAAGAATAGCATCCAAACAAGAACCTTGCCCATAGCAGACCGAAAAAATTCACGACACCCTCTTCAAAGCATAGCACTGAGGCGATACTACACCTCTATATACTTGGAGCTAAAGTGCAGGACTCAAATAAAAACAGACCAATCTGTGGCTTCCGACACAAGCCCTATACTAATATACATACAAATATATAAAACCAAACAATAAAATTGCTATAACGAGTGAAAGCGCCTATAGAGGCGCTTTCAGCGTATTATTTGACCATCCGACACAGTACCCCCAAAATGTATAGAACCACTAATTAAATGAAAGAAAAGAAGATATCGCCGAACGGGGTACAAGCCGTCAAATCTGCACCTGCATACCGATTTCGATCACCTGGCCGGAAGGCAGATCATAGTAGGCCGTGGCACTCAACGCATTGCGCGACATGAGGGTAAACAGCTTTTTCCGCCAAAGGCTCATTTTCGATTTGATTCCGGTGACGATCTTTTCCCGGTTAAGGAAAAAACTGATCGCATCGGCCTTGAACTGCATTCCCTGCTGGTTGGCGAGGGAAAGCACCTGACGGATGTTGGGGTATTCCATGTACCCATATCGGGCGATAACCTTGTACAGGCCGTAGTTCAGCTGCACGACCTCGACTTTTTTGCTGTTCGGCACGCGGGGAACCCGCTCGGTGGAAAAATGCAAAAGGCAGACCTCTGAATGCAGAACCCTGTTGTGACGCAGGTTATGCAACAGCGCGATCGGCACCACATCAGGATTGGCCGTCAGATAGACCGCCTGCCCCTTCACGCGCTGCGGTTGCTGCAAAGCGAGGCTCTCGATGAATTCACTGACCGTAAGCGTACGATCATCGATCTGCTTGAGCAAGAGCTTCCGCCCCTGTTTCCAGGTAATCATCAAGGTAAAAAGCGCCAGACCGATCACAAGCGGAAACCAGGCCCCGTGAAACAGCTTGCTGACACTTGCGCCAAAAAACGCCAGGTCAATCACCATAAACAAGCCCATCAACAGGTTGAGTATAAAAGGATTCCAGTTCCAGAGATCACGGGCAACATAGTAAAACAGCACCGCTGAAATCAGCATGGTTGCCGTCACGGCAACGCCGTATGCCGATGCCAGACGGCTCGAAGAACCGAACCCCGCAACCAGCGCGATCGTCGAAAACATAAGCGCCCAGTTGGCCGCCGGAACGTAAATCTGACCGATGTGGCTCGCCGAAGTGTGCCGCACGGTCAGACGGGGGATGTAGCCAAGCTGAATGCCCTGCTGGGTCAGGGAAAACACACCAGTGATGAGCGCCTGGGAAGCGATGATGGTCGCCAACGTCGCGAGAATGACCATGGGAATGACCCCCCATGACGGCACCAGGGCATAAAACGGGTTCCATGACTTTGACGGCTCGGACAGCAGCACCGCCCCCTGGCCGAAATAGTTCAGCAACAGAGCCGGCAGCACCAAGAGGCTCCAGGTCAAGCGGATCGGCCGCCGTCCAAAATGGCCCATGTCGGCATACAGCGCCTCTGCACCGGTCACAGCCAGAAAGACCGCGCCAAGCACCAGAAAGCCCTGGCCATGATTGTGCAGGAGAAACTCAATGCCGTACCAGGGATAGACCGCCTTGAGAATGGCGGGATACTTGACGACCTCAACCAGCCCGAAAAGCCCGATCGAGGTGAACCAGATCAGGATGATCGGCCCGAAAAAAGCACCCACCTTGGCCGTACCGTTATGCTGAAACAGAAACAGTCCTGCCAGAATGGCGATCGTCATGGGAATCACCAGAAAAGTCAGATTGGGCGCGATGAGCTGGATCCCTTCAACGGCACTGAGCACGGAGACCGACGGGGTAATCATACCGTCACCGTAGAGCAACGCCGCGCCGAACAGCCCGATACCCACAAGGAACCACCGTTCGCTCTTGTTCTTCTTGCTGTGGGAAATGATGAGGGAGGTCAGGGCAAGGATGCCACCTTCACCCTCGTTATCGGCCTTCATGATGAAGGTCAGGTATTTGAGCGTAACGATAAGCAGGATCGCCCAGATCAACAGAGAAAGCACGCCGAGCACATTCAGGGTGGTCACGGGAATACTGTACTCTCCGTGAAAACACTCCCTGATGGCATACAGCGGGCTGGTGCCGATATCACCGAACACCACGCCGAGCGCAGCAAGCGATAAAGCGGCAAAATGCTTGAAATCGGAACGGCCTGATTGCGAGGAAGGCAGGGAATCTTCGGATGAGATTGACATAGCTCAGAAAAATCTCGTTACGCAAGCCTTTTCGGTTTGGAAAAACAGCTCAAAAAAGAACCCGTCAAATCTGCACCTGTACACCGATTTCGATCACCTGACCGGAAGGCAGATCATAGTAAGCCGTCGCGCTCAACGCATTGCGACTCATAAGGGCAAACAGTTTTTTCCGCCAGACGCTCATCTTCGACTTGATTCCCGTCACGATCTTTTCACGGTTGAGGAAGAAGCTGATGGCCTCAATCTTGAAGTGCATTCCCTGCTGGTTCGCCAGTGCAAGCACCTGCCGGATATTGGGATACTCCATAAAGCCGTAACGAGCGGTAATCTTGTACAACCCGTAATTGAGCTGAACAACCTCCACCTTTTTGCTGTTCGGCACCCTCGGCACTCGCTCGGTGGAAAAGTGCAGGAGCCCGACTTCGGAGTGCAGAATCTTGTTATGACGCATGTTATGCAACAGGGCCATCGGCACCACGTCCGGGTTGGCCGTCAGGTAAATCGCCTGCCCCTTGATGCGCTGCGGCTGCTGCAATGAGAGACTTTCGACAAATTCGCTGACCGTGAGCGTGCGTTCATTGATCTGCTTGTACAGCAATTTCCGTCCCTGCTTCCAGGTCATCATAAGCATGAACAGGCTCAGACCCATCACAAGCGGGAACCATGCGCCATGAAACAGTTTGCTCATGCTGGCGCTGAAAAACGAGAGATCGATCACCAGAAACATCACCAGCAGACCGAACGAGGCAAACGGGTTCCACTTCCACATGTGCCTTGAGACGAAGAAGAACAGAATGGTCGAAATCAGCATCGTGGTGGTCATCGAAGCACCGTACGCAGCTGCCAGCCGGCTCGAAGAGCCAAAGCCGAGTACGAGGCTGATCGTGGCGACCATCAGCCCCCAGTTAGCCGCCGGAACGTAGATCTGACCGATATGGCTGGCCGAGGTATGCCGGATCGTCAGACGCGGTAGGTAACCGAGCTGGATAGCCTGTTGGGTCAGCGAGTAAAGACCGGTAATCAGCGCCTGCGATGCAATGACCGTTGCAACCGTCGCCAGCAACACCATCGGAATCAGGGCCCACGACGGCACGAGCGCATAAAAAGGGTGGTGCGATACCGAAGGATCCGCGAGAAGCAAAGCTCCCTGACCGAAATAGTTAAGCAGCAGAGCCGGCAGGACGAAGATTGCCCAGGTCAGGCGAATCGGACGCCTTCCGAAATGGCCCATATCGGCATACAGCGCCTCTGCGCCGGTCACGGCAAGAAAGACCGCGCCGAGCACCATGAAACCATGGATCTGGTTGTTCATCAGAAACGAAATGCCATGCCAAGGGAAGAAGGCCCGAAAGATTTGCGGATACTGGAAGATCTGAACCAACCCGAGCACAGCAAGCGATGCGAACCAGAGCAGAATAATGGGACCGAACAACGCCCCGAGCCGTGCCGTACCGTGATGCTGAAAAAGAAACAGGCCTGCAAGAATGGCGACCGTCACCGGAATAACCAGGTTCGATGAGGCCGGAGCGATCACCTGAAGTCCCTCGACGGCGCTGAGCACCGAAATTGCCGGCGTAATCATCGCCTCACCGCACAGTACCGACGCGCCAAAAAGCCCGATCCCCACAAGGAACCAGCGTTCGCTCTTGTTCTTCTTGCTGTGGGAAATAATGAGGGAGGTCAGGGCAAGAATGCCGCCCTCGCCTTCGTTATCGGCCTTCATGATGAAGGTGAGATACTTGAGGGTAACGATCAGAAGCAACGACCAGACCAGCAGCGAAAGCACGCCGAGCACATTCTGCTCGGTCACCGGAATACTGTACTCACCATGGAAGCATTCGCGGATCGCATAGAGCGGACTGGTACCGATATCGCCAAACACCACACCCAGTGCGGCCAGTGACAACGTGGCAAGATGCTTGAAATCAGATTTGCCGGAGGGGGAGGATAAATGGGAATCTTCGGATGTTGCTGACATAGAGCAGAAATGTCTTGTTACCGCAAGCCAGTTCAACACACGGTGCGGCCGTATACTGCCTTGTTATCTAAAGTACATAACCCGGCCGATATGAATGAGCAGTGTTGCAATGCACATTGGCTGCGGAATACTAATCCAAACCGAGGAATATACACAATACTCCTCAATTGCAAACCGGGACCTCCGGGGCCGCATCAACGGCCAATCTCCGGCTCAATGCTCCGGTGCGATCAGCTCTTCAAGTACCGTGACGGCCAGCGAATCCCCCAGCTCCGCCGCCCTCGTCAGGTCGGCAATCGCTCCCAGGCGATCACCGGCAACTTTCCTGACCACCCCACGGTTGTACCAGCCTGTCGCATCATCCGGAAAAGCCTCCACAACCCGGTCCAGATCGCTTAACGCTCCGGCATGATCACCAAGCGTGAGTCGGGCAAAAGCGCGGTTGTTTCGGGCTGCAACCATCTCGGGATCGAGCACCAGCACCTTCGTGTAATCCTCAACCGCACCCTGAACATCATCCTTGGAAACACGCGCATTGCCCCGGTTATACCAGGCGACCGTGTAACGCGGATCGATCCTCACCGCAAGCGTGAAATCCCCGATCGATCCATCCAGATCGCCATCCAGACCTCTGGCAAGTCCCCGATTATTGTACGCTCCGGCGAGCACCGGATCAAGATCGATGGCACTGCTGAAATCGGCGATAGCTCCCCGGTAATTGCTCATGGACATGCGCACCGCACCGCGGTTGTTATACAATTGTGCCATCTTCGGTTCGATGGCAATGGCAAGGGAGATATCCACAAGCGCTTCTGCATACCGACCGAGCGCTGCTCTGGTAAAACCGCGATTGTTATACGCCTCGAATGAGCGGGGCTTTCGTTGAATTGTCTGCGTATAATCGTCAATCGCGCCGTTCAGATCGCCGATAACGCTGCGAGCAAGACCGCGATTGTAATAAGCCTCCGCATTGTTCGGGCTGAGCCGTAATGCCTGGGAAAACAACTCGATCGCACCATCATAATCCCCACGCTGGCCAATCTCGATACCGCGATCAACCAGCTCTTCGGCAGAAGTGCCAGCCATCGCCGTCTGCACAAAGCAGAGAAGGCAGATCGTCAACACCACGACGCCCTGCACAAAGCCGCTGCAACGCATTGCTCGATAGGTTCTCACTTGCCAATACTCTCCAGAAATAGTTGATCATCTCCCCACCGTTTATTAACCGAATCGAAAGCCTAAACACTTCCCTGAAGCTACCAGGCAAGGCCAATATGATGGCAACACCGGCAAGCTGATAGCTGACGATTTCGTTTTTGAAAATCTTTTTCTTATAATTGAGGATGTGCTTCAAAAATAAAAGCTAACCGGCGCACTACCAGAAACATTTATTCAGTACGAAAAAAGGCTCCATGCACAACCATCGAAGGGGTAGCTGCGCAATAACCGGGATACGATTATGCACTATAAAAACAACGTTTTATCAGGATTTCTCGTCCTTGCACTCTCATTTATCACCCTACTCTCACCAAACAGCGTTTTCGCTCGCCAGAACACCCCGGCGCTGAAAAGCAAAACCGCCCAACCCGTCGCTAACGGCAACAAATTTCTCGTAGCCACAGGAACAGCCTCCTACTATGGAAGCAAATTCCATGGCAGAACGACAGCCAATGGCGAACAGTTTGACATGAGAACTTTCACGGCCGCTCACCGCTCACTGCCTTTCGGCACCATTGTCCGGGTCACCAACCTCAACAATGGTAAAATGGTCTTCGTGACCATCAACGACCGCGGTCCCTACGTCGGCAAGCGCATCATCGACCTCTCGAAGGCCGCTGCCAAGCAGCTCGACATGGTCGACGCTGGCGTCAGCAGGGTCAAGATCGAAGCCTACAACTGATCGGCAGCTCTCTTCCCGAACCATCGCCAGACATGAGCCTGTGCTGTCTCGTCGCATGATGAGACAGCGCAAGCCTGCCGCCTCACCCCGTCCCCGGAAAGTTCACACACCGTTCACGCCCTGTTCCCGCTTTTCACTGTACCTTTCGGCAAAACTTTACCCGAACGGCTATGCAGTGGCTTTATTGCGATTTTCACATCCATACGACCTGGAGTGACGGTTCGTGCTCGATTGACGAGGTGGTCGATCTGTACGGCGATGCGGGCTTCGACGTGATCGCCATCACCGACCACGTGCTCGACACCGAAAGCATCACGAGATACGGACGACCGGTATCGGAACTTCAGGTCATGGACAGTTCACAATTCAGCGAGTACCAGGCAGCCTTGTGGCAAGGTGCGCGAAGAGCTTGGGAACGCTATGGAATGCTGCTCGTTCCGGGCGTCGAGCTAACCAACAACACCGGGCGCTACCACATCCTCGCCCTCGACATCAAGGAGTACATCTCACCCGACCTCTCCGTCGAGGAGATCATCGAGGCCATCAGACGGCAGCATGGCATTTCTGTCGCCTGCCACCCCTACATCCGTAACCACTCGGGCGAGAACCCTTCCGCTCACCTCTGGCAGAACCACGAACGGCTCGCCGCGATGTTCGATGCGTGGGAGGTGGCCAACCGCGACGACCTGTTCAACGTGGTCGGGTTGAAGAAGTTCAACTATATCGCCAACTCCGACTTTCACGAACAGCGCCACCTGCTCTCGTGGAAAACGCTCCTGCGATGCGAAAAAAATGTCGAGTCGGTCAAGTCGGCCATCAGAACGAACGACCAGGTTTCGTTGTTTCTCTACCGCGGAGGGAAAATCAGGCAGTAATTACTGAATACCTCTGCATTTATCAGCGAAACCGATTGAGAACAATATGACCGCCATTTCCCGACAGCTTGTTGGCTTGTACGATTTTCTTGAGCATCTCTGGGAGCATAAACGTACGGAGCGCATCATCGCGCGCCTGCTGATCACCGTCTTCCTCGCCTTGCTCATTCTTATCGAGCTTTCACGACAGGGATTGCTGCCCGCGCAACTGGCCGCTTTACTGCCGCACAGCCACTTCTACGCCATCAACGTCGCCTTCTCCATGCTGCTCGGCCTCGAAGTGTTCGGACTGGTCTTCAGCCTCGCCAGCTCGGTCTCCGTGTCAGTCGGTAAACAGTTCGAGATTCTGTCGCTCATCCTGCTCCGCCACTCCTTCAAGGAGCTGGTCCATTTCAGCGAACCGCTCCACTGGGACAGCTCTACGGAGGCTGTGCTGCACATGCTCTCCAACGCCAGCGGCGGACTGGTGATCTTTGTGCTGCTCGGCGTCTATTACAAAATGCAGAAGCATCGCGCCATCACCTGCGACATCGAGGCCGCAACCCACTTCATCGCCTCGAAAAAGGTGGTCTCGCTGCTGCTGCTGGTGCTCTTCAGCATCATCGGCGTGATCGACGGAATCCGCTACCTGTCGGGCACCTCGCTCGAGAACTTCTTCTCGCTGTTCTACACGATTCTGGTCTTCAGCGACGTGCTGATCGTGCTGATTTCGTTGCGCTACAGCTCCGACTACCCGATCGTGTTCCGCAACTCGGGCTTCGCCTTCGCCACGGTGCTCATCCGGCTCGCCCTCACCGCACCGGCCTACTTCAACGTGCTCATCGGCATCGGGGCTGTTGTGTTCGCCATCGGCATCACCTACGCCTACAACCGCTTCGAGAAACCGGACATGGCCGACAATTCACTCTGCGAATAAACGCTGAATCCTGCTGCACGAACCGGAAATCGCGGTTGGCGACGGCTTAAAAAAGCTTCGCTTCATCGGGATATTTCCGTTTCTTTAGAGCGGAACTGATGAACACACAAAGCAAAAGAGCTATGGAGAAAAATCAGGAATCGGTCACCAAAATGGCACTGCAATTCCTGGCCGAAGCGATCGGCCAATGCCCGGCCGGACTTGAAAAAAGCACCAATCAGGATGTGATTTTCGCCGTGGTCGGCTTCCAGTTCGGCGCCGTGCAGAGCGCCGCCTACGTTGCCGGACTCGACGAACAGAGCTGCACCGACATCGCCGGAGATGTTCTCGCCCGGATCAACGGCATGGAGCAGGAGATCGTTGCGCAATTTCTCTCCGTCATGCCCATGCTCGCTCACAAGGAGTATCCCCCGATCGGCATCGGCGGGCAGGCGATCATCCGCTTCTACAACGCCGCGACCGACAAAGAGAAGCTCACCGCCGCCGGGGCGCTGCGCGAAATCCTCCGCCAGATCGACGAAGCGTAAAGCCATCAGGGTGAGATTTGAATCTGGAGCGAGAGACCCGGGCATCTGATTGCTGATGACAAAAACGTGTGCCGAGCTCGTTACATTTTTGTAACTTGTCAAATTATTTCAAGCCTCGCCGATCTTCCCGCGCAGTTATCATGAGTACAGATCCCATCACGATCTTCCGCAAAACCTGGGCAACCTACCAGAAAGTCATCAGCAACAACCTCATGTTCCACCGGGAGATCTCGGCTGCGGTCTCGCAACTGTTCAAGGCAAACGGTGAACCGCTCCGCCTCATCGACCTCGGCTGCGGCGACGCATCGCACATTCTGAAGCTCCTCGAACCCGGCGAGCTTGCAGAATACTGCGGATGCGACCTCTCGCAATACGCCCTCGACGAAGCCCGCAAAAACCTCGAACCGTTCGGCGCCGCCATCAACCTGTGCTGCAAGGACATGCTCTCCGCGCTGAAGGAAGCGCCCGCAAGCCACTTCGACATCGTCTATTCCAGCTACGCCCTGCACCATCTGCCCGCTGAAGGCAAGCTGGAGGTCTTCACCGAATGCCACCGCGCCCTTCGCGACAACGGCAGCATGATTCTTGTGGATGTGATGCGCGACGAGGGGCAGGCACGACAGGAGTATCTTTACAGCTACAACAAGGCAGTGCGGACGCAATGGGAGGCACTCACGCCCGACGAACGCAACCAGGTGCAGGAGCACATCCGGAGCTGCGACTTCCCCGAAACGGCCTCAACGCTTGAACAACTTGCCCGAAACGCAGGATTCACGAAATGCCGGAGGCTTGAAAAACAGACCTGGCACGAAGCCTGGTGCTACGAGAAATGAGATAAGAGAGGAATGCCCTCCCCGCTTCAATCCAGCTTTTTTCAATACGCCTCGATCTGCACGATCTCCAGGCGGAACGCCCCCTCCTGTTTGTTCGAAATAAGCAATCCGATCTGCACAATGTTGGCGTTGTCAAGCGGCGGAGCGTCGTTGAGCGTTCTGCCGCGAAAGCTGGGAACAAACCCTGCAAAGGGAAGATCGATCTCCATCCATTCGCCCGGCACGGTCTCGAAATCGGATTTATAGACGACGCCATCGAACCGCTCGTCGTTCCTCGCCCTGAAGCTGTAACGCTTGCCATCGCCTTTCACCCTGATCCGGAACCCGTCGAAATCCGCATAATTCCGCTGCGCAAGCACCGTACGCACCGAAGCGAAACCACCGGAGTTTTCCAGCGACAGATTCCCGGCAAACAAAGCGGTTCCGTCTGGAGTCAACTGCATCGCGCTGTCCGAAACGCCACCCATCACGACATCATCGACGTTCATCCAGTTCAGGCACGTGGTTTTGAAATCACAAACAAGCATGGTTTTATCTTTTATTTGTAGCAAGCACTCGCTGCCCGACACTGAATATGCAGCAAAGCGAGTAAGTTATTTTGATAAAACAAAACGTAACATCGGCCTCCATGAGCATTGCCCGGAGGGAAAAACAGGTACATTAAATGTAACCAAACCTGCCCCTCATCAGGCGCACATCTTTTCAACCTCAACCCATCTGCGCTTTATGAACTTTCTTGTCTTTCTCGGAGTCATCCTTTTGGTTATTGGCGTGGCCAACAGGTCAACAAACAAGCCCGGCAAAAGGGTTTCTGGCGTGTTAAAGATAGCGGGAATCGTGATCGTTATTCTTGGCCTGCTGTCGTCTGTTTTCAGGATTGTAGAGCCCGGTAAAGTTGGCGTCAAAAGCCTTTTCGGAAAGGTCCAGCCCACCATTCTGACCAGCGGCCTCAACATTATCAATCCCCTCGAAAAAGTCGAGTTCTTCGACGTTACGACCCAGAGCTATACCATGTCCGGCTCGGAAAAAGAGCCCTCGCAACGGAGCGACGGCCCGATCAGGGTACTGAGCGCTGACGGCCTTGAGGTCACCATCGACATGACCGTGCTCTACAGGGTCAACCCGACGCAGGCGCCTGCCATCCGCCGTGAGATCGGACCGGGATATGCCTATATCGACAAGATCATCCGCCCGACCGCCCGTACCAGAATTCGCGATAACGCTGTGATGTATAACGCCATCGATCTGTACTCGAAAAAACGCGAAGAGTTTCAGGTGAACATTTTCGAGAGCATCAGGAAGGATTTCGAAAAACGCGGCATTATTCTGGAGAACCTGCTGGTACGCAACATCTCGCTTCCGGAGTCGGTGAAGATGGCTATCGAGGCCAAAATCAACGCCGAGCAGGAGGCTCAGAAAATGCAGTTCGTCCTTCAGAAAGAGACCCAGGAAGCCGAACGCAAGCGCGTCGAGGCGAAAGGTATCTCCGACTACCAGCGAATCATCTCGGAATCGCTGAACGACAGGCTGCTGAAGTACGAACAGATCAAGGTGATGCAGAACCTTGTCAAGACCGAGAACTCAAAAGTCATCATCCTCGGCGACAGCAAAAACGCCTCGATGCTCATCGGCGACAAGTAAAAAATCACTGCCGAACCGGGAGAAACCCGGTTCGGCAGTGATTCAATCCTTGGCAGTTTGTGGTTGTCCATCCAAGCTCATGCCCCTCACGCTCTTACCCGTCATTCCCGCGGAGGCGGGAATCCATGTGCGAACCTGAAGAGTTGATTAGTGGCAAATATCTTCCCACAAATCGCGCCAGTCGGGATTCTCCTTCTCGATCAGTGCAATTTTCCAGGCGCGATTCCATTTCTTGAGCTGTTTTTCTCTGGTGAAAGCTGAGGGCATATCATTGTGTTGCTCGAAGTATACTAAGTGATGAACGTGGTATTTTTTGGTAAATCCTTCGAGCAGCTGATTTTTGTGCTCCCAGACTCGCTTGACCAGGTCGCTAGTCACGCCAATGTAAAGTGTGCCGTTGGGCTTGCTGGCGAGAATGTAAACGGCTGGCTCTCTCATCTTTCTGATCCTTGAATGGATTCCCTGGATTTACGCATTCAGATGGATTCCCGCCTTCGCGGGAATGACAGAATAGAATGTTGATCGGTAATGGTGAACTGAAAATCGAGTAGGCACATAGGGAACATTAACAACCACATAAACATTTATCACGCTCCCCCTTATTCGAATTCCAGTTCATTCATGCAACCGCTTCCTCGTCATTCCCGCGCATGCGGGAATCCAGAACCTGGAATAAGCTCGTGGATTCCCGCCTTCGCGGGAATGACGGACTGAAATGCCACGAGCCCGATGATGATGCTTAGTTGTTTTAGAATCCCTCCCCCTATTTCCCGATACAAAACTTGTCAAAAATCGTATTCAGTACCTCTTCGTTCACCACCTTTCCGGTGATTTCTCCGACGTAGTCGAGGGCGGCTCGGAGTTCGAAGGCGATGAGTTCGGTTTCGCTCTGGTGTTCGATAAGTTCGAGGGCGTTCTGCAGGGCGTCGGAGGCGTTGCGCAGCGCTTCGTAGTGGCGGAGGCTGGTGACGAGCACGCTCGCTTCGTGGAGTTTGTCGAGGCCTTTGGTAAGCTCGCCCATGTGCTGCTTGAGCTTGGCGATGCCGTCGCCGTTGAGCGCGGAAATGCCGATGACTTCCGTGCCGGTGCCATCGGTGATGGCGCGGATGAGATCGCCCGAGTTGTCGGCGCGGTCGAGCTTGTTGGCGACGGTGAGGAATTTCGCTTCGGGATGCACCGCCTTCAGCTCGCGGATTTCCGTGAGTTCGTCGTCGAGCCGCTCCGTGCCGAGGTCGAGCAGGTAGAGAATCAGGTCGGCTTCGGCCATCTTCATGCGGCTTCGGCGGATGCCTTCGTGCTCGATCTCCTCGCCCGCTTCGCGCAGTCCGGCGGTGTCGGTGAGGCGAAACATTGTCTTGTCGTGGATGAAACACTCCTCGATGTAGTCGCGCGTGGTGCCGGGCATGTGGCTGACGATGGCGCGCTCCTGGCCGAGTAACGTGTTGAGCAGCGTTGATTTACCGGCGTTCGGCTTTCCGGCGATAACCGTGGCGACACCCTCACTGACGAGCCGTCCGTGCTGGTAGGAGTCGATGAGCCGGTTCACTTCGATCCGGAGCGTTTCGACCTGCGCGGTCAGTTCGTCGCGGCTCTGGAACTCGACATCCTCCTCGCTGAAGTCGAGTTCGAGTTCGATGAGTGCCCGCGAGCGGATGAGCTGTTCGCGCAGTGCGCCGAGCTGCGCCGAGAGGTCGCCTTTCATCTGGCTGATCGCCGTGCGATACGCCGATTCGGTGCGGGCATGGATCATCTCACCGATCGCTTCGGCCTGCAAGAGATCGATGCGCCCGTTGAGGAAGGCGCGGCGCGTGAACTCGCCCGGTTCGGCGAGGCGGCAACCCTTGTCGAGCATCAACCGCAGCACGCGCCCGACCACCACCGGCCCGCCGTGGCAGGTGAACTCCACCATCTCCTCGGCGGTAAAAGAGCGCGGCGCGCGGAACACCAGCGCGATCACCTCATCGACCATCTCTTCGCCGTCGTAGAGACGCCCGAAGTGCGCAGTGTATCCGGCGGCATCGGCGAGCTTTTCGCTGCCGTGCGCCTTGCGGAAAACGCGGTCGGCCAGGTCGAGCACGCCCGCGCCGCTGATGCGCACGATGGCGAGCGCCCCGACGCCAACCGGAGTAGCGATGGCGGCAATGGGATGGCCGGGAACGGGAAGATGAAGATCGGAGGATGACATAAGTCAAAACGAGATTATGAGTTACAAAGGGCGGACGGTCATTTCGTCGGGAAGCATTCCGTCTGGCAATTGGACAAGCGAGACGATCAGCCGGGCGAGGTCATCCGGTTGCATATGCTTTTTCGGTTCGATACCGGCTTGATCGAAAAACTCCGTCATAACCGAGCCGGGATTGAGGCACGACACGCGGATGCCGAAGCCGCGCAGCTCCTCCATGAGCGATTCGGAAAAGCCGTTGACCGCGAATTTGGAGGCGCTGTAGGCCGTGCCGCCCCTGATGCCGCGCTTGCCCGCGACCGAGCCGATGTTGACGATCATGCCGCGCCCGGCCTTTTTCATCGACGGCACCACCTTGCGCGTGCAGAGAAACATGGCGGTCAGGTTGGTGTCGATCAGCCGCCGCCACTCCGCCGGATCGATGGATTCGATGTCGCGGAAAAAGCCGAACCCGGCGTTGTTGACCAGCAGATCAACGCGCCCGCGTTCGGCGAACACCGCCTCGAACGCCCGGTCGATTTCGGCCTCGATGGTCACGTCGGTCGGCAACCAGCGGAAGCGCTCGTGCGCGATGGGCGTCTCGCGGCGGCTGAGGCCGAACACTGAAGCTCCGGTGTCGAGCAGGGCGCGGCAAGTGGCCAGACCGATGCCGGAGCTGGAGCCAGTCACGACGGCGGTTGAATCTGCGAAGTTCATGAGATAGTGATTTTCTGACTGCTGAGATATTGGGCTGAAGCCCGGATTTTTTTATAAAACCACACATACCCCGGACTGAAGTCCGGGGCAATTATGGCTTCAGGAATTATAACTCTTGACAATTGCCCCGGCTTTTAAGCCGGGGATGCCTGACAACACAAAATAAATCAGGGCTTTAGCCCAATTCCTTGTTGTTTACGGGACAAAAGAGCCTCATTTCAATAGTACGGATTCTCCGGCCTAAATAGTAACTTTCGGCACATCACAACAAGCCCCCCGACATCATGAAGCACGAAGCGAACCCGTCCATCGAAATCCTCAAGGAGTCCGTTCTCAACCACAACGCCGTCACGCCTGCCGAGCACTTCGAGCGGGTGGTGAACCTCGTGCGGGTGCTGCGTTCGGAGTGCCCGTGGGATCGCAAGCAGACGCCGGAGTCGCTGGCGCATCTCTTGCTCGAAGAGAGCTATGAGCTGGTGCACGCCATCGACACGGGCGACGATCCGGAGCTGAAAAAGGAGCTGGGCGATCTCTTCCTGCACGTCTGCTTTCAGGTGCTGCTGGCCGACGAGGCGGGCAAATTCTCGTTCGTCGATGTCTTCGAGGCGCTTTGCCACAAGCTCATCAGCCGCCACCCGCACGTGTTTGGGGATGTGAAGGCCGACACGGAGCAGGCGGTACTCGGCAACTGGGAAAATCTGAAAATGAAGGAGGGGCGCAAGAGCCTGCTGGAAGGGGTGCCGAACGCGATGTCCGAACTGCTGCGGGCCTACCGGGTGCAGAAAAAGGTGGCGGGCGTCGGCTTCGATTGGCCAAGTGACGAAGGCGTGCTCGACAAGCTCACCGAGGAGATCGGCGAATTGCGTCATGCGGCGGACAAGAGCGAGCGTGAGGAGGAGTTCGGCGACCTGCTCTTCACCATCGTCAACTACAGCCGCTTCATCGACACCAACCCCGAAGACGCTCTACGCAAGGCGACCAACAAATTCATGGATCGTTTCCGCAAAGTCGAAGAGTCCGTGCAGGCGTCGGGAAAAAGCTGGCAGGAGTTTTCAGCCGAGGAGCTGGACTCGCTTTGGAACGAGGCGAAAAAATCATGATAATCTTTTATAGCCTGCATCAGCTTCCCGCAGGATATGTCACCGAGCCATCTTGCATTCGCTCACCAAAACCAACACGGCCATGGTACAATGCTTTCGTTCATCCATGACAGCCCGCTCCTCCTTTTCGCGTCCTTTGCTGACGGGCATTCTGCTTGCCTTCATCCTTCTCACTCTGTTCTCGGAGAGTGCACGGGCTGACTTCCGGCCCTCCATGCTGCAGGTGAAGAAGCCCTCTCAGGTGCAAAAAACATCACCACGCCCCATGCTGATGCGGAAATCCACAACAACAGTTCGCCTGTGGGATGGCCTGGGAGAACTCGGCAAGGAGCATTTCCAGTGCCTCAATAATGTGGTTACGTCAGTGCCTTCGGTCGAGAAGATGAAGCAGTGGTGGGTGCAGTGGTCAACCAATGATGCCGGATTTTCGAAGGCGGTCTATCAGGTTTCGCTCTTCCCCTTCCCCGAATCGGTTGAGAACTGGAAGACCCCTCCTGGTCTGCTCAAGACGGGAACCATTCAGAAAATCAGCGGAGCCGGGAACCAGCCGTTGTTCTCGATAGATCTTGCGGCGCTTATGCCTGGTAAAATGGGCTCTGCCTCGATCAAAAAGATCGCTCCGCAAAAGATGCTGCAACCCCGATTTTCGTCATCACCAGCCTCCCCGTCGATTGCGGCCAAGCCGCTGAGTCCGGCTGCCGCCCGAGTCGTTCAGCTCAAAAGGCCGGAGCTGAAGCAGGCGCCGACAAAGCCTGTCCTGCACAATCTTGCCCGGAAAGAGCCTTTCGCTGTCACCTTTTATGTGCGCATCATCACCCTCAACGCTGCGGGCAAGCCAGTCGCCACGCCATCGAAAGCCGCGACGCTGCACCTGAGCACTCCGGGAGAATCGAACTTCGTCTGGTACGGCGACCCCAATCCCAATGTGGCTACGCCTGAAATCCATGCGCCGGCAATAAAAATCGCCAGCTACGAGCCGTTCCAGCCCGCGATGAGCGACTGGGACCGCAACTACATCGTCACCAAAGATATGCCGATGTTCGGCTACACAAAGGGGCAGGAGCTCTTCTTCCCGCGTGACGACGGCTCGAAAGGTGGCTGGGAAGCGGTCAAGGATGCCGTCGGCAGCGTGGTTGGATTCGTCACTGAGAGCATCAACAGGGTGGCCAACGCCTACAACAGCCTGAAGCAAAAGGCTCTCAATCTCGCCATCTCCCTGGCGAAAAACACCGTCGGGTGCGGGAAGACATGCCAGCAGGCCTTCACCTTCGGACTGGATTACGGCCTGGCCGCCATGGGTATGCCGCCGTCACTGCCGGATTTCGATGCGATGATGAGCATGGGCAAGGATTACCTTATCGCCGAGATCGCTTCGGAAGCCTCGCCTTACCTGTCGGAAAACGATGTCCGCAAGGCGGTCAACTACCTCGAATCCGAGGTGCGCAAAACCGCCGATAACGGTGCGGATGGCAGCAAGTGGCTGAAGCTGAACCCGAGGTTCCAGTACCACGATGCCGTGCTGATGCTCGAGGTCTCCAACCCCACGGGTAAGGTCACCGACAAGATCAGTTGCTGTATCCGCCAGAGCAAAGAGGTCTTCTATTTCCCGTTCGACAAGAAGAACTATTTCATCTCCATTCCCCCGATCAAACCGGGCCAGACGCTCCGCATTCCCGTCCTGCTCAGACCGAACAATGTTCAGTGCAATAACGGCAAGGGCATGCTGATGAGCGACTGGAACAAGATGATGGAAAAACCCGCGCTGCTCCAGATCTTTCCGGGCAACAACGAACAGGTGTTAATCAAGCGGTAAACAGGGGAAAAGAGGCCGGACGGGCTCTGAAACGAAGAAAAAAGCTGAACCAATCCACATTCCGCCATCTGTAAAATTATCCCTGCAAATCTGGAGTGATGTTCCGGATTTGCGGGGATAATTCCATTGAAACTCTCTCTTTTTAGCGGTGCCCTTTTTGAATTTTCACCTCATCATTGTTAGAAACCGACCCGCAGCTTTGAAATAATCGTCAGTCGGTACGTGGCCTCCTGCGTACTCGCAAACCGTTGGATCGATCCCAGCCTCTCGCAAGCGGGTGACATCCGAATCAAGCTGTTGCTTCCGATAAAAATGGTCGTTGCTTCCACATCCGATTTGCACGGCGTGCAGCTTTGCGAGATCGTTGAGTTCGGGCGGGATGTCACCACCGAGCAACATCACCGCACTGACCGCGTGGCGTCCGAGCACGGCTGCGCGGCAGGCCATGCCCGCGCCTTGCGAAAAGCCGTGCAGTACGAGGCGACCGTCGACAGGCAGCTCCGCCATCACCCTGCCGATAACAGCATCAACGTAGCGCACGTTTTCGGCGATGCGCAGCTCGCGGTCGCGGCGGGTCATCCAGCTTGCGCCGGGCTGGCCTTTCGAGTTGATGAAGGAGTGCTGCGCTTCTATGGCGCAGAGTACGAAGGGCTCCGAACAGGGAATTTTCCGAAGCAGTTCGAGTTCGTCTTCAGCGGTCTGGCCGTAGCCGTGGAATCCGGCAAGCAATGGAAAAGGGCCGTCGCCATCCGGCACTTCAACAAGGTAGCGTCCGCTGATGGTGGTTTCGAGATGGTGTTCGCTCATTATTCCGAGGGAAAAAACAAAAGGCCGGTCTCTCCGCGGTAAGTGAGAGACCGGCGCTGGATGGCTGGAAGGCTCAGTTTTTGATGAGGCGCATGATGCCGTTGATCGGGATCTCCAACCACTCGGGGCGGTTGTTCAGTTCGTAGAGCAACTCGTAAATCGCCTTGTTCATCAGGTAGCTGCGCAACAGCAGTTCGCGCTGGCGGGGTTCATCGGGAATCAGCCCCTTGCCTTCGGTGTGCTGCGTGTAGACCTCGATAAAGCGCTGACCCATGTAGTAGCTCCACAGCTCGGCCCACGGCTCCATCGCCTTGCGCTCTTCGGGGCGGATGTGATGCTCCTGCATCAGCACGTTGAAAGCCGCGTAGTCGAACGAGCGCAGCATGCCGGCAAGGTCGCGATAGACCGAGCGCTTGATCTTGCGCTCCGACAGCGAGCGTGCGGGTTCGCCTTCGAAATCGAGAATCATGAAGTCGTTGCCTGTGAAGAGCACCTGGCCGAGATGGTAGTCGCCGTGAATCCTGATCTTGACCGTATCGATCTTCTCCTTGCGCATGGGCTCGAACTGCTTGAGAATCTCCTTCTCCATGCCGAGCAGCTCCTTTGCAAGCGCTTTTGAGGCTTTCGGCACCGAGTGCATCGATTCGCGCAAAAAGATCATTGCGCGCTTGACCTGGTCGGTCATCGCCTGGTAGATCGAGCGCTGGTAGAGCGTCGTGAACGGCTCCGGGGCGAACGCCGGATCGGTGTCGATCGAACCGAGCGCGATGTGCATGCCAGCCGTGCGTTCGGCGAGCTGGCCCACCATGTGGTAGTAGAATCCGCCGACCAGCTCGTGCATGATCTCCGGCATTTCGTGCTCCAGATCCTCGTTCGAAGGCAGAGGCGGCGGCATGTTGCCCTGCGACCGGTGCGAGAGCACCTCTTCGAAATAGCGCTGCGCATGGTCGAGGCTCAGGCGCCAGCCGTCGCACTCGTTGGGCACGAAGTTCTGCAGAATGCCGAGCGAGTAGCGCTCCCGATGGCTCTTCGCGTAATCGAACGAGCCGAGATAGACCGGCGTGTTCCGGTAATCGGTCTGCTCGCTGAGCATTCGGGAAATTTCGATCTCCGGCGACATGCCGCTGTCGATCTTGCGGTAAAGCTTCAGGCAAAGCTCCTCGCCGTACATAATCGAGGTGTTGCTCTGCTCCAGTCCCATCAGGCGCGATGCGAGCGGTTCCCCGGCTTCGGCATCACTTTCGCTGAAGGCGCCGATCAGCTTGCCGGCCTCGGCGGTGATCTTGCCGGATGAACCCGTCCAGCGTTCCGCGTTCAGGATGAGGTCGAGCAGCTTCGAACGGAACCCGGCATCGATCGAAGCATCGACGAGGAAGCCTTCCTCGCCGCCAAGTTCGATGCGTGCGATGGCGTGACGTTTGAACGAGTCGTCGTTCAGGTCGCCAAGCTCCAGCGGCACGAAGGTCAGCGGGAGCTGATAGCGCTCGTTTTCGCCGCTCGGGTAGTTCACCTCGGTGATGGCAAAAGCCGTGTTCTCCATGCCCGTCACCGGCACCGTATCGAGCACTTTCACCCTGATGATGTTCCGGGCCTTGCCGCCAAACCAGCGGACGGCCTTGTAAAAGAGCGGGAGCAGATCGGCTTCGAGCTTGTCGAGATTGCGACCGGCCAGCAGCCCCTGCCATTTCGCGGCACGCAGGGTAGCCTTTTCGAGCAGGTCACCACGCCCGACTTCAACGTCAGCCTTGAGCAGCCGGAGCCAGAAGTAGCCGTACGGTGCGAGAGCCACCATGTAGGGAACTTTGCGCACCTTCGGGAAGCGGTTCATGCTGAAAATTTCTTCCGGTACGCACCCTTCGTAAGCGGACAGATCAACGCTGACCGCCTGCGCGTTGCGCGACAGGTTGATGATCGTGAGGATGGTCTCGTCCTCGAAGGTGCGGGTAAACATGAGCACCTTGTGGTTGTTCGCGTTCAGGAACTCGATGCTGCCGCGGCTGAATGCCTTGAAGCGGCGGGAGGTGGCCAGGGTGTGGCGCATCCACCAGAGCAGCGAGTTGGGGTTCGACTCCTGCAGCTCCACGTTGACCGCCTCGTAGTGGTACTCGGGATCGATGATCACCGGCAGAAGCAGCTTCTGCGGATTGGCGCGCGAAAAGCCGGCGTTGCGGTCGGCGTTCCACTGCATCGGCGTGCGCACGCCGTCGCGGTCGCCGAGGTAGAAGTTGTCGCCCATGCCGATTTCGTCGCCGTAGTAGAGCACCGGCGTGCCGGGCAGTGAGAGCAGCATGATGTTCATCAGCTCGATGCGGCGGCGGTCGTTCGACATCAGCGGCGCCAGACGTCGGCGGATGCCGAGGTTGATACGCGCCCGCTGGTCGTGCGCATAGACGCGGCGCATGTAGTCGCGCTCCTCGTCGGTCACCATTTCAAGCGTCAGCTCGTCGTGGTTGCGCAGGAACGAGGCCCACTGGCAGCTCTCCGGAATCTCCGGCGTCTGGTCGAGAATATCGATGATCGGGAAACGGTCTTCGGCGGCCAGCGCCATGTACATGCGCGGCATGAGCGGGAAATGGAAGTTCATGTGGCACATGTCCCCCTCGCCGAGGTAGGCCGCGGAATCCTCCGGCCACTGGTTGGCTTCGGCCAAGAGCATCCGGTTGGGATAGTTCTTGTCCACGTAGGTGCGCAGCTTGCGCAGGAAGTCGAAAGTCTTCGGCAGGTTCTCGCAGTTGGTGCCTTCGGCCTCGTAAAGGTACGGCACAGCGTCGAGGCGAAGGCCATCCACGCCCATGCCGAGCCAGAAATCGAGCACGTCGAACAGTGCTTCATGCACAGCGGGATTCTCGAAGTTCAGGTCGGGCTGGTGGTGGAAAAAGCGGTGCCAGTAGTACTGCCCGGCCACTTCGTCCCACGTCCAGTTCGAAGTCTCGAAATCCTGGAAGATGATGCGGGTCTCGCCATATTTTTCATCGTCGTCGTTCCAGACGTAGAAATTGCGCTCGGGCGAGCCCTTCGGAGCCTTGCGCGCCTTTTTGAACCACTCGTGCTGATCGGAGGTGTGGTTGACCACCAGTTCGGTAATCACCTTCATGCCCCGCTGGTGCGCCTCTTCGAGGAAGTCGCGGAAATCTTCGATCGTGCCGTAGTCGGGATTGACCGACTTGTAATCGGCGATGTCGTAGCCGTCGTCGCGCAGTGGCGAAGGGTAGAACGGCAGAATCCAGATCGCCGTCACTCCGAGGCTTTCGAGGTAGCCGAGGCGGCTCTTCAGGCCGCGAAAATCCCCGACGCCATCGTTATCGCTGTCGCAGAAGGTTTTGACATGCAGTTCATAAATAATGGCATCCTTGTACCAGAGCGGCTCCGGCTGATAGCTTGTTACAGCTTGTTTTTTGGGCATTGGTGGTTAAAAAAGTGCGTTGATTTATAATGGTAGATTAACCCTGAAAATATGTGCCGGCATCTGGTGCGGATTCAGCTCGACGTAGTTCCACTCGCCGTTCCACTCGAAAGTGCGGCCCGAAATCAGGTCTTCGACCGTGAAGCGCTCGGTGTGCGGGCGCCCGAACTTTTCAAGCGGGAAGCGCAGCCAGCCGCCCTGCGTGTTCCGGTCGTCGAGCGTGACCACGGTGAGGATGATGTTCGCGCCGTCGGGCGAGCACTTGACGTAGCCCATGAGCTGGTCGTGCTCCCGGCCCTCTCCGGCGTCAATGCGCACGAAGGTGACGTCGTTGGTCTGCTGAAGCGCGGTATTTTCGTGACGGATGCGGTTGACCGCCGTGATTTCGGCGCGGATGTTGCCGGGGCGATCCAAATCCCACTGCTTGATTTCGTATTTCTCCGAATCGACATACTCCTCCTTGCCGGGGTACGGCACGTGCTCCAGCAGCTCGTAGGCCGGGCCATACATGCCGTAGTTCGACGAGAGCGTCGCAGCCAGCACCATGCGGATGATGAACCTCGGGCGGCTGCCGCCCTGCAACTCTTCGTGCAGGATGTCCGGCGTGTTGGGCCAGAAGTTCGGGCGCATGTAGTCTTTCAGCTCGGTCTGGGTCAGCTCGATCAGGTACTCCTGCAGGTCGTGCTTGGTATTGCGCCAGGTGAAGTAGGTGTAAGAATGAGTGTAGCCACCCTTGGCCAGCCGTGCCATGAGCTTCGGGCGGGTGAAGGCCTCGGCGAGGAACATCGTGTCGGGGTGCTGCTCGCGGATCGAGCCGAGTGCCCACTCCCAGAAGGCGAAGCCCTTGGTGTGCGGATTGTCAACACGGAAAATCTTGACGCCTTTGCCGATCCAGAAGAGAAACACGTCGCGCAGGGCAATCCAGAGGTTCTGCCAGTCCTCGGACTCGAAGTCGATGGGCAGGATGTCTTCGTACTTCTTCGGCGGATTCTCGGCGAACTGCACCGTGCCGTCCGGACGCCAGCGGAACCACTGCGGATGCTCCTTGACCCACGGATGGTCGGGCGAGCACTGGAAGGCGATGTCGAGCGCCACCGAAATGCCCTGTGCTTCGGCCTCCTGCACGAACGCCTCGAACTCCTCCATCGTGCCGAGCTCGGGATGCACCGAGGTGTGGCCGCCATCCGCGCCGCCAATCGCCCAGCAACTACCCGGATCGTCCGGCCCGGCGACGAGCGCGTTGTTCTTGCCCTTGCGCTTCGTCACGCCGATGGGGTGGATCGGCGGCAGGTAGAGCACATCGAAACCCATCCGGGCGACACGAGGCAACAGATTCATGCAGTCGCGGAAGGTCCCGTGTTTGCCTGGCTCCTCGGCCCACGAGCGGGGAAAGAGTTCGTACCAGGTGCTGAACCCGGCCTTTTTCTGATCGATCTGGAGCAAAAGAATCTTTTCGTACAGGCTCGCCATCGACCGTTCCGGGCAGCGCTCCATCGCCGCCAGCAGCTCCTCGCTCAGCGCGGCCTCGACAGCCTTGTCGCTCCCGCCGACCGACAGCAGGCCCACGTAGTGATGCAGCGTTCCGGCATCCTCGTCCTCTGCCCGCGCCGCGCCAAGCTCCACGATGGTCGCGCCAATGCGCAGGTCGAGCGAAACATCCTGCCCTGCGTCGAGCTTTTTCTGCAACCCCTTGCGCCAGGTCTGGAAATGATCGACCCAGGCTTCGACGGTATATTCATACATGCCCGGCGCACCGACCTCGAACGCCGCCGTCCAGCGGTCGTTCACCAGAAAGGTCATGGGAACCCGCGCCCACTCCGTCTCCCCTTTCCGGCGATGCAGCAGCTCGGCCACAATCGTATCGGCGCCATCGGTGAAAATATCAGCTTCGACAACCATCCGGTCGCCTTCGACCTTTTTGGCGGGAAAACGGCCTCCGTCGATTTCAGGAAACACGCGGTCGATCACGGCTCTCCGGCGACCATCGAAGGGGCGATCAGGCCGGATTGGGGCTGGCAGAACAAACTCTGATTTCATAAGCGATAGTGATGAGAACTTCAGATCGCGTTGCAAAACAAGGCGCAATCTGCGTTAGCAGTATTGAGCGGCCGGGCCTGAGCATAAAGCGGAACAGACGGGCGCATGAACCTGCAAAATATGAAATGTCGAACTCTTTCCACCGGTATGAAAAGGCTAATTTACCTGCGGGACAAAAACTTTTTCACACCGTTCGCAGCTCACTCATCACTGCCTGCCGTGGAAAGTCCGATGCGCCGGAGCATTTTCGGAACGGTGCGATCGAGGTTGATCATCAGGTGCAGGATGATGGCCAGAACGGTCGAGGTCGGAAGCGGATCGGTGAAGACCGCCTGGATGTACGCTGGCGTACGGGCATAGAGGCCAGGAAGAAATGCCGTGCTCAGCCCGAAAAAGAGCGCGATTCCGACGGTAAAGGTTTTCCGTGAATCCCACGTTTCCTGAAACATCTCCTGCAGACCGGCGCTGATCATGAAGCACCCGGCGAAAATCATCGAAGCTCCAAGTACCGGTTTGGGCATGAGCGACATAGCCCAGGTGATCTTTGGGCAGAAGGCCAGGAGAATAAAAATCACCCCCGCGCCGACGCTGATCCACCGGCTCAGCACTTTGGTGCTGCCCGCAAGGCCAATGTTGCTCGATGAGGTGTCGACGGCCAGCCCACCGAGCAGCCCGGCCAGAGCCGTGGCGACGCCGTCGGCAAGAATCCCCTTGCGGATGCGAGTATAATCGACCTCTTTCAGTTCCGGCTGCGAAGCCTTCTGCGCAGCGAGCAGATTGCCGAACGACTTGAGCGAACCGCTGAGTGCGATAACCAGAAACGGCAGCAGCATGTCTCCCCGGACGCTGATGTGCCTGAACTCCGGCCCGATCACCGGCAGCGCGAACATGGGACAACTCTTCAGGATGCGGAGTCCGAGGAAATACTCCGGCATGATGAAAAACGAGGCGATCCAGCCGGCGATAATGCCGATCAAGAGGCAATAGATCCGCACCAGCCCGCGCCCCCAGATATTGGCGAATACCATGACGAGCAGTGAAATGACGCCAATCGCGATATCCCCCCCCTGACCACATCCGCCCTGAATTCAAGACCGAAAAAGGAGATGACCGACATCCTGATGACGCTCACCCCGACCATGGCGACCACAAGACCGACGATGAACTGCGGAAACACGTTCTTGAGTTTATGAACCACCGGAGCAAAGGCCATTTCGACCAGACCGGCAAGAAAGATCATCCCCCTGACCAGCGGCATGCCGCCGACCCACGCGGCAGAAAGGGAGAGGCTGAGGTAGGACGGGCCGCAAATGTTGGGGCAGAGATACCCGGAGCCGATGTAGGGAAAGCCTGCCGACTGGATGATGGAGCCGATGCCCGCGGCAATCATAGAGAGCATTACCAGCGTCGCGGTAAACTCGGTCGAAGCGTTGATCTGCCCGGCGAAGATGATGGCCAGGCCGATCGAGACGAACATGAGCATGACATGCTGCAGCGAAAGAATCACCAGCTGTCCGGGCGGCGGCATTTCATTGAACCCGTATTCGATGTGTTTTGCATTTTCAGACTTCATAGTGCCGGGCAGTCTATGGTGGCTGGGGAAGGTCGGTAACAGCGCCGACATAGAGGAGTTTTCCCTCTAAATGCGTTTTGCGCAGGTAGAGGCATTTTTTTACAAGTCCCCGCTGATAACGGCTCTTGGCCATGAAGACCGACCAATCGCTCTCACTGGTTTCGAGGCGCTTTACCGCATTGGCAAAGGTAGGGTTGCCGACCTCGTCACGGCACTCCAGCAACTGGATAGGCACAGCGCTTTCGTTGAGAACCGGTGAGATCAGCAGCGAGCCGTCGGGGTAAAAGGCGAACACCCTGACATCACGGAAATTGAACGAGGAGGTCGGGTCGGCAATTTCGGAGATGGTCTCCGGGCCTTTTTTTTCGATCAGCGATACGGCGCCGTCAACGACTATCCGGACAAACTCTTTCTCCTCGTGAGGATAGTCGATACCCGCGCCGGCAAAGAGCACCTTGCCCTCCGGGGTTTTCACCCTGAAGTTGCAGGAGGATTTCGGCACAGGGTAGAATTTGCCCGGCTCCCACCATGAGTAATGCACCCACCCGTGCGGATTGTCGGGGTCGTCGAGCGCCTGCATGATAAGCCGGGAGACTTGCTTGCCGTTGATGTCGCTCAAGTCGGAGAGATTCCGACCCTCAAGCCAGGGCATCCCTGCGTGAAACAGGTTGTTGCCCTGCTCGTCGTAGATGTAGAGGTAAAAATCGGGGGTGCGGTAATGGCTTCGATTGGCGCGGAAATAGTCCAGGCTTTTGAGACCGTCGCTTTTGAGTATCTGCGCGGCATCATAGGTGAACCGGACCAGATCACGGGTGTCGCGATACTCGTATGCCGAAAGATCGGGGGCATCGCTCTCATCCGAACTGCAACCGGCCAGCAAAAGAAACGTCGCTATCAGCACGGCGAACAGCATCGGTGCCGAGGTTTTCGAAAAACGGAGTCGAGCGTTCAAGATGCCATTCATGAGCAAAAGGCTAAGCGTTGCCAGCGCATGTTCCATCCATAATTCAATATGCATCCGGCGATTCATCCCTGCAAACCCACCAACCGCTGCCGTTCTGGAATCACCCATCGAAATGCAGCTTTCAACCAGCTCCTTCCATGAGTAGCTGAAATGCTTATATTCACTCCACGCTGAAGTGTCTTGAAACGACCGGCACCATGCCCCTTCCAAGACCATTCGGTAAACCATTTTTTATACAAATCTTGATTTGACGACCATGTTTGACCCCGAAAAAGATCGCCTCCACGCCATCGAGCACCGCCTGAACCAGTTACGGGGGTATCTTTAACATCGATGAACGCAAAGAGAAAATAAGCGACCTGGAGAAGATTTCGGCAGCGCCCGACTTCTGGAACGACCAGAAAACGGCCAACGCCCTGATTCAGGAGCTGAAAGAGCACAAGTCGTGGATTGACGAATTCGACGAGGTCGAAACCGCCGCGCACAATGCAGGCGAGGAGATCGAGATCGCCATCGAGCTTGAGGATGAATCGCTCGTATCCGATCTGGACGCCACGCTCGACCGCATCGAGGAGGAGCTGGGCAAAATGGAGTTCCGCAAAATGCTCTCCGGCAAGGACGACGCGGGCAACGCCATGATCGTCATCCACGCGGGCGCGGGCGGCACCGAGGCGCAGGACTGGGCCGAGATGCTCTACCGCATGTACATGCGCTGGGCCGAACGCAAGGGCTTCAAGGTCTTCACCGACGACTATCAGGAGGGCGAAGGCGCGGGCATCAAAACCGCAACGCTTGAAATTATAGGCCCTTACGCTTACGGCTATCTCAAAGCGGAGAACGGCGTGCACCGGCTCGTCCGGGTCTCGCCCTACGACTCGAACGCCCGCCGCCACACCTCGTTCGCCAGCGTCTTCACCTACCCCGAAGCGCCGCCGGACGTTGACATCGAAGTGCGTAAGGAGGATCTCGAACTCTCCACCTTCCGCAGCGGCGGCAAGGGCGGCCAGAACGTCAACAAGGTCGAAACCGCCGTGCGCATCAAGCACATTCCGTCGGGCATCGTGGTCGGCTGCCAGGAGGAGCGCTCGCAGCTTCAGAACCGCGAACGGGCGATGAAGATGCTCATGGCGCAGCTCTACCAGCGCAGGCGCGAAGAGGAAGAAGCAAAGAAGCGCGAGGTCGAGGGCAAGAAGAAGAAGATCGAGTGGGGCAGCCAGATTCGCAGCTACGTGCTCGACGACCGCCGCATCAAGGATCACCGCACCAACTACGAGCGGTTCGATGTCGAAAACGTGCTTGACGGCGACATCGACGACTACATCCAGAAGTACCTCTCCGAATTCGGCGACGCATAAACGAGGATGCCATGAGCGAGACGAAACACGACACGCTCCGGTTCGGCATCGTCACCGACATTCACTACAACCCCGAAACCGAGACCGGCAACCAGACGGAAGCCGGTCTCGAACGCTGCATTGAAAAGTGGACGAGCGAAGGCGTGGAGTTCGTCATCCAGCTTGGCGACCTCATCAGCCGCGAAGGCCCCGAAGCCGAGGCCGACCTCATCGCCGTGCGCGACATGCTCGCCCGCTTCAGCGGCAAAGTCTATCACGTCGCAGGCAACCACTGCCTCGCCGTGCCGCCGGAACGCTACAAAGCGATCATGGGCCTCGACAGCCTCTACTACACCTTCAGCTCGCACGGCACCCGTTTCATCGTTCTCGACGGCATGGACGTTTCAATTGTGAACGAGCCGCAGAACAAAGCCGACCGCCACCTTTTGGAATACTACCGAGACGTCGTCAAAGCCCCCTTCTACTGCGGAGCCATCGGCACCCGCCAGCTCGACTGGCTCGTGAAAGAGCTCGACCTCGCCCTGAAAAACGAAGAACCAGTCATCATCTTCAACCACCTGCCGCTTCTCGGAGAGACCACCGACGAAAAGCACGGCCTGCTATGGAATCACGAAGAGGTCGTCGCGATCTTGTCACGATACCCGAACGTCCACGCCTGCTTGAGCGGGCACTACCACTCCGCTGCCCAAGCCATGCGTAACGGCACTCACTTTGCCGTTCTACCAGCGTTCAGGGATTGCTTTGAAGAGCTGAATGGCTGCTGTTTTATGGGGGAATTTTCAGGAAAAAAGCTTTTCGAGTTCGTTATAAGCATGATTGACGACAAGCTGTAGCTTTTAGAAATTTTCCGCAAAGAAGAACAATGCCCCCAAGATTTTGACGTCACCTGTGAACGCTTTCAGGATAGCCATGAGATCAAACACCCAAAAGCGCCTGAAACGCTTCTGAAAAATGTGGCTTTACGGTTTATCTTCTTTCACCTTCCACCATAGTATTTGCAACATATTCGGGGCACCAACGTTATCGAATCAGGCTTTTCGACGTTATGGCTTCGCGTATCCAAGGCCCTTTGACGACGAGCCTGTACATAACCGTCAATTTCGCAGAACACACCTGGCTCCACCAGAAACGGTTACACAGTCACCAGCTTATAACAAAAATCATAAGCGGTATAAAATTTATCAACGAATCGGGAAAACAATTGTGGCTTTTTTCTAAATACAACATTTTGACATTTCTCTCTTGAGGATTTCCCTATAGCCTTCCCGTCTCCGGAGGGCTATCGTTATATATTTTATAACATAGAAACTCTTTGCTTTTTATGTTTTTTATACACATCAGCGGGAAATCATTTTGTCTTCAAAAAAAGCTCTTTTTGCCATAATGCCATAATAACAAATAGCGCACCTTTTGATGCGCTATTTGTCAAGGTTATCATATTAAACAACCATTTGGCATAATCAGGCTGCGACCTTGTTATAGTACTCCATGACCGTCATCGTCTGACCACTTTGCATCGCATTCTTGACCTGATCGGAAGACATGCCGAACTGCAATTGCGCATTGTTCACATTCAGGTCGAGCTGAAGATTACCCGCCTGCTGGTACGCTGCATTCCATTCAATCGTGGCATCATTAAGCTCATCCTGCACTTTCTGGAAGTCGGCCGTACTCGCGTCAACAGTCGCTTTTTTAATGTCGGCCACAGCATTATTTACATCGTCCTCCAAAACCAACCACGCATCGAGGACCGCCTGAAGATTCTCCTGTATCGCCTTTGACTGATTGGCCAGCTTGGTGTAGTTATCGGTGAGCAAATGCAGTGTAGCGACATCGGCCGTGAGTTCGCTCATCATTTTCTGATCAGCAGCCATCTTGTTCTTGTCGTTGTCGATCTGGATAGCATCAAGCGCAATAACCGTTGTCGCTACGGCAATCGCCGGACCGGTGAAAAGCCACACCACAGCACCCACCGGCCATGCAACAATTGTCGCTACGACTCCGAGCGTAATAGCGGCAGCATCAGCAATACCCATCGCAATAATTTCAGCCGTAAGCGAGTCGATGTCGTCCTGAAGTTTCTTGATATCGGCCCTCAATTGATCGATCTGTTTCTGGTCAGCTTGAGAGTCAGCTGTAGACTTTGTCGCAATGGTCTGCAGCTGGGTCGCCATATCTGGCAAAACATCCTGAAAGTTTTTCAGACTGTTAATCGCTCCGGCAATGAAGGTTGTCACAAGGTTCATCTGGCTGGTGAGGCGGTCAAGATCGTTGTTCAGGATAGCCAAGGCTGTCTTATCGCCAGGATTCTTGGTTAAGTATGCAGCCTGACTCGAAGCATCGCCAAGAAGCGCGATAATAATGTCATTGTAGTTTCTGACATCATCAGGGACTTCCAACAAACGCCCCATAACGTTGTTGACCCATCCCAGTGCATCTGCATTTGCTTTCTCGTAGGCCGTTGAAAAATCTGACCAGTCCGGAGGATAGTGCTTGAGAGTAGGTAGCTGGGAGGTCAAAACACTATTGATAACCGTATTCACGGCTACAACATTTGATTTGTATGTGTTTTGCGCGCCAGCAAGCTTGATTGCGTTATTCCGAAATGCATTTGAGAGTAGCCTCATTGTTTGCTCCTTATTTTTCATGTTAATGAAAATCCCTAAAAAAGAACAATCATATCAAAGCTATAACACTAGAATAAAACACATGTTTCAAATTAATTTCATTAACATTTTCCAATATTACCCAGCAAAAAAGAACAATCAGAAAATATCAGATTACGACTTCAATCCTGGAAGTAAATGTATAGCCTTCGCCATTGAGCGTTTTTATGGGAGTATTGAGAAGCGGAGAGATTTTTTTGCGGAGGCGATAGATCAGCGATTCAAGCGAGCGGTGGCCATGCTGGTCGAGGGGATAGCTGAGCTCTTTAAGCAGAATAGTCCGGGATACCGGTACACTCGGCGTTTCGACCAGTTTGTGAATAAAAACATATTCCTTTCCTGTAAGATGCAGCTTTTCCCCAGCGGGAGTAACAAGCGCCCAGCCTTCAGTAAGCAGTCTCCAGATATGCGAACTGCTTACTTCTTCCGTTTTGCTTGTTAGTTCTTCAGATAAACCGGCCGTTTGCCCGACAGCCCGCTTCATCAGGTTACCAAGCGCAGCATCCAGCAATCGAAAGTTAACAGGTTTTGTCAGAACCTGATCGGCCCCCGCCTCGTACCCTGCGATCATAGTTTCTTGAGATGTATCGCCGGACAGCAGGAGGATTCGGGTCGAAGAATTTTCACGAATATACTTTGTAATCACCAGACCGCTTTGATCGGGCAGACCGACATCGATAATGGCAAGGGGGTACGGCTGCCGGTCAAATTCCCTGTAAAAATCAATAGCGGAGCCGGCTCCGATAACTGGATAACCGCTTTGTTCAAGGTATTTAAGTATGAAAGAACGAAACGACGCATCGTCGTCCACGAAAATAATCTGATTGAACGATGTACCAGATCGAAACATTTTGCACTGTCTCCCAAGAATAAATTCAAGGAAAAAGTACTTATTTAAGTAATAATAAAGCGATATTCAACCAGCTCACGAGAACACTTTTTCTGATATTTTCTCGCTTTTTTTGGGGGGGGAGCACAAATCAGGAAAGCAGACGCCATCCCGATAACCAGAAAACGGAGGAAGTGCCTTTGTAATATAATCTTACAAAAGCAAGGCACTGAGAGAGAAAGGCTTGCGGGCTCTTAACATCCGGAACCGCAAGCGACAGCTAATTCAAAAGGTTCACACCGCCTGTTCGAGCACCTCGACCACGCGAGTAGCGGCTGCACCATCCCATTTTTCAGGAATCAGCGTCCTGACAGACGGGTTGCCGGAGAGAATGGTCGACGCGCGTTCGAGAATTTCCTGCTCGTCGTTGCCGACCAGCACGTTGGTACCGATTTCGATGGTCGATGGTCTTGCTGTGCTCTTGCGCATGGTGAGGCACGGAACGTTCATGACGGTCAGTTCGGACTCGAACTCGGCGCTGTCGGTCAGCACAAAAGCTGAAGCTTTAAGCAGTTGTAATAGTTCGAGGTAGCCGAGTTGTGGGATAACCCTGAGCCCCGGAACGCCTTCGAACGCTTCGCTCAGTTCACCAGCTGGAAGGATAATGGTCGAAGTCGTGGCAATCGATTCGAGCAACCGGCCGAGCAGTTCGCGATTGGCAACGGTTTCGGAACTGAACGGCATATCGAGTAGCACCGTAACAAACTTTTTCTGTTCAAGGGAGTGCGCTTTGAGCACATCGGCAACATCGACCTGACTAATCAGGGTTACGAGGCTATCGATGGCCGTGTTGCCTGCAAAAAGAATGCGCTCGTCGGCGAAGCCTTCGTTCATCAGATTGTAAACGCCGCTGTGTTCACTCACAAAATGGAGCACAGCGACCGAATCAATGACCAGACGATTGATCTCTTCGGACTCGGCCCGGTCGTAACTGCGCAGGCCAGCATCGAGGCTTACTACCGGAATGGTCATCTTTGCGGCTACCAGCGCGCCGGCAAGTGACGCATTGTCGTGACCACCGGGAATCACGAAATCTGGCTCGACTTCCTTAAATATTTGCTCGAACTCAGCCATGAGCGAGGCTGTTTCGGCAACTGGAGAGCCCGGCTTGGCCGAAATCGTGCGAACCGCATCAGACAGGCCGAGCGCGGTGGCGAGGGCTTCATGCTCGGCTCGTCCTTCGTCAGGGAGAACCCTTACGAGCACCGGTTCGAAGACGCCATTTTTTCTGAGCGCAGTGGCAAGCGGAGCCGCATGGAGAAACGCTGCGCGTTCCTGGGCAATCAAGACAATTTTTTTCACACCGGGTAGCTTTAGTACATTAAACGATTGAACGTTAACCGCAGGAAACGCAAGCCCAGCCGCATGAACAACACAAAACGATCGATCGTGAAAACCGCGTGGTGGCTGATGCTGCCCCTTGCCGTCTGGGGAACGCTCCTGACGGATAATACGGCCTCAGCGGGGAAAAAGAAAACAATCCTCGAACATGCCGACTTTATCGAAGGCGGCGAAACCAGCGGTCCATCCGGCGCGGTAATCCCCTACCGCTCGGCGGTCGGCAATGTGCGCTTCCTGCACGGCAAGACAATTCTGGAGTGCGACCGGGC
The DNA here is from genome assembly GCF_000020505.1 of Chlorobaculum parvum NCIB 8327. Classification (NCBI taxonomy): domain Bacteria; kingdom Pseudomonadati; phylum Chlorobiota; class Chlorobiia; order Chlorobiales; family Chlorobiaceae; genus Chlorobaculum; species Chlorobaculum parvum. The sequence goes on from NC_011027.1 coordinate 2,174,007, forward strand.
AACCGACTGGCTTGAAAACGAACGAATCGACCTGAATGGCCATATCGTCATTCGGGACAACACGCTCGAAACCCGTAGCGATACCGGAACGTACGACACCCGTCGAGAGATCGGAGAGCTTTCCGGCAACGTGCGCGGACGGGTGGTCGAGGACAGTCTGACGGCAAAATCGGTGCGGGCAACCGTTGATTTGACTGGTGACAATCTCTGGCTGTTCGGCGATGCGGTGGTGTGGCAACCGGGCCGCCAGCTCAGCGGCGATACCATCCGGGTGCACCTGCGCGAAATTGACGGCAGGAAGCGGGCGGACGAACTCGAGGTGCGCGGCCACGCCTTCCTTGCCACTAAAGACACGCTCGCAACCTCCCCCTTAACCTACGACCAGCTCTCGGCCCGGCGGCTGCTGGCCCGGCTTGACGAGCGCTCTCGCCTGAAGAACGTCACGGCGACGGAGAAGGCGCAGAGCCTGTACCACCTCTACGACGAAAAGCAGCAGCCCACGGGAGCGAACTACACCTCCGGCGCTAAAATTCGGATGTTCTTTGTCGAAGGCAAGTTGAGCCGGATTCTGACCACCGGAAACCCGCTCGGTAAGGAGTATCCGAACTCGATGCGGGAAAGTCGGGAGATCGACCTGCCGGGCTTCAGGCTGCGCGACAAGGAGCGTCCGGTTTTCGAGCCCCATAGCGACCAAAAAGGTCAAGATTAGAACATAGCTCCCATTCTGAGATGCAAGTCGGCTGGGCCTTCCCCAAAGCTTTTTAGGTATCGTTGACACCTTTGCGAACCCACTCTTGCTCTAATCGATACGGAAGTGCTTTTCCATAGGCGCCCAAATCCACCATACCACCAAAGATCAAAAGAACATCGAGTCAGTACATTCCCACATGTAACTTTAGATCATAACTATGACAGCAAGTCAGAACGAGCTCCAACTTGCTGTCATAGTTATCTCAAAGGTTCGCGCTCCCATGGCGAGAGCAGCAACAAAGATTTTCACCCGCCGCTGGCTTCGAGTTCGCGCTTGAGTGCTTCGCGTTCGATTTCGAGGCGGCGAAGTTCGCGATTGATGCGGTCGAGCTCTTCCGGTTCGCTGTCGATTTCAAGCCTCAGGCGCGAGGATGCCTCGTCGATCAGGTCGATCGCCTTGTCGGGCAAAAAGCGGTCTGCGATGTAACGGTTCGACAGCTCCGCGGCAGCCACCAGCGCGGCGTCCTTGATACGCACGCCGTGGTGAATTTCGTACTTCTCCTTCAGGCCGCGCAGAATCGATACCGTGTCCTCAACGCTCGGCTGATCGACGATGACCGTCTGGAAGCGCCGTTCGAGCGCCGCATCCTTTTCGATGTGCTTGCGGTACTCGTCGAGCGTGGTCGCGCCGATGCAGCGCAACTCGCCGCGGGCCAGCGCCGGCTTGAGAATGTTGGCCGCGTCCATCGAGCCTTCGGCGGAACCCGCGCCTACGAGCAGATGCAGTTCGTCGATGAAAAGGATCACCTCGCCATCGGAGGCCTGCACCTCCTTGACCAGTGCCTTCAGGCGCTCCTCGAACTCGCCACGGAACTTGGTGCCCGCCACCAGCGCAGCGATGTCAAGCGCGGCGATCTGCTTGGACTTGAGGTTTTCCGGCACGTCGCCGCCCACGATGCGCTGTGCGATGCCTTCGACGATGGCCGTCTTGCCGACGCCCGGCTCGCCGATCAGCACCGGATTGTTCTTGGTGCGGCGGCTCAGAATCTGGAGCACGCGACGGATTTCGTCGTCACGGCCGATGACCGGATCGAGCTTGCCCTTGCGCACCAGGTCGTTCAGGTTGCGGGAATATTTCTTGAGGGAGTTGTACTGATCTTCGGCGGTCTGGCTGGTCACTCGCTGCGAGCCGCGGAAGGAGGTCAGCACCTTGAGAATGGCGTTGCGGTCGACACCCGCGTCCTTCAGCATTTTGGAGACCTTGACCCCCGCCTCGCTCATGGCGATGAAGAGGTGCTCGGAGCTGATGTACTCGTCTTTGAGCTGCTCGGCCTCCTTGAGCGCCACATCGAACACCTTGCCGAGATCAGCGGAGATGTACTGGCCGGACGCAGAAGCACCGGTCACTTTGGGAATGCGGTCGATTTCCCGGTCGATAACATCGAGCAGCATATCGATGGGAGCTTCGAGTTTTCGGGCGATCTGGCAGGCGATGTTATCGTTGTCGCCAAGCATGACGCTAAGCAGATGTTCCGGCTCGACCTGCTGGTTCTGCTTGCTGCCAGCCATCACGGCTGCAGCCTGAAGCGCTTCCTGTGCCTTGACAGTGAATTTATTCGGATCGAAATGCATGGTGAATCGTGTCTTGCTTTTTGTTCGGTTATGCCTTCACTCCGGCGGCAACAGGGCGCAAGCCCCTATGCCACCACGTGTTACCTATAACCACAAAAAAAGTCAAAACGTTACCCGCAGGCAATCCGGAACCGGTCAGCTGCGATCGATGCTCTTCGGCAGGTTCTTCATAACCGAACCCGCAATGAGTTTGACGATCTCACCGCCCGTAACCAGAAGGTCGGCCCCCTTCTCGCGAATATGGATCTGGGTTGCCACCTGATCCTTGAAATAATCAACGCTGGCCTGGTCGTAGTTCTTGCCCCGAACGTACTCATCAATGAGGGCTTCGGCCTGGCTGTAGGGCAGATTGAAAACCTTCAGGCCAAGTTTGGCCCGTTCGAGTGGGTCGAGGATCTTCTGTCCCGTTTCGTGCTGCTCCATATCGCTCCGATTTGCTTCTGGTAAATTGGATAAAAAAAGTGGTGAGGCAACTACGGCCCCATCATGCGGTAATTTAAGAATCTTTCGATCAAGTTGCCATACGCAAGCCCCAGGAGCTTTTTCGGCCCGACAAGCGGAAATCAGCTCACGGTGCGATGCTGATAACAATGCCCCACCTTGTCACTCTTTCCGATACACACCTTTGAAGCCAAGCACCAGCAGAACCAGACCGATAACAAGCGCCGACCAGCCAATCGCATCGCCGATGATGAAGGCGCCGTTGAGCATCCCGTACTTCGGCGCAAACAGCAGAATGAGATCCGCCCCGATCAGGATGAACAACGCCTTTAAAAAGCTGATCTTAACGCGCGGTTTGCTATTCTTCTCCTCTTTCTTACTTTTGGCCATAAGATTCTCATTCTTTGTGCGATGAACATTTTAGGGATAGAAACCAGTTGTGACGAAACCTCGGCCGCCGTCCTTAGCGACGGAACGGTTCGGTCGAATGTCGTCAGCTCTCAACGCTGCCACACCGATTTCGGCGGCGTGGTGCCCGAACTGGCTTCACGCGAGCATGAGCGGCTGATCGTTTCGATTGTCGAAGCCGCCATAACCGAAGCAAATATAGCAAAAAACGACCTCGATGTCATAGCCGCCACCGCCGGCCCGGGGCTGATCGGTGCGGTAATGGTGGGCCTCTGCTTCGCCGAGGGAATGGCCTTTGCGCTCGGCAAGCCGTTCGTGCCGGTCAACCACGTCGAAGCGCACATCTTCTCCCCCTTCATCAGCGACGAACCCGGCCATAAATCGCCGGATGGCGACTTTGTTTCGCTGACTGTTTCGGGCGGGCACACGCTCCTGTCGGTCGTCCGTCAGAATCTCGATTACGAGGTGATCGGCCGCACGATCGACGACGCGGCGGGCGAGGCGTTCGACAAGACCGGCAAGATGCTTGGCCTCGGCTATCCCGCCGGCCCGGTGATCGACCGGCTCGCACGCGACGGCGATCCGAAGTTCCACCGCTTCCCGCGCGCACTGACCTCCAGCTCGCAAACCAGCAAAAGCTACCGCGGCAACTTCGATTTCAGCTTCTCCGGCCTCAAGACCTCGGTGCGCACCTGGCTCGAAGGTCATGACGCGGAGTTCGCCCGGCAGCATCAAACCGACCTCGCCGCCTCGATTCAGGACGCCATCGTGAGCGTGCTGGTCGAAAAAACTATCGCCGCTGCGCTGCTGCACAAAGTCGGCGCGGTTTCAGTGGCGGGCGGCGTGAGCGCCAACTCCGGCCTGCGTTCGGCGATGCAGGCGGCCTGCAACAAGCACGGTCTCGACCTGTTCATTCCCAAAGCGACCTACTCGACCGACAACGCCGCCATGATCGCCACCATGGCGCAACTGATGATGGCGCGTGGCCGTTACAGGGAAAACTCTTACGGCGTCGCCCCCTTTGCTCGCTTCAAAGCGGCAGGCAAAGGCACTCGTTGAAATAGTTCGGGAAATAAATTATCTTGAAAGTCGAAAAAAAGTGCCCGGGAACAGCCGAAACGCTGTCCTGAAGGCCAAGTCACGATTACCAACCGCAAGCCATTAGCCATGTACGACACCATCCTTGCCCTGATGCTCTTCGCTCCGCCAACGACCGGTGGACCTGCTCCGAATCCCTTTGTTCAACTCGTACCGCTCGTTCTGATTTTCGTTGTTTTCTACTTCTTCATGATCCGCCCGCAGCAGAAAAAACAGAAAGAGCGTGAAAAGCTGCTTGATGATATCAAGCGCGGCGACAAAATCGTTACCATCGGGGGCATTCACGGTACGGTTGCCGGGATCGATACGGAGAAAAAAACGGTTCTTGTACAGGTTGCCGATAATCTCAAGATCAAGTTCGAGCGTTCGGCAATCGCCAACACTGAAAAACAGGAAACCGGCGACAAGCTCGCCCCAAAGGAGTAACAGGAATCGATGCAGGAAACACCCGCAATTCTGGTTCTCGAAAACGGTTCGATCTATCGCGGAACCGCCTTCGGGCACACCTCCGAGGCCTCCGGTGAGGTGGTCTTCAACACTTCGCTGACCGGGTATCAGGAGATTCTTACCGATCCGTCCTACGCCGGGCAGATGGTCGTTATGACCTACCCGCTCATCGGCAACTACGGCATCACGCCGAACGATAACGAGTCATCAAAAATCTGGGCATCAGCGCTCATCGTGCGCGAAGCCTCGAACGTCTACAGCAACTTCGAATCGACCCGCAGCCTCGACGAAACGCTCAAAGAGGCCGGGGTGATGGGTCTTGCTGGCATCGATACCCGCAAGCTGGTACGGGAGATTCGCGAGAAGGGCGCCATGCGCGGCGTCATCTCAACCCTGACCGACGATGTCGAGGCGCTGAAAGCAAAAGCGCTCGCCATCCCCGAAATGACCGGTCTCGATCTGGTGAGCACCGTCACGACCGACGCGAGCTACACGGTGGACAACGAAGAGGCGAGCTACCACGTCGTCGCTTTCGACTACGGCATCAAGACCAACATCCTTCGCCAGCTCAAAGCCGAGGGATGCCGCGTCACGGTGGTCACCGCTAAAACCACCGCCGAAGAGGTACTCGCACTGAATCCCGACGGGGTCTTCCTCTCCAACGGCCCCGGCGATCCGTTCGCCGTAACCTACGCCATCGACACCATCCGAGAGCTGGCCGCTCGCAACAGCAAGCTGCCGATCTTCGGCATCTGCCTCGGCCACCAGCTGCTGTCGCTGGCCTTTGGCGCGAAGACCTACAAGCTCAAGTTCGGCCACCACGGCGCGAACCATCCGGTCAAGAACCTCATGAACAGCACCATCGAAATCACCTCGCAGAACCACGGGTTTGCGGTCGAGATGGACACGCTTCCCGGCGACCTTGAACTGACCCACAAGAACCTCTACGACCTCACCGTCGAGGGAGTCAGGCATCGGGAGTTACCCTGCTTCTCGGTGCAATATCACCCCGAAGCCGCCCCCGGCCCGCACGACTCGCACTACCTGTTCAAGGAGTTCACCGAACTGATGGACGCTGCAAAAAACTGACCTGTACTTACCGGTGGGGATTCCATCCAGACAATCCCCACCGGTAAATCCCCCATATTCTTCTACGAACGCCCGGTTCCGCATTTCAAGAGATTATTTTATATATCCACATAACACTCAAAAAAAACACATCAGGGAACTCTGGCGACATTTACCTTGTTCTAAGTTTGTTGATGAGTTTCATTGAAAACACCCTGTCATTTTTACTAAACCATTACAAAAGAACCTGTTTTCAAAAAGTGCTCAAAAGAACACAGAGACCTCTTACAACAGATTCTCAATGATTTACGTAGTACCAATCCACCACAACCAAATGGAAACAGCTATGAAAAAGATCACAAGAATGGCAACGCTTGGCGTGTTCCTGCTCGCAGGCGTTAGCGGCACAGCACTTGCCAACGGAACGAGCGCCCCTGAGCCCGAACCAATGCGCTACATGCCTCCTCCGCCACCACCGGCTCCCGCTCCTGCACCAGTTGTAGACACCTGCGAGCCTGGAGCGTATATCAGTGGATCGATCGGCATCGGCATCCCTGAAAAGTCCAATTTTGACGGCTACAAGTATGAGATGGAGACCGGCCTCGCACTGAATGGTGCAATCGGGTATGATTTCGGAGATACCAGACTTGAAGCCGCTGTAGGCTATCAGAAACATGATTTTAAGAACTATGATGACGATCTTTCTCTGCTAACCGTCATGGCTAACGCCTATTATGACATCGACACAGGTTCAGACATCACACCTTACCTGATGGCTGGTGCTGGCTGGGCACATGTCGACTCTTCCTGGGATGAGAGTGATGACGTCTTTGCATGGCAGGTCGGTGCAGGGCTTGGCTTTAAAGTCGCCGACTGCACAACGCTTGACTTGGGATACCGCTACCTGAGGCCGAATAAATTCGATCTTGGTGAAGGTGATAATACCAAATGGGCTGTTCACAACATCATGCTTGGGCTCAGGTATAACTTCTGATGCAAGCAAAATCGATCATCGCAAAAAAACCGGAGGCAGCGATTGCTTCCGGTTTTTTGTTACGCCCTCTACGCGTTTTCGCGACCTGAATGATGAGTGCCACTCTTCTGTCAAATCCGGCACATTACGGTTTTTTCTTGAACTCTTTTTTTTGATAAGTTTCAGTAGAAGCCATTCCAGCAGTACTCGTTTTTAAAACCTGATTTGCAGTGATTTACGCAGTACCGTCCACCACAACCAAACGGAAACAACAATGAAACAGATCACAAGAATGGCAACGCTTGGCGTGTTGCTGCTGGCTGGTGCCACCGGCACCGCATTTGCTAATGGCACCAGTGCCCCTGAGCCTGAGCCAATCCGTTACATGCCACCACCGCCGCCACCGCCGGCCCCAGCTCCTGCACCAGCCCCAGTGGTGGACACCTGTGAGCCTGGCGCGTACATCAGTATATCAGCGGGCCTTGGTATTCCCGAAAATGCCGAAACCCAATACAGCGGTGAAGATGAAATGGATAACGGCATTGCCCTGAATGGCGCGCTTGGTTACGATTTCGGAGACGCCAGACTTGAGGCCGCTGTCGGCTATCAGAAACATGACTTTAAGTATGGTGATGACGATCTTTCTCTGCTGACCGTTATGGCCAACGCTTATTATGACATCGACACTGGCTCGGACATCACACCGTATCTCATGGCTGGTGCCGGATGGGCTCATATCGGCATGCCGTCCGATGAGAGTGATGACGTCTTTGCATGGCAGGTCGGCGCAGGACTTGGCTTTAAAATCGCCGACTGCACAACGCTTGATCTCGGATACCGCTACCTGAGGCCGAATAAATTCGAGACCAATGAGCGTAACATTGGAGATGTGAAATGGGCTGTCCATAACATCATGCTCGGTCTCAGATTTAACTTCTGACCCAACAAATCGATCATCGACAAAAAACCGGAAGCAATCGTTGCTTCCGGTTTTTTTTGTTTACGTCCTCTCAAGATTTTCCCCGATCAGAATGCTGAGTTTCATTCTGCTTACAGTCAACCACATTACAGCTTCTTTGAAATGCTTTTTTTTGATAAGTTTCGATAAAATAAAAGAGTGTTCTTTTTGAAAGCAGATTTTCAGTGCTTCCCGTACCATCAATCACAACCAAATGGAAACAACAATGAAACAGATCACAAGAATGGCAACGCTTGGTGTGTTGCTGCTTGCTGGCGCCAGCGGGACCGCTTTCGCCAACGGCACCAGTGCTCCCGAACCTGCACCGATCCGCTACACGCCACCTCCGCCGCCGCCACCGGCTCCGGCTCCTGCGCCAGTGGTAGACACCTGTGAACCTGGCCCGTACATCAGCATCTCCGCTGGCATTGGCATTCCTGAAGATATTAAGGCTCCGGTGATTAGCCAGCCAACGAATGGCTACCCCACAGACGGCAAAATCGATATGGAGAACGGCCTTGCCCTGAATGGCGCGATCGGTTACGATTTCGGTGATGCCAGGCTTGAAGCGGCCGTCGGATACCAGAGCCACGATATTGCCGATAGCGAAGATGATATCGATATCTCCCTGCTGACCGTGATGGCTAATGCCTACTACGATATCAACACCGGTTCGGACGTCTCGCCATACATCATGGCTGGTGCCGGTTGGGCACATGTTGGCATGCCAAGCGATGAGAGTGATGACGTCTTCGCGTGGCAGGTCGGCGCAGGACTTGGCGTCAAAGTCTCCGAATGCACGACGCTCGATCTGGGATACCGCTACCTGAAGCCGAATAAATTCGGTCCTGATGGTAACGATGTTTACAAGTGGGCGGTTCACAACGTCATGCTTGGCCTCAGATTTAACTTCTGAGCTGGAAAACCCAACATGAAAAGCAAAAGCCGGGAGCATTACGCTTCCGGCTTTTTTATGCACATCCCGATCATCCCCCTCTCAAATCACCGGCCAGCACAGCACGGCCATCAGAATCAGCCCAAACCAGCCCACCGGTTTAACGGCTCAAATGTTTATATTGCGATCTTGTTTCCGATCGATTTTCGATTGCATTGCCGCCACTTCGAGCGGTTCGCTGCGACCGGGTTTCACCATCAAACACAAAGACGCCTCACTGGCAACGCTTGGTTCATGAAAAAACGACTCTTCACGCCGGGGCCGACGCCGGTACCGGAAAACGTCATGCTTCGCATGGCTGCGCCGATCATCCACCACCGGAATCCTGAATTCATGGAGATTCTTGAGCGGGTGCACCAGGACTTGCAGTACCTGTTCAGAACCACCCAGCCGGTCGTGGTGATGACCTGTTCCGGCACAGGCGGCATGGAAGCAGCCATTTCGAGCCTGTTCACCCGAGGCGACAAGGTCATCACTGTCAACGGTGGCAAGTTCGGTGAACGGTGGGGCGAGCTGGCGCGCATCTTCACCGGCAACTGCGTCGAAGAGAAGGTCGCGTGGGGTTCGGCCATTACGACGGAACGCATGGTCGAGCTGCTGAAGGAACATCCGGGTGCGATGGGCGTATGCATCACCCACTCGGAGACCTCGACCGGCACGGCTTCGGATGTGAAAGCGCTCTGCGCCGCTATCCACGAGCACTCCGACGCACTGATTCTCGTCGATGGCATCACGGCGATCGGCGCGCACGAGTTCCGTTTCGACGACTGGGGTGCGGACATCTGCATCACCGGCTCGCAGAAGGGGCTGATGATGCCGCCGGGCCTGGCGCTGGTGGCCATTTCGGAGCGCGCGCAGGACGTGATCAACAACCGCAAGGGGCTGCCGCAGTACTACCTGAGCCTGAAAAAAGCGCTCAAGTCGCACGCGGGCAACGACACCCCGTTCACCCCGGCAGTGTCGCTCATCATCGGCCTCGACGAAGCATTGCAGATGGTGCGCGCCGAAGGCATCGAAAACGTCTGGAAACGGCACGAGCAGCTTGCAGAAGCGTGCCGGCTCGGCTGCCAGGCACTCGGCATGGAGCTGTTCAGTGAGTCGCCGTCTTACGCCGTTACGGCGGTGTGGCTGCCCGAAGGGGCGGACTGGAAGCAGTTCAACAACACCCTGAAGATTGAAAACGGCATCACGGTGGCCGCCGGACAGGACGACTTCAAGGGCAAAATCTTCCGGATTTCCCATCTGGGCTATTACGACGAGCTCGACATGCTTACCATGCTTGGCGGGCTGGAACGCACGTTCAGCATGATGGGCATTCCCTTCGAGCACGGAGCTGGCATCACTGCTGTGCAGCAGGCCTTCCTCGAAGCTTAAGCACCAGAGTCGAACGTTCGTTCTCCGGCGCACATTTGCCGGAGAACCGCTCACGAGAAAAACAGAGGTGCCCTGATGGCAATGAACAAACAGGTTGCGCTGGTCTTTCTGGCCTCCGAAGGCGGCGTTGATGGAGCAAAGTCGATCTACGGTGACGCCGAGCCATCCAGTCTGAAGCGGTTGCTCGACAAGGGCATCGGAAGTCTCATCAAGCGGACGCAGTTCGCCATTCCCCCGTTGGCCCTGATGATTCTCGCCTCGATCGAAGTACCCGGCGTGGAGCAGACCATCTGCGATCTCCGCTTCGAGGAGTTCCCCTTTGACCGCAAGTGGGACCTGGTCGGCATCAGCGTCCAGACCGGCATGGTTGCCAAGGCATTCGAGCTGGCCGACCGCCTGCGAAAGCACGGTATTCCGGTAGTTCTCGGCGGGCCGCACGTCACCATGTTCCCCGACTCATGCCGACCTCATGCCGACTCACTCGTGCACGGCGAAGCGGACGACCTCTGGGCCGACGTGCTCCGAGACCTGACCGCCGGAACACTGAAACCGGAGTACCGCGCCGACACCGTTCCCGACCTTTCGCTCCACCGCCCGGTCAGCCGCGCATCCCTGAAACAGAGTCGCTACTTCACCACCAACCTCGTGCAAACCGGCCGCGGTTGCCCCTATCAGTGCGACTTCTGCAACGTGCACGTGCTCAACGGCCGCGTGCTCCGTCAGCGGAAAATCGAACACATCGTCGATGAGGTGCGTCGCTTCAGTCGCGACGACAAGCGCATTTTCTTTTTCGTTGACGACTCCATCAACGGCGATCCGCTCTTCGCGCAGGAGCTGTTCAGCAAGCTGATTCCCCTCAACATCTCCTGGTTCGGCCAGGCGACCACGGCGCTCGGCCAGCAACCGGAACTGCTCGACACCTTCGCCCGCTCCGGCTGCCGGGCGCTCCTCGTCGGCATCGAAAGCATCGAACCGTCGAGTCGTAGCGCACACCGCAAAACGCAAAACCGCACGGAAGAGCTGGCGGGCAACATCCGCGCGATCCGACAGAGCGGCATCTGTCTTTACGGAAGCTTCATCTACGGCCTCGACGGCGACACGCTCGCCACCCCCGCAGCCATTCTCGACTTCATCCAGGAAACCCGGCTCGACGTGCCCGGCATCAACACCTTGCGCCCCATTCCCGGCACGAAAGTGTTCGATCGGCTCCGGGAGGAGGGTCGGTTGCTCTTCGACGCCGACGACCTGACGGCGTTCCGTTACACCTTCGGTCAGGAGATGCTCTATCGCCCGAAAAACATCCCGCTACCGGAGTTCATCGAAAGCTACTCCGAGCTGACCCGCAAAGTGTTCAACATTGGCAACGCCATCCGGCGGGGCATCGACGCGCCGGGCATCAACGCCGCCGTGCTCTTCTTCAACCTCTTCTACACGCACCTTTATCGCCTGTCGAGAAATGACCTGCGAAAGCAACTCGAAATCCTGCGCAGCGCGTGACGGAGGTCGCTTACGGAAATGACGTCACTTATCAATCTCACAAACAAAACGATAATGCGACACAAAAAACGATGCTGAACATTTTGAGCGGCGATGGATTATGATTAAAATGAAGTTTGATTTATTTTACTCGACATACCCCAAAGTCAACACCGATAAATTTTCAAGGAGGTCAACATGAAACGTTTTCTGCCCCTACTTACGCTCGGGTTCATCGTCCTCGGCGGCTGCGGCCTGGAAAAACCACCGGCAAAATTAGCCGACGAGATCAAAGAAGCCCAGAATCCCAAGGAAGAAGCTGCTGCTCCGGCTGAAGAGGCTGCTGCCCCGGCTGAAGAGCTCTCTCCCGAACTGGCTGCCGGCAAAGAGATTTATACTGCCAACTGTGCCATGTGCCACGACAGCGGCATGATGAATGCCCCGAAACCGGGCGACAAGACCGCCTGGGAACCCCGCCTTGCACAGGGCATGGATGCCGTCATGAAGAACACCATCGAAGGATTCGGCGGTATGCCCGCAAAAGGCGGACATCCGGAGCTGACCGACGAACAGATCAAGAGCGCCGTGGATTACATGGTGCACGGGGTCCAGTAAACGGATGCTTCCATACGTTATGTGAAGCCGGCAAGCCCGGCTTCACGCATTTTGAGCGCCAGCCCCCTTATCGAATAAATTTGGAGGTCTGCGATCAAATTGATAAAATAGGTATCGATAGATAACTATTCGCTCATATAACAAATCCTCAACGGAGAAAGAACTATGTCCCGTTTTGTTTCCGCCGCCCTCGTCGGAGCTGCGCTCCTGATCTCGGGCAATGCTTTCGCTTACGATGCTGCTGCAGGCAAAGCCACCTATGATGCAAGCTGCGCCATGTGCCACAAAACCGGCATGATGGGCGCTCCTAAAGTCGGCGATAAAGCTGCATGGGCACCTCACATCGCCAAAGGAATGAATGTCATGGTTGCCAATTCGATCAAAGGCTACAAAGGCACCAAAGGCATGATGCCGGCTAAAGGCGGCAACCCGAAACTGACCGACGCTCAGGTCGGCAACGCTGTGGCCTACATGGTCGGCCAGAGCAAATAAGCCATATCTCTGTATAGAGCAGAAAACGGGAGGCAACTCCCGTTTTTTGTTTTCAAGCGCTTGCCCCTCCGGTGAGCCGATTATTTTTTATCTTCATTCTCATCGAACACAAAGAGCTCACCAAGCGGAACGATTCATGGACAGTGAATATCTCGGCTACGCGGCAGGCATCCTCACCACCGTAGCCTTTCTTCCCCAGGCAATGCAACTGATCCGTACACGCCAGGCCCGTGACATCAGCCTGACCTGGGCGGCAACTATGACTGCTGGCGTCTTCTTCTGGCTCTGTTACGGCGTCGCCAAGCAAAGTGTTCCCATGATTTCAGCCAACGGCATCACGCTGCTCCTGCTGCTGGTCATTCTCTTTATCAAACTCCGGTATCAGGACAGCACCGATACCGGCGAGAAATAACCCAATCTGCAATATCCCCAGTCATGTCACGACTCTCCATCGGCTTCATCGGCACCGGACGCATCGCCCAGGCCCTGATTTCCGGACTCTCTCACGACCCGAACATCGTCATCTGCGGCTACGACAAATCGCACGATGCCCTGCACTCAGTCGCCCTGCAATACAACGTTCAGGCCGAAGAGTCGATCGAGGGGTTGGCACGCGATGTGAGCATCATCATCCTTTCGGTCAAACCCTATCAGGTGGCTGAAGTGATGGGCGAGTTGAAGCATGCGCTGCACGGGGAACACCTCATCATCAGCGTGGCTGCAGGTATTTCGACAGGCTTCATCGAAGCGAATGCGCCTGAAGGCTCGCGCGTCATCAGGGTGATGCCCAACACCCCGGCCTTTGTCGGCGAAGGCATGACTGCCCTCTGCAAAGGCGCGCATGCGACCGCGGACGACCTGCTTGCTGCGGAACAGATTTTCAACGCCATCGGCAAAACCGCCGTCATCGACGAAAGTGGCATGGATGCGGCAACGGCCGTCTCGGGCAGCGGACCGGCTTACATGTTCCGCATTATCGACTCGCTGGCCGAAGGTGGCGAGGAGTGCGGACTGGATCGCCAGACCGCGCAACTGCTCGCTGCCCAGACCATGCTTGGCGCAGCGAAGATGGTTCTGTCTGGCCGCAAAAGCCCGGAGGATCTGGTTCGCGAAGTAACCACGCCGGGCGGAACGACCGAGGCCGGACTGAAAGCGATGGATGAGCACGAAGTGCGCCAGGCGCTCGTCGAAACCGTCAAGGCCGCGGCCAGCCGCTCGAAAGAGTTGATGAAATAGGTTGAGCTGAAAAAAGGGGAGAGAAAACGACCTGTCACGCGCCAGCAAGCCCTGACAGGTGAAGCGCAATTTCCGGATGGTCGGTAATGATGCCGTCAACCCCAAGACGATGCATTCTGAGCATCTCTTCCGGAGCATTGACCGTCCAGACCACCACTTTGGCACCCATGCCGTGCAACCGCTCGACCAGCGCCTCATCGACAAGGTCAAAGCGTGGATTTACATACTCCGGCACGAACCCCAAGCGATCCGGAAAAGTATCGAGCACCGAGGGCTCCTCGACGAGAAGCCCGAGAGTCAGCTCGGGCATCAGCGCTCTTGCCTCGCTCACCATGCGCTCATCAAACGACTGTAGCCGGACGCGAGTTTCGATTCCCGAAGCCGCAATGTCGCGCAACACCAGCGCGGCATACTCCGCAGGCGAGGGATGTGCAATGCCGTCGCGATACGCCCAGGACTTCACTTCGAGATTGTAGATCATCGCCCCCGGACGCCCGATGCGCTGAAGATGGGCCTCAACCTCATCGAACACCTCCGGCAACAGCGGACGCGACGCCCTTACACTCTGCTGATGCGGAAACGCAGGCGACGCTGCGCCGCAATCGTAGCGGACGATCTCCTCATAACTCATCGAATAAAGCCAGCGCCGCGTCAAACCGGCGTCCGAAACGACCTCGATCCAAGGGTCGTGCGAAACAACAATCCTGCGGTCCTGCGACACGCACAGATCGAGTTCGATGACGCAACATCCGAGATCGGCAGCCTTGCAGAAGGCCAGGAGCGTGTTCTCGGCAAAGAACGCCCGCGCCCCGCGATGAGCCTGAATTTCAATGGACATATGATAGGAACGAGACAGAATTATCCCATTACAGACCGGAAAGCACTTCGTCGAAATCGAAATCCCGGAGTTAACGGCTTATCGACCAAAAAGCCATTTTCAGACTGAATGCAAGGAACGGATCCGGCTTGACCGGACATAAGCACTCAGGCGCTCTTTTTACCGTTGCCATTTCTGTATGGCTTGTGGGCAGGAGCCTTTTTGTTTCGTTTCTTCTGAAATTTCTTGCCATTCGGCTTGGAGTTGCCATTTGGCGCGGAGCCATTGACCGGGGTGAGCCCGTGAGTACCGTACAGTTCGGCGGGAGCGTTTTTGCGAGTTTTGTTGAATTTGTTCTTACGGTACTTCTTTTCAAGGTCGGCGTAAGGACTCGGAGGGTCCGGCGACGTGTTGAAATTATTGTAGTTAGGCTCGTCAAGAGCCTCGTCAACCTCATCCAGGACCACGTCAGGATGGATCTTATTGTACAAGTTGGTCTATCGTTTAGTTTACAAATCCTTGAGCGGTAAAACAGCATTCGAGGTGTTTGCAGCAAGGGCCTACAATTTACGATTTCGGCAAAAAAAAGCAAGATGGCGTTTTTCAGCTCTGTCCCCCGATACAAGCCGGGCAACCACCTGCCGCTTTTCCATTGATTGTTGCCGCTGAAATTGTAAATTTAAGGATAGCAATAATATCACCTTAAACCTGGAGATCATCATGGACATTCGCCGTCTGATCCTGGCCTTCATTCTGCCGCCTGCCGCTGTTATGAACAAAGAAGCCGGCACGATCATGCTCACCGGTATTCTCACCCTCTGGGGCTGGATCCCCGGCGTCGTCGCCGCCCTTGTCATGATCTCACAGGAACAGCTCAAGAAAAAAGCTGAAGCCTGAAATCCATTCCTTACCGGTTACAACTACACCGCCACACCCATAAGTTTCTCCACCAGCCCGTATGTTTCCGATCCACTGGAAGTGTACGGGTTGGTGAAGTAGCTTTATCCTGCCTCCATTCATAAGCATCAAAAGCCCTCGGCTCTTCGGGGCTTTTCTTTTTTATCCGATTACCTCTTGGAATGCGGTTACCGGTTTAACAACAATCAAACATTATTCATGTCGATTGCCATCCCCCGGGCCTTCATCTCACTGGCAAGCTGGTATTTCCAGCCACCCCCATTATCAAAGGTCAGATAGAGAACTCCGGAAAAATCAGAAGGAATCTCTATGTCATCGCCGACTTGAAGCAAAGCAACACGATTCCGACCGAGTCTTGCCATGAAATAACCCAGCTCAAGCACAACATTTTGCCGCGCTCGCGGTTTGGCATCATCTGGCTTTTTTGATGGATAACCAGTATCGTCTGGAGTAAACAGCACCACAGCAAAGTCAGCAGTGGCATGCCTCTCGATCTTTTCAATCACCGTCTTTCCCTCGTTGGGCTGCTCGTGCAGGATGATCGGTTCTAAACCGAGCTTTTCGATAAAACGAGCGACGGTCTCCTTCACGCCATGGTCGTGACCATGAACGATAAAGACTTTACCGGTATTGATTGGCGATAATGATTGGGCGGTTGGATTCTCCGGAAGTGCCTCCGCATCAGCAATTCTCTCCTCGAACAACTCTTTGAGCGTTTTTAACTGACGGACTGCACTTGTTAACTCTTTTTGAATAAGTGACTTAATAAGTGTTATATCTGCGCTAGGAATAAAATGACTAATAGATATCGATTCAAATAATTTGTAATCAAAATATTCAATACTGTCATAGCCAAGTATATCCTGAAGGGTGCTGTTCGCTTTAAGTATAAGCCCCTCTAATGGAGAGTCATCTTCATTTTCAATGGTATTTACGTCAATCTCCTCAAATTCAGCGATGCGCTGCTCAAGTCTCGCGATTCCACGTTTCATCTGCTCGGCCTTAAGGTTAGCAGGTTTTCTCTGCAGGGGCTGTTCTTTTGCCATAGGAGTTGAGGACATTCGCAGTGTCTTGAATTCAATACTTTTATCGAATATACGGCAACGAGAGCCTTCTTTTCCGTAAAAGCTACTGCGATTATCGGTTTCGCACTGCGGGCTTACGCGAGGCTTGCCCCTACAAAATCATTGAAGGTCACGTAACCTCTCGATACCCCTATGGAATTCGTACGAAATCGCCAACCGATCCGACTGAGCCAACAGAATTTTTCAAGCCGACCTATTCATCATACCTTGTTGTTACATTATCCATTATCTAACTGTCCATTATCAATTATGCCCCATTCCCACAAACGTATCATCGGCATCGATTTTGGCACCAAGCGTATTGGCGTTGCGAAAAGCGATCCGTTGGGGATGTTTGCCCAGCCGGTGGGGACGTTCGATATGGAAGGCTTGCTCGGGGCACTGTCGAAGATTCGGAATGAGGAGGGAATTGAACGGATCGTAGTGGGCTATCCGCTGAGCGACAAGGGGGAAGAGAATCGCATGACGTCGGTCGTGGATCGCTTCGCCGAGGAGCTTCGGGTGGCACTGCCGGAGGTGCCGGTCGAGACCATCGATGAGTACCGCTCGTCGCGCTCGGCGATGAAGCTTCTGGCCGGTTCGGGAGCGAGCCGAAAAAAACGCAACGAGAAGGGACGGCTCGACACGGCAGCGGCCTGCCTGATTCTGCAAAGCTGGCTGGACAGCCGCGCCTGACGGGCATTCGCAGCGCCTCTGCGAGATTTTAGGTTTAACTTTTCAAGCAGGCTTCTGTATCTTTACTTTTGGGCATCCCGATAGGCAGTTGCCCTTCATTATCCTTCTCACGCATAACTGACCACTGTTCCTCCATGACCAATTCGGAAACCCTCGCGATGTTCAAATCGAGCGGCGCTTTGCTCGATGGCCATTTCAAACTCACCTCGGGCCGCCACAGCAACTCTTACTTCCAGTGCGCCAAGGTGTTGCAGTACCCGGAGTACCTGTCGGCGATCTGTGGCGAAATTGCCGCACACTTCAGGGATTCCGGTATCACGACAGTCATTTCGCCGGCCATCGGCGGCATTGTCGTCGGCACGGAGGTCGGGCGTCAACTCGGCGTCAAAACCATCTTTGCCGAGCGCAAGGAGGGGACGATGATGATCCGGCGCGGCTTTTCCATCGACCCGTCCGAGCAGGTACTCGTGGTCGAGGATGTGATCACCACCGGCGGTTCGGTCGTCGAAGTGATGGAGCAAGTCAAGGCTGCCGGCGCGACGGTTGCCGGTGTCGCTTCGGTGGTTGACCGCAGCAACGGCAAGGTGAAGCTCGCCGATAAGCAGTTTTCGCTGCTCATGATGGAGGTGGTGAGCTATGCGCCCGAGGAGTGCCCGCTCTGCAAGGAGGGCCTGCCGATTGACGCACCGGGCAGTCGAAGCAACGCGCAAGGCTGACACGCGATATGCGGCAAGGCATCCACACCATTTCGTTCATCGGCCTCGGCCTAATCGGCACCTCGTTGATGCAGGCGCTCAAACACGCCGGTGAAGCAACGGGCCGGAACATCGAGATGGTCGGCTTCGATCCCGGGTTCAACGAGAAAGACATCGCAGCCATCACCGACAACTTCGGTCTGGATCGTTTCGAGACCGATCCGGCGCAGCTCTATGCAGCCGATCTGATCGTACTCTGCGCGCCGGTGCTTGCAAATATCGCCCTGCTCGAAACCGTCAAGCAACATGCTCCGGCCGATGCACTGATCACCGACGTGTCGAGCACCAAAGCCGAAATCGCCACCCGTGCCGAGAAGCTGGAGCTGAACTTCATCGGGATGCACCCCATCGCCGGGCGTGAACAGCAAGGCTACTGCGCCGCTTCTCCGGAGCTGCTCTGCGAGCGCATGGTCATCCTCTGCTCCGGCGACAGACTGCCCGAATCGGGCCATGCTGCCGAGCTGGTCGAACTGCTTCGCACCGCCAGCTGCAACGTGGCCGCCATGAGCCCGGCGGATCACGACCGAATCTACGCCAACATCAGCCACCTGCCTCAGCTCGTCTCGACGGCCCTGATGCAGCACTGCCGGGACAACGTCGAACATTCGGGACCGGGATTCGCCTCGGCAACGCGGCTCGCAGGCAGCCCCTGGCCGGTCTGGTGCGATATTGTTCGAACCAACCGAGACAACATCGCAGACAACCTGGCAGCCTTCTCTTCACTGCTGGCGAACCTCGCCGAAGAGGTGCGCAACGACAATATCGAGGCACTCGATGCGAGGTTCCGGGAAGCGAACGAGCTCTATCAACGCCTTCAGGAAAGGGGCTGCTCATGAAACTGGCCATCATCGTCAACATCACGCGCGACAAGGCGCTGGAACTGGCATGCGAACTTGTCGCCTGGCTGGATGAGCGTTCGATCGACTACGTGTTCGATCGCCAGTCGGCCAAAGCTATCGGCAGCGGCAAGTGGGAAGAGAAGGCTGACCTCAACCAGCACTGCGACGCCTTCGTCTCCCTTGGTGGTGACGGCACGCTGCTGCTCGCCTCGCACTACTCCCGCTCCAAACCCGTGCTCGGCATCAACGTGGGCGACCTCGGCTTTTTGACCGAGTTCAGTCCCGACGAGATGTGGACGGCGATGGAGCATCTGGTCAGCGGAAATTATTCAAAGCATACCCGCTCGCAGCTCGAAGCAACGCTTGAATCGGAAGAACCGATGACAGCACTCAACGACGTCATCATTGAAAAGGGCACGGCAACACGACGGCTGCCGGCGTTCGTCATCCGGCTGGACGACGAAATTCTCGGCTCCTACCGCGCCGACGGCATCGTCATCGCAACCTCGACCGGCTCGACGGCCTACTCGCTCTCCGCAGGTGGCCCGATCATCGCGCCGAAGTCGAACGTGTTCGTCATCACGCCGATCTGCCCGCACATGCTGACCGTGCGGCCAATTGTCATCAGCGACGACAAAACCATCAAGGTTTCGGTCGATTCACAATCCGGAGAGTTTCCGCTGAAAATGGACGGCATCCAGAAAAAACTGCTCGCTCCGGGAGAGGTGGTGACGGTCAAAAAGTCGCCGCATCACGTCAATCTGGTGGCCAATCAGAAAAGAAGCTACTGCGAAATCCTTCGCAAAAAGCTGCTCTGGAGCCACGAACACCCCACAGGCCAGTAACCGCACCGAGACCATTGACAAACCCACGAGCCTCTGTTTTTCATGACTGAACGCATCAGCGCCTTCTGGCTGAACCGGCTTCTCGGCATTCCAACCTCAACGCCGCTCAATCCCGCTTCGATGAGCGCGCAGCTCCGCGTGGCCATCTGCCCGGCTCCGGGGCTGAGCCCGCGCCTGAGCGAGTTCACCGCAGCGCTGCGAGAGGCGTTCCGGCAATGCGGTGTGTCGATAGCCGACGAGGTTACGGAGAACGGTCGGCCGGCGCGCTTCGAGGCGGGCACGGCGGTGATCGCACCAGGGAGCTTTCCCGACAGGCTGCTGCCGATCAACCGGGTCTCGACGCTCTACAACAACCTCATCGTGGGCGTCTACGACGAACCGCCACCGGTGCGCGACGGCCAGACGCCGCAGGAGACGCTCGACGCAGTGATCGGGCGACTGGCGTGGGAGATGGTGCATTTGCTGATCTACGTCACCGACGAGAGCTGGACGGTGTGCAGCATGAACGGAGGCATCACCACCTTCGACACACCGCTGCCGGAGCCGGAAGACGTGCTGGAATCGCTGATTCCCAAAATCACCGCACAGGTGGTGCCGCCACGCGACGGCGACCTTGAGCTGCGCCACGAAGCGCTGGATACATCGACGCCGGAGTTTCGGAAGATTGCGGAGGATTTCGTGGAGTGCGGTCGGCGCTGGGCAGCCAACCCACGATTCATGAACCACACCTCGCGCGAATCGCTCGACTACCGGAACGACTTTTACCGCAAGATCGTCTCGCGCTATCTCGACGACCGCAGCGGCATGAGCTACGGCTTCTTCGCCCGCCAGCTCCCGGTTGCCGTCAAACCGGCGCGTGAGGCGAACGATACTGATGAAGTAAAGGAGAGCCTCGTGCCGGTCACGGTTGCAGGCAAACGCCTGCTGGTGCCCGTACCGGATGTGCGCATCTTGACGACCCGTTCGGGCTGCCGCAAAACGGCCATCGATCCGGAGCGCGATCTGGTGGAAATCGGCCTTGATGCGGGCGGGAAACCGTGGCTCGCCACTCCGGCGGGACTGCCTGCGGACTTCGTCACCCGACCATCGTTCGACACGCTCACCATCATCGCCCACGCCGTCGGCAACGCCGTGATCGCCAGCATTTTGCGCACGGTCCGCCCGGCAAGCCGCTTTCCCAAGCTGCTCGAACGCTTCGGCAGCGGCATGACCCACTGGCACCACTACCCCAACGACGACATGATTCCGAAAGGGTATGTCAAACATGGAAGGGAAAATCCGCCTGTCTCCTGCTCGACGCCGCAATCGGCGGCCTACAGCCTCCTCGGGAAGCTCGACGCCCTGGAACTCGCGCTGGAAGCGGGCATCGACTATCTCGGAGACGTGCACATCGAGCCCGGCCATGGCACCAACATCGTCGGCACGAGGTCACTGAGCGGTATGGCGATGTTCCTGAATTCAGAGCAATGCGCCTGTGCGCGAAAAGAGTGGTGAAGGGGATTGGAATCGAAATCGATAGTTCGGTAGAGGAAGGTTTCAAATCAACCCAAACAGCAGATCGTCAACAGGTGAAGGGGACAACGACGGAAGATTTGTAGGGGCAGCCCTCGCGGCTGCCCTCACAGGATTTTTGAATTCCCCACAAGGGTAGGCGCAAGGCTTACCCCTACAGAAAATTGGCGATCCCACCATTACCCATTATCAACTATCTATTACCCCTGCGCCTGCTTTTCGCTGTAAGCCCAGCGCCCCTGATGTTCGAGAATCATCTCGACGACCTCCCGGACACACCCTTTGCCTCCTTCATAGACCGAGACGTAGCCAACGCGGGCGCGCAGGTATTCGACGCCGTTGATGGGGGTAATCGGCAACCCGGCAAGCTTCATGATCTCAAGATCGTCGATGTCGTCGGCAATGCAGGCGCACTCGTCGTCCTGCAAACCGTGGCGGCTTTTGAACAGCTCGTAGGCTTCGAGCCGATCCTCGCCATCGAGGAACAGATCGACCGCCCCGGCCGCTTCGAGCATCGGGCGGTACGCGCTGGCCTGGCGCCCGGCGATGACCGCAACCTTCATGCCGAGCTGAAGCGCCTCACGGATGGCGACCAGATCGCGAGCGAACAGCGAAGGCATCTCTCGCCCCTCGGCGTCGAAGGTGAGTGTGCCGCTATTGAGAACGCCGTCAAGAGAGCAGACCAGGGCCTTGATGCCGCCAAGGGCAGCAGTGATCTGCGAGGATGGATCAGCCTGGTAAGGCTGCATGCCGAAAAACTGGAAAGAGCTCAAGATTCTTCTGATTGGTTAGGTGAATGAAAAGCTTCGCGGATCGACTGCATGCAGCCCTGCAGCTGCATCAGCTCCCGCACCATGGCGTGGAACTGGTCGAGCGGCACCTGGGTGGCAGCGTCGGACATGGCGTTCGACGGCTCCGGATGCACTTCGAAAAAGAGTCCGTCAACCCCCGCAGCAACCGCCGCACGGGCCAGCGGCATGAGAAAGCGGCGATCCCCGCCGGAAACGCCTGACGAGGCGCTCGGCAACTGCACGCTGTGCGTGGCGTCGAAAATGACCGGCCAGCCGGAGTCGGCCATGATCGGCAGTCCCCGGTAATCGACAACAAGATTATGGTAGCCGAAGGTAGTCCCGCGCTCGGTCAGCATAAT
This sequence comes from Chlorobaculum parvum NCIB 8327, assembly GCF_000020505.1. Taxonomy (NCBI): domain Bacteria; kingdom Pseudomonadati; phylum Chlorobiota; class Chlorobiia; order Chlorobiales; family Chlorobiaceae; genus Chlorobaculum; species Chlorobaculum parvum. Next base: position 2,196,466 of record NC_011027.1, read on the forward strand.
TTTGCGGTTCCCGGTCGAAGCCGCCTTTTCGGCGGCCAGCGCCATATCCTCAGGAGCCATGAACTGCCCCTTCTTGATGTTGATAGCAAGACCGGTCGAAGCCGCCGCCACAATCAGCTCGGTCTGCCGGGAAAGAAATGCCGGAATCTGGAGCACATCAACGTAGGATGCAGCAAGCTCGACATCCGAAGTCTCGTGGACGTCGGTCAGCACGGGCATATCGAACACATCCCGGATTTCGCACAGAATTTCCAGCGCCTCGCGATCGCCGATGCCGGTGTATGACGAAGCCGATGAGCGGTTCGCCTTGCGATAAGAACCCTTGAAAATGACCGAAATCCCCTCCTCCTGCCGAATCCGGTCGAGCTCGGTAGCGACAGCCACAGCCATCTGACGGTTTTCAATCAGGCAGGGGCCGGCAACGAGAAACAGTCCCGTGGGCCCGGGGAGCGACACAGGGCCGATCGAGAACTTTTGCATACGTTATACTGTTATGCTTTAAGACGTAACGGCGGTCAGAAGAACAGCCGAAGCGTCAGGATTCGCACATTGGAACAGCCAATTTAATCAATATTTTTTCTTTTCACTCTCCATCAACGATAGCTGTTTATGAATAACGCAGATACCAGACAAAGGCTGGCCGATATTGAAAAGCAGATCGCGAGCCTTAAGGAGGAGCAGGCGACCGTCAAGGCGCAGTGGGATTCTGAAAAAGAGCTGATTCACGGCTCACGCAAGCTCAAGGAGCAGATCGAAAACCTCAGGGTAGAGGCCGAAAATTACGAACGAAGCGGCGATTACGGCAAGGTGGCCGAAATCCGCTACGGCAAGATTGCCGAGATAGAAAAACAGCTCGAAGAGAACAATCGCAAAATCGAAGCCCGGCAGGCCTCCGGCGACCTCATCATGAAAGAGGAGATCGACTCGGACGACATCGCCGACATCGTCTCCCGCTGGACGGGAATTCCGGTCAGCAAGATGCTTCAGTCCGAACGCCAGAAGCTGCTCGGCATCGAGGCTGAACTGCACCGCCGCGTCGTCGGTCAAGACGAAGCTGTGCGCGCGGTCAGCGACGCGGTCAAGCGCTCGCGGGCGGGTATGGGCGACGAAAAGCGGCCAATCGGCTCGTTCATCTTCCTCGGCCCCACCGGCGTCGGCAAGACCGAGCTGGCCCGCACGCTGGCCGAATACCTGTTCGACGACGAGGACGCGCTGATCCGCATCGACATGAGCGAGTACATGGAGGCGCACACGGTGAGCCGCCTTGTCGGCGCGCCTCCCGGCTACGTCGGCTACGAAGAGGGCGGCCAGCTTACCGAAGCAGTGCGGCGCAAACCTTTCTCGGTGGTGCTGCTCGACGAAATCGAAAAAGCGCACCCGGATGTGTTCAACATCCTGCTCCAGATTCTCGATGACGGGCGGCTGACGGACAGCAAGGGCCGCACCGTGAACTTCAAGAACACCATCATCATCATGACCTCGAACATCGGCGCCCAGCTCATCCAGAGCGAGATGGAGCGGATCGACGGCGAAGCTTCCGAAGCGGTGCTCGAAGGGTTGCAGGAAAAGCTCTTCCAGCTGCTCAAGCAGCAGGTGCGACCCGAGTTCCTGAACCGCATCGACGAGGTGATTCTGTTCACGCCGCTGACCCAGGAGAACCTGCGCGAGATCGTGACCATCCAGTTCAACATCATCAAGGCGATGGCCGCCCGCCAGCGCATCACGCTCGAAATCACCGACGAGGCGCTGATGTGGCTCGCCCGCACCGGCTTCGACCCTGCATTCGGCGCGCGTCCTCTCAAACGCGTCATGCAGCGGCAGATCACCAACCGACTGTCGGAGATGATCCTCGCCGGTCAGATTGGCGAAGACGACACCGTCGAGATCAGCCTTGAAAACGACACCATCGTGATGAAGAAACGATAACACCGAACCGCAAGCCGGACGGGGCTTTCCGAAGTTCCATCCGGCTTGTCACTTTCCCACCCACCATGAAAAAGAGCCTCCTCGCGGCGCTGCTGCTTTTGCTGAGCTTCACCACCGCGCTGGCCGCGCCATCGACGCCCGACAGCCTGTCAATCAAGATCGGCCAGATGCTCATGGTCGGCTTCAGGGGGCTCGACGCCAGCAGCGATCCGGCATTCGAGAAGGCGCTTCGAGCTGGCCAGATCGGCGGCGTGGTGCTCTTCGATTACGACGTCCCCTCCAAATCTCCCGTGCGCAACATCGAGTCGCCGAAGCAGGTTCGTCGGCTTACCGAAGAGCTGCAAAGCCTCGCGCCAATGCCGCTCTTCATCGCTGTCGATCAGGAGGGCGGACGCGTCTGTCGCCTCAAACCGTCGCGCGGCTTTCCGCCAACCGTCTCCGCCGCTTACCTTGGCAGGCTGGACAACGCCGACAGCACCCGGCAGGCCGCTGGAACCACGGCGAAGCTGCTCAAGAGCCTCGGTATCAACATGAACCTCGCACCGGTGGTCGATCTGAACGTCAATCCGGAAAACCCGGTTATCGGCAAGCTCGACCGGAGCTTCTCCAGCAATCCGGCGGTGGTCGCCCGGCAGGCAAGAATCTTCGTCGATACGTTCCACCAGCAAGGAATCATCGCTGCCTTGAAGCACTTTCCTGGCCACGGCAGTTCGACAACCGACACCCACAAAGACTTCACCGACGTTACCACCACCTGGTCAAAAACCGAACTCGAACCCTACCGGACGCTAATCGGCAACGGCTACAGCGACCCGGTCATGACCGCCCACGTCTTCAACGCAAAGCTCGACAGCAGCTACCCGGCGACGCTCTCGAAAGCCACGATTGACGGCCTCCTGCGCAAGCAGCTCGGCTTCCGGGGCGTGGTCATCAGCGATGACATGCAGATGAAAGCCATCGCCGACCGCTACGGCCTCGAACAGGCGATCCGGCTGGCGATTGACGCAGGCGTCGATGTGCTGCTCTTCGGCAACAACGTAGGCATCTATGATCCTGAAATCGCCGAAAAAGCCAACGCCATCATCCGCCGTCTCGTTGAAAAAGGCGACGTCACGCCCGAACGGATCGACGCCTCGTACCGGCGGATCATAGCCCTGAAACAACGAACCATCACCCCAGCACCATGAAAACCCTTTACCTCGTCCGCCACGCAAAAGCCGGCTGGCACGACCCGGCGATGGCCGACTTCGACCGCATGCTCACCAAACGTGGCCACAAGCAGGCTGAAGAAATGAGCGAGCTGCTTCGAAAGAAAAAAATCACGCCTGAACTGCTCATTTCAAGCCCGGCAAGCCGAGCGATTGAAACCGCCGAAATCTTCGCCGACACTCTCAGCATCGAGCGCGAGCAGATCATGCAGAAGATTGAAATCTATGAAGGGCAGGTCGGGGCGCTCGTCGCCATCGTCCAAACACTGCCCGACGAATATGGCACGGCGATGCTGTTCGGGCATAATCCGGTCATCAGCGCCTTTGTCGATTGGCTCACCGGCAAACCCGCCGGGGATATGAACACCTGCGGCATCGCAAAAATCGATCTGGAGATTCCGCACTGGAAGGAAACTGCCACCGGCTGCGGCACGCTTGACTGGTACAGGTATCCGGAAAAGGAGTAAGGAAGAAGAAAAGAGGTCTGGATCTGTTTTGAAGGCCTGAATGACCTCAATAATGCTCGGGCTTGGGATCGCGGGTCATCAGATCGAGGATCGCCTGCGGAGCGGGTTTATCTTCGAAAAGCATCTCATAGACAGCTTGCGAAATCGGCATTTCAACGCCAAGCCGGTCTGCCAATTTGACTACAGCTTTCGAACTGAGCACCCCTTCGGCCACCATGCTCATCTCACTGAGAATTTCGTCGAGCTTGAGCCCCTTGCCAATCTGCTCGCCGACAGCACGGTTGCGACTGTGACGACTCAGGCAGGTGACGACGAGGTCGCCGATACCGGAGAGGCCGGACATGGTGAGCGAATCAGCACCGAGCTTTGCGCTGAGGCGCGAGATTTCAGCCACCCCCCTCGTAATAATCGCCGCTTTGGCGTTATCACCAAACCCTAGTCCGTCAGAGATTCCCGCAGCGATGGCGATGATGTTTTTCACCGAACCGGCAATTTCGACGCCGACCAGATCGGTGTTTACATACACGCGGAAGCTCTGGGTGTGGAACACCTCCTGAACCAGAAGAGCGGTCTCTTCGGAGGGTGAACAGGCCACGACGGTGGTTGGCTGGTGCTGGGCAACCTCCTCTGCATGGCTGGGCCCGTAGAGAGCGGCGACCTGTTCAGGCTTGAGGCCCGGCAGCGTTTCCAGCAGTACCTCCGACATCCGCTTCCCGGTTTCCAGCTCGATGCCCTTGGCGACGTTGACAATGATCTTGTCACTGAGCGGCAGGTCTGCAAACCCTTGCGCAGTCTGGCGCAACGCCTGCGAAGGCACGGCGGTGACGATAATCCTGGCTGGACGCACAGCATCGTGAAGATCGGCGACCACGTGCAGATTATCGGGAAAAAGCGTGCCGCTGAGGTAGCGTTTGTTCTCCCGGTCGGACTCCAGCGCCGCAGCAAACTCGGGACGGTGAGCCCACAGCCGGACATCGTAGCCTTTGTGAGCCAGCAGAACGGCAAGCGTGGTACCCCAGCTTCCCGCGCCGAGCACGGTGATGGTCATCGGAGACTCTGCCATGTCATGAGCGCCGCCCGAAGGTCAGGCGATTTTCGGTTCCGGAAAAGAGGCGTTTGATGTTGGCCCGGTGGGTGTAAATGATGGCTGCCGCAACGATGCCGCCGAAAATGAGCAGGTGGTAGTCGAGGCTGTCATGCACGAGCCATTTGCCGAAAAAGTGGTAGTCGAGCCCGGTGCCGAGATCGAAGAGATACTTGCGGATTGCAATGATCAGCGGAAAGGCGATAGCCGCCAGAATCGAGCCGACCGACACGTAGCGCGTCAACGTAATGGCGAGGATGAACACGCCGATCACCATCAGCATACTGATCGGGGCGATACCGATCAGCATTCCGGCGGCGGTACTGACACCTTTTCCCCCCTTGAATCCGGCAAACACCGTGAAAACGTGGCCGATCACGGCACTCATGCCGGCGATCAGGTTGAGGGCGATTTCGTTCATGTCAGGAAACGCGCCGAGCGGATGGGCTTTGAAAAAGGCCACGACCGGCACAGCGGCAATCGTCCCTTTGGCGATGTCGATAAGCGTCACAGCAAGCCCGGCCTTCCAGCCGAGCACCCTGAATGCGTTGGTTCCTCCAGCGTTACCACTCCCGAACTCACGAATATCGATACCCTTGAGCATTCGGCCTGCGATGATGCTGGTCGGAATAGAGCCGATGAGGTAGGCAACAGTGATGATAGCAAGAAAGGTCAGCATAGAACGATCCTGATTGAATGATCAACAAACACTCGAAAAGGGTCAGGCCTTGACGACCTCACCTACAATGTAGGCATTTTCCTCTCTGGACTTCAAGTAGGCCATGATGTGATCGACCCGCTCTTTGGCGACGATCATCACCAGGCCGAGGCCGAGGTTGAAGGTGCGGCGCATGTCCTCTTCGGGCACCGAGCCCTCCTTGCGGATCAGGTCGAAAATCAGCGGCTCCGGCCAGGACGACCAGTCCACCGACAGCGTAAGTCCTTCCGGCACGATGCGCATGGTGTTGCCCATCAGGCCACCGCCGGTAACGTGCGACATGCCGCGAAGATCACCGGTGCCGAGCAGCGGTTCGATAACCGGCAGGTAGGAGCGGTGCACCTTCAGCAGCTCCTCGCCGACCGTGCCGTCAAGCCCGGCGAACGTCTCGTTCATCCGCCCCTCGAACACCTTGCGAGCCAGCGAGTAGCCGTTAGTGTGCAGGCCGGTCGAGGGCAGGCCGATCATCACGTCACCCGCTTCGATCTTCGAGCCGTTGATGATGTGCGGCTGATCGACCATGCCGACAATCGTTCCGGCAAGATCGAAATCCTCCACGTCGTACACACCCGGCATCTCGGCTGTTTCACCACCGATGAGAGCGGCGCCGTTCTCGCGGCAAGCCTTCACCATCCCGGTGACGACGGCAGCGGCGATCTCCGGCTTCAGCTTGCCGCAGGCATAGTAGTCCAGGAAAAAGAGCGGACGCGCGCCGCAGACCAGAATATCGTTCACGCAGTGGTTGACCAGGCAAGAGCCGACCGTGTCGTACTTGCCCAGCTCGATAGCGATCTTGAGCTTGGTGCCCACGCCGTCGATGCTGCTGACCAGCACCGGCTTTTCGTACTTCGCGAAATCGGGCTGGAAAAATCCACCGAACGCACCGATATCGGTCATCACCTGCGGGGTAAAGGTCTGGCGGACATGCGGCTTGATGAGGCGAACAAACTCCTCGCCCGCTGAAATATCGACTCCGGCTTTCTTGTAATCCATAACTCTTTTTCCGTGATTATCCTGTTTATGCTCCGGCCAATAAAACTCTTTGCAATTGCCCCGGACTTTAGTCCGGGGTATGCCGATAAAGCAAAATAAATGAGGGCTTTAGCCCAATTTCTTTCTGCGGCAGCCTTTGCGATTCATTGTTGCCGGATTTATAACTCTTTTCTCGGTCTGCCGCAAATTTTTCAGCTTCCGGCCGGTTTCTCGAAGATGCCGGCGCAGCGGTCGGCGGTAAAGAATTCGCAGTGCAGTGCCGCGACCGCCGGAGCTACATCGCTCTCATCGACCACGACACCAACGTTGATCTCTGAAGCGCCCTGCGAAATCATGCGCAGGTTGACGTTGCGCAGCGAATTGAAAATCCGACCCGCCACACCCCTCGACATACGGAGGTTGTCACCAACCACGCTCACCGTGGCCACCTTGTGCTCGATCTCGACCTCGCCGAGCGAGCTCAGCGCCTTGATGAAAGTCTCGCCCACCGAGCCATCGTCAACGGTCAGGGAGACCGACACTTCGCTGGTCGAAATCATCTCGACCGAAATGGCGAAACGCTCGAACACGTCGAACAATTCGCTCATGAAGCCGTGACGCCCGAACATCCGGTTGGAGCGGATGTTGAGAATGGCCTGCCCCTTTTTGACGGCGATCGACTTGACCAGGCCGCCGTGGCTCTTGCCGGCAAGCAGCTCGGGATCGTTGGTAATCAGCGTGCCTTTGGAGTCCGGGTGCCAGGTGTTGAGCACAAAGACCGGGATGTTCTTCTCGACTGCCGGAGCGATGGTGTCGGGATGGAGCACCTTCGCGCCGAGGTAAGCCAGCTCGGCAGCTTCGGAGAAGGTCATGACCCTGATGCTGCGGGCCTCCGGAACCATCCGGGGATCGGTGGTCATCACGCCGTCAACGTCGGTCCAGATTTCGATGGACTCCGAATGCAGCCATGCGCCGAAGAGCGCCGCCGACAGGTCGGAACCGCCACGGCCAAGCGTGGTGGTACGGCCAGATTCGGTCGAGCCGATGTAGCCCTGCGTCACTACAACCGTGCCCGCATCGAGCAGCGGTTTGATGATTTCGGTGGTGTTCTTCCGGCAGGTCTCGGCGAGCGGACGGGCAAAACCGTAGCGGTCGTCGGTAATCATCACGGTCCTGACATCGAGCCATTCGCAAGGCACGCCCGCTTCGTTCAGCGCAGCGGCGAAGACGCTGGTCGAAAGCAGCTCGCCGAAGGAGCAGAAGCGGTCTCTGGAGCGCTCGGTCAGCTCGCCGACGATCTCGATGCCTTCGGTCAGGCGTTCGAGGCGGGTGAGATAGACACCGATCTTTTCGATCACCGCAGCTCTGAGTTCCTCGTTGCCAATCAGCTCGCCGATCAGATCGAGATGGAACTGGCGGACCTCACCAACCAGCTTCAACGCCTCCTTGAGGCGACCCGAACCGGCCTCGTCGGCGATCTGGATCAATTTGTTGGTAATGCCGCTGCATGCACTCAGGACGACCAGCGGCGCACTTGTTTTTTTCTTTTCAGCAATGTTGGCGATCACCTGCCGCATGGCTGCTGCCGTGCCGACAGAGGTGCCGCCGAATTTCATAACTACCATAACCGCAATCGAATGAATGTGATACTGATCGTTTCAGGTTCATATTTTCAGTATAATGCCTATGATCGGGATCACGCATGAACCCGAAACAACGGAAAACCGTTGCCACACCGGCCCATGAAAGAAATCTACCGAATCATGTCAACGCCCGTAACCGCGCAACGCGCACTCAGAATCGCACTGCTCGCAACGCTATCATTCGTCATGCTTGCGCTTAGCGCTTGCCAAAGCTCACGGCCGATCTCCGAGCGCATGGAGAGCAAATATAGCTTAAAAAAGAGAAAAAATTCTATCTCCTGCCTCCGCTCCGTGGGGCGTGAACGGTGTGCACTGCCGGTCAAGGTTTCCGAACGCTCATACGAAACAATGCTCAAATCGATCGAGCAGTTGAAGGGCATCAAATTCCATTATGGTGGAACCACTCGCAAGGGATTCGACTGCTCGGGCTTCGTGCAATACCTCTATGCCAAGGCATTTAACCTCGCGCTTCCACGAGTTTCCTACAATATGGCACTGGTCGGTTCGATGGTGCCGCGCGAGCAGCTTGAGCGAGGTGACCTGCTCTTTTTCGCGTTCGAAGGCGACGTCAGCCATGTCGGCGTCTACCTTGGTGACGGGCGCTTCGCCCACGCCTCATCGGTCGCAAAAAAAGTCACCATAAGCTCTTTGAAGGAAAGAAGCTACGCCAAACACTTCGCCTTTGGTGCAAGGATTATCAAGGTGCAGGAGTAACGATGCACGATGGCTTTGCAGAGGTGCATCCCGCTCTCCGGAAGGGACACGCGAAAACAGCCGGAAAGCCGCTTCCCCTGTACGACCTGTTACCACTTTTGCTATCTTTGATCACAACACTCATTCACAGCAACACCATCACCGATGCAGCCGCCCAAAACCCATAACCATATCGAGCTGGCGTTCGAAATCGACAGCGACCTTTACGAACTCTACATCGCCGTGCTCTCGCAGGAGGGCATCGAATATTTCCTCGAAGAGGACAAAAAGCTGCTCGCCTACCTGCCCGAAAGCGAGTGGAACGCTGAAAAGGAAGAGTCCATCAAAACGCTCTTGCGGGAGACCTTCGGCTCCGCGCCGCACTTCACGGCCTCGTTCATGGCCGACCGAAACTGGAACGCCGAGTGGGAGGCGCACTTGCAGCCGGTGGAAATTTCCAACCGCTTCCTCATCATCCAGCACCAGAAGGAGTACGACGTCAAACCGGACCAGATCGTCATCGCGATCAACCCGAAGATGTCCTTCGGCACCGGCTACCACGCCACCACGCGCCTGATGCTGCGCCAGATGGAGGAGCTTGACCTGGCCGACAAAAAGATCATGGACATCGGCACCGGCACCGGCGTGCTGGCCATCGCAGCCCGCAAGCTCGGCAACCGCAACCCGATCCTCGCGTTCGACAACAACGCTTGGGCGGCGGAGAACGCCGTCGAGAACGTCGCGGAAAATGACGTGGCCGACATCCAGGTAGAGTTGCTCGACGCCGAAGAGGAGATGGTAGCCAACCTCAAGGAGGGCTACGACCTGATTCTGGCCAACATCAACAAAAATGTGCTTGACCGAATCCTGCCGGTCATCCGCCGCCACGCACCAAACGCTCAGGTACTGCTCTCCGGCGTGCTGGTTTACGACGAGCCGTGGCTCAAAAAGCTGCTCAAGCGCATCGACTACACGAACGTCAAGACGATCTACGAAGACGAGTGGCTGTCAGCATTGATCGAACCAAAAAACTGATATTCACCTATTCGTCCTATAAGTCCTATCTGACCTATAAGACCTATTCTTAACACCATGCCCAACGCAACCGAACGCATCGCCTGCATCGACGTCGGCACCAACACCGCGCTTCTTCTGATCGCCGACCTCGAACCCGCCACCGGCAAGATCGTGACCGTCGATCACCGCCAGACCATCGTGCGACTTGGCCAGAAGGTCGATGAGCAGCGGCTGATCCATTCGGAGGCGCTCGACCGGCTGACCGCCTGCATGACGGAGTACCGGAAGCTGTGCGACGAGCTTGGCGTGCAGCGCATCCTCGCCGTCGGCACCAGCGCTTTGCGCGACGCAGCAAACCGTGACGACATCATCGCGGCGGTGAAAAATGCGACCGGCATCGAAATCAGCTGCATCAGCGGAGAAAAGGAGGCGGCCCTCACCTTCTTCGGCGCGGTGGCCGGGCTGCCGGAGGTACCGGAGCCTTTCACGGTGATCGATATCGGCGGTGGCAGCACCGAAATCATCATGGGCACGACAAGCACGGTCGAAGAGGCGATCAGCATGAACATCGGTTCGGTGAGGATGACCGAACGCTTCTGCACCGCGCAACCCCCGTCGCCGGAGGAGTTCGAGGCGGCGCGGCAGGAGATCGACAACCATCTCGCCGCCACGCTGCCGCCCTTTTTCGCGGGCCGCCAGCAGGTGTTCGGTGTTGCGGGCACATTGACCACTATAGCGCAGGTGTGCTTGGGAGACAAGCAGTTCGACCCGATGCGGGTGCAGGGCTTCAGACTGGAGTATGATGCGGTGCACGAGCTGCTCGAACGGCTCCGCGCAATGACGCTCGACGAAATCGTGGCGTTCGGCATTCCGGAGGGACGCGCCGACGTCTTCACAATGGGCGTGCTGATCCTGCACCAGTTCATGCTGATGCTCGGTGTCGGCAGCCTGACAGTCAGCATCCAGGGACTGCGCTACGGCGTGGCGCAGCAAGAGCTTCAGAAGCTGCGCGACCGGAGCTGAAGCTCACGGCTTGCGGCACGAAAGCAAGATGAGGCCGCCCAACGCATCCTTCGTGAAAAAGAGATAGCGCTCGCTGCTCTCGCCGATTTTGTAGCACTTGCGCAGCTCCTCGACAGAGAGCGGAAAATCGCGCCGCTGGATGGCGGCCTTCTTAATCCCCAGCTCGGCAAGCTCCTTCCGGAAACTCTTCGGTCTGAACGGGTGGCACTCCTCGATCCGGAAACACCTGCCGGGAAAACGCTCGACCAACCGTTCAGACGTGAGATAATCGACCGTGCGATTGAGAAATTCGAGCTCCATTTGACGGGCAAGCTCGCCGGTGAGCCGCGCCTTGATGATCGCCGCATCCGGCTCGTAGAGCCACGCGCCGGGGGCTTCCGCAACCACGCGATCAGGCGGCTCGTCCCCGGATGACGCGATCTCGAACGTCTCGCTTCCGAGGCACACCGCACGAATTTCCGGTTTGCGGCCCGTCTCATGCTCGCGATCCAGCAATAGCAACACCTCCTTGCACTCGCCATCAACAGAGACGATGATAACTTCCGATAGAACCGGAAGCGCACGCTCAAGCCCGCTGAACTCCAGCGCGGGCGAGGCCTTGATGCAAACCCGCCGCGCCTTGCGCAGCATCAGGTCGTGCAGCCGCACCACGTCGGGACTCGACGCCACGAGGCCCGCCGAACGTCCGCCATGCTCCCGCCGCGCCGGATCGACCAGCAGCCAGTCGAACGAATCGTCGGCGTACCCTGCAAGCAGCTCGCGCTGTCGCCGATGCGCGTCTCGACATTGGTGACGCCCATCACGCGCCGGTTCGCCTCCGCCAGCCGCGCCAGCGCCTCGTTCCGCTCGCACGACACGACGTGCTCGAAGCGCCGGGCGAGAAACAGCGTGTCGATGCCGAGGCCGCCCGTCAGGTCAATCGCCCGCCGCCCCTGCATGAGTGACGCCTTCCACTCCGCCGCCCGCTCGCCCGAAGCCTGTTCGAGCGCGAGTTTGGTGTAGAGCAATGGAAACCGCGACAACGACGGCAGCTTCACGGCGGCCTTCTTGCGGCACGCGATCTGCTCGGCCATCGCCCGCACGGGCAAATCGCTTCGCCCATGAAAGCGCATCGCAAAATCCGCTGGGTCATCGCCCGCGTGAGCATCGATCAGCGCAAGCACTTGCGGGTCGAGCAGGCTGTGGAGTTCGTCGAGAGTCATGGGGGGAAAATCAGGGGCGGCAAGGGCGATACTTTAAAGCTCATGCGAGATCTTTTTCAAGATCAAATTCCACAAACGTCCGACCAGACCAACCGAGAATAGCAAGCCATCGAAATTGTGTTATCTGGTGAAGAGTCGGGTAAATACGGCTACGTAGATTATCGTTATAATCTTCTTCTTGCATACATAAAACCCCAATCGTCAAAATAAACCAGTACAGCTGTTTCCTGCGGATATGGCTTGACTAGTTTACGTTGTATAGCATCCTCAATAAATTGACAGGCTTTTTTGTAAAGGCAAGAAGGAGAAGTGGCAATAGATTCTACATCCACATGAATTTTTGTCGCTTTCGTGCCGGATTTATTCACTGGTCCATAAGCGCTTACATGACCATCTCTTTTCAGAGCTAGCGGCCTGTAATGATCATTTTCGCCTTCGCAGGCCTGCGTAACTTCGATAAACGAAAAAGGTGACTTGTGTTGTCGGTTGTCTAATATCTCAGCATCATAGTTCTGATTACCGAAAATATGGGTTACTGATACCTCGCTGGAACCCTGATAGTGCCGAAATGCAAACTTAGTCCAGCGGCAACGCCTCGTCAATGAATTGTTTTGCAAGCCCTTTTCGAAATTGAAGAGCATACCTTTCGTTGTCGTCTCGGCATAACTCTTCATGTCGCCGTTTGTTCCCTGGCAGTCAACATCCTCCTGCATTGTGCCGCTCCACAAGCACCCGGCGGAGCACTTTGCCAACCGGCGACTTCGGCAGGGAATCGCAAAACTCGATGTGCTTCGGCACTTTGTAAGCCGCCAGCTCCTTACGACACCAGGCTTTCAGCTCGCTATAATCCAGAGAGCTCCCCTCGCACAGCACCACCCATGCCTTGACAGCTTCGCCCTGATAATCGTCCGGCACACCGGCCACACCGGTTTCGAGCACGTCGGGATGACTGGCAATGACCTCCTCGACTTCACGCGGCCAGACCTGAAAACCTCCAGGCTTGATGACATCCTTTTTGCGATCGACAATATAGAGGTAGCCATCGTCGTCGAGATAACCCAGATCGCCTGAAAAAACCCAGCCATCGCGCAAAACGGCTTCGGTCTCTTCCGGCTCACGCCAGTAAGCGGTCATGCGCTGGGGTGAACGGATGACAATCTCGCCGACCTCGCCGACAGCAACCGGCTCCGCGCCTGTTTCGGCATCGACGATGCGCACCTCCACATCCGGAGCCGGCAGGCCAACCGAGCCGTATTTCTTGCGGCCAAGCAGCGGAGAACAGACCGGCGAAACCATCGTTTCGGTCAAGCCGTACGCGTCGATGATCGTGGCGCCGGTCAACGCCTCGAAACGGCTCTGGGTTTCGAGATGCAGCGGTGCGGCCGCCGAGATGATCAGCTTGAGTGAACTGAGGGCTTGCGGGTCACTCTGGAGCAGCGGATGGGCAGCCAGAGCATTGAAAAGCGTCGGCACACCCGGCAACACCCCCACCTTGAGCTGCTTGATCGTTGTAATGAGGAGCTCGAAATTCCGAGGATCGGGAATAAGCACCAAAGGGGAGCGCCTGATAAAACCGCTGCTCATGATGGCAACTTGCGGGTAAACATGATACAGCGGGAGATTGAGCATGAATGGAACCCGCTGATCGCCAAAAACGGGTCTGAACCAGGCGTTCACCTGCATACCGGTGATGACCGGCGCTTCATGCCGTCCGATGGCGCATTTCGGCTTGCCGGTCGTGCCGCCGGAAAAAAGAAAAAGCGCCGGGTCTTTCGGCGACAGCTCGATTCCGGGCGGCACAGCATCACGATAAGCTTCGATCATAGCCTGCATCTCAAGGTCACCGGGCAGCGGAAGGATGGACTCACCTCCGTTCTTGGCGACAAAGGCCTCTCGCGCCGCTTCGGGCAGATAGTCCTGCAAGCCCGTGACGATCAACCGCTTCAACGAAGTTTTCAGCCGGAGATGATTGACCTTTTCATAGAACGGGGCAAACACGACAGCGACTTCGGCTTCGCAGTTATCGAGCGTTCGTTCGAGTTCGGGCTCCGTGAAGAGCGGGTTAAGCATTACCGCAATGCCGCCACATTTCCAGATGCCGAATTCGGCGATAATCATCTGGGGCGAGTTGGGCAGAAGCACCGCCACCCGATCACCCTTACGCACGCCACAGCCAAACAGGGCAGCGGCAAAGGCATCGCTCTCCTGTTCAAGGCGCCGGTAGGAAATGGTGTTGCCCAGAAAGAGCAGCGCGGGGTCTTCTGGAAACTCCAATGCGCTCTGACGAAGCAGGTCAGGCAGCGTTACTTGAGGGTAAGGCGCGAGGGAATGTGGGACACCCTCGTCGTAATGGCTGAGCCAGGGAGCTTCAGTCATAATAAATCAGCTGTGGGTTATCGCAGGATTGGATTCGTTACGGCTGGACAAAATGACCCGATAATATATACGGTCAATTTTCCCTCAAATATAGAGAGATTTTATCCATATTCCTCGACAAGAACCTCACAAACCGCTGAAGTGAGACGAACCAGCTCGGCCTCGCTGATGATAAACGGCGGCATGAGATAGACCAACCTGCCAAAGGGCCTGACCCAAACGCCATACTCGACGAAGCGCTTCTGGATGCTCGCCATATCGACCGGGTGGTAGAGTTCGACCACGCCGATTGCACCGAGCACCCGGACATCACGCACGGCACTGAGCTTCACGCATGGGGCGAGCCCTTCGGCGAGCTGGCGCTCGATGCGCTGGACGGTGGCCCGCCAGTCGCCGGAGAGCAGCAGGCGGAGACTCGCCACGGCGACCGCGCAGGCGAGCGGGTTGGCCATGAAGGTGGGACCGTGCATGAAGAGTCCGGGATCGCCGCCGGAGATGGTGTCAGCGACGTGGCCGGTGGCGATCGTGGCGGCGAGGGTCATGTAGCCACCGGTAAGCGCCTTGCCAAGGCAGACGATATCGGGGGTAACGCCCGCGCGCTCCATCGCGAAGAGCTTGCCCGTGCGCCCGAAGCCGGTAGCGATTTCGTCGAAGATGAGCAGCACGCCGTGCTCCGTGCACAGCTCGCGCAGCCGTTGCAGATAGACCGGCGAGTAGAAGCGCATTCCGCCCGCGCCCTGCACGATGGGTTCGATAATCACCGCCGCGATGGTGTCCGCATGATCTTCGAGCGCCTGCCGCATCTCTTCAATCGCCTCTTCGCGCCACGGCTCGCCGAAACCGCACGACGGCGACTCGACGAAGAGCTGCTCCGGTACCGCGCCGCTGAAAAGGCTGTGCATTCCCGTCACCGGATCGCAGACCGACATCGCCATGAAGGTATCGCCATGGTATCCGGAGCGCACCGTCAGCAACCGCTTTTTGTCCGGCTTGCCAGCCGCCCGCCAGTATTGCAGCGCCATCTTGATCGCTACTTCGACCGACACCGAGCCGGAGTCGCAGAAAAAGACACTGTCGAGCGGATCGGGCAACAGGCTGATCAGAATTTTGCCCAGCTCGATGGCCGGTTCGTGCGTCAGGCCACCGAACATCACGTGGCTCATGCGCTCGAGCTGCTCCGTTGCAGCGCGGTTCAGCACTGGATGGTTGTAGCCATGAATCGCCGCCCACCACGACGACATGCCGTCGATCAGTTGACGCCCATCTTCAAGTTCGATCATCACGCCGCTGGCGCTTTTGACCGGATAGACCGGCAAGGGATCGGCCATCGAGGTGTAAGGGTGCCAGAGGTGGTGGCGGTCGAAATCCATATCCATGATTACTACTTCGGCAATTAAAACGCTTGATAATTGCCCAGGACTTTAGTCCGGGGTGTATGCATAACAAAAAATATATCAGGGCTTTAGCCCAATTTCTTTCTCCGCCGTCATTTGCGAGGCATTGTATCCAAAGCACTAATCGTTCTGCGGATTGATGATGCGGACGAGCGCCTCTGGATCGGACAAGCGACCCTCCGCGTCGAGATCGACGAGCGGAGCGTTGCCGAAGCCGTAGCGTTTCAAGGCGGCGGCAATTACCTTGCGCGTGTCGCTGGCGATGAGTTCGTCGGCCTCGAAGAAGCGGTTGTACACCACACCTCGCACCTCGATGCCTCGCGACGCACACGCTTCGAGCGAGAGCAGCGTGTGGTTGATGCTGCCGAGCCGCGAGGAGCTGACCAGAACGAGGCCGTATCCTGCGTCGCGCACATAATCGGCGAAGAGCAGCTCCGGCGTGAGCGGCACGAGCAGCCCGCCGACCCCTTCGAGCAACACGAGGTCGTAGCGCAACTGCAACCGGAAGGTGCGACGCCGAATTTCCATGAAATCGATCTCGCTTCCTTCAAGCGCGGCTGCCAGGTGCGGCGAGGCCGGAAAGCGGAAGACGTAAGGACAGGTGCTGCCATCGAGGTCGACCTCCTGCAGGTCGCTCCCCATGATGCGACGATGCTCGACAATGTCCTCCGAAATGCCCTCACACCCGGTCTGCACGATCTTTTGGGTGATCACTTGCAGACCCTTTTCAGCGAAGTAGCGCGCCAGCTGGCCGGTAGCAGCAGTTTTGCCGATTCCGGTGTCAATGCCGCCCACAGCAATGACCACACCTCTCATGACTCCCGCCTCCGGAAGCAGCACCAGACCGGATGCCAGGTAAGCACGACGCCACGTCCGGTGGAGTACGACGCTCGGTAGCGTTGCAGGAACTCGCGGTGTTGCGTGCGCGTCCAGGTGCGCCGGGCAACGCCGTTCACGCCGGTTTCGCGGATGTGGCGCAGGACGGCTTCGGGCGATTCGAACTCTTGCCGGCGCAGTTCGTCGTGGATTTCGACCACCTCGAACGCCTCGCCCGCCAGAGCCGCGAGTTCGTCAAGACTCCGGTAGCCAAGGGCCGTCTCGCCGAGCGCGGCGATTTCGCGCATGTTCTCCGTGCCGAAGGTGCTGAACGCCACGATGCCACCCGGCCTGACCGATGAAGCGAGCCGTTCGAACAGGCGTGCCGGGTCGTGAAGCCACTGCACGGTGGCGTTCGAGACGAGCAGATCGAGATTGCCGGGCAGCGGATCGAGCTGCTCGATGTCGCCCGGCAGAAACTCCGTCCGTCCGATTTGACAACCCGAAACAGCTTGTTCGACAAAGCTGCGGCTTTCGGCAACCAGATCATTGGCGAAAAATTCGTCCGCCGAGCAGCGTTCGAAGAGCCGAGAGGTGAGCATCCCCGCCCCGGCCCCGAACTCCAACACCCGGCCGATGTGATCCGGCAGGCCTCTGGCACGTTCAACCATATCAAGCAAACACCCGGCCATGTACGCCTGCACCTCCGCATTCCGCTCGTAGGAGGGCAACGCTCGCCGGAAACGGCGACCAACGAGCTGCTTGTCAACCCGTCCACTCATGCCAACAGCTCCGTCAAAACTTCGGGGTAATGAAAGGGGAAGTGAGGCATCGCCGGATAGTCGACGACCTGCACCCCGGCCTCCCGCCATGCACGAAGCTGGTTTTCAGCACGAAAAATCTGATCGCGGCCGCCAACAATCGCCTTCGAATAATTCCATGTGGGAACGGAGTGCCGCTGCCCGGAGGAGAGCGAATCGGCAATCGCCTGCAACTCGCCCTTCTGCTCGGCTGAGCTACGTTCCGAGCGGACGTTCTCGACGACATCTTGCGGAACGCCGGTCATCATCCGGCGCTCGAAGCGCTGGCGGTTGGCATCGTTCCACCCTTCGAGCGTCCCCATGAACACTTCCGGCGAAATGCCCCTCTCCGCATCGCGCGGCCACGGCGTGCCGTTCAGCGCCACGGCGCGATCAACCTTTTCGAGACCTGCACGAGCCGCCGCCCAGACCCCCATCGACCAGGCCAGCAGCTCGACCGAATCCACTCCGGCCACCGCCTCGCCAAGCCAGTCGGGAAGCGTGAGGTCGCGATAGTCGTACACCACGGCGATGTCCCGCCCGTCGAATGCGGCCGAGGCCGAAACAACCCAGTCGGCCACGCGCCGATCCATGCCCCAGCCGTTAAAGAAAAGCAGCAACTTCCGGCTCCCCCGACGGATAATCCACTCCGCCTTCATGATCGCAACGATTGCATGGTTGAAGCCAGTGCATCAATCTGCTCGACAGCGAGGTCGGCGCGCAGGGAGAGGCGCAGGCGGGCGCTGTTTTCAGGCACCGTCGGCGGACGCACCGGCAGCGCGTGGTAGCCCGCCTCGCGCAAAGCCGCGGCCATCGCCACTGCCGCGCGGTCTTCGCCGAGCACCACCGGCACGATGTGGCTCTCACCGGGCGTCTCGAACCCGGCATCGCCGAGCGTCTCGCGCAGGCGCGCGGCCAAGCCGAGCAGGTGCTCACGCTCACGACGCATCTCAAGCTGACGGGTGAAGGTCGCGAGACTCCACGAAAGCATCATCGGCGGCAGGGCGGTGGTGAAGATGAGCGTGCGCATCGTGTTGACGAGATACTCGCGGAACAGCCCGCTCATGACAGCATACGCGCCGGTCGAGGCAAGCGCCTTGCCGAAAGTGCCGATGAGAATATCAATATTCTCAAGCACTCCGAGCGCTTCGCAGAGACCAAGCCCGCGCTGGCCATAGACGCCGACGCCATGTGCTTCATCGACAATCAACATCGCGCCGTAGCGCTTTTTGAGATCAACCAGGCGCCGCAGGTCAGCAAGGTCGCCATCCATGCTGAAAACCGACTCGGTGACGATGAACACCTGGCGGTACTTTCCGGCAGCGGAAGCGAGCAGCTCTTCGAGATGATCGTAGTCGGCGTGGCGGTAGCGGCGATACTCGGCTTCGGCAATGCGGAGGCCGTCGATGATGCTTGCGTGGTTGAGGCGGTCGGAGAGGATCAGGTCGTGCCGGGTGCTCAGCGAGGGCAGGATCCCGGTGTTGGCATGGTAGCCGCTGTTGAACACCAGCGCGGCTTCACTGCCGTAGGCTTTGGCTATGGCTGACTCAAGCTCGCCGCCGACCGGGAAATTGCCCGTCAGCAACCGCGACGAGGAGCTGGTCATGGCGAACCGCCCATCTGCACCGCCGCATTCAACCTGCGCCATCCACGAAGCGAGAAGTTTAGGCTCCGAACCGAGACCGAGATAGTCGTTGGAGGAGAGGTTCAGCAGCTCGCGCCCGCCAACCGTGATGTACGGCCCGCGCCTTGCTCCGGTTTCGGGCAGGGTGCGGTACCGTTGCTTCGCCCGAAGCCTTTCCTGCTCCCGTGCGATGTGCTCTTCGATGGGCATCGTCGGTCGGGGGCTCTGCATCTCCATCCCGCTCATGAGAAGCGCGCGATCTGCCCGGCAAGCTGCCGGTCGGCCTCCATGTCTCGGCCACGGGTTGTCAGGTAACCTCCAGTCAGGAAACCATTCGCCCCGGCCAGCATCAGCAATCCCTGAAAATCCTTCATGACCGTCTCGCGTCCGGCGGCGAACTTGATGATTTTCGAAGGATGGGCGAGGCGGCAGATGGCGAAGGTTTTGGCGATTTCAGGCACGGAGACCGGCGCGGCTCCTTCCAGCGGCGTGCCATCGATCGGCACCAGCACGTTCAGCGGAATGACCGTCACATCGAGCTTCTGCAGCGCGAAGATCATGCCGATACGCTCCTGCATGGTTTCGCCGGTGCCGATAATACCGCCGCAGCAAACCGCGATGCCATGCGCACGGAGTCGCCGGATGGTGTCGATCCGCTCGTCAACCGAGTGCGTGTCAGCGATCAGCTCGCCGTAGCGACCCGGATCGACCTGGATGTTGATGTTGTAGTGCGCAATGCCGTGGCGAGCCAGTTCGGCGGCAGGCTCGTCACCAAGCATACCGAGCGAGGCGCACACCTTGAGGTCAGGCAATTCGCGATGCAAGAGGTCGATCATCCCCAGAATCCGCTCGAATTCGGGCGTTACCTTCCGGTAGCCGTACCCGCTGGTGACGATACCGAAATGGCCGACGCCCTGTTCATGCAACGCACGAGCCTGATCGAGCACTTTCGCTTCATCGACCAGTCCGTACACATCGACCTCGGCGCTGTTGTGCTTCGACTGCGCGCAGAAACGGCAGTTCTCGCCGCAGACGCCCGACTTGGCGTTCATGATCGAACAGGCGTGCACACCGCCGCCCTCCCCCGGTGCGTACAGGTTTTTGACCTTGTTGGCCAGCGACACCAGATCGAGCACCTCGCTTTCGGGAAGCCGCCCCAGCGCCGAGGCGAGTTCAAGCGAAACGGGCTCGCCGGTTTCGAGTACGCGGTAGGCTCGCTCTATATCTGGATGCAATCGGGAACTCATGTCGCTCCGGTTTTTTATTGATGATTGACTGGGCGCAGATGGGCCTCGCCGGAGGCTACCGGAACCACCGTGCCATCCTCCTGGCGCAAGAGCAGGTGCCCCTGCGGCGACAGCCCGGCCTCGGTACCGGTCAGCACGCGGTTGAACTGCTCGATCTGCAATGCTCGACCTTTCAGCCATGCGTGCTCTTCCAGCGCAGGCAGCAGAGAGCCGAGATCCTCTTCGTCGAGCCACTCGCGGTAGAGGCGCTCGAAGCGGTTGAGGATGGCAGCCAGCAGTCGGGCGCGCGATACCTGCCGTCCGGTTTCAATGGCCAGCGAAGTGGCGATGCCCTGCAACTCATCCGGTACGGGATCGAGATTGACGTTCAGGCCGAAACCGACCACCACAAAGTGCGTGAAATCAGGTTCGGACTCCATTTCGCAGAGGATGCCGCACACTTTGCGCCCGGCGACAATGAGGTCGTTCGGCCACTTGATGAATGCTTGCAGCTCCGGGCACTCCTGCGTCACCGCGCCATGAATCGCCGCGGCGGCCACCAGCGGAATCTCCGGTACGCGAACCGACGGCAGAGGCGGACGCAGCACAATCGAGCAGTAGAGGTTCACCCCCGGCGGCGAAACCCACGCGCGGCGCATCCGCCCCCGGCCACCGGTCTGACTGTCGGCCACCACCACCGTACCCTCCGCCGCCCCTTCGCGGGCAAGAGCCAGCGCCTTGACGTTGGTCGAATCGACCTGCTCCAAGCCGATAAAGGTGCGCCCGAACGACACGGTATCGAGCAGCGGCGAAACTTCTCCCGCCACCGGCGCACCGGTCAGCCGTTCCAGCCGGTAACCCCGGCCACTGACCGCTTCAATTGCGTATCCGGCATTTCGAAGCGCGCCGATGTGCTTCCACACGGCGCTGCGGCTCATCCGGAGTTCGGCGCAGAGCGCCTCGCCGGAAACAAACCCGCCCTCGTCGATCAGCCGCTGAAGGATGTTTGACGCCACCGGATTCACGACATCACCTCCCGGGCTGCGCGAAGCAATAGACCACGATGGCTCTTGAACGGGAGCTTCATGCTTCAAAAAGTCGGTGATTCAGGCAAAACGCCAGCAAGCAGACGGCACAATTGTCAACCGGAATGTAGTTAGCGGTTGACAACTTTACAAACGCAGCAACAGCCCGCCAATCGGTAACGATTGAATACTGTCGCTCGTCGGATTTGCTGAGAGCGCTCCTTACTTGGTGTAGCCGGAAGCCATCATGCGGCTTTCGTAGCTGGAGCGGTACTGCTGGAGACCCTGAAAAATGGCCCAGGCGATGGAGGTCTGGGACTTGCGGTCACGAAGCATTTTTTCCTCGGACGGATTGGAGAGGTAGCCGGTCTCGACCAGAATGCTCGGCATCGAAGGCGTCCAGAGCACCATGAAACCGGCCTGCCGTACGCCGTTGCTGATCGTGCTTCCCCTGCGGTCAAAACGCCCGAGCACCGCCTGTGCCAGCTCGGTCGACTGCATCGCGAAAGCGCTCTGCGCCATGCTGCTCATGATGAGGTACTCGTCGGAAAAGCCTTTGTAGCTCTCCTTGTAGTTCTCCTCCTCAGTGATGACCGAGTTTTCAAGCATAGCCACCTTGAGCGCCGAATCGGTCTTGTGGGGGCCGAGAATGTAGACCTCCGGACCGCGGACTTTCTCTTTCCGATCGCCGGCAATCGCGTTGCAATGGATGCTGATGAACAGCTTCCCGCCGTAACGGTTGGCGATTTTTCCCCGCTCTTTCAGCGGAATGAAACGGTCGTCCTTGCGGGTATAGATCACTTTGACATCGGGCCACTTTTGCTTGATAAACCGGCCGAGATCGAGGGCAACGTTCAGCACCACATCCTTTTCCCGAGTGCCCCGCGTGCCGATCGCTCCGGGGTCTTTGCCGCCATGACCGGCATCGATCACCACAGCATCGAGCTTCCACTTGTCGATGTCATGGCTCAGGCGCGCCTGAATCAGCCGCTCCTTTTCAGTGCGATGGATCGCATCGACGTCGACATCGCTCATGATGGAGACCACGTAGTCATTATTGGACGCATCGTAGCGGAACGATGATGACTTGACAACGAAGGCCGCGGTATCAAGCGCGATGTTGAACTGCATGGCGCCATTGCCGAGCGAAACCGGATTCACCGACTTGACCACACCGCCCTGGAAGGTACGCGCAAGGCCTTTCGGATCGCCCTGAACATCTTCGATGGTCAAATAGGCTGTGCCTTGTTTATCAGGCCTGAGAAACGACGCCGGGCGCTTCGAGCCGGATGCCGAAAAGCGGATGACCACACCGTTCGCCAGCGTTTCAACTCGAATATCGTTCACCGTAGTTTTACCGGCGACCGAGCTGCCCGCACCCGGCTGTATCGGTATGTATGAGGACGACGGTGGCTTGTTGTCAGTCGAGCTCGCGGATTCGCGGGCGGGCAAAACGCCGATACGGCCACCGCCCGGCATGGAGCGCCCGGCCAGAGATGCGTCGATCTTGTTGGCACCGGAATCGTAGCGCACCGAACGTCCGAGCCACAAAGAGAACATCCGGCAAGCCTGAGTGACCGGCAGATACATCCGGCCATCGCGCACTGACGGCGCAGCGGCAAGCTGAATGACCCGTTTCGGGGTAGAACCGGCCGCCGAGTCGATCACCACAAACTCGCTGCCACTCCGGAGAATGCTGCTTGTCACCGACTTGCCGAACGCTTCGTCGATCTGCATCTTCGAGCCGTCGAACACGCTGCCGAGTCGCAAGGCGCGGGCAAATGAGGCCATATCGGCCATGAACTCACCCTCTGACGGGTAGCCCTGCACCTTGATGGTATAGCTCTGCCCCGGAGCATTGGAAACATGCATGAATAGGTCGTCCTGACCTGAAGACTCCGCCGAAGCCTTTGAAGCGAAAAGAAGTGTCAGAACCAGCACGCCGAGAAGGCGCAATTGCGGAAAGGATATGCGTTCAGGCATTGATAGTATCACAATGGATCATTGGAGCTGCGGTGCACGAAACCGGCTGCCCCCGTTATTCTTCGATTCGATGATAAGCACTCTTCTTTGTTGCCGGAAATCCGGAACAAAGAAAGAGAATTGCCCTGAATAATAAGCAATAAATAGGTCACCATCCAGTGCCGTTTGCGCCCAAGTTACGTAAATCAAGCGTCACTGTTGCAAAAGCACCGCAACAAGGCCAAATTTGTTTTTTGGCAAGCAAGCCCTATCTTTTCGTTCATTCACGGGCGGCGCTGAAACGCGGTTCCGCTCCAACAGTTTTCGCGACGGGGCCAATACGGCGCCCGAAACGAGCGGCAGGTTGCAGCGATGCCCTCTGTCCAAATCCCAACGCAAAAGGGATCAAAACCCCATGGCTTCAAAAAGCGCTACTCCATCGGCCAAAAACAGGACGCTCATCGTTGTCGAGTCACCATCCAAGGCCAGAACCATCAACAAGTACCTGGGCGACAACTACACGGTTTACGCCTCGGTCGGCCACATCAAGGATTTGCCGAAAAAAGAGATCGGCATCGATTTCGACAACCACTACGAGCCCCGTTACGAGGTGATCGCCGGAAAGGAGAAGGTGGTGCGGCAGCTCAAGAAACTTGCCGGAGAAGCCAACGAAGTGCTGATCGCCACTGACCCCGACCGCGAAGGCGAGGCGATTGCCTGGCACATCTCCAACGAGATCGAGTTCGCCAAAAAACCGGTCTATCGCGTGCTCTTCAACGAAATCACCAAAAACGCCATCATCGAGTCGGTCAACAATCCGAAGCAGATCGACTACCGGCTCGTGCGTTCGCAGCAGACCCGGCAGGGGCTCGACAAGATCGTAGGCTACAAGATCAGCCCGTTCCTGTGGAATGTGGTCTATCGCGGACTTTCGGCTGGCCGTGTACAGTCGGTAGCACTTCGGCTGATCTGCGAGCGGGAGAACGAGATCGAGGCGTTCGAGCCGCAGGAGTACTGGACGATTTATGCCGACTTCACCACGGAATCTGGCGAAACCTTCCGCACGAAGCTCGTCAAGGTCAAAGGCAAGAAACCGGAGATCGGCTCCGGCGAACAGGCCGAAGCCATCGTATCAGCGATCAGGGACCGCCTGTTCGCGGTGAGCGAGATCGTGCCAAAGGTGCTTCAGCGCAAGCAGCCACTGCCGTTCACCACCTCACTCTTGCAGCAGGCGGCATCCAACCAGCTCGGCTTCGGTTCGAAAAAGACGATGCGCGCCGCGCAGCAGCTTTACGAAGGCATCGACCTCGGTTCGGAGGGCGCGACCGGCCTCATCACCTACATGCGTACCGACTCGACCCGCGTCAGCGGAGAAGCGATCGCGCAGGCGCATGACTACATTTCGCAGCAGTTCGGCGAAGAGTACAAAGGGTTCGGCGGGCAGGGCAAGGCTGGCAAGAACGCGCAGGACGCGCACGAAGCGATCCGCCCGACCTCGGTCTATCGCACGCCTGAATCGCTGCGCAAGCATCTATCCGCAGACCAGTTCAAGCTCTACGAGCTGATCTGGAAGCGCTTCGTGGCCTCGATGATGGCTCCGGCCAAAATCGAGCAGACGCGCGTTGACGTGGAAGATCACCAGAAGGAGTTCGTGTTCCGCGCCACCGGCAACAAGGTGCTCTTCCCCGGCTTTTTCAAGGTCTATAACGATCAGCAGGAGCTCGAATACGAGGCGCAGAAATCGACCCGCGACGAGGTTGAAAAAGAGCAGATGGTCAAGCTGCCCGAAAAGCTCTCGGTCGAAGAGCAACTCAGGATGTCGGAGCTCGACCGCAAGCAGAGCTTCACCCGTCCGCCCGCCCGCTTCACCGAAGCAAGCCTGGTCAAAGAGCTGGACAACTACGGCATCGGCCGCCCGTCAACCTATGCGGCAATCTTCTCGACCCTGCAGGAGCGCCGCTACGTCGAGCTTCAGAAGAAGAAGATCGTGCCGACCGAGCTGGGTCGGGACGTTTCGACCATCCTCGTGGCCAACTTCCCCGACCTGTTCAACGTGAAGTTCACCGCCGAAATGGAGGACGAGCTGGACAAGGTCGCATCGGGAGATGATGAGTACGAAAAGGTGCTCGACAGCTTCTACCGTCCGCTCGAAACGGTGCTGAGCCACCGCAAAAGCGATCCGCTCATTCCGCAGAACCGCGAAGCGGAACGGTGCGACAAGTGCGGCGAGGGACACATGATCGTCAAATGGACCAGCAGCGGCAAGTTCCTCGGCTGCTCGAACTACCCGAAGTGCAAAAACATCAAGGCGCTCGCCACCAACAAGGCCAAACCGAAAGAAACCGGCGTCAAATGCCCGGTGTGCGGCGAAGGACACATGCTATTGCGCAACGGCCGATTCGGCCCGTTCCTGGCCTGTTCGAACTATCCGAAGTGCAACACCCTGCTCAACCTCAGCAAGCAGCGCCACATCGAACCGATCAAAACGCCACCGTTCACCACCGACCTCGAATGCCCGAAGTGCGGCGCGCCGATGTACCTCAGAACCGGCAAGCGCGGCCTGTGGCTTGGCTGCTCGAAATTCCCCAAATGCCGCGGACGGCTCTCGTGGAACTCGCTTGACGAAGCGACCCAAACGCGCCTTGAGAAGACCATGGACGAACATCTGGCCGCCCACCCCTCCGTGGCGATCACCATGCTCGACGGTACGCCCGCGCCGATGAATCTGCCCATCGACGACATCATCATCCGCGCAGAAGACGCCGGGCTCATCAACGCCCCGAGCGAAGAGGTGGAGAGCGAAGCCTCAGCGTAGGAGTTGGGACTGACACCGATAACGCAACTGAAGCAAAAGCCCGTCAAAAAAGTATCGCCATCGAATCCGATCATGATTCGATGGCGATGTTGCTTTCAGGCACGGGGATGCTTTACGTAAACAGCAGGGCGAGATGATAGGTGATGAACGAAGCCACCCACGCCACCGCCAGCACGTAGGCTGAGTAGAGTAACACAGGCTTCCACGCGCCAATCTCTTTTTTCATCACACCGACCGCCGCCACGCAGGGAATGTAGAGCAGCACGAACACCATCAGGCTCAGCGCCGTTGCCCGGCTGAAGCCCGGCTCGCTGCGCAGAATCTCCGACAAGCTCGTCTCTCCGGCAGCGTGACCGATCGAGAAAATGGTGCCGAGTGTCGAAACCACCACCTCCTTGGCGGCAAGTCCTGTCACCAGCGAGATGCCGATCCGCCAGTCGAAACCGAGAGGACGAATGAGCGGTTCGAGCAGCTTGCCACTTCGTCCCGCAAACGAGTATTCGAGTTGACCGGCCTCGATCTTCGCTTCGAGCTTCTGCAACTGCTCAGCTTTGATTTCCGACGCAACCGCCGAAGCCTCGATCTTCGCTGATTCGCGCGCAAGCTGCGCATCGAGCTCGGCGCTGCGCGGATAGTTGCTTGCCACCCAGATCAGGATCACCGCGCCGAGAATCAAGGTGCCCGCCTTTTTGAGGTACATTACCGCCTTCATCTTCGACTGGAAAATGACCGACGAAAAGGTTGGCCAGCGGTACGGCGGCAGCTCCATCACAAACGGCTCCGAGTCGCTCTTCAGCACAGTGGACTTGAGCAGCCACGCCGTCCAGAGCCCCATGATGATGCCAAGAAAATAGATCGCGAACATGACGTTGGCTGCCATCGTCGGAGGGAAAAATGCCCCCGCCAGCAGTACATAGACCGGCAGCTTCGCACCGCAGCTCATGAAGGGAATCGTCATGATGGTGGCCAGCCGGTCAGAGCGGCTCTTCAGCGTACGCGTGGCCATGATGGCCGGAATCGAGCAGCCGAAGCCGGTAATCATCGGAATAAACGACTTGCCGTGCAGCCCGAAACGGTGCATCACTTTGTCGATGACAAACGCCGCTCGCGCCATGTAGCCCGACGCCTCGAGGAACGAAAGACCCATGAAGAGCAGCACGATGTTCGGCAGGAACACCACCACGCTGCCCACGCCGGAAATCACCCCCTCGACAAAGATCGAGCGAATAATGCCCGCGGGCAGATGCGGCGCAACTGTGTCGGAGAGCAAGCCGAACGAGTAATCGAGCGCCTCCATAAGGGGAGCACCGAGCGTGAAAGTGAGCTGAAAAATCGCCCAGACGACAAGGAAAAAGACCGGCAGGCCGAGCGCCCGGTTCAGCACCACCGAGTCGATGTAGTCGCTCACCGTGGCACGCGCGGCTTTCGGCTTGCGCACACACTCCTGCATCGCGCCGCGCACGAAGGCGTGACGATCCTCGGTAATCAGCGCCTCCGGATCGGTACCGTGCAGAAACTCGCACTCCGTAATCGCCTCCTGCAAGGCCAACTCGATCTTGACCCACACCGGATACTTCTGCACCTGGCTGTAGATCTCGCGGTCGTTTTCGAGCAGCTTGATCGCCATCCAGCGGTGATTCGCGGCCTCATCCAGCTCCGGCTCATGGCAGAGCAGATCGGCAATTTTGTCGATGGCCTTCTCGACCTCAAGGCTGAAGGAGATCTTGTTCTTTTTGATCTCGATGCGCCCGTCAACCACGCGGATGATATGGTCGAGCAAGTCGTCGAGCCCCTTGCGCTGACGCGCCGAGGTGGGAACGATGTGACTGCCGAGCAGGAGCTCAAGCTGGTCGATATCGATTTTGAATCCCTTCTCCTCGACCTCGTCCATCATGTTCAGCGCCACAAGCAGATCAACCTCCATCTCCATGAGCTGCACGGTCAGCATCATGTTGCGTTCGAGGTTGGTGCCCTCGACCACATTGACCACCACATCGGGCTGCTCGTCGATGATGAAACGGCGGGTAACGATCTCTTCGGGGGAGTAGGGAGTCAGCGAATAGGTGCCGGGCAGATCCACCACATTGATGCGGTAGTCGCGATAATCGAGATAGCCTTCGTGCTTCTCGATCGTCACGCCGGGGAAGTTGCCCACCCGCTGGTGAGCACCGGTCAACGCATTGAAAAGTGAGGATTTGCCGGCATTCGGGTTGCCGGCAAGAGCAACGGTAATCTTCTTTTTCGTACTCATGCGCGCCGTCCGAAACGATGGCGTTTACGGAGTCCCGGCCCGACACCCTGCGGTACGTTACACAATTCAATCTTGTTGACCGTGATGCCCTCGGCCTCGTTCCGCCGCATCGTCAACAGCAAGCCATTGCAACTGACCTCGATCGGGTCGCCGAGCGGCGCAAACCGCAGTACCTCAAGCTCCGTACCCCTCACAAGGCCCATATCCATGAGCCTGCGCCTGACAGCCGGTTCAGCCTGAACCGCAGTCACTAATGCACGATCGCCGACTTTCAATTCCGATAACTTCATATCTCTTCAACCCCTGATAACAGATCGGCAAAAAATTTTCTTAAATAGACTAATTACAAATAACAAACAATCCAAGCAAAAAGATTTCTTTCTGAAGAAGAGCGGCTGTTTTTTGTAAAAAAGGGCCTCAGCGCACCGGCTCAACCATCTCCGTGCGCCACCTCACGACCGGCAAACGGCGGCCACCCCATCGTTTTGCCACCGATCAGATGCGCGTGAATATGCCCGACGCTCTGCAGAGCATCGGCTCCGTTGTTGAACACCAGTCGATAGCCTGATCCCAGTACCCCCATCTTCTCGGCCACAACGCGCGCGGTGAGCAAGATCTGCCCGGCAATCTCCGAATCGCTATCGGTCAGCTCACTCAGCGACGAGATGTGCTCCAGCGGAATGATGAGAATATGAACCGGCGCAACCGGATTGAGATCGTGGAACGCAGCCACGTGGTCATTTTTGTAGATCAGGTTGGCCGGAATATGACCGGCAGCGATCTTGCAGAAAATGCAGTCGGGGTCGTAACGTGACATAAGCTCGTCCTTTTTTAGTTCTTGGTTAACCGGGCACAGTGCCACCGCTACTCTTTGAGGATGACCGACAGCGTGGCATTGCCTCCGGAAGCGATAAGCACCACGGTAAGCTCACCTTTCAACCCGGTCACGCTGCCCCGGTCGCCCTCCTTTTCAGGAACGATGAGCGAAGAGGTCTCGAATCCGGCCTCTTTCAGCGCATCAACGAACGCTTTGACCGAATTTGAAGGGATGCCGTCGATGGCCATATCCCAGCTTCTACCCTCTGGCGTCTCGGTTCTGATGATCTTCCGGATCGTGCCGGCTGCAAAATGGGGCACCTCGGCAGGCATCTCCGACGGCCAGGGCTGAACTTTATCGGTGATTTCGAAAGAACGATCACCGGAATCGATGGTCACATCGGACTCGGTCGAATCGGCAGGAGCCGGTGCAGCCGCAGGCGCAACAGGCGGCGTCTCGGACTCCGTCTTGTGACCGCAGGCTCCGAGAAGGCCCGCAAGAGTGATGAGCGCGATGCGCCCTGTGAATCTGAAAAAACCCTGCCGGCTCATGATCGGTGGTGATTGGTGGCTGATAACCGTTTCTCTTCTGCAAATGTACAAAAAAAGAGGGCTGGCCGTAGCAACTCAGGAGTAGCATAACGGCGTTACGATCACTACATTACCATCGTAAGCCCGTTAACCTACTTTTCGAGAGATGCGTTCCGGAAAGCGCCCCTTAAACAATCAAGCAAACGAACGATGAACAGACACACTTTAGTTTCGATGCTGTCGCTCTTTTTTGTCACCCTGCTCATGGTCGGCTGCAACGCCAACACAAGCGGCCCGGTCACCGACATCGACGGCAACACCTACGACACCGTCAAAATCGGCAACAAGGTCTGGATGACCGAAAACCTGAAGGTCACCCGCTACCGGAACGGCGACCCCATCCCGGAGGTAGCCGATGCTGCCAAGTGGCCGAAGCTCGAAAGCGGCGCGCGATGCAGCTATGAAAACAACCCCGAAAACGGCAAAACCTTCGGCTTTCTCTACAACTGGTTCGCGGTCAACGACCCGCGAGGCCTCGCACCCGAAGGCTGGCACGTCGCCACCGACGAGGAGTGGCAGGCTTTAGCCGATGCGGTCGGCGGAGCTGAACAGGCAGGCAAAGTCCTGAAATCTTCGGAAAAATGGGAAGGCTCGACCGACGACGAAACTGAAAGCAACGGCTTCGACGCTTTGCCCTCCGGCGCTCGCCGCGACGCCGACGGAGGTTTTCTGATGCTCGGCAAATTCGCCCGTTTCTGGACAAGCTCTCAAGCCCCCAACGGCAAACCCTACGGCCGAGCCCTCGGTTTTTACGACAATACCCTGCGCGGCGGCGAAGTAGGCCCGAACAACGGCTTTGCCGTCCGGTGTGTGAAGGATTGAATACGGGAGCTTTTCGTGAGGCGACTGCTTACGGTTGTCGCCTCCTGAAGGGGATTGATCTGCCACAATCAAAAATCCCCTCTAAATCGTAAATCCTCCGTTCTTCTCCTTCTCGGCGGCGAGTTTGGCGGCGAGGAATTCGCGGTTGAGGCGGGTGATGTTGGCGATTTTGATCTCTTTGGGACATTCCGCTTCGCAGGCGTAGGTGTTGCTGCAGAAACCGAAACCGAGGCTGTCCATGGCGGCAACCATCTGCTGGACGCGGCGCTCTGCTTCGATGCGGCCTTGCGGAAGGAGGGCGAGGTGGGAGACTTTGGCGCCGACGAAGAGCATCGGCGAGGCGTTGGGGCAGGCGGCCACGCAGGCTCCGCAGCCGATGCAGGCGGCGGCGTCGAAGGCCGAGTCGGCATTGGGTTTGGGCACGGGGATGGCGTTGGCGTCGGGCACACCACCGGAGTTGATCGAGATGTAGCCTCCGGCCTGGATGATGGTGTCGAGCGCGCTGCGATCCACGATCAAATCTTTAACGACAGGAAACGCGCCGCAGCGCCACGGTTCGACGTAGATGGTCTCGCCGTCGCGGAAAGAGCGCATGTGGAGCTGACAGGTGGTCGCGCCCCTGATCGGGCCGTGCGGGCGCCCGTTGATATAGAGGCTGCACGTGCCGCAGATGCCTTCGCGGCAGTCGTGGTCGAAGGCGACCGGGTCTTCGCCCTTGCCGATAAGCTGCTGGTTGAGCTGGTCGAGCATCTCGAAGAACGAGCTGTCGGGTGAGACCGCATCGACCTTGTAGGTCACCATGCCGCCTTTATCCGTGGCGTTTTTCTGTCGCCAGATTTTGAGGGTGAACTTCATGGGCAGCGTTATTTGTAGGATCGTTGCGTGAGCTTCACCGTCTCGAAGTGCAGCTCTTCGCGGTGCATCTCCGGCGCGGCGTCGCGGCCTTTGTGCTCCCACGCGGCGACGTAGGCAAAGTCATCATCGTTTCGCAGCGCTTCGTGGTCAGGGGTCTGGTACTCCTCGCGGAAGTGGCCGCCGCACGACTCTTTGCGATGCAGGGCGTCTCGCACCATCAGGTCGCCAAGTTCGATGAAATCCTCAACGCGGCACGCCTTTTCGAGTTCGGGATTGTACTCCTTCAGTCCGCCCGGAATTTTGACGCCCGCTTCGAATTCCGCCTTCAGCTCTGCGATCAGGCCGAGCGCCTTGGTCAGCCCATCCTCGTTGCGCGACATGCCGCAATACTCCCACATGATCTTGCCAAGCTTGCGGTGAAGGTGATCGACTGACTCATTGCCGCCGCTCTTTTTGAGACGGGAGAGCCGGTCGATCACGTCGCGCTCGGCGAGGTGGAACTCCGGCAGGGTGGTCGGAATCGGCGGCGTGTTGATTTCGTGCGAGAGGTAGCCCGAGATGGTGTAGGGCAAGACGAAGTAGCCGTCAGCGAGCCCCTGCATCAGCGCCGACGCGCCGAGGCGGTTCGCGCCGTGGTCGGAGAAGTTGCACTCGCCGATCGAGTAGAGGCCGGGCACGGTGGTCATCAATTCATAATCGACCCACAGGCCGCCCATCGTGTAGTGCACCGCCGGGTAGATCATCATCGGCGTGCGGTAGGGATTGTCATCGACGATGCGCTGGTACATCTGGAACAGGTTGCCGTACCGCGCGGAGATTTCGGCGCGGCCCAGCCGCTCGATGGCATCGCTGAAATCGAGGTAGACCGCGCGACCGTGGCCATCGACGCCGTAGCCCGCGTCGCAACGCTCCTTGGCCGCCCGCGAGGCGACGTCACGCGGAACCAGATTGCCAAAGGCCGGGTAGCGGCGTTCGAGGTAGTAGTCGCGCTTCGACTCGTGAATCTGCTCCGGACGCAGCTTTTTCTGCCGGATCAGCTCGGCATCCTCCTTCTCTTTCGGCACCCAGATGCGCCCGTCGTTGCGCAAACTCTCGCTCATCAGCGTCAGCTTGGACTGGAACTCGCCGTGCACCGGAATGCAGGTGGGGTGAATCTGCGTAAAGCAGGGGTTGGCGAACGCCGCCCCCTTTTTGTAGGCGCTCCAGACCGGCGTGACGTTCGAGCCCATCGCGTTGGTCGAAAGGTAGAAGACGTTGCCGTAGCCGCCCGTCGCCAGCACTACGGCGTGCGCCGAATAGCGTTCGATTTCGCCGGTCACGAGGTTGCGCGCAATGATGCCCCGCGCCTTGCCATCGACGATGACGATGTCGAGCACGTCGCGTCGGTTGTAGAGCTTCACCGTGCCTGCCGCGATCTGACGGCTCATCGCGCTGTACGCGCCGATCAGGAGCTGCTGGCCGGTCTGTCCACGCGCGTAAAAGGTGCGCGATACCTGCGCGCCGCCGAACGAGCGGTTGGCGAGCAGACCGCCATACTCGCGGGCGAAGGGCACGCCCTGCGCCACGCAGAGATCGATGATCTCCGGGCTGATCGAGGCGAGCCGATAGACGTTCGATTCG
Organism: Chlorobaculum parvum NCIB 8327; assembly: GCF_000020505.1. Taxonomy (NCBI): domain Bacteria; kingdom Pseudomonadati; phylum Chlorobiota; class Chlorobiia; order Chlorobiales; family Chlorobiaceae; genus Chlorobaculum; species Chlorobaculum parvum. The sequence continues at coordinate 2,229,412 of NC_011027.1, forward strand.
CGCGACCGGTAGTCGCCGCCCTTGATGGTGTCGTAAAAGAGCCGGAAGACGTTGTCGCCGTCGTTCTGGTAGTTCTTCGCGGCGTTGATGCCCCCCTGCGCCGCGATGCTGTGCGCCCGGCGAGGCGTGTCCTGATAGCAGAACGACTTGACGTTGTAGCCGAGCTGGCCGAGCGTTGCCGCTGCCGAAGCGCCCGCAAGCCCCGTGCCGACCACGATGATGTCGAGCTTGCGCTTGTTGTTCGGGCTGACCAGCTTGCAGCCGGCCTTGTAGGCGTCCCACTGGTCGGCGAGCGGCACGCCCGGCGCGTTGGCTTTGAGTTTGATCATCGGCAATCGGTCTCCATGCGGCGCGGCGTTAGTTGAAAAGGGTGAAGCGCAACGGAATCGCCATGAAGCCGCCCGCAATAATCATCGCATACAAGGCGCTCGCCCCCTTGATGAGCGGCGTGTAGCGCGGATGGTTCAGGCCGAGCGTCTGGGCAGCAGCCTGAAGCGCATGGTTCAGGTGAAATCCAAGCACGAGAAACGAAACCAGGTAGATCGCAGAGTAGGTCGGATCGGAAAACAAAAGCACCGCGCGGTGATAAAAGTCGTGCCGCTCGATGCCAGGAGGCGGAGCGACGATGCCGAGCTTGATGAAGTAGAAATCGATCAGATGGAGCGCGAGGAAAAGCAGCACGATCATGCCGGTGTGCATCATGTACTTCGAGAAGGGCGAAGTTTCGGAAAGGCTCCGGTGCTGGTAGCGAATCGGGCGCGACTTGCGGTTGCGGATGCTGACAATCACCCCGAAAGCGATGTGCAGCGCGAAGCCGCCGAAGAGAACCAGCTCCATCATCCGTATCACCGGATTGGTGCCCATGAAGCCCGCTGCTGCCGAAAAAGCCACGCCTCCGTCATCGGCCAGCAACAGCAGGTTGATGCCAAGATGCAAGGAAAGAAACACGAGCAGAAACACTCCCGCAACTGCCATAATCACCTTGCTGGCAATGGACGACAATGCTCTCTGCCCGGTGGTATCCATAAATCGTGAAGTTCGGTGACAGAAGACAGGCCACACAACCTGTGAAACGCTTCCAAAAGCTAACGTCCTCCTCCCGAAATGACAAGCCGAATCGTCTATTTTATCTCGAAAGAAGGAATTACGGCAACAGCCCGCACGGGGCTCGCTTCCGCACCGGAGATGGGCAACGGCAGCACCGAAAGGAGGAAATCGCTGTCGCCAAGCTGGTCGAGCGCAGTGAGATTTTCGATGAGGAGGAGCCCAGAACCAAGTAGACAGCGATGGATGGGCAGCGCTTCCGAATCCGGATCGTCGAACGATGGCGCATCGATGCCGACGCCCTTCAGCCCAAGCCCGGCAAGCCACGTCGCCGCTTCCGACGAGAGTACCGGATAGTTCCGGTCGTACTCCGCCGTTCCCCAGAATCGGCTCCAGCCAACGTGCAGCAGGAGAAAGTCAGCCTTTTCGATGCTTGGTTGGATGACACGCAGTTGATCGAGCGAAACGAGACCGGAGGACGCCCCCCGCAGATCGAGCAGCGCACCCTTGCCGATGAAGCGCTCCACCGACATCCGGTCGAGCGAAGCAGCGCCCTCGAAAAGGTGCGCCGGAGCATCAAGGTGCGTGCCGGTGTGCGACGAGAGTTGCATCCAGCGCTCGCCGAAGCCATCGCGCCCTACCGTGCAGAGATCGGAAAACTCCGGCGCAGGCGTTCCCGGCCACACCGGCATGGCGGGCGAAATCGGATGGCTCAGATCAACGATGCGCATGACGTTTCGGCCCGCCTGTCCGTCAGTACAGCAGCGAATAGCTCAGCACCAAAGCGTTGGTGTTGATGCCGCGGTTCGGCTGGCTGGTGCCGGCATTCGAAATGTGGCGAAAACGGTAGCCCAGCGTCAGGGCGTCGTGATCGGAGAGATCGAACCGCGCGCCGAGGCCGAACTGGTTCAAAAAGTTGAAGCCACCGTCACCCTGCTCGGCGCTGTCGATGCTCAGGTACATCGGCCCGGAACCCACCTCGGCCACAACTTTGACCGACGGAGCAATCGGGTGCAGATAGCGGAAAAAGACATTGAGGCCAGTCTCGACACCTGACTCCGGCTCGAAAACCGGATTGCAGAACGGTTCGAGCGCGAGCTGAAGCGTGCCTTTGCTCTCCTGCATGCCGAACACGGAGTTCATGTCGAAGCCGACTCGCACAAAAATAGGCATGACCTTGTTGGTGGCATCGGTAAACTTCATATGCCCCCAGGCGTAACCCGAACCGAAGCCGATTTCATCGACGTGAACGCCCTCGGCCTTAACGTGAGAGGGAAACGACATGAGTACGAGCATCAGAACGCTTAAAACATGAAACAACTGCTTTTTCATGATGAGATGGTTTACGGTTGAAAGATAAAAGCTGCGGCGAAGCTATGGCGCTGACTACCGATCGTCAACGACCTGACGGTCCGCCACGAAGCTGACCACCGACTCGATGGCCCGTTGGCGCTCGCAATCACAGAAAATCTGATGATCGGTTTTTTCGAACCAGATAATCGACTTCTGCTCCGGCGGCGTAGCGATGGCCCGATAGATGATCTCGGCGCTCTCGGGTCGAACGACGGTTTCATGCCTGGCATGAAGAATCAGCGCCGGCTTCAGGACACGGTTCATGACACGCTCGGTCTCTTGAATCAGCTCGAACATCGACAGAATCGTTCGCGTCGGCGCCCAGTCGTATTGCTCTGGCATCAGGGCGTTGGCAGGATCGGCAAAGGTCGGGAAGAAGCCCCAGCGATCAACCACACGGCTGACCAAGGGAGCAAAAAAATGCAGCGGGCGACCCGGGGCGAGCAAAGAGACAAGCCTGATTGGCGGGGTGGCAAGCACGATCGAATCAACCAGCTCAGGTTGGCGTTCGGCAAGCTGCAAGGCAAGCAGCGCCCCCATGCTGTGGCCGATCACCACAACTTTGCCTCCGTGTCCGGCAAGTTTTTTGAGCTCCGCCTCGGTATCGGCAACCCAATCCTGCCAGGTCACGCCGCGCAAATCATCAGGCGACGCGCCACCGTGCCCCCGAAGCAACGGCGCGGAAAGGCTGAGGCCGAGTCTTTCGAGCGGCTCGAACAGCGACCTGACGCTTTCGAGGTTTGCCGTAAAGCCGTGAATGATCAATACACCCGATAATCGCCTGTCCTCACACTCATTCATACCTCTGGGATCTGTCATGCAAAGGAACGTCTATTTGCCAAAAAATTCATGCCATAACCCGCTCTCAAGCCGCGCGAAGAGAAGATCATGACCAGAAATATAAAAGCAGCTCATGAATATTTTTTTCAAATAGCTATTTTTTACCTACGCGACAGACCCCGTCGAGTGATCACACGCGGCTCATCCGGTCAACAGAAAAACGCCAAGCCATGATGATATTCAAGCGGTTTCCTCTTCTTCTGCTCGCTCTGTTTCTTGCCCTCGGAGCCTGCTCGACCTCGAAAGGGCCTTACACTTCACGGCGATACGTCCCCGGAATCTCACCCGAGGAGGCGTACCGGCTGGGCAAGCTCAAGAACACCCCCTATCTTATCGACAACAAGCTCTACGTCCCCATGAGCTTTGAGCAGGTGTATGCCTACGAAGAGACCGGCATCGCGTCGTGGTACGGCCGGGAAACGCTTGAAAAAAACAACAGCCAGCCGACCGCTTACGGCGAAATCTTCGACCCCGGCCAGCCCAGCGCCGCGCACAAATACCTGCCACTCCCCATGCTCGTCAGGGTCACCAACCTCGACAACAACCGCTCGATTATCGTTCGCGTCAACGACCGCGGCCCGTTCGTCGATGGCCGCGTGATCGACCTGAGCGCCCAAGCCGCCAAAGAGCTTGGCTTCTATGAAAAAGGGACAGCCAGGGTAAAGATCGAATCCGTTTACCGATAGCGATTAGCCGCACGGCCCGGAGACCATGAAGGCTTCGTGAAATGAAACAGTGCCCGTTGGTTCCGGCCCATCGAACACAAGCGCAAAAAAGACCTCCGGCGGCACGCCCTCATGCCCCAGTCCCTCTGGGTTGACGAAACCGAACTGACGGTAGTATTCGGGATGCCCAACCAGGCAGCACCCCGTTGCCCCAATCGCTTGCAACCGTTCGAGACCTTCGCGGATCAGCGCCTTGCCGATACCCTGCCGCTGGAAATCCGGCAGCACGGAGACCGGCCCGAGGCCATACCAGCCAGCCGTGCCATCCGACATGACAACCGGCGAAAAGGCGATGTGCCCGACCACGCGCCCATCAAGCTCTGCCACCAGCGAAATGGTCAGCGCCCCGGCGTTGCGGAGCGCTTCGATGACAAACTGCGCGGTGTGATTGCTGACCTCCAGCGTTGCGAAAGCAGCGATGGTGAGGGCGGTGATAGCCTCAACATCGCCGGGCATTTCGGGTCTGATGACCAAAGATGAGTGCATGGCAACTCAGAAATTCAGGCTTTCGCCCATTAAAAAGACAAATCCATCAGGTCATCCCCTCCGGTGCGTGCCGCCCTGCATCAGCACCAGCTCGCCTTTGGCGATACCCGAGAGCCTCGACATCTGGTCGCACTTGATGCGAAGGATGAAAAAGAGTCGCTCGTCGGCGTCGTCGAGCAGGGTCTCGAAATTACCCTGCCCTTTCGAAACAATCAGATCCGCCTCGTCGAACAGGCGACGGAACTCGTCCGAAACCGCTTCGAGCAGCGTACCGGGATAGACGCTGCCGGAGGAGATCACCGTGGCCACCTTGTCGAGACCGGCGTAACGTGCGTCAGCCATCACCGCGTCGTTGATGACCGGGCGCTCGCGCACCGCGCAGGTGACGTCGAGTTGCGGGAAGTGCCGCCTGATCTCTTCGATGAAGAGCCGGTCGAAGACGATCTCACCGGCGTTGTCGCAAATGTAGAGCAAGCGCTTCGCCGATTGCAGATGCGACAAGAATGCCTCGAAATCGAAGCGCCCGAACGTCCGCTCACCGATGGTTCGCACCTCATGTTCGACATCGAGCGAGCCGTGCCGTTTTGCGCCGAAATCGATGATATTGCCCGCCGCGGCAACCCGAACGGCCTCCTCCAGCGGTTTGGGGGAGTCGAGAATTCTGGCGCGAAACTCGTCGGCGAACGCCAGCGCGACATCGTTCGAGCGCTGCTTGATGTCACAGTACGGATCGAAATCCGCATCGCGGCCCGACAGCGCAATCGCATCGTCCGTGGCGCTCCGGATCACATGCTGCACCACGATCCCCTCACCATTGCTCTCAAGCAACTGCTGCATCGAATGCTCGAACAGCGCCTTGCCCTGCCCATCTTCCATGCCGGTAATCTTCGTCAGCGAAAGCAACTGCTCAAAAAGGCACGGATAACACTCTACGGGGATCGATCTATTTTTGCTGTTCATGCAATGAAAAGTGTTGTTTTTTGTTAAAAATACTTTAAAAGATAAATAAAAGCACGAAAACAAGCTTTTTATACGCTACTTTAGAAAGGGTGATATCTCACCAAAACAGAGTCCATAAAGGTTCACGCGTTTTTCGGTCAAACTAAAACTTTACTACCATGGCACTCATTCAAACAGGCGCTATCGACCGTTTTGCTGTTACAGCAAAGAAAAAGGCTATCGAGTCATTTGCCTCTCTGAAAGGAATTTCCACCTTCTCGGAATTAAGCGAACTTTCACGAACCTCTACCCCAAAATCGTTTGAGTACACACAGTCGCCTGAGCCCAGAGGCCTTGCGTTAAAAAATATAAAGCTGACAGAAGGATTCAACGGATTTCTCGGGAATGTGTTCAGTTCCAAAAACAATGTGTACTTCGTGGCTTGGGCCTGGGATTTGAGCGGAGAGCCCATATGCCAGTACCCGGGAGCAGATGCAGACCCCAAAAGCGTCATCATCCCCATGAGAGTTGGCAAGGTTCGGGAGTTTATCGGCGAAGGTATCAATCTGTTTCCAAAACGCACCATTACCGGCGGCATGGCTATCCGGATACAGTTATGGGAGTCCGATGAGGAGACGAGGAAGTTTGGAAAAGCTATGACGGAAACCGCTGAGGCTATCAATAACTCTTCTTTGTCATCACTGATCTCGGCAATCGCGCTGGCGGGACCAAGTGCTGGAGCTTTGACCCTTATCAAAAACGCGGCAGTTGAATTAGGCAATGCTATAGGAACAATCCTGAAGTCAAATGGCGATGATTACGTTGATTTCTTTGAAGGCTACTACCCAAGTGACAAGGAATGGGCAGCTGAACACGAGGCGCACTCAGGCAACTCGTCAGTCATCACGCTGGCCAAGTATTAAAGAAATACAAAATGAGGGGGAAGAACTGCTGTCTTCCCCTTCGTCCTTTTCCCTCACCCGATTGCCGTCATCAGCAGATAAGCTGTGTAGGTAACGTAGCAACCAAGCAGCACGGCGCCACCGAGTCTGGTGATGCGCCCGGTTCCCGCGCCGCGGAAACCGTAGCCGAGCACGAAAAGCGATACGGTCAACAGCGACATCACCAGCACATCGCGGTGAAATGAGGTCGCACCTATGGCTGCGGGATGGATCACTCCGGCAATGCCGGCAACGATCAGGGTGTTGAACAGGTTCGAGCCGAGCACGTTGCCAAGGGCCAGATCGTCCTCCCCCTTGCGCGCGGCCACCACTGAAGAGGCAAGCTCCGGCAGCGAGGTGCCGATGGCCACCACCGTCAGGCCGATCACCAGATTGCTCACACCCAGCCCCTCGGCAATCCCGACCGCGCCCCAGACCAGCATCCGTGAACTGACCAGCAACAGCACGAAGCCTGCAACGATCAGGAAAAACGACTTGCCGATCGGCATTTCATGCAGCTCAAGCTCCTGCTCCATCTCCTCGCCAAACTCGTCGGTCGATTTCGTGATGCCCTCCCAGATCGACCAGCCGGTAAACAGGGCGAACATGAGCAGCAAAATGATCCCGTCATGCCGATCAAGAACACCGTCGGAAAGGAAATAAGCGGTGATGGCCGTTACGACGGTCAGGATCGGCAGCTCCTTTCGTAGAATTCTGGACTGCACGGCAATCGGGTTGATGAGCGCCGTCACGCCGAGGATAAGCGCGATATTGGTGATGTTGGAGCCCAGTGCGTTACCCAGCGCGAGGTCCGAATTGCCTTGCATGGAGGAGAGCGTCGATACGGCAATTTCGGGAGCCGACGTGCCGAAACCGATGATGAGCATACCGATAAGCAGCGGAGGAAGCCTGAAATAGCGCGCGGCGGCGGCGGAGCCATCAACAAAAAGCCCCGCACTCCAGACCAGCACAACGAGCCCGATAACAACCGAAAGTGAAAACAGCAGCATAAACAACAGATCAATGGATTGGCAATGGCGGAAGATACAACACTGAAGCGGAAAGACAGAAAGCAGAGGCGCTGGCAGTGTTATTTCGAAGTGTCTTGCTGATCCTGACCGAAGATGCGCCCGAGAAAACATTTTCTCACCCGGCAGCCGTAGAGCAGTTCGAACAGGACGGACACCGCAATAAAGGCAAGAAACACCGGAACCGCTCTGGGGGAGGCTGACGATGCCTGCACAAGCAGCGCAACCAACGCTGCCAAACAGAGGAGCAATCCGGCCACGAAAACAGCTCCGTTCCCGCCGATCTCCTTGCGGAGCCTGAACGCACTGGCGTTGATGAGCGCAAAAATGAGCAGGAAGCTCGCACTCGCGATCACGGCGATTTCGGTCAGCGAAATCGCATTGGCAATCACGAGGCTGATTGCGGCGGTCATCACCACGCCCATCACCGGCTCGTTCCACGCCTGCCGGTCGAAAATCTCCGGAAGCTCGCCGTCCCGCGCCAGAAAATAGCCGAGCCGCGCATTGCCGTAAATCGTGGCGTTGATCGCTGAAAAGGTTGCCAGCAGCGCCGCCACGGAAACGATCACGAACCCGGTCTGCCCCAGCGCCGGTTTGGCAGCCACGGCAAGCGCGTAATCCTTCGCACGCATGAGCTGCGCCTCCGGCACCGCCTGCACGGTCACGAATCCGATCAGCACGTAGAGCACAATCACCACAACCACCGAGATGTAAAACGCCAGCGGCAGGTTCCGTTCCGGATTGGTGATCTCCTCTGAAGCGTTCGCGATCAGCTCGAACCCCTCGTAGGCGACGAAAATGACCATGCCTGCCATGAAGATCGACGGCACGGCTCCGGGCGCGGGAAGGGTAACGGGCGCACTGGCAAGCGCTGGAAGACTGAAGCCGAGAATGACCAGCAACAGCAGCAGCTTGAGCGCCACAATCGCCGTCTCGGATTTGCTGACGAACGACGCGCTGACCAGATTGATGAGCGTCGGCAAAACGATGGCGATGCTGATGAGCGCGTGCCGGAAAAGGCTCGAATGAATTTGCGGGAAAAAGGTTCCGGCGTACGACGCAAACGCCGCGGCATAGAGCGCGATGGTCACGAGATAGCTCAACCACAGCATCAGGTTGACACTGCCCGACGCGATGTTGCTGCCAAACGCCTGATCGACAAAAAGCACTGTGCCACCCCGGCTCTGGAACCGCACGGAGAGCTTCGCGTAGGCATACGAAGTCAGCAGCGCGATGATGCCCGAAAAGAGGAAGGCGATGGGCGTGGCCTTCCGCGCAAGCGACACCGCCTCCCCGAGCACGGCGAAGATTCCGCCGCCCACCATGCCGCCGATGCCAATGGCAATTGCGCCGACAAGGCCGACGGCTTTTTTGTTTTTGCTCTCCCCGGCCATCACCTCATGCAACCGGACAAACCGCTGACCTTTAATCTTGTCATGAAATTCGTGTTTTACGTCCGGCTCATTTCTTCGCAATCAATCGTCCCCGGCCAACCTTGCCGGCTACCGAAGCGTCGCGCCAGAGGGTGATCCCCTGCTCGACCGCGTCGTACATCTCCTGGCCGTAGTTGTCGACAATCGCCTGACGGAAGTCATTCTGCACCATGTCGAGGTAGCCCTGAATCGACGGCGCAAAGCTGGCCGAGAGGTCTTCCTTTTCGATGACCGTCAGCCCGGCGGCTTCGGCGAGCGCGGCGTAGCCGTCGAGCGTCTCCATGTACGGGAACACCATGAAGGTGTTGAGCGCCTGCCACTCGTCGTCGGACATCGGGCCAGTCTCCAGCCAATCGGTGAAGGCGAGCGTGCCGCCCGGCTTCAGCACGCGGGCGCACTCCTCGATGAGCCGCTGCTTGTCGGTGATGTAGCACCAGGCGTCCTGCCCCCACACCATGTCGAAGGTTCCGGCCTGAAACGGCATATCGAGCGCGTTGCCCAAACGGTAATCGATCTTGTCCGACAACCCTGCCTCCTCGGTGCGACGCCGGGCCTCTTCATCCATCCGACGGGTTGCGTCGAGGCCGGTCACGCGGCAGCCGTACTTTTTGGCGAGATACCGAGCCGGGCCACCGAGTGCACTGCAGACGTCGAGAAGGTGCGAGTCCTCGCCGACCCCGGCTTTTTCAGCAAGCAGGTCGGTTTCCGCTTCTGAGCCGACGTGAATCTGCTCGCCCATCAGCATCTCCCAGAGAATACCGCCCGCGCCGTCATACACTTCGTTGACGCTTCCGATCGTGACATCGAGTTTTCTGGTCATCTGAACCTCTCTTTCCTGATTGTTGAAGTTATTCCAATTCCAGCTCATTCATGCATCAATAAAATGCTGTTTCCTCGTCATTCCCGCGCAGGCGGGAAACCAGAAACTGGAGCACATGGATTCCCGCTTTCGCGGGGATGACGGACCGAAATGCCAAGAGCCCCATGATGATGCATAGTTGTTTTAGAAATGAAATCAGTCTGATGATTGCCCTGAGCGGATCAGCCAGCACTTCGGATCGAGGCCGTCCGCGTCGCCGTTGTAGTGGTAGGCACTGGCCCGGCAGCCCCAGCAATGGGCGTTATTGACGCACGAATCGCAGGGCGCGGGCAGGTTGTGGACATCGTGCAGAGCGGCGTGCACGAGCGTGTCGCGATGCCGGGCGACGATGTCGCGGAACGGCATCTCGCGAATGTTGGCCACGCCGTCGCGGATGACCGAGCATGGCGTGACGTCGCCGGTAAAGGTGACGGTAGCCATCGTGCCGCAGTAGTATTTGTCGGTATCCATCGCCGCGATGGAGATTTTGTCGTCGCCGTAGTTGATGCGGTCGCGCTCGGTATAGACCCGCTGTACCTCGTCGAGGCCCGGCTCCAGCGAGCGCCACTCCGCGCCCATGCCGGCGGGATTGAACATGGTGAGGCAGGTGCGCAGCCCCTTCTCGCGGAACCACCAGCGCATGGTCTTGATCGCGTCGTCCGGGCCTTGCAACGACGTGTAGGTGATGCAGTTAATCATCATGTCGGCAGGCTTGCCGAGCGAGAGCAGGTTGTCCACCCCTTCGACGATGGCATCGATGAAGTGCGGATTGCCGCCGCGATGCAGCTTCGCATAAACCTCGGGCGTGATGGAATCGACGTGCACCGACACGAAGCCCCCCTCGCTCACCTCGTGCACTTTGGCGGCAACATCTTTGCTTTTCAGCGGCAAACCGCTCGTCCAGACGTTGTTCACCAGCCCCAGCGACTGCGCGTACTGCATCAGCTCATACCAGTCCGGACGCACGAGCGGATCGCCGCCGAGCCAGTCGATGGCGCGGATTTCCAGCGCGGCCGCATCACGGAGCAGGCCACGGATTTCATCGGAGTTCAGCCCGTTGCGTTCGCGCGGCGTCGATCCGGCATAGCAGAAAATGCACCCCTGCTGGCAGGCGTCGGTCGTTTCGATTTGCAGTGCGTAGAGTCGCTTCTCGTCGAAATAGCGCTTCTGCTCCTCCTCGCGCCCGACAGCCAGGCCGCCGTACCGGTTCAGATGATCGTTGATACAGGATGCCATAACGCAAAGCTCCCGGTCTTGTGATTACAGTTCGTAACTACAAAACCGGGAGAGCTTGTTGCAGGTTCCCGACTTGATGGCGAGCGACCAAAATGCGAGTCACGCTACGTTTACGCCCGCAACTTCCGCGCCACGTTTTCGGCGGCTTTCAGCAGCGGATAGCCGGTCGGCGGGCCAGTCAGGAGCGGGTGGGTGCCGAATTGCAAGGTCAGCACTTCGTGGATGGTCATCTTGTTTTCGATAATCACCCCGATCACGTTAATCAGCTCGCCCGCGCTCGCGCCGCCCATCACCGAGCCACCGAGCACCAGGCCGGACTCACGGTTGACGATCAGCTTCACCCACTGGCTGTGCACGTTCGGCAGCGACTTCGGATGCTTGTCGATGCCCTGCGCAAAAGCGCTGACGATGTCGAAGCCGCGCTCGATGGCCACCTGCTCGGTCACGCCAGCGGCGGCAAAGGTGGTTCCGCCGATCGCGGTCGAAAAGATCGACATCGTGCCGCCGAAGGTGCGCAGGCGGGAGAGCTTGTAGAGGTTCATTCCGGCGATACGCGCCTCCGAGCAGGCCGTCGAGGCGAGCATCAAACCCTTGACGATGCGGGTGAAGAAGCTGAACTTCTCGGCGCAATCACCGACGGCGAAAATATCCTTGTCCTCGGTGCGCATGTACTCGTCCACGCGGATCGCATCAAGTTCGTTGAGCTTGATTCCGGCATCGGCGGCCAGCGTCGTGTTGGGCAGGTAGCCGGTCGAAAGCACCACCAGATCGGCTTCCAGCACTTCGCCGCCTTCGAGCCGCACAGCGGACACCGCGCCATCGCCCTCGATCCGCTCGACCTTGCAGCCAAGCCGGAGCTTCACCCCTTCATCGGCGAGAATCTCCTCGGCGCGCACCGAAAGCTCCTCGTCAAAAGCCATCTGCAACAGATGCGGCAACAGCTCGACCAGCGTGATGTCGAACCCCTTCTTGCTCAGCTCGTCGGCGATCTCGACGCCGATAAAGCCACCGCCGATAATCACCACCTTCTTGCTCTTCTCCAGCGCGTGCTGCACCTGTTCGAGATAGTGAGAATCCTTGGGAATCGTGAACACATTCTCAAGCCCGGTGCCCGGCAGCCACTCCGGCACCTTCGGCACCGACCCGGTCGCAATCACCAGCTTGTCCCACGAAATGACCGTGCCCGACGAAGTCGTCGCAGTTTTCGACTCCTTGTCGATGCTCTTCACCTCGTCGATCATCAGCTCCACGCCAGCCTCGGTAATGTGACCGGTCGGAATAATATCCTGATCGACCCCTTTCAGCGTTCCGTAGATGTAGGGAATTCCGCAAGGCACGACGGCATCCTGCTCCTTTCGCACGATCATCACCTCTTTATCGGGATAAAACGCCCGAGCCGTCGTAGCAGCCACAATACCTGCAGCACTGCCGCCAATCACCAGAATATCAACCTGTTTCTGCATTATTTTTTATAGGGGTTTATTGGATGAACAATTCGTCAGCCAAGATATTCGATTAACCCCCTTAAACAAGAGCAAAGCGCAGATATTTCACACGGAGGTGACATGGAAGGAGAGCTGGTGTCCGAGTAAGGAATCGCAGAGTGCCATGGCTGTCGACGATTGCCGGAGGTCAACAGACCAGGCCAGCGAATCACCAGATTCCGGGAATCAGGCGGTAGCGGGTTTGCCGGGCGTAGTCGGGATAACCCTCCAGCTCGGCGTGTACCGTGCGGTCTTCGAGCCGGGTTCGCACGATCAGCAGGAGAGTCAGAAACAGGGAGAGAAGCAACGCAGAGCGTGAGCCGAGGGCTGCGGGCATGGCGAAGAGCAGCACGATGGTAATCACCTGCTGATGACGCGCTTCGTCGATCTTCACGACCTGCGCCAGCTTCAGACGCTCCGCCAGCAAAGCCGGATCATGGCGCAACAAATAACGGGTCGTCACCACCACAAAACGCAGCCAAACGATGACAGGATGGAGTGTTTGGCTTTGCTTGTTCATCGTTGGAATGTGCTGACTAGGCAGCTCAAAGTGTCAACGTTTATTACTCTGACGCTGACCAATTTCAGCGGATCTATCAACGTGACCAAGAAGCATATTATCAAAACAAACTGCGGATTTCTATCCGAAGTCCAGCCGCTTCTCTCCCGAGGCCTGCAACGCAACCAAACCGCTTTACCTGCTGGGATGATCGTTAATAAAAGATGGCGTATTGCTCTCTCTGAAATGGTGAGGCCGTAAAGGTGGATTTTAGTCAATACAAACCAACAACAACCGGAGCGGGTTCCAGAAGAACAATTGGGATGGGTTCCAGATCAGAACAGCACTGAAAACCAACAATCCTGTAAGCATCTGTAAAACGCCTAACAGTGAGGGATACCTGTAAACGTAAGAGCAACTAGTCTCTCCACTGATAAACATAAGACCTGCGGAATATGCAGGAACCCGGGAAGTTCATCTATCGTTCTATCAAGTACTTTACAGTTTTTGAATGTCTGTAAAAACTTTGAAGCATGAAACGAAACTCTCACCTTTCATCCGCTTTCCTCTGGGCTTTTTTTCTGGCCTCGTTTTCGCTCTTCATGACCTCCTGCACCACCAAAACACAAGAGAGCAGCAAAGAAACAACCGAAGGGAAAGAAGCTGCGCCCGTCGAGGAAAAAACTGCTGAAAATGAGAATCCTCATCCTCTGGCAGGCTCAAAATGGCGTCTTGTTGAATTCACGTCGATGGATGACGCTCAAGGGGTTCAACGCCCGAGCGATCCGCTGCTCTATACCATGGAACTCAAGGCGGACAGCACGGTTCACATGCGCCTGAACTGTAATGTCGCAAACGGCACCTGGAAGTTCGAGCCCTCTGCCGATCCGTCGAATGGCAGTTTTGAATTCGGGCCACTCGCAACGACAAAAGCGCTGTGCCCGCCGCCGAGCATGGACGAGCTGGTTGCATCACAGGCGCAATGGGTGCGCGGTTACCTGCTGAACGATGGCAAGCTCTACCTGAGCCTCATGGCTGACGGCGGAATTTTCACCTGGGAGCCACAGGTTGAAGCCCCGTATCTGGCGAAAGCTGATGCGGCAATCGAACAGGCAGTTTTGCAGGCCTCTCCCGATTATAAAAAAGATGTTATCGGCAATGCCAAAGCCACCTATGTCTACAGCCTTGTTGATCTCAACGATGACGGCACAGATGAAGCGATCGTCTACCTGATGGGCTCCATTTTCTGCGGTACAGGCGGCTGCAACATGATGGTGTTTACCAAAGGGGATGACGGATACCGGCTTGTCAACGACTTTTCATTAGCTCGAACTCCCGTGGTTATCTCTCCGGCCATGAACAACGGCTGGAATGACATCTGGAAGATGGAATCGGGCGGCGGAGAACCGTCAAACTATGTCCGGTATGCCTTCAACGGCAAGAAGTACACCGAGAAAGAACGCAAAGGAACCGAAAGCATTCCCGAAGGCGTCGTCTGTCTGGCGGGAGATTTCGACTTTCAGAAAGGGATTCCGCTCGAACCAATTGACTGAGAGGCAAAAAGACCGGGGGGGTTGAAATGAAAAAAGCCGGACATGCAGCACACATCCGGCTTTTTAAACATATGATGCCTCTGCGCCTTACGGCTTCATCACCCCGGCATCTTCCATGAATTTCTCCAGCCCCTTGTCGGTCAGCGGGTGGTTGGCGAGCTGTTTGATGACGCTGTACGGGATGGTGGCGATGTCGGCGCCGACCATTGCCGATTCGACGACGTGCAGCGGGTTGCGGACGCTGGCAACGATCACTTCGGTGAGGTAGCCGTAGTTGTCGTAAATCGTGACGATCTGCTTGACCAGCTCCATGCCGTTAGTGCTGATGTCGTCGAGACGTCCGACGAACGGGCTGACGAAGTCCGCTCCGGCTTTGGCGGCGAGCAGTGCTTGCGTTGGCGAAAAGACCAGCGTGGCGTTGGTCTTGATGCCGTTGGACGAGAAGTGCTTGATCGCCTTGAGGCCTTCGACCGTGAGCGGGCACTTGATGACCACATTCTCGTGAATAGCTGCAAGCTCCTCGCCCTGGGCGATCATCTCCTCTGCTTTGAGCGTGGTGACCTCGGCGCTGACCGGGCCATCGACGATGTCGCAGATTTTCTTGATGTGCGCCTTGAAGTCGGCGTAGGTGAAGTTGGCCGGATCCTTGACAATTTTGGCGATCAGCGACGGATTGGTCGTGACGCCGTCGAGCACGCCAAGTTCATTGGCTGCTTTGATTTCGTCGAGACTGGCGGTGTCGATAAAGAATTTCATAAAACCTCCTCAGGCGTTGACGGGTTTTGCGTCGAGCATGGCGTTGAAGTTGCGCTCCGGGCGGCCTTCCCAGTTGCGTTTGTGATAGGCGTATCCGGCGATGAGCGGCATGGCAACGGTGGCTTCGGCGAAGACCATCTGCTCGTAGACGGTATCGACCTTGCCCCACGAGCTGGCCTCCTTGAGCGTCGAGCCGGAGAGCGCGCCGTCACGTTCGTCGGCCACGGTGATCTGCACGGCGTAGGTGTGCATCGAAACATCTTCGTAGCCAAGTACCTCAGCCGCAACAACGATATCCTGCGTAAAGTTCTTCGGCACGCCGCCACCGATCATGAAGATGCCGGTCTTGTCGTTCTCGATCTTGATTTTGGTCAGCTCGCGGAAGTCCTTGACCGAGTCGATGGAGACGTGGTTGTCGGGGTTGTTCCACTGATGGTGCACCAGGCCGAAACCGGCGGAGCAGTCCGAGAAGGCCGGGCAGAAGATCGGCACGCCTTTCTCGTAAGCCTTGTAAACGATGGAGTTCTTGTCGAGCCCCTTCTCTTCGATGTATTTGCCCATCTCGACGATGAATTCGCGCGACGAGTAAGCGCCAGGCTGCATCGAGTTGGCGATGATCGCCATGGTGTCGTCGCAGACTCGAAGTTCGTCCTCGTCGATGTAGGTATCGTAGATGCGGTCGATGGCCAGCTCGCGCAGCTCGGAGTCGTCTGCGAACTGCGAGCCTTTCCAGTGCTTGAAGCCGAGCGCCTCGAAGAAGTCCTGATCGACGATGTTCGCGCCGGTCGAGACGATGGCGTCAACCATGTTGTGTTCGAGCATGTCGATGATGACCTGCTTCAGACCGGCGCTGATGAGCGAACCTGCGAGGGTAAGGATGACGGCGCACTCCTTGTCTTTCTGCATCAGATCGACGATGGAGGCTGCGCGGGCCAGGTTACGGGCCTGGAACGCCATGTCGGCCATCTCCTCGACCATCGGCACGACGTTGTGTTTGGTGATGCCGATGTGCTTGATTGGCTCTTTCAGAAATCCGGCTTTCTGCATCGAACGCTCTTCCATAGGTGTCTCCTGTACTATTTTAAATGCTTCTGTTTGATTTTGATACTGGACTGAAAAGTCGGGGAGGATTTGGTGTCTGACCATCACTCCCCCCGTCCCGAAAGCTTTCGGGACGGGGCAACATGAATGTAAGAAGGCTGAATGTCCAGAGGGCTAAAGCCCTCCTGAATGTAAAACAGGACTCTGCGTGCTTCATCACTCAACCCATCAGTTTATCTATTTCGATCCCGATTTCAATTTCGGTCGGAATCTGTTTGCCGATTTTTCACAATAAAAAAAGGAGAGCAAGCTGACTATATCACACACTCACATTACCGGATGCTGCTTCCTTCCGGACCTGACATGGTTGGGTAAGAGAATGCTGTATAGGACTTACTCTCCTAAATCTGCTATGTTCTTGTTTTTAACAGCGCCGATCAGACGGCCCGAGTAAAAACAGGCCTCTAATATAGCGCTCTGAAGTTAAAATACAAAAACAAAGCTTTTTTCTTTGTGGCAACTGTTATAACTTCGTAACCGTCCCGGAGAATCGCCTCCGGGAGCTTTGGATGGGGCGCAAAAACAGGCTCTCACATTCAGGAGGGTTTAACCTTGTGGACATTCAGAACTCTTACATTCACAATGCCCCGACTTTCAAGCCGGGGGCATTGAGCGCCACCATAACTATAGAGATTCCCTGCAAAACAGGAGCAACAAACCCGACCCATGTCGACACAAAGGATTTTAAGCGGGATGCGGCCTACCGGCAAACTGCACCTCGGCCACTACTCAGGAGCACTTGAAAACTGGATCGCGCAGCAAAACCTTCTCCAGCCCGACGGAAGCCGGGCTTACGAGACCTGCTTTCTGATCGCCGACTACCACAGCCTGACCACTTCGCTCGACACCTCGATGATCTACGAGCACTCGCTCGACATGCTGGTTGACTGGCTGGCGGCGGGCGTCGATCCGGAGAAAAGCCCGGTGTTCCGTCAGTCCCAGGTCAAGGAGCACGCCGAGCTGTTCCTGCTCTTTTCGATGCTCATCACCACCGCGCGGCTCGAACGCAACCCGACGCTCAAGGAGCAGGTGCGCGACCTGAACATGGACTCGCTGGTCTACGGCCACCTCGGCTATCCGGTGCTGCAGGCGGCGGACATCCTGCTCTACAAGGGCAATGTGGTGCCGGTGGGCGAAGATCAGATTCCGCACGTCGAGATCACCCGCGAGATCGCCCGCAAGTTCAACAGCCACTACCAGCACCCGGAGCTTGGCGACGTGTTCCCCGAACCCGCGCCGAAGATCACGAAGTTCGCGCGTCTGGTTGGTCTGGACGGCAAGGCGAAGATGTCGAAATCGCTTGGCAACACGATTTTGCTCTCGGACGGCCCTGACGAGGTGCTCGCGAAGATGCGCCCCGCCGTGACCGACACGCAGAAGGTACGCCGCAACGATCCGGGCCGCCCGGAAGTGTGCCTGGTTTACAGCTACCACCAGAAGTTCACTGGCGAGGCGCAGCTGGCCGAAATCGAGGCGGGGTGCCGCTCCGGAGCGCTCGGCTGCGTCGATTGCAAAAAGATGTGCGCGGCAAACATCTCGGCGGAGCTGGCTCCGATCCTCGAACGGCGCAAGCACTACGAAGAGCGCCCGGAGATGGTCAAGGAGATTCTGCACGAAGGCGAAAGGAAAGCGCGAAAGATCGCCGGAGAAACCATGAAAGAGGTGAGAGAGGCGATGAGCCTCGGGGAGAGCAACGCATGAAGATGACACCTGCAAACAACAGTCCGAAAGCCTTCATTTTCGATATGGATGGCGTGCTGGTCGATAACATGAGAATGCACGCCCAGTCGTGGGTCGATCTGTTCGCGGACTACGGCCTGTCGGGCCTCGATCCGGAGCGCTACCTCGTCGAAACCGCGGGCATGAAGGGCCTCGACGTTTTGCGCTACTTCCTTGATCCGTCGATTTCGCCCGAAGAGGCCGACAAGCTGACCGAGCTGAAGGATATTCTTTACCGCGTGATGAACCGCAATGACATCGTGGCGATGCCGGGCCTCGAACCGTTTCTGGAACGCGCGGCAAACGCTGGCGTCCGACTCGGCATCGGCACCGGCGCGGGGCCGAAAAACATCGACTACGTGCTCGGCCTGACCGGCCTGACGCCACGCTTCGAGGCAGTGGTCGGCGCGCACATGGTCAAGCACGGCAAGCCCCATCCGGAGACCTTCCTGCAGGTCGCCGAGCGGCTCGGAGCCGATCCGGCCAACTGCATCGTTTTCGAGGACGCCCTGCCCGGCGCGGAAGCCGCTGCCGCCGCAGGCATGAGCTGCGTGGCGGTCACGACGACCAACGCCCCCGAAGCGTTCGCCGCGTTCGACAACGTCATCACGACCATCGACCATTTCAACGGCCTCCTGCCCGAAACGCTGCTGGAGCTTAGCAGCACCGCTAAAACCATGTCTTAACGATCCATACCGATGCGAGCCTTTTTCCTCCCCTTCATTCAGGACGCCCTGCACAAAGCGGGCATCGAGACCGACAAGGAGATTCAGATCGACAAGCCGAACGACAAGAAGTTCGGCGACTTCTCGACCAACATCGCCTTCCTGCTGGCCAAGGAGGCCCGGAAAAATCCGCGAGAGTTGGCGACGCAGTTGATCGGCCTGTTCGCCTTTCCGGAAGGCACGGTGACCAAAACCGAGGTGGCGGGGCCGGGCTTCATCAACTTCCATCTCGCCCCGGCCTTCTTCATGCGCTCGGCTCAGGAAGTCCTGACGCAGGGCGAGAAGTTCGGCTGCACGGAGTCAGGCAAGGGACAGAAAGCGATTGTCGAGTACGTCAGCGCCAACCCGACCGGGCCGCTCACCATCGGGCGCGGACGCGGTGGTGTGCTGGGCGACTGCATCGCCAACCTGCTCGAAACGCAGGGCTACGAGGTGACGCGCGAGTACTACTTCAACGACGCCGGACGCCAGATGCAGATTCTGGCCGAGTCGGTGCGCTACCGCTACCTCGAAAAGTGCGGGCAGACGGTCGAGTTCCCGGAGACGCACTACCAGGGCGACTACATCGGTGAGATCGCCGGGACGCTCTTCATCGAGCACAGCGACGAACTGGCCTCATCCGATGAACTTGGCATCTTCAAGGAGACGGCCGAAGCGGTCATCTTCAGCTCCATCCGCAGAACGCTTGAGCGCATCGGCATCACGCATGACTCGTTCTTCAACGAGCACACACTCTATCAGTGGAACGAGGGGGAAGCATCCGGCAACCAGAAGGTGATCGATGCGCTCGAAGCAAAAGACTTCATCGGACGGTATGACGGCGCGACCTGGTTTATGACCACCAAGCTCGGCCAGGAGAAGGACAAGGTGCTCATCAAATCCTCCGGCGACCCAAGCTACCGCCTGCCCGACATCGCCTACCACGTCACCAAGTTCGAGCGCGGCTTCGACCTCATGGTGAACGTCTTCGGCGCGGATCACATCGACGAGTATCCCGACGTGCTCGAAGCGCTGAAAATTCTCGGCTACGACGCCTCCAAGGTCAAGATCGCCATCAACCAGTTCGTCACCACCACCGTCGGTGGCCAGACGGTCAAGATGTCCACCCGCAAGGGCAACGCCGACCTGCTCGACGACCTCATCGAGGATGTCGGTGCGGACGCCACGCGCCTCTTCTTCATCATGCGCAGCAAGGATTCGCACCTGAACTTCGATGTCGAGCTGGCTAAAAAGCAGTCGAAAGACAACCCTGTCTTCTACCTCCAGTACGCCCACGCAAGGATTTGCAGCCTCGTGCGTCTTGCCGAAAAAGAGGTCGGCTTCGACGAAGCTGCGGCCACTGGCGCTAGCCTGCCGCTGCTCGACAGCGAACCGGAGATCGACCTCGCCTCCGCGCTGCTCGACTTCCCGGATGTCATCCAATCCTGCCTGCGCCTGCTCGAACCGCAGAAGATGGTCGAGTACCTGCACACGGTCGCCGAGCGCTACCACAAGTTCTATCAGGAGTGCCCGATCCTGAAAGCGGACGAAAACATCCGCACGGCGCGGCTTGAGCTGTCACTCACGGTGCGTCAGGTGCTGCGCAACGGCTTCAGAATTCTGGGAATTTCCGCGCCGGAATCGATGTAAGGAGACGGGACGAAAAGGCGGGCTCAGGAACGATAGAGCCCGTGCTCCGCAATGTAGTGGTTGATCGATGGGGGGACAAGCTGGGAAACCGGCTGCCCGGCTGCGACAAGCCGCCGGATCTCTGTAGCGGAAACCGGCATATCGAAATCGATACGGCGTACCGGCAAGTGAAGTGCTTCCGCATCATGCTGGCAATTTTCATAGCCTTCACGCCCGAAATAGACGATCTGGCAGAGCCTGGGAATTTCCGATGCAGCCTTCCACTGGCCCATCTGCCGGTAACTGTCCTCACCTACCAGCAGCAGCAATTCATCGTCGGGATAGAGATCGGCGATATGGCGAAGCAGATCGACCGTGTACGAAGGCCCATCCGTCTCCAGTTCCCACGAGCTTGATTCGGCAAACCGGCCTGCGGCGTTGACTTCATCCGTCAGAAGCCGGGCCATCGAGACCCGGTCGTCATCCGAAGCGTGAGCGCCGGTTTTGAAGGGATTTCGCGATACCGAAACAATGAGTCGGTCAAGCCGAAGCAGCTCCCTCGCAAACAGGCACATGGCCAGATGGCCGTTGTGTGGAGGGTCGAAACTTCCGCCGAAAATCCCAGTTCGCACTACTTCGATTCAGGATTGCGCGCCTCGGAGAAGTGCTCCATAACCTTCTTGTAGGAAGCCTCAACCTCTTTGCTGTTATCGGGATACAGCTGCTGAAAGCGCTCGATGGTCTGGCGGGCCTCAAACCACTTGTTGCGCCTGATGTTTGTATCGACCTTGCCAAGCCATGCCGACTTGACCCACTTCGTATCGGGATACTGATTGATGACAACATCGAAGTAAATATCGGCTGCGCGGTACTTTTTCAGCCTGACATACTGAAGGGCAATCGAATAGCGGTTATGCGCAAGTTTGTCCCTCAGCTTCAGTATAGCCGATTTACTGTAGCTGGCTGGCGCTCCATTCGAAAGCTGAGCCATCGCCTCGTCGTATTTGGCTTTGTACGAAGCGTTTGTCGGATTGACCTTCAGCAGCTCTTTGTACAGTTCTGCATCGCTTTGCGCCTGGGCTGAATCATCGAGCGGATATTCATCCAGATAGGTGGAGAACTCGTTGATCGCCTTGACCGTGTACTCCTGATCGAGCTCATAAAAAGGGGAGAGCTGCTCGTACGACTTGGCAAGCTCGAACTGAGCACTCTTTGCAAAAGGAGAGTCCGGGGTCTGCTGCAACAGGCGGCGATACATGTCCGCAGCAAGCAGGTACTGCTTCTTCTGGTAATAGGAATTGGCCAGCGAATGGAGGACGTCATCTTCCAGATTGGTCGCCCGGGTCGAAAAGAGCAGGGATTCAAGCACGACAATGGCTTTGTCATACTTTTTTCTGTCAATCAGCTCCGTAGCCCGCTGGTATTGGCTTTCAGCCTGAGAAACTGTTGAAACCTGCTCGGCCGGCAACTTCGAGGAAGAACAGGCAGATAAACTTATGGCGATACAAAAGAGACCTGGCAGAATCTTGCGTAACGGCTTTCTCTTAACCGATTGAGACATAACGACTCCCTTAGAGCAAATGAATGAATGACAAACAGGTTGGCTGTGCTTTCCAACCGACAGGCGACCGGCACCCGGGAAAATTCATACCGAAGCGAAGCTGGAAAACGTGAACAGGGGCGCAGCGGCGTTCTGTCAGGACTCGGCCATTGACGGCATACCGAAGCTGTCGAGACAGTTCCAGGCTCCGTCTGAAAGAAAATCCGGCAAATCTCCTTCGATGATCGAGAGCAAAAACAGGTACCATTCATGCCGGGTTGTGGAGCTTAGGGGAGTCGAACCCCTGACCTTCTCATTGCGAACGAGACGCTCTACCAACTGAGCTAAAGCCCCGGAATGCAATCACATGCTGTGACCATTGCATCAAGCTAACCAATATATTTTTTTAGCAGCACAAAAAAAAGCCTGCTCGATGGCAGGCTTTTTCAAACTCTTTCTTTCAGATCTCAGGCCGGCTCGGCAATGAGCGAGGACTTGAGAAGCTGAAGCTGATGCTGGATACTTCCATCGAGAATCGTATCACCGATCTTGACAGTCACGCCACCGATGAGTTTTTCATCAAGGGACATCTTGGCCCGAATTTTTTTGCCGGTACGGATCGAAAGACCATTAACCAGTTCCTTGGCCTGTTCGTCACTGAGTTTGACGGCGCTTTTCACATCGGCGTTGATCACACCGTTACGCTCGTCAAGCAGTGAGCTAAATTCAGTAATCACGGTCGGCAGAAGATTTGCGCGCTTCTTGTGAGCGAGCAGCTTGATGAAAATCATCGTCTTTTCACCAACCTCTTTGCCGAAGATTTCTTCGAGAATGCGTGATTTGAGATCGACATTGATCAGCGGGCTTCTCAGTGCCAGCAATAATTCACGGCTGCCGCTGAGAACCTCCTGGATTTTCAACAGGTCTTCGGTGACCGTATCCAGAAAATTGGCCTCAATGGCCACCTCGAGCAAAGCCAATGCGTATCTGCGGCTTGCAATTGCACTTGACATAGTTCCGAATGTTTATCAGTTACGCTTGGCTGCCATTTCATTGATCATGTCGTTGACCACGGCCTTCTGCTTGTCAGCATCGAGCGTGGTACGAATGATCTTCTCGGCACCCTTCACCGCCATATCGGCGACCTCGTTGCGGAGCACGTCGAGTGCACGACGCTTCTCCTGCTCGATCTCCTCTTTTGCGGCGGCGATCATCTTCTGGGACTCGACCTGCGCCTTCTCGGTCAGCTCGGAGCGAACCTTGTCGGCATACTCTTTGCCTTCCCGGATGATTTTGTCGGCCTCTGCATCTGCCTTGGCCAGCATTTCCTTGTTTTTCTTCAGAATGGATTCGGCTTCCTCTTTGGCCGTGTGTGCACGGTCAATGGCTGACTGAATTCCCTTTTCGCGCTCTTCGAGCATCGAAACGATCGGTCCCCATGCAATTTTTTTCAGAATGACCAGCACGATCACAAAGGTGACGGCAGTCCAGAAGATAAGACCCGGATTCGGAGAGAGAAGCCCGCCACTGAGAAGAATAATCCCTGACGTTAACATGAACGCTGTTCTTTAACAGATTGATAAAATCCGTCTGCAGCCTTTCAAAAAAGCACCGCAGACGGCTTAAGCTTTTGGCAACGCTGTATTACTTCAAGGCGAGAAGCACGCAGATAACCTCACCGAACAGTGCGACACCTTCGATAAGAGCAGCCGCGATGATCATCGTGGTACGAATATCAGAGGTAGCCTCAGGCTGACGGGCGGTGCCTTCAGCTGCGGAAGCAGCGATATTGCCGATGCCAAGACCTGCACCGATAACTGCCAGACCGGCGCCGACACCGGCACCCAAGTAACCCAAACCCATTCCTTCCATCTTTAAATTGCCTCCGTGGATGTTTTGTTTTAAAAGTGAATGCTACTCTTTGTAGCGGTTCAAAAAGAAAAAATTCTGTGTTGACTGATAGCCGCTCGTGTCAGGAGTCAGGCGAACCTGCCAAGCCCGGCTCAGTGATGACCGGAAGCTTCAAGCTCGTGGCTGTCATGGCTCTCATGAGCCGTAGCCAGACCGATGAACAGCGCCGAGAGCATCGTGAAAACAAATGCCTGCAGGAATGCAACAAATATTTCAAGCAGATAGATGAAGATCGCGAACGGAACCGATACGGCAGCCGCCACAATATAGCTTTCCAGAATGAAGCTGATAAAAATAAGACTGAGAATGATGATGTGACCTGCGGTCATGTTCGCGAAAAGACGAATGGTCAGTGCGACCGGTTTCGTGAACTGTCCGATGATTTCGATCGGAATCATAATGATCCAGAGCGACCAGTGCGTGCCCGCCGTCAAATGTTTGACATATCCTCCGACGCCAAGCTCCTTGAAAGCAGCAATCTGGGTGATAAAGAAGGTGAAAATCGAAAGGGCAAGAGTAACGTTGATATTGCCGGTAGCAGTAGCACCGTAGGGAATCAGACCGAGAAGGTTACAAACGAGGATAAAGAAAAACACTGAGATGAGATACGGAAGGTGCTTCTCGTAACCGTGCCCGATATTCGATTTGGCGACATCGAGGCGGATAAAATCAACGAGCGCCTCCATGACGTTGGCAATACCGCTGGGAGCCTGCTTGACCGATATTTTTTTGACTCCGGCACCGGCAGCCGCACCGACAAGGATCAGAATAACGGCTGCGACCCACATCATCACCACATGCTTGGTGATCGAAATATCGAGTGAGCCGAGCTGAAGATGCGGAAGTTCGATTTCGCCGAAAGGCTCGAAGGCAAGCACATTGCTATCCTGAACGTGATGCATGATCACATCACCGGCCTTCTCCTCATGCCCTTCGACAGCCGATTCATGAGCGGTTTCGACGTGAGTCCCTGCTGCATTATGTACTTCTACCGGAGCGTGAACCTCGGCAGGAGCGGCAGCTGCGGGCAGCGATTCATGAGCAGACATATCTTCCTGCACCGGATTGGCGCACACGAGACTGTTCAGACTCAGGAGAACAGGCACAATCAGTGCCAGAATTTTCGAATTCGCTTTAACTCGCATACCGGCTTGTCAGTTTCTTGCAGCGTTTTTTTTCTGTTGGTTTTTTTTCTGATAAGCGAGAACCTCGATTACCAGATACATGCAGTAGAAGGTGATGAAGGATACGACAAAATCGATGGGCTTGACGAGACCAAGCAGATTGATGACCAGCACCAGCGCCATGACCACCAGAAGCCTGAGTGCAACTCCGCCGAACACGACCAGCGTGAAAACCTTGGATTCCTTCTCAAAAGCATATTCAAAGAGCAGATAGCCTACCAGGCTATTGAGGATAACCATGAGCCAGGCAACGAAAACCGAGCCCATGTCGACCGGGTAACTTGCAGCTCCCCAGTACACAACCCCCCATAAAATGACGGACAAGATAAATAACTTTATAAGAAAATCAAACAACGGCTTCATATCCGTAGATCCTTTTCATGATTTCCGCGTTGCTGCTGGTTGAGGTCATGGTTGCGATTGGCTTTCCGGACGATCTTCATGAGCACAAGTCCCATGCCGACCATCCCGACAAGCACTCCGGCAAGCATCAGCAGCGGCGAGGTGCCGAGTTTCGAATCGCCCCAGTAACCGAGGAACACGAAAAAAGCGAAACTTGCCGCAATCTGCACGCCGACGCCAAGATAATCCGACATCGCCCTGACCGATCTGCCAAACTGGTCGGGGAATTTATCCTTTTTTCTGTCATAAACCATCACAATCCTCCCCTTTGCCATCAAAACGAAAACTGAAACCCGCCGATCGCCGTCAGGAACGGGAATCCGTCATCACGTCGCGATATACATTCCAGGTCGATTCGACGAGCGTATCGAGATCGCTGTACTGTGGCATCCAGCCCAGCAGTTCACGCGCCTTGGCCGAAGTGGCCACAAGTACCGGCGGATCCCCCGGCCTGCGCTCCACCACCCGGGCAGGAATCGGCTGGCCGGTGATGCAGCGGGAAGCGTCGAGCATCTCGAAAACAGTCACCCCGGTCTCGCTGCCAAGATTGACCGAAAGACTACTCCCGGTCTGGAGGACCTTTTCGAACGCCAACACATGAGCAACCGCCAGATCGTTGACGTGGATGTAATCACGAATACAGGTTCCATCCCGCGTATCGTAATCATCGCCGAACACCAGCAACTCCTTGCGCATTCCCACGGCAGTCTCCATAACGAGCGGCAGCAGATTGGCCGTGGTCAGCTCAAACCCCCTGACCCTTCCGCGGACGTCGTAGCCCGCGGCATTGAAATACCTGACCGAGGCGAATTTCAAGCCTTTCAGCTGGTCGTACCACTCCAGCATCCGCTCGATCTCGAGCTTGGTAAAGCCGTAGTAGTTGGTCGGATCTTTGGGATGATTTTCGTCTATCGGCAGATAAGCCGGATTACCGAAAATGGCTGCGGATGAAGAGAAGAGAAAGCAGCGAATTCCGCTTGCCGCTGCTGCGTTGATCACCGAAACGGCACCGCAGATATTGGTTGTCGAAAACTTCTCGGGCTTGACCATCGACTCGCCCGCCGCTTTCAGGCCCGCCAGGTGCACGCAACCGTCAAAGCCGCGCTCCATGACTGACGAAACCGCTTCGGTATCGAGAATATCACCGAAAACAAACTCCGCCTCCTCGAACAGGTTCATTTCACGACCCGTCGAAAGATTGTCGAACACCGTCACCTGGTAGCCACGATCGAGAAACTCACGAGCCACATGACTACCGATATAACCAGCACCGCCGATAACGAGAATCTTCATAGCCGGAACGCAAGGTTGTGAGTTTCGGGAAAGCCAAAGATAACACTTCCTGACGGAAAAAGAGCGGAAAGATCATGCCGGGAAAAGCCCTGCACTGCATCCTCATGCTCGCTTGGAACTGCCTGATGAAATGCACAACTTCAAATCAGAGGCTGATACTCATTACAGCGCCTGAACCAACTCCTGCAAACCATCGAGCAAAAAATCATGCCTAAGAGCTCTGGAATAACTCCGCTTCGACCATCAATTTTCAACGGCATTGCGGGGCTTGTGGCGCTTCAGACGACCCGCATGGGAGGCATGAGTGCTGCGCCGATGGAGTCGCTGAATTTCGGGACGCATGTCGGAGACGATCCGGAGTGTGTGCGGGAGAATGAGCAGCGGCTTTGCGCTTTTCTGGGGATCAGCCCCGGGAGCATCGTGACGACCGGGCAGGTGCATGGCACGGAGATTGCCATCGTCACAAAACCGGGCAAGCTCGATGGATATGACGCGCTTATCACCAATACCCCTGGAATCTTCGTCGGTATCCTGACCGCCGATTGCTATCCGATTTTGATCCACGACCGCCGGACGGGAGCCTGCGGCGCAGCACATGCAGGATGGCAGGGCACGGCAGGTCGCATCGCCGAAAAGACGGTCGAAGCCATGAGCGAAGCATTCGGAAGCCGTCCGGAGGATTGCCTCGCCTGGGTCGGCACCGGCATTTCAAGCGAACGCTACGAAATAGGCGCGGAAGTAGCGGCCCGTTTCGAGCACAGCTACTTCAAGCCATCGCCATCCGGCGAAGGGCGGAAACTGCTCGATCTCTCGGCGGCGAACCGCGACCAGCTTCTCGAAGCGGGCATCCCGCCGTCGCAGGTGCAGTGCTCGGAGTTCTGCTCATACCGGGACGCCGACCGATTCTTCTCCTACCGCCGAGACAACGGCAAAACCGGTCGGATGCTCGCGCTGATCGGGCTCAGGACCTCTTCAACCCCCTGACGGCCACCAGCATGGTGCCGAGTTTTTCTTCGAGGGCCTGAAGGGCGGCGATGTCGTCCGGGTTGAGGTCATCCGATACGACATCGTAGGTGGAGAACGAAAGCAGGGTTTTGCCGAGCTTCTGTTCGAGGGAACGAATCTCTTCGAGTTGCTCAGAGGTGAGTTTGGACAGGCTGGATAACATGATGCATCTCCTTATTATGCGCCGGGTGACGCCGTTAAACGATTCTGAGGGAATCCAGAGAACATCCCGCCCTGAAGAGCGGTGAATTTATTGGCCTCGCTGTTGGTTAACAGCTCTTTTTGGTCTAAATTGGCAATTCTAAATAAAGTGCGCCGGCACTTCCGTTTTTTACCCGTCTCTTATTCTAATAAAGACAATTATCGACAATGAGCAACAATGACCTCCTGAACTACTACCACAGGGCCAACGAGCTGGTCTTCAAGGGCCTCATCGAGTTCAGCTGCATGAAAGCCGCTATCGAACTTGACCTTTTCAGCCACATGGCCGAAGGGCCCAAGGACCTCGCAACGCTGGCTGCCGATACCGCTTCGGTGCCGCCCCGTCTCGAAATGCTCCTTGAGACACTCCGCCAGATGCGCGTCATTAAACTTGAGGATGGAAAGTGGTCATTGACCGAGTTCGCAGAAGTACATGTTCTCCCCGAACCCGAAAGAGCCGAACCTGCATCAGACCCCGGTTGCCAAGGCGATGGCGTTCCTTGCCGATGATTTCTACATGGGCCTTGCCGACGCCGTTAGGGGCCAGAAGAACTTCAAGGGCCAGGTGCCCTATCCGCCGGTTACCCGCGAAGATAACCTCTACTTCGAGGAAATTCACCGCAGTAATGCAAAGTTCGCTATCCAGCTCCTGCTCGAAGAGGCCAAGCTCGACGGCGTCAAGAAGATGATCGACGTCGGCGGCGGCATCGGCGACATCTCCGCTGCCATGCTCAAGCACTTCCCGGAACTCGATTCGACGATTCTGAACCTGCCCGGCGCCATCGATCTGGTCAATGAAAACGCCGCCGAGAAGGGCGTAGCCGATCGTCTTCGCGGCATCGCCGTCGATATTTACAAAGAGGACTACCCGGAAACCGACGCGGTCATGTTCTGCCGTATCCTCTACTCGGCAAACGAGCAGCTCTCGACCATCATGTGCAAAAAGGCGTTTGACGCCATGCAGTCCGGCGGTCGTCTGCTGATTCTCGACATGGTGATCGACGATCCGGAAAACCCGAACTTCGACTACCTGAGCCACTACATCCTCGGCGCTGGAATGCCTTTCTCGGTGCTCGGCTTCAAGGAGCAGGCCCGCTACAAGGAGATTCTCGAAAGCCTCGGCTACAAGGATGTCACCATGGTGCGCAAGTACGACCACCTGCTCGTTCAGGCTGTGAAGCCGTAAGAGCTCGGAGGGCAAGAGATTCCATTACTTGATCCTTCGCTGAAAAGGCTGCCTCATCGGGCAGCCTTTTCTCGTTAGATGATGGGGACAAAGGAACCATTTCCTGGATGCCCAAGAGCAATAGGGCAGGCGCGAGACCTGCCCCTACAAAACCACCAATCAACGGCAGCGCGGCAAATTCCCCCAATTATCCATTATCAATTGTCAACCGGACAGTTGCTCTTCCGTCCGTAAAGCTCGTGCGCCTGGCGGAGGATCTCTTCGCGGAAGTCGGGGTGGGCGATGGTGGCCATCGCTTCTGCTCGCTGGCGGAGGTTTTTGCCGTGCAGGTTGACGATGCCGTATTCGGTCACGACGTACTGCACGTGCGCCCGCGTCGTCACCACGCCCGCGCCGGGCTTGAGCTGCGTCACGATGCGCGATTCGCCCTTGCGGGTGGTTGCGGGCAGCGCAATGATTGGCTTGCCGCCGGGGGAAAGCGCCGCGCCGCGGATGAAGTCCATCTGGCCACCGACGCCTGAAAAGTGGCGGTGGCCGATGGAGTCAGCACACACCTGGCCGGTCATGTCGATCTCGATCGCACTGTTGATGGCTGTCACCTTTGGGTTTTTGCGAATCTCCTTCGTGTCGTTCACGTAGTCCGAGCCGAACATCTCGACCAGCGGGTTGTCGTCCACAAAATCGTAGAGTTTGCGGCTGCCGATAAGAAAGCTCGCCACGATGATCTCGTTGTGCGTCCTCTTGTGGCGGCCGGTGATGACCCCCTTTTCAACCAGATCGACCACGCCGTCGGAAAACATCTCCGAGTGGATGCCCAGATCCTTGTGGTTCGTCAGCGCGGCAAGCGTCGCGTCGGGAATCGCGCCGATGCCCATCTGCAGAGTCGCACCGTCCTCGACAATCGAGGCGATGTGCTGGCCGATCTGGCGCTCGACGTCGGTCAGTTCGTGCGGAGGAATCTCCGGCAGCGGATCCTCAACCTCGACCAGCGCGTGAATCTTGCTGACGTGCAGCAGCCCTTCGCCGTGCGTGCGCGGCATGTGGGGGTTGATCTGCGCAATGACGTGTTTAGCGGTGTGCACGGCGGCCCTGGCCGCATCGACTGACACACCGAGCGAGCAGTAACCGTGCCGATCGGGCGGGGAGACGTGCACCAGCGCCACATCGAGCGGCATGACGTTGTCGTAGAACAGCGCAGGCACGTCGCTCAGGAAAATCGGAATCGCGTCGGCATAGCCACACTGCACGGAAGAACGAACGTTCCGGCCAACGAAAAAGGCGTTGAGCCTGAAGCTTTGCTGGTACTCGGGCCTGACGTAGGCCGCGTCGCCCTCGGTGTGCAGACTGACGATCTCGACGTCACGCAACTCATCGGCCCGGCCAACCATCGCGGCGACCAGTCGCTGCGGCGTTGCGGCCGCGGTATGAATGAACACTCGGTCGCCCGATTTGATCGCCATGACGGCCTCTTCGGCAGATATTGTCCGGTAGGACATAAACGCACTCTCCTTGTTGAACTGGTTGCGGGCATTCCGCTCCTCGGCCAGCCTGACGCGGCTACGAAAAGGCGGATGCCCCGGAAATGTTTTAATGAACGCCTTGCTTCTGAAACGAATGAGAAAACAATGGTTTCAGGGTAGGGCCGGGAAAAGCGGCCTCGCCCTTTTCCCGGTATGCCTTACGGCAGGGGAGAGTTGTTTTTCCGGCGCAGATAGGCCGGGGTATCGGTCGAACCTTTCTCAATCTGTTCGTTATCGCCGCTTTCGGGCGTAAACGGCGCCTTGCTTTCCGAAGATTCCCCGGTACGGCCGATGTCGAAAGGCTCCGTAATGGAGAGGTTTCTGCGGATATAGGCCGGAATTTTGCGATCTTCAACCGCCTGTTCGGGCATCCCGACGGCGGCCGGATGGGTCGGGCGGCCAAACCCCTGCGCCGACGGCGGCTTGGGCACCGAAGCCTCCTTTCGGCCAGGCGCCGATGGCTGCTGCTCATGTGACGGCTCCACTCTTTTGAAACCGGTGACGATCACCGTCACGCGAATCTCACCGCTAACCTGCGGTTCGTCGACGTAGCCGTTGATGATTTTTGCCTCGCTACCGACCTGCTCCTCGATGTAGTTCATGGCCTCGGCAATGTCGCGCATGGTCACGTCGCCGGTGATGTTCACCAGCACCCCCTTGGCGCCGCGCATCGCGACCCCCTCCATCAGCGGGCTGGTGACGGCATCCGATGCAGCCTTCAGGGCGCGACGCTCTCCGGCAGCAGCTGCCGAGCCCATGACCGCATCTCCCGCGCTCTGCATGATGCTGCGGACATCGGCAAAATCAACATTGACGTGTCCGTGGTGGGTGATGATATCGGCAATGCCCTTGACCGCACGGAACAGCACGTCGTTGGCCATGTTGTAGGCCTCGGTAGCGCTGACCCCTTCATCGGCGATGCTCAGGATTTTCTCGTTTTCGACGATGATGAGCGTATCGATATACTTGCGCAGCTCGGTGATTCCCCCATCAGCGATGCGTGCCTTGATCTGCCCCTCGAAGCTGAACGGGCGGGTAACCACACCGATGGTGAGAATGCCCATGTTGCGGGCGATAGAGGCCACGATCGGGGCCGCGCCGGTGCCGGTGCCCTTGCCCATGCCCGCGGCGATAAAGACCAGATCCGCGCCGCGAAGTTGGGTCGCGATCAGTTCACGGTCGTCCTCGGCAGCCAGCCGACCTTTACCCGGGTCGGCTCCTGCGCCGAGCCCGTTGGTTGCCTTCTTGCCTATCTGCACCCGTACCGGGGCTTTCGAGTTCAGAAGCGCCTGCCGGTCGGTATTGAAGACAACGAATTCGGTGCCGCTGATCTTCCTGTCAATCATGTTGTTGACCGCGTTGCCGCCGCAACCGCCGACACCGACAATCTTGATGTTGACTCCGCTGCCCTGATCGGCGTCGAACAGGCCCGGATCGAGTTCAAATGCCATACTATTCTATCCCTTGTTTATCCTGCCACTGCAGGATGCATTCTATGCTGACTATAACTGATCCCAGAACTTCTTGAGCCGATCGACAAACTTGTTGCCCGCAGGTTGTTGCGACTCCTGAGAAGGGTCGGCCCCTGCGGCCGCCGAATCTGACTGCGGTAAATCGCAAGCTGCCGCTTGCTGACCGGCAGACGAAGGCTCGGCCATACCGTGCTCCTGATACAGACTGTTTTCGAGCGAATGAGCCACCAGCCCCATGACGGTTGCATACATCGGATTGTTGACCGCATCCTTGATGCCGCCAGACACCCCTTCGGGATAGCCGGTACGCACATCGAGGCCAAGAATATCCCTGGCCAGCTCCACGGTGCCCGGCAAAAGCGAGCCCCCGCCGGTGATGATCGCTCCCGCGTTCAGATACTCGTAGTAGCCCGAGCGCTTGATGATGTCGCGCACAAGCTCGAAAATCTCCATCATGCGCGCTTCGATAATGACCGTGAGCGAACTTTTCGGCAAGGATTTGCGTGGCCGTCCCTCGATGCCATCGATCGTAATTTCCTCATCCTCTTCGAGCAGCTTCGTCCAGGCGCAGCCGTAGCGGATCTTGACATCTTCGGCCACGTCGTTGAGCGCCTTGACGCCGAAGGCCACATCGTGCGTCACGTCGTTGGCGGCCACCTTGATCACCTCGGAGTAGCGGATCGCGCCGTCGATGTAGATGGCAACCTCGGTCGTGCCACCGCCGATGTCGATCACCACCGTACCGCTCCGCTTCTCACTCTCCTTCATCACGGCCAGCCCTGAAGCGACCGGCTCGAAGGTCATGGCATTGACTTCGAGGCCCGCCTTCTCGATACACTGCTTGATGTTGCGGATCTTGGTGCGAAGCCCGACAACGATATAGGCGCTGCCGCGCATGATCATACCGGCCATGCCGATCGGATCGAGCACCCCCTCCTGGTCATCGACGATGAACTCCTGCGGAATAACGTGGATGATTTCGTGGTCGATGTCGAGATAGCGGATGTTGGTCTTGGCCTTTTCGAGGAAGCGCCGCACATCGGACTCGTTGACGATGCCCGACTGGTTGACGCTGACTTCGGAGTTACTGTAGATGCAGTGGACATGCGCGCCGGAAATACCGACATTCACGCCTTTGATTTTGATTGAGGACTCGCGCTCGGCATCGGCTACCGCCTTGCTGATGGCATCGACGGTTTTGTTGATGTTAACGACTGTGGCCCGCTGCAACCCCTCGGAGTTGGCGCGCCCCTTGCCGAGAACGTTGAGCTTGCCGAGATCATCCTTTTCCGCGACAACGACGCAAACCTTGGTAGTACCTATATCGAGACCGATTACAATATTGCTCTTGAGCATGAGGCGTTCTATGTTCAATGTTGGGCATCGCTATTGCTTTGTTCCAAAACACGATAACCGCGTTAGTCAGGACAAGTCGGGTACGCTCAGGGCTCTTCGTGCCATCCACCTTGGGCTCAGGCTTCTCACGAAAATGAAGAGAGAATCCCTGAAGTTCATCGGTATGTCGAGCGCCTTCCGATAATGCGGGCGGGGTCTATGGCGCTGCAGGCTCTGCCTCAGACTCCGGTTCGCTGGCGAACACCCTGTCCCGGAAACGAAGATCGACCGACTCGTAACAATCTATACCTTTTTTGGCTACAACCTGTTGCCAGAATATCTCGAATTTTTTCAATTTTTCCTTGAAATTCCCCGCATTGCCGACAACAAACCGAATGGGAGAACCAGCTACGGAAAACCAGGTACGGTTGTCTGGCGCGAGATGAATTTCCGAAAGCAGCAGGCCCGCATGAGGTGCTGCAGCAAACGCATCAATCAAGACGAACAGCAGTTGGCGATCACCCTCATTCAGGCGATTCACACCTCTGCCGGGGGCTGAGCCAAGACGCCCGGCACCCGACACCTTCACCAGACGGTGAAAGCGGCTCGAAACCCCTTCATCGGGAAGCACGAACCCTTCAGTATCGATAACGCGGTAATGCTCACCCTCGACAAGCAGTGCTGCCGGTCGGCGCTCTTCGATAACCACCCGCAGGATGCCGTTCAGCTCCTTGCTGACTGTCATGCTCCCGATCCAGGGCTCGGAAGAGAGCGCCCGGCGAACATCGTCGATTCTGACCTCTTCAAGCGGCCGGTTCCTGAAACGCGCAAGCCGCTTATCCAGATCGGATGCAGGGATGAGGCTTGCGCCGCTGACGACCACCCGTTCGACGGCGACGCCCTGCTTCCACTGGGTCGCGTACCAGGCCAGTGCGGCGACGGCCATGAGCAACAGCACGACCATAATCATGATGACCGGCGTAGCGCCGAACAGGCGACGGAGCTTGCCTGAGCGGGGCGCCGAGTGGTCTGCTTCGGGCAGCTCGGGCTCGTTGCCGGGCAGCTCGTTCAGCGGCTCCTCATGCCAGCGTTCATGCTCCTGGTTTTCCATCGCTGCACTCTCCGTTATCGCCGGGCAGGCTCATCCGGCCGCTCCGGTTGCGGTTCCTTCATCGGCACACATTGATGCAAATCGCGTGGCCAGGTGGGTGATGTCGCCTGCGCCCATGAAAAGGATCAGCGTATCGGGCCCGGCCTCCTGCCGGAGTGAGTCGAGCAGTTGCTCGCTGTCCGGCTCGAACGTCACCTCCTTCGCACCGGCCTTGCGCGCCGCCTCGGCGACAAGCTCGCCGGTCACGCCCGGGAAATCTTCGGTGCGCTCCCGCGACGGGTAGATGCCAGCCACGTAGATCGCGTCGGCCCGCGAAAGCGCCCAGCCGAACTCGACGGCGAACTCCGAGGTACGGGAGTAGAGATGTGGCTGAAACACCGCCACGATGCGATGCTCTTTCCATCCATGCCGCGCAGCCTTGACGGTCGCCTTGACCTCGGAGGGGTGGTGCGCGTAATCGTCGACGACAAGCAACCCGTTCCCGCCTTTGAACTTCATCTGGAAACGGCGGCGCATTCCGGTGTAGGCGCCGAGTCCGGCGATGATCTTTTCCGGCGGCAGGCCGATTTCAAGACCGACCGAAAAGGCTGCCAGCGCGTTGAGCACGTTGTGGCGCCCCGGCACACCGAGCCGCACGCCGGGATAGCTCTCGCCGAACGCCTCGACTGTAAAAACGCTACCGCCCTCACAGGCTTCGAGGTCCGAAGCCATCACATCGGCAGGCTCTTCGATGCCGAAGGTGGTGTAACGGCGGTTCAGGCGCGAAATCAGGCTCCGGATTTCCGGCCAGTCCACGCAGCAGATCACGCGGCCGTAAAACGGCACCTTGTTGGCGAACGCCGCGAAGCTGTCGCGCAGGTTGTCCATCGTGCCGTAGGTGTCCATGTGCTCCGATTCGAGGCTGTTGACAACGGCGATGGTGGGGGTGAGCTTCAGAAATGCCCGGTCGTACTCGTCGGCCTCGATCACCATGTGCCGCCCCTCGCCGACCACCGTGCTGCCCTTCAGGTAGTCCGACACGCCACCGATCATTACGGTCGGGGACTGCCCGGATTCGAGCAGCATGGTCGCGATCATGGCCGTGGTGGTGGTCTTGCCGTGGGTGCCGGAGACGCAGATGCCGACTTTGTAGCGCATCAGCTCGCCAAGCATCTCGTCGCGCTTGATGACCGGAATGCCCTGCTTCTCAGCGGCCTGAATCTCCACATTGCTCTCGGGGCGCACAGCCGAGGAGTAGACCACCACATCGCTCATGCCGACATGTTCGGCCTCATGGCCCTGCCACACGACAGCGCCAAGCTCGCGCAGCTTGTCGATCACCTCGCCCGAAGCCAGGTCGGAGCCGCTGACCGAAAAGCCCGATTTCAGCAACAGTTCGGCGATGGCACTCATGCCCGCCCCACCGATGCCGACGATATGCACATTCCTCGTTCTGCCCAGCTCCATAGTGACTCCCACTCCTTACGATTTTGATAGCGCAATGATTCTTCCCGCCAGCTCGGCTGCCGCTCCCGGATACCCCTCGCTTCTCGACGCATGGCCCATCCGGTCAAGCCGCTCGGAGTCACCGAGGAGATCGAGAATCGTTTCCAGCGACGCATCGTCGGCAAGATTGGTATCCTCGATCATAATCGCCGCTCCGGCGTTGACGAGCGCGCGCGCATTGTGGCGCTGGTGATCGGCAGCCGCATACGGGTAGGGCGCAAGCACCGACGGCTTGCCGAGATTGGTCAATTCAGCGAGGCTCGACGCGCCTGCCCGGCAGAGTACCAGATCGGCTGCGCCGTACGCCTTGCCCATCTCCTGAATGTACGGCCCGATCCAGCGCGTTGACGAAGACGAAACCTCCGCCGTTACCCGCTCTGCATCGAGCGAGCCGGTCTGCCAGATCAGATTGATTTTGCCCTCCAGCCTCCCACAGAAACGAAGCAGCGCGTTGTTGATCGCCCGTGCCCCGCGACTGCCGCCGAACACCAGTAGCGTGGGCAGATCGCCCCGGAGACCGAAAAAGTCGAGACATGCCTGACGCGGCTCGGCGGGGAACTCGCGCGCCGGATTGCCCGTCACGAACACATTCTTGCTGTCGCCGAAAAACTTGCGGCTCTCGGCGAACGACAGGTGCACCTCCGACGCCATCCGGGCAAGCATACGGGTGGTCACGCCCGGAAAAGCGTTCTGCTCCTGAATGAGCGTTTTGCAGCCCGAAAGCTGCGCGGCAAGCAGCAACGGAGCACTGACGTAACCGCCCGTGCCGACAACTACGTTGGGCGTCTCTTTACGGATGATCGAAAAAGCCTGCATGAGCGATGAGCCGAAATCCTTCAGCACCCCAACGTTCGCCGCGAGGTCGCGCAGCGAGCGCCCGCGCTTCAGCCCCCGAACCGGCAGGAGGTGCAACGGATAGCCGAGGCGCGGCACCTCGGTGGCTTCAATACCGGCCGGAGTACCCGCGAAGGAGATTTCGACGCCGGGCACGACCTTCTTCAGCTCGGAAGCCATCGCGACGCCGGGGTAGAGATGGCCGCCGGTTCCGCCTCCGGCAAACAGCACCTTCATGACCGCCCTCCCTTCGAATCGAGCAAGGCCTCGGCCCGCTGCACCGTTTCGACCTTTTTCCGGTACCGCGAAATACTCACCAGCATCCCGATGCCGAGCGAATTGAACAGCAGCGCCGTGCCGCCGTAACTGATGAATGGCAGCGCAACGCCGGTCGTCGGCAACAGGTGACTGGCAACTGCGATGTTGATGAACGCATACAGAACGATGGCGATGGTGACGCCTGTGGCCACGTACCGACCATACAGGTCGGGAGCGTGCTTGGCGATGATGATGCCGCAGGCAAGCAGGCCTGCGAAAAGCAGGAGCACCACCAGCGCGCCAATAAAGCCGTACTCCTCGCCGATGACCACGAAAACGAAGTCGTTGTAGGAGAGAGGCAGGTACAGTTCGCGCTGCTTGCTGGCCCCGAGGCCGAGGCCGAGCAGGCCGCCATTGCCTAGGCCGAGCAACGCCTGCCTGACCTGATAGCTCAACTGATCCTCTCCGCCGCCAAATGCCACCAGACGGGCCACGCGATACGGCGCGGCAATCGCGAACGCCGCCGCGATCGGAATCAGCGCCGCGCCCGTAGCCAGGAGGTGCTTGATTCTGATGCCGCCGATAAACATCAGCGTGAAACCGATCAGCGCAATCAGCGAGGAGGTGCTGAAGTTCGGCTCAAGCGCAACCAGAACAACCACAGTCATCAGCAGAATCAGCATCGGATAGTAACCGGTGTGCAAATCCCTGATATAGTTTCGCTTTTCGGCAAGCAACCGCGAAAAGTGCAGGATGATCGCGTACTTGGCAAGATCGGAAGCCTGGAACTTCAGCGGCCCGAAGCCGAGCCATCGGGCCGCACCATGAATAACACCGACAAGTTTGAGCACCAGCAGCATGGCCAGCGCCACGATGCTGAGGAACAACAAAGCTTTGCTGGCCTTCATGAACAGATGGTAGTCGATATGGCCGACCGCAAAGATCACGCCAAGCCCCAGCACGGCAAAGGTGAGCTGACGCCAGAGGAAGTATTGCGGATCGGCGAACTTCTTTTCAGCCCAGCCCGCGCCGCTGCTGTAAACCACCACAATGCCGATACACATCAGCACCACCACGATGAAGAGCAGCAGCTTACCCGCAAAAGCATCCCCGTTACCCGGCTGTGCCGGAAGCAGCTCCGGTGTTCCGCCGGACAAGTCCGGCATGGTCAGAAACTTCAGCATGATGCCATCTCCCGTACCGATTGCTTGAACTGCCTGCCCCGATCCTCGAAATCGCTGAACATGTCGAAGCTTGAACAGGCAGGCGAAAAGAGCACGCTCCCGCCGGGTCGGGCCGACTGGCGGGCCAGCTCGACAGCCTCGTGAAGCGATGCGGCCTCGAAGACCGGCACAACGCCACGAAACGCCTCCGCAATCTTGCCGCGCGACTCGCCGATAGCCACGATGCAGGAGACCTTCTCCTTCACCAGCTCGGCGATGGATGCGTAGTCGTTGCCCTTGTCGCGCCCGCCAGCAATGAGCACCATGCCAGCCGGAACGGTCTGGAGAGCCTGACGCATGGCATTGACATTGGTGGCTTTGGAGTCGTTGATCCAGTCCACGCCGCAGAACGAGCCGACAAACTCCTGCCTGTGCTCGACGCCACCGAACTCCGAGAGGCTCCGGCGCACCGCGTCGTCCCGAACACCTGCCGCGCGGGCGGCCGCCACTGACGAGAGCACGTTGTACAGGTTATGCTCGCCGCGAAACCCTGGCTTCATGACCTCATCGACCGGCATGAATTGCTCCGTCAGGCCCGCCGTCCGGATAACAATCCAGCCGTCAGCCACCGAAACAAAGTCCTCCGAAACACCCTCAAACGACTCGGCCTTCAGGCCGGTGCGCACCACCTTGAACGGCCACGGCCCGTCACCCTCGAAATGGGCGCGCAGCAGTGGATCGTCGTGGTTGTAAATCAGCGTATCTCCGGCCTGCTGCGATGCGTGAATGCGGAACTTCGCCCTGGCGTAGGCGTGAATGTCGCCGCCGTAGCGATCCATGTGGTCGGGCGTGATGTTGGTCAGCACGGCAATGTTTGGCCGGAACGAGCTGCACCCTTCGAGCTGGTAGCTGCTCAGCTCCAGCACGGCGATGTCGTCCGGCTCCATGCCGGAAACCTCCGACGAAAAGGGCGTGCCGATGTTGCCCACGCTGAACGCGCGGTAGCCTTGCTGCTCGCCATCAGCCTCGCAGATACGGTGAATGAGCGTAGCCGTGGTGGTCTTCCCGTCCGTACCGGTGATGCCGATAATGCGCGCCCGGCAGAACCACGAGGCCAGCTCGATCTCGCTGACCACGGAAATGCCGCGAGCCTCCATCTCCCGGATGACCGGAGCAGTACGCGGAATACCGGGGCTCACCACGCACAATTCCGCCTCGAACACCCGCTCCGAGTGCCCGCCCTCTTCGAACGGCACGCCAAGCGCCCGCATTTGCTCCGCAGCTTCGGCTTTGACGGTGCCAAACTCGCTGACCAGCGGACGCGCTCCGGCACTGGCAAGCAGGCCAGCTGCAGCCACTCCGCTTTTTCCGGCGCCGATAACCGACACCGCCACTCCTTTCAGCGCTTCCGGATTCACGTTATCGTAGTTTCAGGGTCATGAGGCTTGTCAAAAACAACAGGATCGAGATGATCCAGAAGCGGATAACAATCTTCTGCTCCGGCCATCCCTTCAGCTGGAAATGGTGGTGCAGGGGAGCCATCAGAAAGATGCGACGCCCCTCTTTGAACCGCCATTTGGTGAACTTGAACCAGGCCACCTGCATGGAGACCGACAAGGTCTCGATGAAAAAGATTCCGGCCAGCACCGGCAGGAGCAGCTCCTGCTTGATCATGAGCGCGATCACCGCAATGGCGCTGCCGAGGGCGAGCGACCCCGTGTCGCCCATGAAGACCTCCGCCGGATTCGAGTTGAACCACAGAAAGCCCACGCACGCCATGACAATCGCCATGCTGACCACGGCGATCTCACCGGCCCCGGAGATGAACGGAATGCTCAGATACCCCGCATAGACGGCATTGCCGCCAAGGTACGCAAAGAGACCGAGAGCCATCGTCACGATCGCTGCGTTACCCGCCGCCAGACCGTCGAGGCCATCGGTCAGGTTCACCGCGTTTGAGACCGCCGTGATGATGAAGATCACCACCGGAATGTAGAAGATGCCGTAATCAACGGAGAAATTTTTCAGGAAGGGCACGCTCGTCTTGGAGAGCAGCACCGAAAAAGCGGGATCGTTCCAGGTGTAGAAGCCGACGACCAGCCCGAGTGCGACCTGCCCGACCAGCTTGTACTTTCCGGCAAGTCCACCCTTGATCTTCAGCACAACCTTGCGGTAGTCGTCGATAAAGCCGATCAGCCCCATCCAGAGCACCGCAAGCATGATCAGCCACACATGCGGGTCATCGACCTTGGCCCAGAGCAGCGCCGAAATTTCAACCGCCAGAATGATGAGCAGGCCGCCCATCGTCGGGACATCCTTTTTCTTGCGATGCTCCTCCGGAGCCTCCTCCTTGACCGGTTCGAGGAAGTGGGATTTAAGGAAACGGATGAACGACGGCCCGGCAAAAACGGTAATCAGAAGAGCGGTGATGGCAGCCGCACTTGCCCTGAAGGTCAGGTATTCGATCACCCGCATTCCCGGCGGGTTGAACATTTCGTTGATGTATCGAAGAAAATAGTAGAGCATTGGTCAGTCAGATACTTCCTTGATTGGGGTCATTCGTTTCACAAGCGCTTCGGCAGCCAGTTCGAGCTTCATGCCACG
Organism: Chlorobaculum parvum NCIB 8327; assembly: GCF_000020505.1. Lineage (NCBI taxonomy): Bacteria > Pseudomonadati > Chlorobiota > Chlorobiia > Chlorobiales > Chlorobiaceae > Chlorobaculum > Chlorobaculum parvum. Next base: position 2,270,245 of record NC_011027.1, read on the forward strand.
TGAGCCTTTGAAGAGCACCGCGTCGCCCGGCCTGACGTAGTCGCCGAGGAAGGCATCAAGATCATCCATGGTCTCAAAATGGCCAAGGCAGCGCTCTTGCGCATTCTGGCAACAGGAACCGGCAAGCGGCCCGATAGTGACGCAACCGTCGATTGGCAGCTGGCGAATATAGTTGCCGATCGATTCATGTTCAAGCGCCGCGTTGCCGCCCAGTTCGAGCATGTCGCCAATCACAGCGAGCTTCCGGCCCGAGCAGTCGAGACTGGCAAGCGTGTCGAGCGCCAGACGCACCGAGTCGGGATTGGCGTTGTAGGTGTCGTTGAGCACCACCACGCCGCCCGCCTCCAGCAATTCCATGCGTTTCCAGCCGCTCGCGGGCATCAGTTCGCCGAGACCGCTGGCGATCTGTTCGGGCGCGAGGCCGAAGTGTGCGCCGACCGCCGCCGCGGCCACGGCATTGGTGACGTTGTGGCGGCCAATGAAGTTCATCGCAACCGGCTGGCGGATTCCAGCTTCGGAACAGAGCGTGAACGCGATGCGGCCCACCCGGTCGCTGCCGACCTCTTCGGCCCACCACGCACACGGCTCGCCCGGCACAGCTCCATAACAGATTTTGCGCGACAGCGACGCACCTGCGGCAGCAAGACGATGGTCGTCGAGATTGACGAAAGCCGTGCCGCCGCTCACTTCGAGATAATCGAACAGCTCTGCCTCGGCTTTGGCCACGCCGTCGAGGGAGCCGAAAAATTCGAGATGCTCGTGACCGATGTTGGTCAACAGCCCGTGGGTCGGCCGCGCTATCGAGGCGAGAAAAGCCATTTCACCGGGGTGGTTGATGCCCATTTCGATGACCGCCATCTCGGTATCGCGGCGCAATTGGAACAGGGTCAGCGGCACGCCGAGATGGTTGTTGTAGTTGCCCTGCGTCACCCGCACCTTGAAGGCGGTGGAGAGCACCGCGGCCACCATCTCCTTGGTGGTGGTCTTGCCGTTGCTGCCGCCGATGCCGATCACCGGAATGTCGAAGCGCTCCCGATAGGCCGTAGCGAGCTGCTGAAAGGCTGCGACCGGATCGTCGGCAACCAGAAAGCGGCGGCCTTCGCCCCGATGCTCCGAGCCATGCTGGCTGAACCATTCGCTCGAGACCACCGCCCACGACGCGCCGTTGGCGAACACCGCGCCGACAAAGCGGTGGCCGTCGGTGCGCTCGCCCGGAAGGGCTACAAACACCGCGCCCTCGACCACCTTGCGAGAATCGATCACCACCACCGGATCGACGAGTTGATACCGCTCATCGACATCCGAGGCCTCGATCCGGCCTGCACGGTTGAAATCGCTGTAGATCAGCGCCCCTTTCATGACTGCTCCTTTACTTCCCTTTCAAAATGCACTTCGGCAAAACAGGCCGCAAGCGTTTCACGGTCGGAAAAATGGTGTTTCCGGCCCGCCACCTCCTGATACTCTTCATGACCTTTGCCGGCCACCAGCAGAATGTCACCGGTGCCGAGACCTTCTACCGCCCGCCGGATGGCTTCAGCGCGATCGGAAATTCTGAGATGCACCCGGCCCGCCATGCCCGCCTCGACCTCGTCGAGAATCAATTCGGGATTTTCATCCCTCGGGTTGTCGGAAGTCAGAATAACCCGGTCGGCAAGCTCGGCAGCGATGCGGCCCATCTCGGGGCGCTTCTTCCGATCGCGATTGCCTCCGCAGCCGAACACCACCGAGAGCTTCGAGCCGGAGGGCGTCACCGCACGCAGGGTTTCGAGCGCCTTCTGCAGCGCATCGGGCGTATGGGCGTAATCGACCACGCCGCAGCGGGAACGGTCGGCGCTCCAGATCCGCTCCATCCGCCCCGGCACGGCCTCCGATTCGGCAAGCCCGGCAAGCGCCTTGGCGGGATCAAGACCGAGACTGATGCCCACCGCGAAGGCTTCGAGCATATTCATCACATTGTACTCGCCCGGAAGTGGCACTTGCATGGTGGCCGACTGGGCGCCAAAAGTGACTTCAGCCGTCGAACCTTCAACCGTCGAAGCAGAGATGAACGCCCGAAAACGGTGATCCGAATCGCAGAGCGATGAATTCCCGGAAAGCGAGCAACAGTAAAGGTAATCATTCGGAAGCCCGGCGGCCATGAAACCAGCCTGCGGGTCGTCCGCATTGAGAACGGCGAAGCCATCATCAGTCAGGCGGCTGAACAAGAGGCGCTTGGCTGCTGCATACTCCTCCATCGTTTCGTGGAAATCGAGATGCTCCGGTGTGAGGTTGGTAAACACGGCTGACCTGAAGCGCAGGCCGTGCACGCGGTCAAGCACAAGCGCGTGGGAGGAGACCTCCATCACAGCCGCGCAGCAACCGGCATCGACCATCTGCCGGAAAAGCGCATGCAGGCCGTTCGGCTCCGGAGTGGTGCGTTCGAGTTCGATGTCGCGATTGCCGATGCGGCAAAGCCCCGTACCGATGTACCCGGCGGGAATGCCCGCAGCGTTGAGCATCGAGCTGATGAGCCGCGCGGTGGTGGTTTTGCCGTTCGTGCCGGTCACGCCGATCAGCATGAGCTGGTCAGAGGCGTTGCCGTAGCAGTTTTTCGACAGCTCGGCGAGCGCCTTGCGGCTCTCGGTGACGCGCAGGTAGCAGACGCCGTCACGCAGTTCGGCGGGGTACGCCTCGCAGACAATCGCAACCGCTCCGGCCTCGATGGCGCTGTCGATATGCAGATGCCCGTCGGTGATGAAGCCGCGTACGGCCACGAAGATGGAACCCGGCCCGATCTGCCGCGAGTCACTGCTCACGCCGGAAACCGGCCGGTCAGACGCGCACGCGCCCCGGCGATCGACCAGACCGCCAAGTCCGTCGATCAGCTCACCGAGCTTCGCGCAAGCGCTTCCGTTCCCCGTGTCACTCATCACTTTTCTTTCTTTTTCCGCTCCAGATGCACCGTCACCCGTGACTCTTTGCGAACCTTCGTGCCAGGCGCCACGCTCTGGGAGGTCACGTACCCGTCATCATCTCCGGTTCTGCCCATCGAAAGTCCGTGCCATTCGAGCAGTTTCGAGGCTTCGTTCCCGCTGAGCCCTTGCAGCACGGGCACCGCCACGGTCGCAATGCCGTCCAGCCGGGACCGCTCCGGCGACTTCAGCTCCAGGCGGCGCTGCATTTCGGGTGAACAGGCCAGCGCCCGCCCACAGACTCTCGAAAAAACCGGTGCAGCAACAGCGGATGCATAATACGCCGTCTTCGGCTCATCGACAACGATAATCGCCGCATATTGAGGGTTTTCAGCCGGAAAATACCCCACGAACGACGAGAGATAATGGCTCCAGCCATGATAGCTCCCGTTATAAAATTTCTGCGCCGTTCCGGTCTTGCCAGCCACCGCAACCCCTTCGATGGCTGCAGACTGGCCGGTGCCCTCTTCAACCACAGGACGGAAATACTCTCTGGTTATGTAACGCGCGGATTCTGGCTCCAGCGCCTGCACCACTTTTTTCGGCTCGTTCTCCATAACGACCCGGCCGTCAGGATCGATAATACGCCTGACGATATAGGGGCGCATCCGGGCTCCGTCATTGGCCAGCGTCGCATAGGCCTGAAGCACCTGCAGCGGCGTGGCCATAACCTGATAGCCATAACCCATCCACGGCAGGGTCAGCTTGCCCCAGTCGGAAACCGGCTTGAGCAGCCCGCTCGATTCGCCAATAAGTCCGACGCCGGTTTTCTTGCCGAAACCAAGAGCCGTGGCATAGTGATAGAAATTCTCCGGCCCGAGCTGCAGGGCGGTGCTCGCAGCCACGACGTTACTCGACTCCGTGATCGCCTTCCGGAAGGGAATCAGCCCGAGAGGCTCATGATCTCTGACCGGTTTTCCATGAATCATCAGCAGCCCTTCGTGCCCGTCCACCACGTGCGAAGCCTTCCAGTGAAGCACCTCGGTCGCACCGGCCGCCATGACGAGCTTGAAGGTGGAGCCCGGTTCGAACATATCGGTAACCGCCCGGTTACGCATTCTGGCGAAGGTCACGCCTTTGCGAGAGTTCATGTCGAAGGTCGGGTAGTTGGCCATGGCCAGAATCTCGCCGCTGCGGACATCCATCACGATGCCCATGGCTGCGGTGGCCTGCTGCTCGTTGACCGCCCGCATGATCTCATCCTCGACAATGGCCTGAATATCCGCATCAATGGTCAGCTCCACACTGTTCCCGCCGAGCGGAGGCACCTGCTCAACATCGGGCGCCGGGTAAAGCTCACCGATTGCCGAACGGTAGAAAACCCTTGAGCCCTCGCCGCCCCGAAGCCGCTTTTCGAAGCTCTTTTCCAGACCGCTGACGCCAAGGTTGTCACGATCGGTCAGGCCGATGAGCTGGGCCGCGACGTTAAGGTAATGGCGCTGCTGCTCGCGTCTGAAATCGATCCCTTTCAGTCCTGCGGTCATCAGACCGGCAGCTTTCGTAACCGGCACGTTGCGCTCCATCCAGACAAAGCGCCGTTTGCGCTTCAGCTTTTTAAGGTAGTAGTAGCTGCTCTTGCCGAAATTCTGAGAAAAAAGCCTCGCAACCTGCGACCGGTCTTTGATGCGGGAGGGATCGGCAGCAAAGGATATGGTCTCGACACTTTCGGCAAGCGGTCGCCCGTGACGGTCAAGAATGCTCCCTCTGCGCCCATGCTCATCGATTTTTCTTACATACTGCCGGCTTGCCTTTTCTCGGTATTTGCCGACATCAAGCACCTGAATCCGGAGCAGCTGCATCACGATTGCCGTAAAAAAGACAAGCATGAGCACCCCGATGATGCCAAGACGCAGGCCGAAATCCCGGTCACCGGAGCCCGCAGCATGCTGCTGCTGTATCCCTTGCTCTTCGTTCATGCAATTATCACCGTCACGCGTCAAGGCTTGAGTTCCACCGGAGGCACGGGTGACGCGCTGAGGCCGAGCTGCTGTGCATAGCCGGTAATGTTCCGGATGCTCTGCAACTGCCGGATCTCAAGCGCCTGTGCTGTGGTGATGCTGGTGCTGATCCGCAACTGCTCGCGGAGCCGCTCGTTACGCAGGGCCAGATCGTTGATGGCCAGCGTACTGCCGATCTGGAAGAGAAAAATCCCTGTTACCGCCAAAAGATACAGAAAGCTCCTCAGGCGCAGGATTGCACCGAGATTGAACGCCGTCGAAGACAGCTTCGGCGAAGTCGACGGAACCGGTTCGGACTCGTAGCCACTGAACGGCTGCCGTTCACCGAGCACATCTACACCAGCGAACTCGTACCCTCCAAAGCTATCACGCTTCTCATCTAAAAATGCTTTCGCTTTACCCGCAAGGGCGGTAAACGAGCTTCCGGCACGCCTCAAAACGCTCATGGGACACCTCCTTGTCAGGGTTAAAGTTTTTGAATAACCCGGAGACGCGCACTTCGCGCTCTCGGATTCCGACTGACTTCGGCCTCACCGGCCTGCACCGATTTTCTGGTCACCAGTTCAGCTTCGGCCGGCTTGAGCGGCTCTCGCAACGGGAGGCCTTTCGGACCCCAGTCCGCCGTGCAACGGGCGCTGAAAAAACGCTTGACGATCCGGTCTTCGAGAGAGTGGTAACTGATCACCGCAAAACGCCCACCGGGCGAAAGCACGGCAAAGCCGTCTTCAAGCGCCTGCTGAAGAACACCGAGTTCATCGTTGACCTCGATCCGCAGCGCCTGGTAAATCCTCGAAAGGGTCTTGATTGGGGAGTCCTTTCGCGGGCAGGCCCGGCGAACCACCTCGGCAAGCCCTCCGGTGGTCGTGATAGGAGCAACGCTTCTGGCGCTCACCACGGCTCTGGCAATCCGGCCGCCATGCGCTTCCTCGCCATACCTGAAAAACAACCGCGCCAATGCCTGCTCTTCATAATCGTTGACAATGTCGGCGGCCGTCAGCGGGCCGTCCGGATCCATCCTCATATCGAGCGGGCCGTCCCTGAGATAGCTGAAACCCCGGACAGGTGTATCGATCTGGAATGATGAAACCCCGAGGTCGAGCAGCAACCCCATGACTTCCAGACCCTCTCCGGGGCCACGCTTAACCGGAGCAAGCAGCTCCCGGACCATGCTGAAGTTGCCTCTGAGCAGTATCGCCTTGTCGCCGAAATCCTGAAGCTTCTGCCCGGCGGCTTCAAGCGCGTAGCTGTCCTGATCGATGCCCACCAAAAGCGACTCGCCATCGAGCGCGTCAAGCCGCCGGAGCAGCTCCAGCGAATGCCCGCCGCCGCCAAGCGTTCCGTCGATGTAGATCCCCGGCCGCGTGACAAGGAGCGAAGTGGTCGCATCGGCCAGAACCGGCTCATGATACTCCTGATTTCCCATCACCTTTGACATATCGGTTGGCAAGCCCGGAGAAACTTCCCGCGTTATCGGCCAGAAGCTGTGTGAGTCTGTCCGGATTCCAGACGATCATCTTCGCGTTGGCGCCAATCACGACCGCCTCACGCTCAATTCCTGCATGGTCAAGCATCTCGCGAGAAAGCGCGATTCTTCCGGAGCGATCGAGTTCAAGCTGGTCGAGGCGGGCATAGATCATGGTGGTCAGCAGGCGCTCTTCAGGATTGAAATCGGAAAGCTTGAGTAGCTGGTGCTCCTTTTCATTCCAGACCGCCGGTTCGTAGAGTTCGAGCGAGCCGTCATCAGCTTTAAAGACATAGAGCACCTCATGCCGCTTCGCTTTTTCCGCACTCTCCTCATCCTTCTGGCGAAGGAATTTTCGACGAAACCTGGCCGGAATCAGAAGCCGGCCCTTGTCGTCAACGGTGTGCTGCTCTCTACCGATGAATCCGGGCATAATCTCCCCACTTTTTCCCACTTTCCCCACTTTAAATGTAGGCAATCGAAAGTTTAAAAAAAATAGTACACTCAAGTCTGGAGAGGCAAAAAACAGTAATAAAGCAGAAACAGTGCGATGCCATCCAAGTACCGCGAAACCGTCATCGACGGCTACAACCTGATTCACAAACTCCGCGACATCGCGCCCGGCGAACCGATGGCCTCCATGCGGGAACGGCTTGAAGCGATGCTCACGCGCTACCGGCAGAAAAGCCGCCGCCACGTTACCGTGGTCTATGACGGCGGTGGCGGGCCGAGGGCTCATTCGTCGCGCGGCAGCATCGAGGTCACCTACAGCGGTTCGCTCAAATCCGCTGACCGCTGGATCATCGACCATGCCCGCTCGCTGGAGCCTCGCCCCGGCATGATGCTGGTGGTCAGCTCCGATCGTGAAATCCAGCGGCACGCCACCGCATGGGGCGCCCGCTGCATCGATTCCGAAACCTTTATCGAGGAGCTGGCGGCGATGGGCATCACCACGAATGGTGATGGAGGTCCGTCCCGCAAGGCCGGAGAGCAAAGCACCAGTTCAGCCCCGCTGTCCGACAAAGAGGTGGACTACTGGCTCAGGATGTTCGACAGGAAAAAATGAGGCGCACAAACCGCCACCATTTCTTTTGACAATTTATTATACTTAATGGCACCTTGACCGTTTGTGCATGGCCGCGCCTTTGGCGAAACTGCGAGGCAGCTACTGTGCTCAGGGCGACCCTTTGAACTTATTTTTACGCATCCCCTTAACCGACGACCGAATCATGTCCGATAGCAGTGCAATGAACAACGATCACTGGCGGGAGCTTGAAGAATGGAGAGGAAAAATCGATGAAATCGACCGGCAGTTAGTCCCGCTGCTCTGCCAACGCCTGCAATTCGCAGGGAACATCAGCGCCGTCAAATCGAGGATCGGAGAAACCGTGCTCCAGCCTGAACGCGAAAAAGAGGTGTTTGCCAACGTCCTGAAGCAGGCCGATTCACCCCTGATGAGCCAGGCACTCGAAAAGATCTACCACAGCATCCTCAATGAATCGCGCGTGTTCCAGCAGGAGAGCCAGCAGAATCCAGCCTCCCGATAAGACTCCACGTCTTTGTTATGCCTCGCCAATCCAAGCCCTTCCGTTCAGCCATTGTCCGTGCGATGCTTGCCGTTCCGCTCATCGTCGTTGCACTGTTTGTGCTGGTTCCCGGGCTGAACTCCGTTCGGCAACATGAAGCCGAGCCGCGGATCGCTGTGCATCGCGGCGACAGCTTCCGGCAAATTGTCGAATCGCTGCATGACGCCGGAGCCGTCCGGTTCCGCTGGCCGCTCCTGGCCGCCGGAGTGCTGAACCCAAAGCTGCGCAACATCAAGCCGGGCCGCTACACCGTGCCCCGGAACTTGTCCTCCGTCGCGCTCCTCGATTATCTTCATTCGCGTCCGCAGGATGAAGTGCGCCTCATGATCCCCAACGGCGTGGAACAGACGCAGATCGCTTCGATCATCGCCGGGGGGCTCGACATCGATTCGACCGCGTTCATGGCAGCAACACGCGACCCGAAGCTGCTCCAGTCGCTCGGCATTGAAGGGCGCAGCACCGAAGGGTACCTGTTCCCCGGCACCTACAACTTCCCTTGGGCAAGCACGCCCGACGAGGTAGTAACCTTCCTCACCAGACAGTTCAGATCGTTTTACTCCGACAGCCTGCAACAACGGGCCAAAAGCGCCGGACTTGACGAAAACCGGCTGCTCACGCTGGCCTCCATCGTCGAAGCCGAAACGCCGCTCGATGAGGAAAAGCCGGTCGTGGCGAGCGTTTATCTGAACCGCCTGAAACGAAACATGCGCCTGCAGGCCGACCCGACCGTGCAGTACGCCATTCCCGGCCCGGCCCGGCGCCTGCTGTTCAAGGACCTCGAAATCGACTCTCCGTACAACACCTACCGTAATGCCGGACTGCCGCCCGGCCCGATCTGCAACCCCGGCCCGGCCTCGATCAACGCCGTGCTGAACCCGGCCAGAACGAACTACCTCTACTTCGTGGCCACAGGGCGCGGAGGTCACGCCTTTGCATCCACGCTGGCAGGACACGCCCAGAACGTCCAGCACTACCGCAGCGTTCGGGCAAAACTCCTCAGGGAGCAAGCCCAGGAAGCCGATCAGCGCTGACCAACGGCCGTTATGCCGCAGAACGCAGATATTTGAGCACTGCCCAACACTGCAATCGGGTCGTGTAATAGGTTTTTAAAGGTGTCCTAATGTATATTCACGTTTACGAAAACTTCACCGTCCCACGAATCCACCAACCAACATCACAGGGAAATGCAGAAAAAGACGTTGTCTGACATATCGTTACAGGGAAAACGGGTCTTGATGCGTGTTGATTTTAACGTTCCGCTCGATCAGGACAGGAACATCACCGACGACAAAAGAATTGTCGGGGCGCTGCCTTCGATCCGCAAGGTTATCGAAGAGGGCGGACGGCTGATCCTGATGTCGCACCTCGGCAGACCCAAAGGCAAAGTCAATCCCGCATTCTCCCTGGCACCGGCGGCAAAGCGTCTTTCGGAGCTGCTCGGTATGCCGGTGACGATGGCAAATGACTGCATCGGCACTGAAGTGATGCAGGAGGTGCTCGCCCTGCAGGATGGCGAAGTGATGATGCTTGAAAACCTCCGGTTCCATCCCGAAGAGGAGGCAAACGATCCGGATTTCGCCCGCGAGCTGGCATCGATGGGCGAAATCTACGTGAACGATGCGTTCGGAACGGCCCACCGCGCCCACGCTTCGACCGAAGGCATCACCCACTACGTGCCGACCGCCGTGGCCGGCTACCTTATCGAAAAGGAGCTGCGCTACCTCGGCACGGCACTCAACGATGCAAAACGACCGTTCGTGGCCATTCTCGGCGGCGCCAAGATTTCCGGCAAGATCGACGTGCTCGAACACCTGTTCGACAAGGTCGATACCGTGCTGGTAGGCGGCGCGATGGTCTTCACCTTTTTCAAGGCGCAGGGACTGCCGGTCGGCAACTCGCTGGTGGAAGACAACAAAATCGAGCTGGCCATCTCTCTGCTTGAAAAGGCCAAAGAGAAGGGCGTTCGCCTGATCCTTCCGGAAGATGTGGTGGTCGCTGCCGAAATCTCGGCTGACGCCGCCTCGCGAGTCGAACCGGTTACGACGATCTCGGACGGCATGAGCGGCCTCGACATCGGCCCGGCAACCATCGAAACCTACGCCAAAGAGATTCTCGGCGCCAAAACCGTGCTCTGGAACGGCCCGATGGGTGTGTTCGAAATCGACCAGTTCGCCAAAGGCACCTTCGCCGTCGCCCAGGCGCTTGCCGATGCAACCGATGCCGGCGCCATCACCATCATCGGCGGTGGAGACTCGGCGGCGGCCATCGCCAAAGCGGGTCTGTCCGACAAGGTGACCCACGTCTCGACCGGCGGCGGAGCCAGCCTCGAATTCCTCGAAGGCAAGGAGCTTCCCGGCATCGCGGCGCTGAACGATTAACCCCTGACGCGCATTGTTGGTGACGGAAGCAAATTCCGAACCGTACGAACAATCTTGGGCGCTTCTGAAAAACAGCTTGATGCAGAGCAACAGGTTTTCAGAAGCGCCCTCATTGCAAACTCTGCTGAATGACCCGATACGACCAGCCATACATGCCCGGCGGCTTTCAGGTAATGCCCCCGGCGATCAAGACCCTCATCATCGCCAACGTGGCGATCTTCCTGTTCCAGCAATCCCAGATCGGCCCGCTGCTTACGATCGTCGGCGCGCTCTGGCCCATCGGCTCCCACAACCTTCAGGGCTACTCGTTCCAGCTCTGGCAGCCGATCACCTATCTGTTCCTGCACGGAAGCTTCACCCATATCTTCTTCAACATGTTCGCCCTGTGGATGTTCGGAACGGAGATCGAGAACTACTGGGGCACGAAAACCTTCGTCACCTACTACTTCATCTGCGGGATCGGAGCGGCCTTCATCAACCTGCTGGCCACCATGGGCTCGCCCTATCCCACCATCGGCGCTTCGGGAGCCATTTTCGGCGTGCTGCTGGCCTTTGCCATGATGTTTCCCGACCGCTACATCTTCCTGTACTTCCTGCTTCCGATCAAGACTAAGTACTTTGTCGCCGGTTATGCCCTGATCGAATTCATGTCGGGCCTCGGTAACCGGACGATGGGCAGTGGCAGTGAAGTCGCCCACTTCGCGCATCTCGGCGGCATGCTCGTCGGCTTCATCTACATCACCATCAGGCGAAACGAGTGGACGCTCAAACGCTTGATGAAGAACGTTTCCCTCCCGAAAAAACCGAAAGGGCCGACGCTCTGGAAAGGGGGAAAAGGGAACGAAGAGGTTTCGGAAGCCGAAATCGACCGGATTCTCGACAAGATTTCGAGCAGAGGCTACGAATCCCTGACGGAGGAAGAAAAACGCAAGCTTCTCAACGCAGGCAAACGCTGACCCGCCGGCAGCGGCTGCCTGAGAAATCGGCACGAGCAGACCATGAAACAGAAGAAAGAGAACCGCTTTTTCGAGCGTGCCCGCCAAAAGGCCGAAGAAACCATTCGTGACCCTGAAAAGCTCAGGGGCGTCATCGATTCGGCTGTGCAGATGGCCTCGAATCCCGGTGCTTCATCGAAGTTCAGCGAGCTTTCTGACAAGTTCCAGACGCTGATCCGGCTTGTACGCGCCTACCTGAGCCGTGAATACCACATCGTTCCCTGGCAGACGCTCATCCTTGCCGTCACGGCCCTCATCTACTTCGTGAACCCCTTCGATCTGATAACCGACTTCATTCCGCTGGTCGGCTTCATCGACGACGCCGCCGTGCTCACCGCCGTACTCGCCTCGATCAACCACGATCTCAACGCCTTCCTCGAATGGGAAAAGGGCAGTTCCACCGGAGAAGATGAACCGATGCCAAAAGTGGTCGATGCGGACTACGAAGAGGTGGAGGAAGAGGAACCGGAGAGCGCTTCGGAAACAGCCGAGACGATTTCTGACGAAGCCGAGAAAGCGTAAAACAACGCCTGACAGCGGCGTTTCGAACCAACCGAACCCGGTCGAACCATGCGGCAATCCGCTCTGATCCATCCCATCAAGGCCGACATCACCACGTTGAAGGTCGACGCTATCGTCAACGCGGCCAATTCGAGTCTGCTCGGTGGTGGCGGAGTCGATGGAGCGATCCATCGCGCCGCAGGCCCGGAGCTGCTCGAAGCGTGCCGTGCACTTGGCGGATGCCCGACCGGCGAGGCGAGGATCACGAAGGGCTATCGACTGCCCGCCAGCTATGTCATCCACACCGTTGGCCCGGTCTGGCATGGCGACAGCCACAACGAAGCCGAGCTGCTCACCTCCTGTTACCGCAACGCCCTGAAACTTGCCATCGAGCACCAGTGCCACACCATTGCATTCCCCTCCATCAGCACCGGAGCGTATGGCTTCCCCATCGAACAGGCCGCCGCCATCGCAACGGCAACCGTGCACGAAGTTCTGGCGGAAGAAACCACCATCGATGAGGTGCTCTTCTGCTGCTTTTCCGACCGCGATCTGGAGGTTTATCGCCAAGCCCTCGCAGAGCGGTAAGCGCCCGTCAAGAGCAGAAAAACAAAACCCCCGACTTGAATCGGGGGAATTAATGCTTTGCTTGTCCTCCGCTGTTTACGGAGTATTCGGTCCATTGGGAGAGTCCAGACCGCTGCCATCCGAAATACCGTCGCCAGACTGAGGTGCAGAACCGAAGGGGCCGCTGGGGTCGGAAGCAGGATCGCCGGGCGGATCATCGTTCTGATCACCGATAGTCAACACCTCGCCCGTATTCGGATTCGGAATTGCGATCCCGCCGCCAGCCATCGCCGACGAAACTCCGGCAAGGCTAAACAGCGCGACAATACCGACCACGATGAATCGTTTCATGACTTTCTCCTTTTTTGGGGTTACCGATACCGAGTGCTTTTCAAGCATTCAGCATAGGTAAGTTAGGCAATGAAAACGATTGGGAGAAGAGGGGAATTATATCCGCTGATATTTGCAATACAACACTTTTCTTGCACTAAAAACGCAAGAGTTCTGAACGGGTTTTTGCACTATAAAACCCTGGTGCTTCTCAGAAAATACCGGCTACAAAGTCCCCTGACCACTTTTATTCATTGATAATTAATCCGATAAAGAGCAGAAAAAGAACCACGGATGAGTCAACAATTACCCGTCACCCCTCCCGCTCAAAACAGGCAACCGTCTCGATGTGATTCGTTTGCGGGAACATGTCAACCGGCTGGGCTGACGTCATCCGGTAGCCTCGGGCGGCGATCTCTTTGCCGTCGCGGGCGAGGTTGTCGGGGTTGCAGCTTACGTAGACGATGCGCTCGGGCTGAAGCTTGAGCATGGTGTCGAGCGCTTTGGGGTGCATTCCGGCGCGCGGGGGGTCGGTGACGATGATGCGGGGTTTGGCGTAGGGTTCGAGCGCCTCCTGCATGGCATGGAAGTTCTTGAGATCGGCCTGGAAGAAGACCGTGTTCGAGAGGCCGTTCAGCTCTGCGTTCATCTGCGCATCGCGGACGGCGCTTTCGACCACTTCGATGCCGATCGCCTGCTTGCAGTGGCGGGCGAGGTAGAGCGTGATGGTGCCGGTGCCGCAGTAGAGGTCGTAAACGGTGTCCTCCGGCGTGATGCTGCCGACGGCGATGATCTGGTCGTAGAGCGTTTCGGCCTGGCGGGTGTTGGTCTGGAAGAAGGAGTTGGCCGAAATCCTGAAGTCGAGGTCACCGAGCCGTTCGGTGACGTAGCCGTCGCCGCTGATGACGTACTCCTGCTCTCCGGTGGCGACGGTGTTTTTACGCGTGGTGACGTTGTTGAGCAGGGTCATCTGCTGCTCCGGCATGGCCACTTCGAGCCGCTCCTTCAGCGCTTGCATGAGCTCCGCGTCATGCCACGAGGTGACGATGTTGACCATGAGCTGGTCATGGCGCTCGCTGTAGCGGAGCATGAGGTTGCGCAGGTAGCCTTCGTGTGCCTTGGCCGCATAGGGCGCGAGGCCGCGTTCGAGGGCGAAGTCACGCACGACGTTCAGCACCCGATTCATGCACTCTTTGGCGAGGTAGCAGGTGTCGAGGTCGAGCACCTTTTCGAAGTTGCCCGGCGCGTGGAAGCCGAGGGCGAAGGTTTTGGGCTTCGACAGCTCGTCGCTATCGATCTCGCTTTGGAGCAGGTAGCGCATGTTGGAGCAGGAGAACTCCACCTTGTTGCGGTAGTGCAGCGCGTCGGGTGCGGCGAGCACCGGCAGCACGTCGGGGTTCTCGAAGCCGCCGATATGCACGAGCGAGTCGGTCACCTTTTTGTGCTTGTAGCGGAGCTGCGCCTCGTAGCCGACGTGCATCCACTTGCATCCGCCGCAGGAGCCGAAAACCGGGCAGACCGGCTCGACGCGATCCGGCGACGGCGACAGCACTTCGATGGCACGCGCCTCGAGGTAGCGCGACTTGACCTTGTAAACCTGCGCCGAAACGCGGTCGCCAGGCGCGAGAATGCCGGAAACCATCACACCCATCCCCTCGGCGGTTTTGCCGAAGCACTTGTCGCGCTCGGCGTGGTCGATGATGGTGAGTTCGATGATGTCGCCTTTTCTGTAGCGGATTTCCTGTTGTTCCAATGGAGTTCGATGAAAAGATTATCGTGAATGCAATGGCGGCCCCGCGAGCAGCGCAGCGCCGAAGACCCCCGCGCTGTCACCAAGCAAGGGCGGCAGGAGCGGAATGTCGAACGAGTGGTTGAAGACGTTTTTGGCAATCGCCTCGCGCGCTTCCGGGGTGTAGAGCTGGCGGATGTTGCCCACGCCGCCGCCGATGATGACGAGGTCCGGATCGAGAATATTGATGACCGCTGCGAGCGCCACGCCGAATTTCGAAACCAGCCGGTCGATGGTCTGCCGCGCGTAGTCGTCGTGACCCGTCGAGGTGGCGATCTCTTTCAGCGAGGCTTTGCGACCGCTGAGGAGCGCGTAGTGGCGTTCGAGCGCCGGGCCGGAGATGACCGTTTCGACGCAGCCGCGCCGTCCGCAGTAGCATTTCGCCTGTTCACCCGGCACCGGGTTGTGGCCCCACTCTCCGGCGATGCCGTGCGCGCCGCGCACCACCTGCCCGTCGCGGACGATGCCGCCCCCACGCCGGTGCCGAGGATGATGCCGAACGCTGTCGCGCCGGGCCGCGCCATCTCGTCGCGCCCCGCACCGAGCATCGACTCGGCGAGCGCGAAGCAGTTGGCGTCGTTGTCGATCACCACCTCCATCCGGAGCGCCTCGCGCAGATCGCGCAAGAGCGGCATGCCGTTCAGGCAGACGGTGTTCGAGTTGCTGATAACCCCGTCGCTGCCGTCGGCTCGTCCGGGTGTGCCGATGCCGATCCGCTCCGGCAGGTCGAGTCCAGCCTTCTCGGCCATCGTTTCGACGAGGCTTTTGATCTGCATCAGGATGTGGCCGTACCCCTCTTCCTGCTCCGTCGAAATGCGGTGGCGCACGACGGGGCGCAACTCGCTGTCGAGGATCACCCCCTCGATCTTGGTACCGCCGAGATCGATTCCCCAGCGATTCATTCTACGCCTCCATTCAGCATCGCCCGCCGGTGCACCACGTTCTTGACGACCCAGGCAAATGCAGTGTAGATCAGGGCCGCGCTGGCGAGGCCGATCACGATGCCACCAAGCACGTCACCCGGATAGTGCACGCCGATGTAAATTCGCGAAAAGGCAACCATCGCTGCGTAAATGATCATCGTCACCGTGAAGAGTTTGTCGATCAGCTTGCCTTTCCAGAAGAAGATCCAGATGAGCGCTGCAATAGCGGTCGAGTTGGCCGCGTGGGATGAAGCGAACGACCAGGAGTGGGTTTGATCGACAAGGAGTCGCACCCCTTCGAGGGCGAAGCAGGGGCGCACGCGCTGGAACAAAGGCTTGAAGATCCCGGACGCGGTGTAGTCGGCAATACCGACCGAAAGCAGGAGAAGGAGCACGATCCAGAAACCGTCGCGCCCCTTCCTGAGCACGATGAAAAGCGCCGTCAGCCAGAGAATGTGACCGGAAAACTTAGGCTTGGTCAGAAACAGCATCAGGTCGTCCAGCGCCGGGTGAGCCAGGGTATGGTTCAGGAGCTGGAAAAGCCACGCATCCACCTGTTCGAGACCGCCCATTGCCGGTTACTTTTTCTTGCCTCCCTTTTTCGCGCCCTTCGACGGGCTGGCCGAAGCGGCAACCTGCATGGCAGCGGCGGCTTTGTCCTCGTCGGAGACCGTGGCGTTGATGTAGGCCTGCTGGGCGATGCTGAAGACGTTGAACATCAGGTAGTACAGGGCCAAGCCGGACGGCATGTTGTTGAAGAACAGCAGCATCATGGCCGGGAACATCCAGATCATGATCTTCATCTGATCGTTGGTCTGGGTAGTCGGCGTAATCTTCTGCTGGAAGAACACGGTCACGGCCATCAGAATCGGCATCAGGGCGATGTGGTCACCGTAGAGCGGAAGCTTGAAGCCGAAGTCGAGAATCGAGTCCGGCACGGAGAGATCCTTCACCCAGAGAAAGCCGTGCTGGCGAAGCTGGATCGAAGAACGGAAGACGTAGAACATGGCGAACAGCAGCGGCATCTGAATCACGGTCGGCAGACAGCCACCGAGCGGATTGACGCCAGCCTCTTTGTAGATGCGCCCAAGCTCGCTCTGCAACTTTGCCGGATCGTTTTTGTACTTCTCCTGGATCTCCTTCATCATCGGCTGCAGGGCCGACATCTTCTTCATCGACTTGGTCGAGGCCAGGGAGAGCGGCCAGGTCACCGTCTTGATGAGGAAAGCGAAGATGATGATGATGAGACCGTAGTTGGTCACATACTTGTTCATCCAGTTGAAGATCGGCAGGATGAGGTATTCGGCGAATGGGCGGGTGAGCCAGTCCCAGCCGAAGTCCATGATCTTTTCAAGATCGACGTGCAGCGAACGCACGGTGTTGTAGTCGAGCGGGCCGACGTAGAGGCGATACCGATCCGTCACAGAGTTCTGACCAGCCGGAATCATCATTTTCAGGGCAGCCGTGTAGTTCTCAAAATCGACACCGTCCTTTTTGGTGCCCTGCAGAAAGACGCCTTCGGTTTCGCGCTCAGGAATCATCGCCGCGACGAAGTACTTGTTCCTGACAGCCACCCACTCGGCCTTGCCGGACTCCTCCTCCTGATAGCGCTTCTTGGAATCCTTCGCGTCGAGCTTGAGCAATCCACCGCCGAGGTAGGCGCTTGAAATCGCGTTGTGCGATTCGTCCGCAGTGTCCTTTTCGGAATAGACAAGACCACCGTCCCAATCGAGCTGATACTCGTTACCAGCCAGAGTCGAGCCGAATCCGTTGAGCTTGAGGTCGTAATCGATCACGTAGCTGTCGCCGGTGAAGGTGTAGGTCACCTGCATGCTGCGGCTGGCATCGACATCGAGCACAAAGCTGACCGACAGCTTCTCCTTGCCGGTGACCGTTTCCGATTTTTTCGTATCGAGGCTCCGGAAATAGAGGTCACGGGTATCAATGCGCTTGCCATCGTTGCTCAGGAAGAGCATGGAGAGCGCGCCCTTGTTCTTCTCCGAAATCAGGTTGAAGGGCTTGCCGTTCACATCGAGATGCTTCTTGAGCACCATGGATTTGAGCGTCGCGCCTTTGGATGAAAGCTCCGCCGTGAACAAATCGTTGTCGACAGTGATGATCTGTTCGGTGCCGGTGGAAGCCTTTGCAAATGAACCAAGGCTCTCGGCGGCAGTTTCGGGAGCCGCTGAGGCCGGTGCGTTCTCTGCGGCATCTTTCTGCACCATCTCGCGTGATGGCGGCACCGGGTCGAGCATCGTTTTCTGTTCGGGCTTCATGAACTGCAACCACACGATCATGATCACTGCAATCAGGGAAAAGCCTATCACCGAATTTCTATCCATTACTTCGAATCTTTTGTATTAGCCGCGGATTTCCCGGCTCGGGGAGGAACAGGGTCATAGCCGCCTTTTGAAAAAGGATTGCACCGCAACACCCTCCAGACGGTCAGCCAGGAGGCATAAAAAAAATTGTGCTGACGGTACGCCTCGATGGCATAACGAGAACAGGTGGGCTGGAATCGGCAGGACGGACCCAGTAAAGGGGAAATGAAGGTCTGGTAAAAACGTATCAGAAGAATCGGCACGGCATTGACAACCCGGCCAACAGCGCTGAGGCTTCTTTTTGTCCAATGTGTCCGTTCTTCATCCATTGTGCTCGATCCGGCCGTCGTCATAACTGAGCCAGCCTTTTGGTAACCATAGTATTCAGCATCCTGCGGATTTCGGTCCGGAATTCTGCAAGCGGCGGCACGCTGTCGGCACGCCCCCGATACAAAAACGCCAGTAGCACCTGACAAGGAACGCCATCCGCTTCAGATACAGTCAACCCGGACAATGCTTTTTTTTCAAGCCGGTATGCCTCTCGCATCAATCGCTTGATCCGGTTCCGGTCCACGGCTCTCGGCACAAGCTTCTTGCCAACCGTGAACAGCACCCTGACGGGCGTACAACCGGTACGATCTCCCTGCCGGGAACAGGTATAAAACATCAGGAGAGGACCGCCTTTCAGGCGGTTGCCCTCATTGAACAGAGGTGAAATCGTGGATTTTCCACGAAGGATCTCACGTCTCGGAAGAGCATGGGCTCGTTGTTCCGAAAGCATGCCGACATGCAAGCGGTAGGGTCCGGAAACGAAACATCAGCTCCATTCCGGACCAGCTTGTTAACGCTTCGAAGCGCTCATTGAGCTGCTGACCGACAGCGAGTGACGGCCTTTGGCCCTTCTGGACGAAATAACCCTGCGGCCGTTCTTGGTCGCCATTCTCTGCCTGAATCCGTGCTTATTCCTTCTCTTCCTGTTGCTCGGCTGAAATGTCCTTTTCATACCCTCAAAACTCCTCTCAAATGATTGATTAAAATAACAGGACTCTTAATTTATCATTTTACTCGATGATTAGCAAGAATCGGACGCGATCAATTATCTATCAACATCCCCAAATCAACAATCTTTCCACAATGTGGACAACTTGTTGATAAAAAAAACTTCGACCACCAAATCCCCTGCAAAACCTGAACCTTCAAGAAATCAACACATGTTGATAACTTTTTAGCCTTTTTCCAATAAA